>DASYEK010000022.1:0-32586 GCA_036499085.1 Herbaspirillum sp. | reverse complement strand
GCAGGGACGCCTGCATAGCGGGCGTCCCTGTGTTTCAACGTCAGAATGGCTCGTCGGGCGGAGCCGTCTTGCCTCCCTTTCGGGCTTGTTCTCGCGTTTTAATACGCCCCTTGGCGACCATGGTGCTGTGCTGGAAACGGTGGGATGCCCATGGATCATAACGATATAGGTATTGCATATATTCATATCCTCTAGATGAAAAACGATACTCGTACAAATTACTGCATCCGCATTGTAGGTATCAATCGGCTGGGTATGAGCTTAGTTAACGAACACTCATCGTAAACGCTGTATGTGGTTTTCTACGAAGCGAGTTGTCGCCCCCGTCCCGTAAAAGCTCACCTTCATTTGCGTGTGCTTGATGGTTCAGTGGCGATCAATGGCAAATGGGAAGGCGAGGCGGCTGGTATCCGAATGATTTATTTGGTGTCTAGATATCCAGGCAGTTTTCATCTCTAAGCGTAAATATCGCTCAATAGAGGCTTGTTATTGTCTCTGGATATGTGAAAACACTGTATACAGTGTTTTTTTTGGAGTTGAACACAACATATTGTGTTTTTGATTGAAGCTGGTGCTACAATTTAAACTCGGTTCCGCGATTAAGAACTTCTGTCCGTGATGGAAGTTTACGAAACAGATATTTTGAAGGACTTAAAATAAGCAGGGGACGTTGTAGGCATTCACTTCGGGCCGAAGTTATCGGTTTTAGACTAGATACAATGCCAGTAATTGAACAGGTACGGATCGGTACCAACCGGTGGCCGGCAAGCGTAAGCGATCGTAATGGTCGTAATGGATAGAAACAGTGCAGGAACGACCCGGCTTCGGCCGGGTCTATCGCTTTAGACAAACAGACGTAGTTTTAGTAAAGGAATAGACATGCTTTCTTGGGATGATGAAGTCACAGCGCCGGCGCCTCGCGCCCCTGCCGCTCCACAGCCGCAGTTGCAGAGCATCGAGACGCGCCAGCAATACAACGATATTGCGCTCAACCCGGCCCTGGTAGCGCGCAACGACGCCTTGCCGGTCGACGTCACCAGCCGCGTCAACGCGGCCGACAAGCGCATCATCAACGGCCATACCGACGTCAACCAGTTGGTCCCGTTCAAGTACAAATGGGCATGGGATAAGTACCTGGCCGGTTGCGCCAACCACTGGATGCCGCAGGAAATCAACATGCAGCGCGATATCGAGCTGTGGAAAAACCCCAACGGCCTGAGCGAGGACGAGCGCCGCCTGGTCAAGCGCAACCTGGGCTTTTTCGTGACCGCCGATTCGCTGGCGGCCAACAACATCGTGCTCGGCACCTATCGCCACATCACCGCGCCGGAGTGCCGCCAGTACCTGCTGCGCCAGGCTTTCGAAGAGGCGATCCACACCCACGCGTATCAATACATCGTCGAATCGCTGGGCCTGGACGAGTCGGAAATCTTCAATGCGTACCATGAAGTCAAATCGATTCGCGACAAGGACGAGTTCCTGATCCCGTTCATCAATACCCTGACCGATCCGCAATTCACCACCGGCACCACCGAGAGCGACCAGAAACTATTGAAGTCTCTGATCGTCTTCGCATGCATCATGGAAGGTCTTTTCTTCTATGTCGGCTTCACGCAGATCCTGGCGCTGGGCCGGCAGAACAAGATGATGGGCGCGGCCGAACAGTACCAATATATTTTGCGCGACGAGTCGATGCACTGTAACTTCGGCATCGATTTGATCAACACAATCAAGATGGAAAACCCGCATTTGTGGACCCCGGAATTCCGCGAAGAAATCAAAGCGTTGTTTTTAAGCGCAGTAGAGTTGGAATATCGCTACGCAGAGGATACAATGCCGCGAGGTGTGCTGGGTTTGAATGCGCCGATGTTCAAAGGCTACTTGCGATTCATTGCAAATCGCCGCGCGCAACAAATCGGAATTGAACCGCTGTTTGCTCAAGAAGAAAATCCGTTTCCATGGATGAGTGAGATGATCGATTTGAAGAAGGAGCGCAACTTCTTTGAAACCCGGGTCATTGAATACCAAACAGGTGGTGCACTGAACTGGGAATAAATCCGCGGCCAGGTCAAACTCTTCAGACCAGATTACAGGCCGACGATTTATTGCCGGAATCGATAAGAAGCGCTGGCATCATTTTGCGACGTTTCTAAAAACCGAAAGGCGATCACCCAATTTAATGAACAGACCGAATCGCTCTGCTCTAATACTGCCGCTTAACCCGACAATGTCTGGCGAGGCGGCTTTTTCTTTGCAAAACCGTATGGTGCGCGGGAAAGATATTCCGACGCTGGCGTAAACGCCGGCGTTTTTTTTGGTTTGCCGCGACGCGGATCTGCAGGAATGGGGTCTGCGTCCACGCCTATCCGGGCGCGGCAGCCGATATGGCTGAAGTGCTGCATATCTGAGGGGATGCAGCAGTTCAGCTGGTGCCGAATTCATTAGCGCAAACAGAAGCTTGCTTGTGCCGATGAATAATCCGCCAGAACCATCGCGATGGGGCTGGAGGGTTTCAATCAAGCTTGATTTTTTCCATCACGTGAAGGAGAAACAAAATGGCAACAGCAACAAAAAAACCCGCAGCGAAGAAGCCAGTCGCTAAGAAGCCAGCCGCCAAGGCAGCAGCGCCGAAAAAAGCTGCAGCCGCAGCCAAGAAGCCTGTAGCGAAGGCAGCAGCCAAACCAGCAGCGAAGAAGCCAGTGGCTAAAAAAGCAGTCGCGGCTAAAAAGCCTGTAGCGAAGAAACCAGTCGCTAAAAAGGCAGTAGCAGCGAAGAAGCCAGTGGCTAAAAAAGCAGTCGCAGCGAAAAAGCCGGTAGCGAAGAAGCCAGTCGCTAAAAAGGCGGTAGCAGCGAAGAAGCCAGTCGCTAAAAAAGCAGTCGCAGCGAAGAAGCCGGCAGCGAAGAAGCCAGTCGCCAAAAAGGCGGTAGCAGCGAAGAAGCCAGTCGCTAAAAAGGCAGTCGCAGCGAAGAAGCCGGTAGCCAAGGCAGCAGCCAAGCCAGCGGCCAAAAAGCCGGTCGCACGCAAGGCCGCCGCCAAGCCAGCAGCGAAAAAGCCGGCAGCAAAGCCAGCCGCCAAGCCGGCAGCAGCCAAGAAGCCAGTCGCCCGCGCAGCAGCAAAGCCGGCAGCGAAGAAGCCAGCCGCTAAAAAGCCGGCAGCAAAGCCAGCAGCAAAGCCGGCCGCGCCAGCAGTGAAAACTGTGTTGAATCCGGCAGCTGCATGGCCGTTCCCAACAGGCACAAACCGTCCTTAATATTCGACGGTTACCGTGTCATGCCTGATATGCAGGCATATCCGCTACGTGGCATTGCTGCGTAGCGGTTTTTTTTCGCCTGGCAGGGCCGCAGCGGCTGTTAGACTGTGGGTTCGTCAATGGGCGCGACCGCCCATCGCTTAATTGGGGAGTATGCCGTGCTGTATAGTATTTTTATCATGATCGTCGATATCGTCGCGAGCCTGTTGACCGGGATCCTCTTGCTGCGATTCTGGATGCAGGTGGTGCGGGTGCGGCCGCCGCTGAGCCTCGGCCAGTTCATGTATCAACTGACCGACTGGCTGGTGAAGCCGTTGCGCAAGGTATTGCCCGGCCTCGGCGGCTACGACTGGGCCAGCCTTCTGGGCGCCTTCCTGATCGTGGTGCTGTCGATCCTGGCCAGCGTCGGCGTGACGACCGGCTTTGCGCCGGAATTCATTTTTTGGATGTCGCTGCTGCGCTTCGTTTCCTGGATTCTGTTCGGCTTCATGGCGTTGCTGATCGTCGAGGCCGTATTCAGCTGGGTCAATCCGCATGCGCCGCTGGCGCCCGTCGTGCGCGCGCTGACCGAGCCCTTGCTGCGGCCGCTGCGCCGGGTGGTGCCCTTGATCGGCAATGTAGATTTATCGCCGCTGGTCGCGCTGATCCTGTTGCAGATCGCGCAAAAATTGGTGAGCGCGCTGATTTTCTCCGTGATCTAGTCAGGCCTTCGGCCGGAGGCCTGGGTCGAGGTCAAGGTCGAGGTTCATCGGCCAAAACCGTCGGCCCCAAAAACAAAGGAGGCGTCGTTTGCACGACGCCTCCTCTTTTTTTCCGGCATGCCCGCTTATTTGGCCTGCGCCGCTTTCCACTGGGTCAGCGCCTGCAGGGTATTGGCGACATGCTCATCCGGATTCATGCTGGTGTATTCATACACGATCGTATGGTCCGGCGCGATCACATAGGAAGTGCGGGTGGCGTGTTTCGCATCCAGCACCGCATCGTACGAGGTCATGATCTTCTTGTCGGTATCTGCCGCTACCGCGAATTTGCTGCGGCATTCGCTGACGGAGAACTTGTTCAGCGTTTCGATATTGTCGCCGGACACGCCGATCACTGTTGCCCCCATCGCCTTGTAGCGATCGACGGCATCGGCAAACAGGTGCGCTTCGATGGTGCAGCCCTTGGTAAATGCGGCCGGGTAGAAATACAGCACCACCGGGCCTTTTTTCAGCACGGCGTCCAGGTCGAAGGTCGATACTTCGCCGCCCAGCGAAGCCTGGGTCTTGAAGTCCGGCGCCTTGCTGCCTGGCTTGAGGGCGGCAAAGGCCAGGTTCGCCGTGAACAGGGATGCTGCCAGGCATACGGCGAAACGCAAATGCAAGCTGATACGCAAACGGGTCATGGCGATTCCTTTAAGGTCTAGTTGTAACGATAGCCGAACGCCTGTTCAAAGCGCTGGCCGATATCTTCCACTGTCGGTGCATGGTTTTGCGGGCCTTGATGGGCGATCTTGATCGAGCCCATCAAGCTGGACAGGCGTCCAATAGTGGGCCAGTCCAGGCCTTGCGTCAATCCGAACAGCATGCCGGCCCGGAAGGCGTCGCCGCAGCCGGTCGGATCGGCGATCGCGTCGGCTTTCACGCAAGGAATCTCGATGCGTTTGCCGCCGGTATAGATATCGGCGCCCAATTCGCCGCGCGTGACCACCAGCGCTTCGACCCGCGCGGCAATCTGTTCCAGGTTCAGGCCGGTGCGGCTGGTCAGCAGTTCGGCTTCATAGTCGTTGACCGCGACGTAAGTGGCCTGTTCGATGAAGTGCTTCAATTCCTCGCCGTTGAACATCGGCAGTCCCTGGCCCGGATCGAAAATGAAGGGCACGCCCAGCGCCAGCGCCTGTTCGGCGTGCTGCAGCATGCCGTCGCGTCCGTCCGGCGCAATGATCGCGAGCTTGACCGGGCCGGCCTCGGCGACCGTATTATGATGCGAAGCCATCATGGCACCCGGATGGAAGGCCGTGATCTGGTTGCTGTCGGCATCGGTGGTAATGAAGCATTGCGCGGTGAAGGTGGAGTCGATCACACGCACGCATCTGTTCGAAATCGCCAGGTTTTCCAGCCGCTCCAGGTAGGGCGCGCCGTCCTGTCCCAGCGTCGCCATGATCACCGGATCGCCGCCCAGCAATTTCAGGTTGTACGCGATATTGCCCGCGCAGCCGCCGAATTCGCGGCGCATCGTCGGCACATAAAACGATACGTTGACCTTGTGCAACTGGTCGGGCAACAGGGATTCGGAAAAACGCCCCTCGAATTGCATGATGTTATCGAACGCCAGCGAACCGCAGATAAGAGAAGTCATAAAAATATTGGATTTATTAGGAGGGTGCCAGCATTGTAAAAGAAACCCCGCCGGCCGGTGCCAATTGTCGAATTTATGGGTAAAACAGATACACCCGGTAGCCGGACGCGACGGCCTGGGTCAATGTGAATGTCAGCTTGACAGGCTGTTCGGTATTGCCGGCCATGCCCGCCTCGACGGCCTGGTCCGCGGGCGGGTATTCGGCGGGGGCGAACACCCGGCGGATCAGCGCCTTTTCGTCATCGTCGTTGAGCGTCAGCTCGATATCCGGCCAGGCCAGTGCGGTATCGGCACGGTTGCGTAGCAACAGGGACAAGGTCAGCGCCGGCTGGTCCGGCGTGGCGGCTTGCAGCTCGTTCGATTCGATCGACAATTGATCGATCCGCCGTTGCAGTCCGACGGTGCAGCGCAACGGCTGGCAGGCGGCGACCAGCAGCGGCTTCAGGGCCGGCGCCGCAAGGGCGATCCGGTTGCGCTCCAGGTAAATGCCCTGGCCGAGGCCGGCAAATACCAGGATCACGCTGGCGGCCATCATCAAGATCCGGCGCAGGCGCGCGCGGCGCTGCCGGCGTTGCGCGGCCAGCACGAACGCCGGCTGTTCCGGGTCGTGTTCGGGGTCGTCTGCAGCATCGGCATCGTCTGCATCGTCGATTCGCGCATGATCCGGATCGGCGGCGTCGAAGCTGTCGTCCATGTCGGAATGGATCGCGTCGGCATCCTCGTCGCTCTCTGCGTCCGGCCATGGCTGGTCCCGCGGCGGACTCGACTGGTGCATCGGCAGCAGCACGGCATCGAAATCGTCATTGCGGTGATTGCCGTGCGCAGGTTGCGGCGTACGCCAGACGGCCGGCGGTTCGTCGGCTTCGATCATCAATGTGCCGGCCGTGGCGTCGGCTGCGCTGTCATCCTTCCAGTCGTTTTCCGCCGGCGATGCAAGGCCCGGCTCGGCCGTGTCGGCGGAGGCCGGCGGCAGATCCCAGGCGGCTTCAATCTGCGCCATGGCTTCGGGGTCGGGCAGGGGCGCGGCCGGCGGTGCGCCGTAGTTCGGCGCCGCGGCCTTGGCGCGGGCCATGGCCGGGGTAATGTTGGGCGTGATGGAAATGGGGACGGCGGGCCAATGATGGTTGCCGCCGGCAGGCTGGTCTGGCAGAAGATGGGCGTTGCCGTCAAAGACTTCCTGGCAATGGCCGCAGCGCACCAGGCCGTCGCGCAGTTTCAGTTGATCATTGGCGACCCGAAATGTGGTCTGGCAAAACGGACATTGGGTCGCCAGCGCCATGGTATGGACCGGTTCCTGAAATTAAAGCGCCGTTACCGCAACCACGTCCGCCAGTTTTCCGGACAATGCAACCCAGCCGTCGAGTTCATCGGCGATGGCCAGCGCAATGTACGGCGCGTAGGACGCGATCACGCTGGCGGCCTGCGCGGCCAGAATGCCGGACAGCACCAGCGTGCCGCCGGGCGCCACGCGCGAGGCGAGCATCGGCGCCATCAGCATCAGCGGACCGGACAGGATATTGGCGACCACCGTATCGAAGCGGGTGCCGGCCGGGTGCGCGCGGGCAAAATCGTCCGGCAACAGATAGGTGATTTCGCAATGATTGCAGTCGCTGTTGAATTGAGCGGATTGCAGGGCTTGCGGATCGATATCCACGCCGATCACGGCGCCGGCGCCGACTTTCTTGGCGATCAGCGCCAGGATGCCGGAACCGCAACCGTAATCGAGCACCGATTGGCGCGGGACGATATTCGATTCCAGCCACTCCATGCACAGGCGCGTGGTGGGATGGCTGCCGGTGCCGAACGCCAGGCCGGGGTCGAGTTCGAGGATCAGCGCATCGGGATCGGGGGCGTCGTGCCAGCTCGGTACCACCCAGATATTCTTGCCGATATGTATCGGCTCGAATTGCGATTGCGTCAGGCGCACCCAATCCTGTTCCGCCACCGAGCGCAGATCGTAGGCCGGGACGACAGCAAGATTGGCGGCCCTGGCGGCCGCGGCCACCAGCGCGGCATGATCGCTGCCTTCATCGATCAATGCGACCACCCGGCTGCGTTCCCATGCCGCCTGTTCGATCACCATGCCGGGCTCGCCGAACAGCGGTTGTTCGGAGTCCGTGCCCAGGTCGGCGTCTTCCACCGAAACCGATAAGGCGCCGGCTTCCATCAGCGCGTCGGACAGACTCTCCGCCTGATTTCTCGCCACTTCCACTACGATTTCGGTCCAGCCCATGAATACGCCCTTGATGACTTGTTACTTTGCCGGTTTCTTCGGCTCTTTCAGCGGATCGGGCCGCTCCGAAAGTTTTTGTTCCAGATAATGGATATTGGTTCCGCCTTCGATGAAGCGCGCATCCACCATCAATTCGCGATGCAGCGGAATATTGGTCTGGATGCCCTCGACCACCATCTCCGACAGCGCGATCTGCATGCGCCGGATCGCCTGTTCGCGGGTGGCGCCATAGGCAATCACCTTGCCGATCATCGAGTCGTAGGTCGGCGGCACGTAATAGCCGGCATACGCATGCGAATCGACACGGATGCCGGGGCCGCCTGGAGCATGCCACGACAGGATGCGGCCCGGCGACGGCGTGAATTTGAACGGATCCTCGGCATTGATGCGGCACTCGATGGCGTGGCCCTTGAGTTCGATGTCGCGTTGCCGATAGCGCAGCTTTTCGCCGGCGGCAATGCGGATCTGCTCCTGCACGATGTCGACGCCGGTGATCATTTCGCTGACCGGGTGTTCGACCTGCACGCGGGTGTTCATCTCGATGAAATAGAACTCGCCGTTTTCATACAGAAATTCAAAGGTGCCGGCGCCGCGATAGCCCATCTTGCGGCAGGCTTCGGCGCAGCGCTCGCCGATCTTTTCGATGATCTTGCGCGGAATGCCGACCGCCGGCGCTTCCTCGATCACTTTCTGGTGGCGCCGCTGCATCGAGCAATCGCGTTCGCCGAGCCAGATCGCGCTCTTGTATTCGTCGGCCAGGATCTGGATTTCCACGTGGCGCGGATTCTCCAGGTACTTCTCCATATAGACTTCGGGATTGCCGAACGCGGTGCCGGCTTCGGTCTTGGTCATGCTGACCGCATTGACCAGGGCCGCTTCGGTATGCACCACGCGCATGCCGCGTCCACCGCCGCCACCAGCGGCCTTGATGATGACCGGATAGCCGACGGCGCGCGCGATGCGCACGATTTCCTTCGGGTCTTCAGGCAGCGCGCCTTCGGAACCGGGCACGCAAGGCACGCCGGCCTTGATCATGGCCTGCTTGGCCGATACCTTGTCGCCCATCATGCGGATGGTTTCGGCGCGCGGGCCGATGAAGACGAAGCCGGATTCCTCGACCCGCTCCGCGAAGTCGGCGTTTTCGGACAGGAAGCCGTAGCCCGGGTGGATCGCTTGCGCGTCGGTGACTTCGGCGGCGCTGATGATGGCCGGCATATTCAGGTAGCTGAGCGCGGAAGCGGCGGGGCCGATGCAGACCGATTCGTCGGCCAGCTTGACGTACTTGGCTTCGCGGTCGGCTTCGGAATGCACGACAACCGTCTTGATGCCCATTTCGCGGCAGGCGCGCTGGATCCGGAGGGCAATTTCGCCACGGTTGGCGATGAGTATTTTTTCAAACATATTAGGAATCGCTAGAGGTCGGCATTAAGATCGTCATTAAGTAGGCATTGGCGGCAGTCGGCAGGCATTGTGCGGCACCGGTCAATTGGCGCGATCGCCGGGACGATCGCGCCAGGATGGCGGGGCGCGGCAAGGCGCCTGCTATCAGCCGAGAATGAACAGGGGCTGGCCGAATTCGACCGGTTGGCCGTTTTCGATCAGGATCTGCTTGACGATGCCACCCTTGTCGGTGTCGATCTCATTGAGCAATTTCATGGCTTCGATGATGCACAGGGTGGCGCCTTCCTTGACTTCGCTGCCGATTTCGACGAACGGCGGAGAGCCCGGCGCCGACGAGCGGTAGAAAGTGCCGACCATCGGCGACTTCACCACATAGCCTTCCGGTTCGGCCGGCGTGGCAGCGGCCGGTGCTGCGACTGCCGCGGGCGCGGCTGCCTGCGCGCTGTATTGCGGCACGCCTTGCGGTTGCATCATCACGACCTGGTTCTGCGGCTGCGCGGACGATTTGACGATACGAACCTTGCTTTCGCCTTCGGTGACTTCCAGTTCCTCGATATCGGACTCGGCGACCAGGTCAATCAGCGTTTTGAGTTTTCGTAAATCCATTTGCATTCCCTAGAGTAATATTTTGTAAAGCCGGTCGATCGAAGGATCGAAGCGAGGCCGGCGCAGCTGCCGGCCGACAATCCGTTTACATTTGAGTGAGAGCGTAATCGATGGCCAGGCGATAACCTTCCACGCCAAGCCCTGCGATAACGCCTTTTGCAATGTCCGACAGATAGGAAAGATGCCGGAACGTTTCGCGTTGATGAATATTGGAAATATGCACTTCGATGAAAGGAATCGCGACGCCGGCCAATGCATCCCGCAGCGAGATGCTGGTATGGGTCAGGCCGCCGGCATTGATGACGATGGCGTCCACCCCTTCGGCACGGGCCTGGTGGATGCGATCGATCAGCGCTCCTTCATGGTTGCTCTGGAATGCAGCCAGCGTCGCGCCGGCATCGCCGGCTTGCCTGGCTGCACGGCGCTCAATGTCGGCCAGTGTTGTCATTCCATAAACTTCCGGCTGACGCGTACCCAGTAAATTCAGGTTGGGGCCGTTCAGCAGGAGCAGAGTTTTTGCCATGAAGTCTATGTGCGTTTGACGATGATGGCCGCATTTTGCCGTTAAATGGCGAGGGTTGGCAAGAAAAACTTTGTTAGCGCTATTTTGCGCCGGCGGCCCCTGCGGCGATGTCTTTACGCAATACCGCAAAATCCAATGCGCCGATATATGTTTTCCGGATGGTCCCATCCGCGCCCACCAGCAGGGTAAAAGGCAGGCCGCCGACGGCATTGCCGAGATCCCGCATGATGCCGATCGCATTGCTGCCGCCGACGTACAGCGGATAGTCGATTTTCAGCTTGGCGGCGAATTCGTTCAGTTTATCGGCGGTATCGACGCCGATGCCGATGATCTGCAAGTCCGGTTTTTCATGATGCAAGGCCACCAGTTCGGGCATTTCCTCAACGCAAGGGCCGCACCAGCTGGCCCAGAAATTGATCAGCAAGGGCTTGCCTTGCCATTTCGATAATGGCTGCGGCTGGCCGCCAAGGTCGGGCAGGGTTTGCGCAAACAGATGCGCCAGCGCCGTGTCCTGCGGTGTTTGCGGCTTGCTGCGTTGGTTGCCGACGTATACACCGACGGCGGCCGCCACGATGGCGATGAAGACGAACAAAAGGGTTTTACGGGTCATGACGATTCCTCTTCCTGCATTAGGCGGCGCAGCGTTTCCGCGTTGGCCCGTTCCGGCCGTTTGCCCGGGGTCGCCTTGAGGCTGCCGCGCAAATCGTCGATATGATACAGGCTCAGATGGACGCCTTCAGCAGGTGCGCCATCCTGGCGCATCAAAAAGCTCAAGGTTTCGACCTCGTCCTGGCCGGATCGGAAATGCGGACTTTCCGAAACGTCGTACTGAATGTTCCGATTCAGCAAGAAAATTTCGACGTCCTTGGCGCTTTCTGTAAATAGTTGCAAATGGATATCCGAGTGTTCGCCGGCGGTGCCGTTGAGCGCCGCGCCGGTCAGATACGGCGAGAATTGCGCCAGTTGCTCCATCAGTTCCAGCGCCAGGAGGCGCAAATGGCGCAGGCGCGCGGGTTGCGTATCGCCGAAAAAGAGGGCGTTGTGCAGGCGGACTTCTTCTTCGATCTGGGCGTTATCGGGCAGCAAATCGCCGCGAATCTTGTTTGCGCCGAGAATCTGGCGTGCCGCCTTGCGCTTGGCGCTGCCGTAGTCGGCGCCGTCTTCGGCGATCATGCGGGCTGCCGCCACGGCGATTTCGGCGCGCAGCATTTCGGTGTCGGGGGAGCGGTCGCTGGGCATGCTGGGATGGTTTATTGACGATTCGGCCCGTCATCTTAATCCGATAATTGCCGGGCCGCAGCGTCTGTACTGTTTATTGCGGGCAGCGGCTGCGCGGGAAAGCGTCCGGTTCCGGCCGGCGCGGCCGTCAATCCGGCTGCAATTCAGCGGTAAATTGATTGCGATTCGTCGGTAATTCGACGGCAATCCGGGCGCCGTCGGGTAAAATCACGCCATTCTATTTTTGAACGCGGTTATGCATATTCACATCCTCGGTATTTGCGGCACCTTCATGGGCGGCCTTGCAGTGCTGGCCAAGCAAGCCGGGCATACCGTTACCGGTTGCGACGCAAATGTCTACCCGCCGATGAGCACCCAGCTCGAAGCGCAGGGAATCGAACTGATCCAGGGTTTCGATCCGTCCCAGATTGCCCTGGCGCCCGACCTGTATGTGATCGGCAATGTGGTGTCGCGCGGCAATCCGCTGATGGAGGAAATCCTCAACCGCGGCCTGCCTTACACGTCCGGCCCGCAGTGGATGGGCGACAATATCCTGAAGGATAAATGGGTGCTGGCGGTGGCCGGCACGCATGGCAAGACCACCACATCCTCGATGCTGGCCTGGATACTGGAAGACGCCGGCTATGCGCCGGGCTTCCTGATCGGCGGTGTGCCGCGCAATTTCGGCATTTCGGCGCGGCTGTCGGGTCAGGATGCGGAATCGATGTTTTTCGTGATCGAGGCCGACGAATACGATACGGCCTTCTTCGACAAGCGCAGCAAGTTCGTGCATTACCACGCAAAGACGGCAATCCTGAACAACCTCGAATACGACCACGCGGATATCTTCCCCGACCTGGGCGCCATCGAAACCCAGTTCCATCACCTGGTGCGCACCGTTCCCGGCATCGGGCGGCTGATCGTCAACCGGCGCGAAGCCGCGCTGGAGTCGGTGCTGGCGCGCGGCTGCTGGAGCGAACGCGAATGGTTCGGCGTGCCTGCAGGGCCGGATTCGGCGGATGCGGCGGTTGAGCGGGCCGGCTGGGCGCTGCTCACGCATGACGACGATACCTTCGACGTGATCTTCGACGGCGAACGGCTCGGCACGGTCGAATGGGCGCTGGGCGGGGAGCATAACCGCATGAACGCGCTGGCCGCCATCGCGGCGGCGCGCCATGTCGGCGTGCCGCCGGCGCAGGCGATCGCCGCGCTGGGGCGTTTCGAGAACGTCAAGCGCCGCATGGAATTGCGCGGCAGCGTCGGCCGGGTCGCCGTCTACGACGACTTCGCGCATCACCCGACCGCGATCGAGACTACGGTTGCCGGGCTGCGCAAGAAGATCGGCGCCGGCCGCATCCTGGCGGTGCTGGAGCCGCGTTCGAATACGATGAAACTCGGCATCATGAAGCAGGCGCTGCCCGACAGCCTGCGCGGCGCCGACCTGGTATTCGGCTATGGCGCCAAGGGCAACGGCAAGGACGCGCTGGGCTGGGACCTGGCGGGCGCGCTGGCGCCATTGGGCGCAACCGCGCAAAGCTATGACGATCTCGATGCCATGGTGTGCGCGATCGCGGCGGCGGCCCGGCCCGGCGACCATGTGCTGGTCATGAGCAACGGCGGATTCGGCGGCGTGCACCAAAAAATCCTCGACGCCTTGCCGGCATAACGCTGCGGGACTGGCGCTGTCATCATGATTCTCTATCTACACGGATTCCGTTCCTCCCCGCATTCGGCCAAGGCGCAACTGATGGCGCGGCGCATGCGGCAACTGGGGCTGGAAGCGCAATATCATTGCCCGCAATTGCCGGCCTCGCCGCAGGCCGCCATGGCCGAGGCGCTGGCCTGGATAGCGCGGCTGCCGCAGCAGGATCGCCTGGCGGAAACCCTCTGCATCGTCGGTTCCTCGCTCGGCGGTTTTTACGCGACCTGGCTGGCGCAGCGGCTGGATTGCCGCGCCGTGCTGCTGAACCCGGCCGTGCAGCCGCCGCGCGATCTGGAGAAGTATGTCGGCGTCACGACCCAATTTCATTCCGACGAACCATTCGAGTTCAAGGCGGAATACATGGCCGAATTGCGGGTACTGTCGGTGCCTGCGGTTAGCCGCCCTGAACGCTATTTCCTGATCGCCGCCACCGGCGACGAAGTGCTCGACTGGCGCGAGATGGTCGCGCATTACCCCGGCGCGCGGCAACGCGTTATCGAGGGCAGCGACCACGGCATCAACGAATTCGACGCTTATGTCGATGAGGTGCTCGCATTTTGCGGCATCGATACATCGGCGGCGATTGTCCCCAACAAATAAAGTGTTTAATGAATTTACTTTTTGAAGAATCCGGCGATTTCAAGGCCGGCGTGATGTTCGCCCAGCAGGGCGAGTCGTATCAGGTCGAGATGGCTTCCGGCAAGCGCAGCAAGATCAAGGCGCGCGACGTATTGCTGCAGTTCGCATCGCCCGCGCCGGCCGAGCTGATCGAACAGGCGCAGGCGCTCGCGGACGAGATCGATCTCGATTTCCTGTGGGAAGTGGCCGGCACGGAAGAGTTTGCGTTTGCCGATCTCGGTACGGAATATTTCGGCCATGCGCCGCTGCCGCACGAAGCGGCCGGGCTGTTGTTTCGGCTGCATGGCGCGCCCATTTATTTTTACAAGAAGGGCAAGGGCAGGTACAAGGCCGCTCCCGAGGAATCGCTGAAGGCGGCGCTGGCCGGGCTCGAAAAGAAACGGCTGCAGATGCAATTGCAGGCGCAATACGTCGACGAACTGAAAGCCGGCCGGCTGCCGCCTGCGTTGCAGGCATTGGCGCTGCAACTTCTGTTCAAGCCCGACAAGAACAGCATCGAATACAAGGCGCTGGACGCTGCCTGCAAGGATTTGCAGACGTCGCCGCAGCGCCTGATGCTGGAGACCGGCGGCATCGCGTCGGCGCGGCAATTGCATTACGCCAGGTTCCTGTTCGAATTCTTCCCGAAGGGCATCGGCTTTCCCGAATTGAGCGTGGCGCCGCCGCCCGAATTGCCGCTGGCCGGGGTGCAGGCATTTTCGATCGATGACGTGACCACCACGGAAATCGACGATGCCCTGTCGGTCACCAGGCTGGCGGACGGCAAGATCCGGGTCGGCATCCACATCGCCGCGCCGGGGTTGGGCGTCAAGCGCGACGATGCGATCGACGTGCTGGCACGCCAGCGCATGTCCACCGTCTACATGCCGGGCGAGAAAATCACCATGCTGCCGGATAACGTGGTGCAGGCATTTACGCTGGACGAGGGCAAGACCTGCGCCGCGTTGTCGCTGTACGCCACGCTGGATCCCGCCGACTGGTCTCTGGTCGGCACCGAAACGCGGGCGGAAATGGTGCCGATCTCGGCCAATCTGCGCCACAACGATCTCGATGCGCTGGTGACCGAGCAAGCGTTGAACGACGGCAACGGCGACTATCCGCACAAGGACGATATCGCGGTCCTGTGGCAATGGGTGCAGGAATTGGAAAAGGGCCGCATGGCCAAGCGCGAATCGTTCGGCCTGCGTCCCGAACAGAACAACCGCGTCGATTTCAATTTCTATGTCGAGGACGACGTCGTCACCATCACCCGCCGCAAACGCGGCGCGCCGCTCGACAAGATCGTGGCCGAACTGATGATCTTCGCCAACAGCACCTGGGGCAAGCTGATTGCCGACCATGGCGTGCCGGGAATCTATCGCGCCCAGGGCGGTGCCGGCAGCGCCTGGCCGGCCAAGATGCAGGTGCGCATGGTTACCCACGCCGCGCCGCACCAGGGCCTGGGCGTTGATCAGTACGCCTGGAGCACCTCGCCGCTGCGGCGGTATACCGACCTGGTCAATCAGTGGCAGATCCTGGCCTGCATCGAGCATGGCGTGACCGCGCCGCTGGCGGCGCCCTTCAAGCCGCGCGACGCCGATCTGTTCGCTATCGTGTCGGCATTCGATGCGGCCTATGCCGGCTATGCCGATTTCCAGAACACGATGGAGCGCTACTGGTGCCTGCGCTGGCTGGCGCAGGAACAGGCCAAGCTGGTCGACGCGGTGGTGCTCAAGGATGAAATCGTGCGCCTGACCGACCTGCCGCTGGTGATCCGCCTGCCTGGCATGCAGCAGGTGGCGCGCGGCCTGCAGGTCAGGCTCGACCTGGTGCGCTGGGACGAAGTCGACCTGACGATCGAAGCCCGGCTGCTGGAAGTGCCGGCGGCGCAGACCGCTGCGGCGGACGGCGTCGATGAAGTCGACGATATCGAGGATATCGAAGGTCTCGAAGGCATTGAGAACGATGCCGCCGAAGCGGCGGCTGCCGACGGCGTCGATGATGCCGAAAATAATGGCGACAGTGACAACACCGTCAAAAACCAGAGCGACGGCGATCGATCCGCAGTAGACTCTGCTTCGGGCGCCTGAGGCGCATGGGGAAGATCGGCTTGTATTGTCAAATCACAATTTTTAAACCGCCGGCAGCGTGAAATTCTTTGTTGAAAATCGTATCCTGAGCGTCGCCGTCGGCGCGTCGCTGCTCGTGCACGGCGTCTTGCTGGCTGTACATTTCGCCGCCCCCGATGCGTTCCGGCTGAAGAGCACTGATCCGGGACTGGAAGTGATCCTGGTCAACGCCAAGCACCAGCAGGCGCCGGTCAAGGCCGAAGCGCTGGCGCAGGCCAACCTGGATGGCGGCGGCAATGCCGACGCCGGGCGCGCCAAGTCGCCCTTGCCGGATACGCGCAAGGTGCGCAACGGCGAAAGCGAACGGGTGGCCGCGCGCAGGATTGCCGAGCTGGAACAGCAGCAGCAACAGATCCTGGCGCAGATGAAGCACATGGCGCCGATTGCGGCGCCGCTGATGGTGGAGAAAGAAAAGCCGAAGGAGCCGCCGCCGGTCGCGGGCAAGGACAAGATCGACAGCGCCACGGCGGTGGCGCGCATGGAAGCCGAGATAGCGAAGAATATCGAGGACTATAACAAGCGGCCGCGCAAAACGCAGATCACGCCGAGTACGCGTCAGGTTGGCTATGCCTTGTATTACAAGACACTGCAGGAACGGGTGGAAAAATTGGGGACACTGAATTTTCCGCAGCAAAACGGCAAGAAACTGTACGGCGAACTGGTGCTGTCGATCCCGATCTTCCAGGACGGATCGATTTACCGGAAGGATGGCGGCGTGCATATAGAACGCAGTTCCGGCAACCCTGTGCTCGATCGCGCGGCGGTCGACATTGTGCGGCGCGCGGCGCCTTTCGGCCGCTTCCCGGATAATATGCGCAGCAGCGGCAGGGACGATGTGTGGGAAGTCATTACCCGATTTAAATTTACCCGCGATGAAGGCTTGCAAGCCGAATTGCGTGGAGGGAGCAACTGATGGATCGTTATGTAGTGATGGGCAATCCGATCGCGCACAGCAAATCGCCGCAGATCCATGCGCTGTTTGCCGAGCAGACCGGGGAAGCGATGGCGTATGAGCATATGCTGGTGCCGCGCGAGGATTTCGCCGCCGCCGTCTACGGCCTGATCGGCAATGGCGCCAAGGGCGCCAATGTCACCGTGCCGTTCAAGCTGGAAGCATACGGCCTGTCGACCGCTTTGACCGAGCGTGCCAGCGCCGCCGGCGCGGTCAATACGCTCAAATTCGGGGGCAATGTGATCCTGGGCGACAACACCGACGGCACCGGCCTGTGCATCGACATCGTGCGCAACTGCGGCGTGGCGCTCAAGGGCAAGCGCATCCTGGTCCTGGGCGGCGGCGGCGCGGCGCGCGGCATCCTGCTGCCGCTGCTGCACCATAATCCGACCGAGCTGGTACTGGCCAATCGTACCGTCGAGAAGGCCGCGATACTGGCCCAGAAATTCGGCGGCGACGGCAACCTGGTCGCCAGCGAGTTTGCTGCGCTGGACGGCGAGTTCGACGTAATCATCAACGCCACCGCCGCCAGTCTCAACGGCGAGATGCCGCCGGTGGCCGCGGCCCTGTTCACCCCGAAAACCCTGGCCTACGACCTGATGTACGGCGCCCAGCCGACTGCCTTCATGCAGTTCGCGCAGGCGCAGGGCGCGGCCACGCGCGACGGCCTGGGCATGCTGGTCGAGCAGGCTGCGGAATCGTTCTATGTGTGGCGCGGCGTGCGGCCGGAAACCGCGCCGGTATTGGCCGCATTGCGCGGCTGACATGAGCCGGGGACGAAAACTGCTGCTGTGGCTGGTGGTGGCGCCGATCGCCGTCATCCTGGCCATCCAGCTGTATTTTTTTGTGCAGATCTGGTGGTGGGTGGATCACAACCCGAGCCAAACCAGCTTCATGAAGCATCAATTGTCATTGATGCGCGAGAAAAATCCGAACGCCAGGCTGCAGTTCAAATGGGTGCCCTACAACCGCATCTCCAGCAACCTCAAGCGCGCCATTATCGCCTCGGAAGACGCCAATTTCTCCGTGCATGACGGCGTCGACTGGGACGCCCTGGAAAAAGCCTACGAGAAAAACGAAAAGCGCGGCAAGGTCGTCGCGGGCGGCTCCACCATCACCCAGCAATTGGCGAAGAACCTGTTTTTGTCCGGCGAGCGCAGTTATATACGCAAGGGCCAGGAATTCATCATTGCGTTCATGCTGGAGCGATTGATGGATAAGGAGCGCATCTTCGAGATCTATCTGAATGTGGTGGAGTGGGGCAATGGCGTATTCGGCGCGGAAGCGGCCGCCAACCATTATTACGGCGTATCCGCCGCCAATCTCGGCGCCAGCCAGGCGGCGCGGCTGGCGGTCATGCTGCCGCGCCCCCGGTTTTACGATAAAAACCCGGGTTCGGTCTATCTGGCGCGGCGCACCGGATTGATCCTGCGACGGATGGGATCGGCTGAATTACCTTAGAAGTTGTTAAAAAATTAAGTAAATGCCGTTGTTGGATGGCGACGTATTGCCGCATGGAAAATATAACTTTTACAAAGACAATACGCACAAGGCATATTTTCTGTATGCTATAAGTGACAGTTGATATTAACAAACCTATACAGTGCAACCATGTTTGAAGTTCTCGTTTATCTGTATGAGACGTACTACCGTCCTGATGCCTGCCCTGATTCGGCGGCGCTGGTTAAAAAGCTGTCCGCCATCGGTTTCGAGGAAGATGAAATCTCCAAGGCGCTCGGCTGGCTGACCGACCTGGCCGAAACCACGCAAGAATTCGCCACCCAATATCCGCAGCAGACCGCCTTTTCCTTCGGCATCCGCGTCTATGCGCAGCAGGAACTCGATGTGCTGGGCGTGACTGCGATCGGTTTTGTCCAGTTCCTGGAAGCGGCCAAGATGCTCAGTCCGGTGCAGCGCGAGATCGTCGTCGGCCGCGCGCTGGCGGTTGGCGAATCGCCGATTTCACTGGAAAAGCTGAAGGTGATCGTGCTCATGGTGCTGTGGAGCCAGGGCAAGGAGCCGGACGGCCTGATGTTCGACGAACTGTTCCTGGACGATGAAGACGACGAGCCGCGCCTGTTGCACTAATCCTGTCGGCCGTCATTTCTGCATGGAAACCACCGCGTTTCCGGCAGTCCAATTCCCTGTTGCATCTATTGAATAATGCGTGAATCGCCCAAGATTCCCGCTTTTGGCGTATTGCTGTCGCGTCTGCGCTTGCCGATTTCTCCGCAACGCGCTTATCATTGCCCCGCTTATGTTATTAGTAGCCGAATGACGTAAAAATTGATTTTTTGAAAATATCGAGACCAAATTTATGAGCAAGACCCTCATCATTGCCGAGAAACCTTCTGTCGCAAACGATATTGCGAAGACGCTCGGCGGCTTTACCAAGCACGATGAGTATTTCGAATCCGATCAGTACGTCCTCTCGTCGGCCGTCGGCCACTTGCTGGAAATCGCCGTGCCGGAAGAATACGACGTCAAGCGCGGTAAATGGAGTTTTGCCCACTTGCCGATGATTCCGCCGCATTTCGCCTTGAACCCGATCGCCAAGACCGAGGCGCGCCTGAAGGTGCTGAACCGGCTGATCAAGCGCAAGGACGTCACCGCCCTGATCAATGCCTGCGATGCCGGGCGCGAAGGCGAGCTGATTTTCCGCCTGATCGCGCAATACGCCAAGGCCAAGCAGCCGGTCAAGCGGCTGTGGCTGCAATCGATGACGCCGGGTGCGATCCGCGACGGTTTCGCCAATCTGCGCGAAGACAACGACATGCTGCCGCTGGCCGACGCCGCGCGCTGCCGCAGCGAAGCCGACTGGCTGATCGGCATCAACGGCACCCGCGCCATGACCGCCTTCAATTCGAAGGAAGGCGGTTTTTACCTGACCACTGTGGGCCGCGTGCAGACGCCGACCTTGTCGATCGTGGTCGACCGCGAAGAGAAAATCAAGAAATTCGTGTCGCGCGATTTCTGGGAAGTACGCGCCGATTTCGTCTGCGCCGCCGGCATCTATGAAGGCCGCTGGCTCGACCGCGCGCACAAGAAGGACGAGACCGATCCCGAAAAGCGCGCCGAACGCCTGTGGAGCAAGGCAGCGGCGGAATCCATCGTCGCCGCCTGCCGCGGCAAGCAGGGCAATGTCACCGAGGAATCGAAGCCGACCACCTCGATGGCGCCTGGCCTGTTCGATCTGACCAGCCTGCAGCGCGAAGCCAACTCGCGCTTCGGCTTTTCGGCCAAGAATACGCTGGGCCTGGCCCAGGCGCTGTACGAAAAGCACAAGGTACTGACCTATCCGCGTACCGATTCGCGCCATCTGCCGGAAGATTACCTCGACACCGTCAAGGAAACCCTGCGCACGGTTTCGGAAAACAATAACTATCAACGTTTCGCTGCGGAGATTCTGAAAAAGAATTGGGTGCATCCTAACAAACGGATTTTCGACAACACCAAGATCAGCGATCACTTTGCGATCATCCCGACCACGCTGGCGCCGAAGAACCTGTCGGAGCCGGAACAAAAGCTGTACGACCTGGTGACGCGCCGTTTCATGGCGATCTTTTTCCCCGCCGCCGAATTCCAGGTCACCACGCGCTATACCGAAGTCTCCGGCCATCAGTTCAAGACCGAAGGCAAGGTAATGACCAATCCGGGCTGGCTGGCGGTCTACGGCAAGGAAGCGGCCAACGACGAGAAGGATCCCGAAAACAGCGGCACGCTGGTGGCCGTGGCCAAGGGCGAGAAGGTCCAGACCGACAAGATTGCCGCCAACGGACTGGTCACCAAGCCGCCCGCCCGCTACACCGAAGCCACGCTACTGTCGGCCATGGAAGGCGCGGGCAAGCTGCTGGATTCGGAAGAGTTGCGGGATGCGATGGCCGGCAAGGGCCTGGGCACGCCGGCAACGCGGGCCGCCATCATCGAAGGCCTGATCAACGAAAAATACCTGCTGCGCGAAGGCCGCGAAATGATGCCGACGGCCAAGGCATTCCAATTGATGACCTTGTTGCACGGTCTCGGCGTGGACGAATTGACCGAGCCCGAACTGACCGGCGAATGGGAGCACAAGCTGGCGCAAATGGAACGCGGCAATATCAGCCGCGAGGAATTCATGCGCGAGATTGCGCAGATGACCCAGATCATCGTCAAGCGCGCCAAGGAATACGACAACGATACGATTCCCGGCGATTACGCCACCCTGCGCACGCCGTGTCCGAATTGCGGCAGCGTGGTGAAGGAAAACTATCGCCGCTTCGCCTGCACCAAGTGCGAATTCTCGATGAGCAAGACGCCGGCCGGCCGCCAGTTCGAAATTCCGGAAGTAGAAGAACTGTTGACCAACCGCACCATCGGCCCCTTGCAGGGCTTCCGCTCCAAGATGGGCCGGCCGTTTGCCGCGATCCTCAAGATATCGCGCGACGAGGAAATCAAGAACTTCAAGCTGGAATTCGATTTCGGCCAGAACGATGGCGACGAAGGCGGCGAACCGGTCGATTTCACCGGGCAGACCGCCCTCGGGCCTTGCCCGAAATGCGGCGGCGGCGTCTACGAAATGGGGCTGGCCTACGTTTGCGAACATTCGATGGCCAAGCCGAAGACCTGCGATTTCCGCAGCGGCCGCATTATCCTGCAGCAGGAAATCCTGCCCGAGCAGATGGTCAAGCTGCTCATCGACGGCAAGACCGATCTGCTGCCGGGATTCATCTCGCAGCGCACGCGGCGGCCGTTCAAGGCGTTCCTGGTCAAGGGCAAGGACGGCAAGGTAAGCTTCGAATTCGAGGAGCGCAAGGCGAAGGCGCCGGCCAAGGGCAAGGCTGCCGCCGCCGTTGAAAACGATGCGGACGAAGCCGCCGCGCCGGTCGTCAAGAAAGCGCCGGCTAAAAAAGCAACGGCCAAGACACCCGCCAAAAAAGCGGCGACCAAGCCGCCTCTCAAGAAAGCCGTGGCGAAAAAGGTCGCGGCCTGACAATTGGAAAATGCCGCGCGCCGTCAGGCGTCGCGGCTATCCTCGAGCAGGAACCCGCAAGCATGTGATCTTGCCTTGTTCCCTGCTGCTCCCACTACTCCCACTGCTCCCACTGCTACAAACCATTGCGTCTATCTGATGCGATACCTCGGCGGGCCGCTGGGTTTGCCTGTTTCCGATTGCCTCTTCCAGTCCTAGGCTTTTCGCAAATACATGAAGGAATTATCTGAAATTTTTAGGGAATATTTCTGATATCTCATGCGCTTGAAACAGAATAATTCAATCGGCTATCGCGGTCTAAAATAATTATCTGAAATGAAGATGTCGGTATCCGAAACAAATTTGTATTAAGCGCCAGCCGCCAATAGACAGACTTCCCTGGTGACCGTAATGGTCCTGGGGATAACGAACATACTGCATTCTCATCATTCATCAAGGCCGCGAGGCGCGCTGTCGCTGGCAAGCGACTGTAGTGCGACAAAGCGACTTAAATAATCGATTCAAAGAGAAATGACTGGTGCCCAGGCGCCGGGTAGTTTGTCGCGTGTGCTTGGCTTGATATGCGGGGGACGGATTTTCTCTAAGAATCTCAATCACCAGGGAATACCAGAATATGTCACCTTTTCTTAAGCCATCGCGTCTGCGCATTGCAATGTCGCTTGCATTTTCCGCCCTTGCAGTTTCTGCGGCACATGCCGATCAAACGATCGATACGGCGACCATTCCAGTTACCAATCCTGCCGGCACCACGGCGAACATCACGATTACAAATGCCGGATCGATAAGGCCTTCCGCCGCGTTCCTGCCGGGGAGGGCTGCAATTAGAAATTTTGGCGCCATACCGGTGCTTCGGAACGATGGCGTGATCATCTCGCCGCTGGCGCTTCAGAACAACGGATCTATCGCATCCCTGGTCAACACCGGGCAGATTTTCGGCAATATCGTAAGCACATCCGAGACGGACTTGTCGATCACGGGCAGTGGCAGCGCTGTCTTTGGGCAGTTCCGAGGCTTCACAGGTTCTCCGGATACGATTACGAATACCGCGTCGAATGTCGTCTTTGCCTCGGGCAATATTTATCTCGATGACCATATCAACGTTGGAAGTCACGCCGTCAATGTCGATGGCGCCACGCTGCTGGTTACGGGGCCGATTAATATTTTCGGCAATTACAATCAAGGCGCGGCGGCGATCCTGCAAATTGGCGTCGATACCGATGGCAGTTCCGGTTCGCTCGATGTGTCTGGCAGCGCCGTGGTTGCCGGCGGCTCCACGGTAGTACTGGAGCCGCATGGCTACAGCTTTGCGCAAGGTCAGCGCTATGTGGTGCTGCAGGCTGCGAACGCAGGCACAGATTTCAATGACGATGCCTTGAATGCCTCGGCCATCGACTTCGGCGGCACGGTAGTCGGCAGCACGGTCGTCGAGGGAGGAAAAAGCTATCTCGTTCTCACATTGCAGAACAATGGCGGTTCGGCTGCCGTCACGAATTTGGCCACGACATACAACGCGTCGGCATCGCTGGGCGGCATCTTGAATTACAGCGGCATCAACGCGAACATGCTGAATCTTTTCGACGCGGTTACGGCCATTGATTCGAGCGCCGCGGCCAATCGCGCCGGCGACCAATTGAGTCCGAGCGCCAATACGGCTGCCGCAGTCGAATCGGCCGCAGCGAGCACGACGGAAGTGCAAAGCGTCATCGGTTCGCACATGGATGGCTTGCGATTGGCGCAGGCACAGGGAATTTCCGGTCTCTCCGGCGGTGACAGCGTCAAGGGCGCGGCGGTATGGGGCCAGGCTTTCGGCGGCCAGGCCGATCAGGGAATGCGCGAAGGCCTCAGCGGTTATCGCGGTCGTTACAACGGCGTGCTGCTCGGCGCGGACCGGCAACTCAACGACAATCTGCGATTGGGCGGATTGTTCAGCTATGCCAATACCTCGGCGACTTCGCAGGACAACAATGCAGGCAGCTCCGCGCACGTGCTTTCCTACGGTCTGATGGGCTATGGCGGATACACCGCCGATCGCTGGTATATGGACTTTTCGGCCGGCGCGGTGCGGCATCGATTCGATACCGTGCGCGCGGTCGAGCTGACCGGATTCAGCGATAGCGCCAAGGGGCGTTTCAATGGAATGCAGTACGTGGCCGCGGTGCGCGCCGGCTACCCGATCAAGTTGCAATCGAATACGACATTGACGCCGATTGCCGGCCTCGGTTACAGCGCTCTGCAGCAGGATGCCTACGCCGAAAGCAGCAGCAACGGTGCTGCGCTGAGCGTGGATTCGGGCAATACCACTTCGGTCAGAAGTGAATTGGCCGTCAAGCTGGAACGCGTATTCGCCAGCAGCTATGGCGATATCGTGCCATCGGTGCAGTTGGGATGGCGCCATCAATTCAACCGGGATGCGCAGAAATCCGTGGCCCGCTTTGTGTCCGACCCGGACGGTTCGACCGGCTTTACCTCGGTCGGCGCGGCGCAGGTGGCCGACACCGGGGTGCTGGCTTTGGGCGTAACGTTGTTGCATACCAGTAATTTGTCGCTGTCCGCCAAGTACACTTTGGAAAGCGCCTCGCATTTCGTCGCGCAAAGCGCCGATCTGCGCATGCGTTACGCGTTCTAGCGATACCTTGCGTCAAAACGAAAAAGCGGACGGCTTAATCAGCGGCCGCTTTTTTTATCCAAGCATTTACAACAGCGGCGCGTAGTCGATTCTCAGCGGCGCATGATCGCTGAAACGGGTGGCTTTATGAATCGCCGCGGTTTGCGCGGTTGCGGCAATGCCGGCTGTTGCAATGTGATAATCGATGCGCCATCCGACATTGTTGGCCCAGGCCTGGCCGCGGTTGCTCCACCAGGTATAGGCTTCGTCGGTGGTCGCGGGATGCAGGACGCGATACACATCCACCAATCCCAGTTCATCGAAAATCTGCGTCATCCAGGCGCGCTCTTCCGGCAGGAAGCCGGAATTCTTCTTGTTGCCTTTCCAGTTCTTCAGGTCGATCTCCTGATGGGCGATATTCCAGTCGCCGCAGATCACGACTTCACGGCCGCTGTCTTTCAGCGATTGCAAATGCGGCAGGAACGCTTCCATGAAACGGAATTTCGCCAATTGCCGCTCTTCGCTGGAAGAGCCGGATGGGCAGTACAGCGAAATCACGGTCAGGTCGCCGAAATCGCATTCCACATAACGGCCTTCCGCGTCGAATTCGCTGTTGCCGAAACCGATGCGCACCGAATCCGGTTCACGCTTGCTATAGACGCCGACGCCGGAATAGCCTTTTTTCTCGGCGTAGTGGAAATGCCCGACATAGCCCGGCGGCGACAGGAATTCCTCCGTCATGTCGGCGGCTTGCGCCTTGAGTTCCTGGACGCAGATGTAGTCGGCGGATTCGCTTGCGATCCATTCGAAGAAACCCTTGCGGGCGGCGGAGCGGATACCGTTCAGATTGGCGGAGATGATGGATGGCATGTTGGCGAATGAGTAATAACTGGGGAAAATGAAGACGTAGAATAACCGATTGCGCGCGCATCATGAATTTCCCATCGCGCGCCTGAGGCATTAGAATTGCGGCTGATATTTTCGATTACGCTACCCAGGAATGTATTTTGAGCAATTTACGACAGGATTTCATTGAATTCGCCGTTTCCGCCGATGTCTTGCGATTCGGCGAGTTCGTGACCAAGGCCGGCCGCACCTCGCCTTACTTTTTCAACGCCGGCATCTTCTGCGATGGCGCGACGCTTGGCAAGGTGGCGCAGTTCTACGCACGCACGCTGCTCGACGCCGGTCTGGAATTCGATATGCTGTATGGCCCCGCCTATAAAGGCATCACATTGGCGTCTGCCACGGCGGTGGCGCTGGCGGGCCTGGGACGCAATGTGCCGTTTGCGTACAACCGCAAGGAAGCCAAGGACCATGGCGAGGGCGGCACCATCGTCGGCGCCAAATTGCAGGGGCGGGTGGTGATTGTGGACGATGTGATTTCGGCCGGAACCTCGGTGCGGGAATCGGTGGAGATGATCCGCGCCGCGGGCGCGACGCCGGCGGCCGTGGTGATCGCGCTGGATCGGATGGAACGTTCGGGCAAGGATGGCCAGTTATCGGCGAGTTCGGCGGTACAGGAAGTGGCGCAGCAATACGGCATGCCGGTCATCTCGATCGGTAATCTGAACGACCTGTTCGATTACATCTCCGGCGCCGGCGCCGATCCTCGGCTGACGCAATATACCGAAGCGGTATCGGCTTATCGTCAGCGCTACGGGATATAAAAAGGGTAGGGGACTGGGTGAAGCTCCACCCAGTCAAGGCTGGCCGTTCAGTCAAGGCGGCAGCGCCAGGCGCCGGCCGTCGGTGACTGTACTCCGTTCATGTCCTTCTGCGGCCTGCGGCCGCATTCACCCTTTACTTCACTTCGCACAGTCACCGACGGCCGGCGCCTGGCGCCGCCTTGACTGAACTACGTTTTCGGTTTTCTTACGGCCGATCGGCTTTCTACAATCTGCAATCAGCCCTTCAATTTCTGACGCAGCAATTCCGTCAACTGCGCCGGATTGGCCTTGCCGCGGCTGGCCTTCATTGCCTGCCCGATCAGTGCATTGATGGCCTGCTCCTTGCCGGCGCGGAATTCTTCCACCGATTTGGCGTTCGCGGCCAGCACGTCATCGACGATTTTTTCCAGCGCGCCGGAATCCGAAATCTGCTTCAGGCCCTTGGCTTCGATGATGCGGTCCGCGGCGCCGGCGTCGGCGGCCTTTTCTTCCCACATGGTGGCGAACACATCCTTGGCGATCTTGTTCGAGATGGTGCCGTCGGCGATGCGCTTGAGCAGCAAGGCCAGTTGCGCCGCGCCGACCGGCGCGTCGGCGATGTCGATGCCGTCGCGATTGACCTGCGAGGCGACATCGCCCATCAGCCAGTTGGCCGCCGGCTTGGCTTGCGCGGCGCCGGCCTCGGCCACCACGGCCTCGAAATAGGCCGCCATTGCCTTCGACTGCGTCAGGATCATGGCGTCGTATTCCGACAGGCCGTAATCGGCGATCAGGCGCTGCCGTATCGCGTCGGGCAGTTCCGGCATCGAGGCGCGCACGCGTTCCACCCATTCCGGCGAAATCACCAGCGGCGGCAGGTCCGGGTCCGGGAAATAACGGTAATCCTGCGAATCTTCCTTGCTGCGCATCGAGCGCGTTTCCTTGCGGTCCGGATCGTACAGGCGGGTTTCCTGCACCACTGTGCCGCCGTCCTCGATCAGTTCGATCTGGCGCCGTACTTCATAGTTGATCGCGTCTTCCATGAAACGGAACGAGTTCAGGTTCTTGATTTCGCTGCGGGTGCCGTATTTTTCCTGGCCCAGCGGGCGTACCGAGACGTTGGCGTCGCAGCGGAACGAACCTTCCTGCATATTGCCGTCGCAGATGCCCAGCCACATCACCAGCGAATGCAGGGCCTTGGCATAGGCGACCGCCTCAGCGGCGCTGCGCATATCGGGTTCGGTGACGATTTCCAGCAGCGGCGTGCCGGCGCGGTTCAGGTCGATGCCGCTCATGCCCGCGTAATCTTCATGCAGCGACTTGCCGGCGTCTTCTTCCAGGTGCGCGCGCGTCAACTGCACGGTGCGCAATTCCGGCCTGCCGTCCTTTTCCAGCATGAAGGCGATGCGGCCGCCCTGCACGACGGGTAGTTCGAATTGGCTGATCTGATAGCCTTTCGGCAAATCCGGATAAAAGTAGTTCTTGCGCGCGAATACCGAGCGCGGCGCGATGGTGGCGCCGATCGCGAGGCCGAACTGGATCGCGCGTTCCACGGCGCCCTTGTTGAGCACCGGCAGCACGCCCGGCAGCGCCAGGTCGACCGGGCTGGCCTGGGTGTTCGGCGCGGCGCCGAAACGGATCGGCGAGCCGCTGAAAATCTTGGACTGGGTCGAAAGCTGGGCATGCGTTTCAAGACCGATGACGACTTCCCACTGCATAGTATTCCTCTGCGAATATTTTAATGTTTACTGCGGTGCCTTCAGGTGCCAGTCGGTGGCGCGCTGATATTGATGCGCCACGTTCAGCAGCCGCGCTTCATCGTAGTAGTTGCCGATGATCTGCAGTCCGACCGGACGCTGCGCATTCTTGCCGCCCTGGCCGAAACCGCAAGGAATCGACATGCCCGGCAGTCCGGCCAGGCTGGTTGAGAGCGTGAAGATATCGGCCAGGTAATTGGCGACCGGATCGTCGGTCTTGTCGCCGAGATCCCAGGCCACGGTTGGCGAGACCGGTCCCATGATCACGTCGCATCGGCGATCCGGTCCGGCCAGCGCCTGCTGGAAGTCCTGCGCGATGAGGCGCCGGATGCGCTGCGCCTGCAGGTAATAGGCGTCGTAGTAACCATGCGACAGCACATACGAGCCGACCAGGATGCGTCGTTTGACTTCCTCGCCGAAGCCTTCGGCGCGGGTCTTCTTGTACATGTCGGACAGGTCCTTGTAGTTCTCCGCGCGATGGCCGTAGCGCACGCCGTCGAAACGGCTCAGGTTGGACGAGGCCTCGGCCGGCGCGATTACGTAATAGACCGGGATCGACAATTCGGTTTTCGGCAGTGAAATATCGACCAGGACGGCGCCCAGCTTCTCGAATTCCGCCAGGGCGGCGCGCACCGCCTGTTCCACGTCCGAAGCCAGGCCGGCGCCGAAGAATTCGCGCGGCACGCCGATGCGCAGGCCTTTCAGGTCCTCATCCAGGCGGGCGCCGAAGTCCTCGCTCTTGCGCGCCAGGCTGGTCGAATCGCGTTCATCGAAACCGGTCATGGCGTTGAGCAGCAGGGCGCAGTCCTCGGCGGTCTTGGCGATCGGGCCGCCCTGGTCCAGCGACGAGGCGAAGGCGATCATGCCGTAGCGCGAGACGCTGCCGTAGGTCGGCTTGATCCCGGTCACGCCGCATAGCGAGGCCGGCTGGCGGATCGAGCCGCCGGTATCGGTCGCGGTCGCGGCCGGCGCCAGGCGGGCCGCCACGGCAGCGGCCGAGCCGCCGGAGGAGCCGCCCGGCACCGCCGTCTTGTCCCAAGGATTCTTGACCGGGCCGAAATGCGAGCTTTCATTGGCCGAACCCATGGCGAATTCGTCGCAATTGAGCTTGCCGAGGGTGACCGCGCCGGCCTGGTTGAAACGCTCGACCACGGCAGCGTCGAACGGGCTCACGTAATCGGCCAGCATTCTGGAGCCGGCGGTGGTGCGCCAGTCGCGGGTGACGAAAATGTCCTTGTGCGCGATCGGGATGCCGGTCAGCGGACCGGCGTCGCCGCCTGCCAGGCGACGGTCGGCGGCGGCGGCCTGCCGGCCGGTCAGTTCCGGGTCCACGTGCAGGAATGCGTTCAGGTCGCTGGCGGCGATGCGGCCGAGGAAAAGCGCGGACAGTTCTGCCGCGGAAATCTTCTTGTCGTGCAGCAGCGTCGAGAGTTCTTTGAGGGTTTTTGTATGCATGGAATGGTTATCAGCTTGTTTGGCGTCGGGCCTGAAATTTGTCGCGCATCAGGAAGGCGCGGCGACTCGCCTTGATTGTGACGGGGTGTAACGATGTAGGACGAGGGTCGCGGCCGCTTTCATAATGGCGCGTGCCGGTCCGGCCCATCGGTCCTATTCCAGCACTTTCGGCACCAGGTACAGGCCATCCTGTGTCGCCGGCGCGCATTTCTGGTAGTCCTCGCGATGATCCGTTTCGGTCGCGACGTCCGCGCGCAAGCGCAGCGCCTGTTCTTCGATGACGGCGATCGGATGGCTGAGCGGCTCGACGCCTGTGGTATCGACGCTTTTCATCTGCTCGACCAGCGCAAACAGGCTATTGAGCTGGTCCAGCGTTTTGCGGGCCTGGTCTTTGCTCAGCTCCAGGCGGGACAAATTGGCAATACGCTCGACATCGGATAAAACTAGGGACATGGCAGGGAGGGCCGGCGGCCGTTGGGATAGAGTGGAAAAAAGGCTTACATGCCGTGAAATTCTCGTATCGGCTTGCGATTTATGCGTATTTCGCTTGCCGGTTTGGTGCAAATTATAAGGTAGAATGTACGGCTATTGATTGGCTGGCGCAGAATTGACCGCCGCGCTCAGAAAAATACCTCTTTTTTGTAACCATTATCAAATACTCAGCGCACCTTTTTTGCGCATCAGGACAAACATGTTTGGATTTTTCCGTAGTTACTTTTCGAATGATCTGGCGATCGATCTGGGTACCGCAAATACGCTGATTTATGTACGCGGCCTGGGCATCGTGCTCGACGAGCCTTCGGTGGTCGCGATCCGCCAGCAAGGCGGTCCGAACGGCAAGAAGACCATTCAGGCGGTGGGCAAGGAAGCCAAGGCCATGCTGGGCAAGGTGCCGGGCAATATCGAAGCCATCCGGCCGATGAAGGACGGCGTGATCGCCGATTTCACCGTGACCGAGCAGATGCTCAAGCAATTCATCCGCATGGTGCACGACTCCAAATTGTTCCGCCCCTCGCCGCGCATCATCATTTGCGTGCCCTGCGGCTCGACCCAGGTGGAGCGCCGCGCGATCCGCGAATCGGCTCTCGGCGCCGGTGCATCCCAGGTGTACCTGATCGAAGAACCGATGGCCGCCGCGATTGGCGCCGGCCTGCCGGTGTCGGAAGCGACCGGCTCGATGGTGGTCGATATCGGCGGCGGCACGACCGAAGTGGGCATCATTTCGCTGGGCGGCATGGTCTACAAGGGGTCGGTACGCGTCGGCGGCGACAAATTCGACGAAGCGATCGTCAACTACATTCGCCGCAATTACGGCATGCTGATCGGCGAGCAGACCGCCGAAGCCATCAAGAAGGAAATCGGTTCCGCCTTCCCGGGTTCGGAAGTACGGGAAATGGAAGTCAAGGGCCGCAACCTGTCCGAAGGCATCCCGCGTTCGTTTACCATTTCCAGCAACGAAATCCTGGAAGCGCTGACCGATCCGCTGAACAACATCGTTTCCGCCGTCAAGAACGCGCTGGAGCAGACCCCGCCGGAACTGGGCGCCGATATCGCCGAAAAGGGCATGATGCTGACCGGCGGCGGCGCCTTGCTGCGCGATCTGGATCGCCTGCTGATGGAAGAAACCGGCTTGCCGGTGATCGTCGCGGAAGACCCGCTGACCTGCGTGGTGCGCGGTTCCGGCATGGCGCTGGATCGCATGGACAAGCTCGGTTCGATCTTCTCCAACGAGTAATACGGCGCCGCTCTCGCTGTTTAGCGCCTGTTTCAGTGCCTGTCTGATTCCGCTGTAAGGCGATATCCGGTTCCAATCGATTGACGAAGTAAAACATGTGCGAGAAAAAACAGAAAAGACTGCCAACCGCTGATCGCCAGACGATCGGCGCGGCGGTCTTCGCTGCTTTGACTGGGGCCTTCGCCCCTGCCTCCCGGGCGCCCGATACGGGATCCGGCAAATGAGCGGTCTGCCTCCGCTCTTCAAACAAGGGGCGTCCGCCCGCGCCAGAGTCCTGTTCTTCGCCTTCATCTCCGTGGTGCTGCTGGTGGTCGACTCGCATCTCCACACACTCGATACCGTCCGCAAAGGTGTCGGCACCGCCCTGTACCCCCTGCAAATGCTGGCCCTGATCCCGCGCGACAGCGCCTTGCAACTGGCCGGCTATTTCAGCTCGCTGTCCACGCTGGAACAGGAAAACAAGGCCTTGAAACTGCGGCAGGCGCAAAGCGCCCAGGTACTGCAGCAGGAACGCATGCTGTTCGCCGAAAACAGCCAGTTGCGCAATTTGCTCGGGATGCAGCAAAAGCTGACCGTCAAGTCGGTGGTCGGCGAAATCCTTTACGACGCGCGCGATCCCTTTACCCGCAAGGTCATACTCAATCGCGGTTCGCAGCAGGAGGTGGCGCTTGGTCAGCCGGTCATCGACGATCTCGGCATCGTCGGCCAGATCACGCGCGTGTTCCCGTTCACCTCGGAAGTGACGCTGCTGACCGACAAGGACCAGGCGATTCCGGTGCAGGTCTTGCGTAACGGCCTGCGCAGCATCGCTTACGGCCGCGGCCAGACGGGTGTGCTGGATCTGCGTTTCATGGCGGCCAACGCCGATATCCAGAGTGGCGACATGCTGGTGACCTCGGGCATCGATGGCGTGTATCCTCCTGGCCTGGCCGTGGCCAGCGTGACGCGGGTCGAAACCAAATCCTCGGACGCCTTCGCGCACATCGTGTGCACGCCGATTGCGGGCATCGATCGCCACAAGCAATTGCTGATCCTGCTGGTCGACGGCAATTTCCCCTCGCGCCCGCCGCCTGAGGCGCCGCCGGCGAAAAGCGACCGGGCCGCCAAGGTCTCGCAGGAAGTGCGCGATCGCCTGGTCGAGAAAACACCCGCGCCTGCCGCCGCCGTTACAACTCCAGCTCCAGCTTCCTCGCCTGCGGTATCCGCTGCGACGCCGGCCGTACCCGTTGCACCTGCCGCACCTGTCGCGGCATCGCCATCAACCAAGCCGTCCCAGCCGCCAAAGGCCGCCCGATGAATGATCCCCATTACATTCTGCTGCCGGCCAATCCGCTGTTCATTATCGTCAGCCTGATCGCTGCGTTCGTGCTCAACCTGCTGCCGACCGGGCAGATTCCCGGGGTGCCCGATTTCGTCGCCCTGGTGCTGGTGTTCTGGAGCATCCAC
>DASYEK010000021.1:0-35921 GCA_036499085.1 Herbaspirillum sp. | reverse complement strand
GGCGGTATGTTGTACTCCGTTCGTGCCCCCGGGCGGCCATGGCCGCCTCCTTTACCTCACTGCGCACAACATACTGCCACAGCCCGCCTGACGCCCTTAATTCCGCAACAACCTTTTAGGCACGCCGGAAAATTGCCGGCGTGCGGTTTAGTTGAGACAGGTTTTTACGTTTTTATTCGGCAATCTCGCAACGTGCATCGTGGCCGTTATTGCGGGTGCGCATGCCCAGCTTGTCCAGCAGCGCGCGATCTTCATCGACTTCCGGATTGCCGGTAGTCAACAATTTATCGCCATAGAAAATCGAATTGGCGCCGGCCAGGAAGCACAGCGCCTGCACCGCTTCGCCCATTTCGCGGCGTCCGGCCGACATCCGCACGCGGGCGGTCGGCATGGTGATGCGGGCTACTGCAACGGTACGCACGAATTCCAGCGGGTCCAGCGCGGCGGTGCCGTATAGCGGCGTGCCTTCGACTTGCACCAGATTATTTACCGGCACCGATTCAGGATAGGGATCGAGATTGGCCAGTTGCGCAATCAGGCCGGCGCGCTGGCGGCGCGATTCGCCCATGCCGACGATGCCGCCGCAGCAGACTTTGATGCCGGCATCGCGCACGCTGCTCAAGGTATCCAGGCGATTTTCGTAATCGCGGGTGCTGATGATGTCGCCATACAATTCAGGCGCGGTATCCAGATTGTGATTGTAGTAATCGAGGCCGGCCTGCTTCAGGCGATCGGCGTGGCCTTCGCCCAGCATGCCCAGCGTGGCGCAGGTTTCCAGGCCCAGCGCCTTGACCTCGCGCACCATCTCTTCCACTTTTTCCAGGTCGCGGTCCTTCGGTTCACGCCATGCCGCGCCCATGCAAAAGCGTGTCGCGCCATGCGACTTGGCTTCGCGCGCAGCGGTCAGCACGGTTTCCAGCGGCAGCATTTTCTGGGCGGTGACGCCGGTATCGTAGCGCGCCGCCTGCGGGCAATAACCGCAGTCTTCCGGGCAGCCGCCGGTCTTGATCGACAACAGCGTCGCCAGCTCGACTTCGGTAGCGTCGAAATGCTGGCGATGCACTTGCTGGGCGCGGAACAGCAGTTCGTTGAACGGCAGGTCGAACAAGGCCGCGACTTCGTCCACGGGCCATGCCAGCGGGGCGGCCGGCGCCAGCGCGGCTTGGGCGGCGGACTTGGCCGGGTTCTGATGAAATTCGATGGTTTGCGATGACATTTTTACTCCTGTTGCGAATTGGGCGAAGAAAGGGGTGAAATCGCTGCAGATCGCGTAAGCAGCGATGAAAAATCCAGGTAAGGCAGGGCCAATGCGGCTTGCGCCCGGGCCAGGTGCGGCACGCGGCCCAGCAGCGGCGCATCGAGGCGATCGACGAGTGTAGCGCAATTCTCGTCGGCGAACGGCATTTCCACCGCGCCGGCATGGTTGGCGACCCAGCCGGCCAGCCGCAGTCCGCGCGCGGCAATGGCTTCGGCGCTCAGCAAGGCCTGGCTGATGCAGCCCAGCCGCAGCCCGACCACCAGGATCACGGGCAGGGCCAGTCGTTGCGCCAGGTCGGCGCTGTCGTGCCGTGCGTCGAAGGGCACGCGGAAACCGCCGACGCCTTCTACCACGACCGCATCGGCCAGCCCGGCCAGTTGACGATAGCAGTCGAGGATGTGCGGGATGTCGATGCTGCGCTGTTCCTGGGCGGCGGCGATATGCGGCGCAATCGGCAGCCGGAACAGGTAGGGATTGGCCAGCGCCGGCGGCGCGCGCAGGTTGCTGTGCGCGGCCAGCAGGTCGACGTCTTCGTTATGCCAGGCGCCGTCGGCGTGCAATTCGGCGCCGGCGGCCACCGGTTTCATGCCGGTTGCGCGCGCGCCGTGTTGCGCCAGCGCAAGCAGCAGCGCGCAACTGATCATGGTCTTGCCGATTTCGGTATCGGTGCCGGCAATGAAGTAATGCGGGAATGGCGTCGGGATCGGAGTTTGCGGATTTGTCATTGCGCCATGACCTGTTCGAAGGTGCGCAGCGTCGCCGCCGCCATGTGTGCGATCTCGCCGTCGTCGAGGATATACGGCGGCATCAGGTAAACCGTGCCGCCGATCGGGCGCAGCAGCAATTCGTTCTCCAGCGCGCCGGCGAAGAAGCGGCGCGCGAAGGTCTTGGCGGCGGCGGGGTCGTCGACCACGGCGTCGAAGGCCCAGATCATGCCCTGCTGGCGGAAATTGGCGACTTGCGGATGCGTTGCCAGCGGCGCCAGCGCGGCGGTGATTGCCGCGGCGCGCACGGTATTGCGGTGCAGGACATCGTCTTCCTTGAAAATTGCCAATGTCGCCAGCGCGGCGCGGCAGGCCAGCGGATTGCCGGTATACGAATGCGAATGCAGGAAGCCGCGCACCGTGTCGGGATGATAGAAGGCCTGGTAGATCGGATCGGTCGTCATTACCAGCGACAGCGGCAGGTAGCCGCCGCTGATGCCTTTCGACAGGCACAGGAAATCCGGCCATACGCCGGCGTGCTCGCAGGCGAAGAAGCGCCCGCTGCGGCCGCAGCCGACCGCGATTTCGTCGGCGACCATATGCACTTGGTAACGGTCGCAGAGTTCGCGCACCAGGCGCAGATAGAGCGGATCGTACATCGCCATGCCGGTCGCGCACTGCACCAGCGGTTCGACGATCACGGCCGCGATGCGCTGGCCGCGCGCCTGCAGCAGCGCTTCCAGATCGGCGGCGGCGCGGCGGGCGACGTCGGCCGCGCTTTCGCCGTCGCGGGCGGTGCGGGCGTCGGGCGTGGTCACTACATGGGCCTGCCGCAGCAGCGGACCGTAGGCGTCGCGGAACAGGGCGACGTCGGTGACGGCCAGCGCCCCCAGCGTTTCGCCGTGATAGCTGCCGCGCAGGCAGACGAATTCCTGCTTGTCGGACTGGCCGTTGTTGCGCCAGGCATGGAAACTCATCTTCAACGCGATTTCGACCGCCGAGGCGCCGTCCGAAGCGTAAAAGCAATGTCCGAGCCGATGTCCGGTCAGCGCCGCCAGCTGTTCCGACAGCGCCACCACCGGTTCATGCGTGAAGCCGGACAGCATGGCATGCTCCAGTCGGTCGAGCTGGTCCTTGAGCGCGGCATTGATGCGCGGATTGGCATGGCCGAACAGATTGACCCACCAGGAGCTGATGCCGTCCAGATAGCGTTTGTCGGCGGTGTCGTACAGCCAGGCGCCGCGGCCGTGGCTGACCGGGATCAGCGGCATGGCGTCGGGCCCCTGGCTTTCCTGGGCGTGATGCTGCATTTGCGTGCACGGATGCCAGACGCTGCGCAGGCTGCGTTCGGTCAGGCCCGTGGTTTGCGGCGGGGCGATGGATCGTTCTGAAGGGGTGTTATGCATGAGTTGTCTGGGTCTGGTCGCCGTTCCCGATTCGGTCCGGCACGCCATTATCGCAGCGAACGCCTATTCTTTCACCCAGACCACCTGATCGTCGACCGCGTACAGTGCACAGGGCAGCTTGCTGAACTTGCGGCAGCGCGCCAATGCCAGGGCGGCGGTGTCTTCGCCATTGTCGACGGTGGAGTAGCCCCAGGCGCCGCTGGGCGATATCGCAAAGGCGCGCGGTGCGGACTTGGTCAGGAAGATCCTGTAGCCTTCCCGGCCGGTATCTTTCACGTATGGCAATGCGGAGACTTCGGCCAGGGGCGCGAAATGGCTGGCCGGCGGGACCACGGCGCCGGCCAGCTGGACGGTCCTGGCGGTCGGCAGGCCCAGCGATTGCAGGAAACGTTCGGTTTCGGGCCACCAGACGGCCACGCCTGCCTGGCTGCTGCTCATGCCGTGGGAATCGTTCTTGAACGGGCCGTAGGCGATCAGTTTCGCGTGGCCGCCGGCCTGCGTATAGGCCGTGGCCAGGCGTCTTGCCACTTCGGGGCTGAAATAGCTGTCGTTGGCGCCGTAAAACCACAGGCTGGGCACCTCGGTCTTGCGCGCATATTGCGTAAAGGCGCTGAGCAGCGCGGATTCCCAGTTGCAGTTTTTCGCCGTCACGCGCAGGCCGCCCGCGAAATCGATCAATCCCTTGACGCCGGGATAATTGCGCATGCCGAAGGCCAGGGTCGCCAGTCCGCCGTGCGATTGGCCGGCGACAATGATCCGGGTCGCATCGATCCATGGCTGCGCGGTGGCGAAATCGAGCGTGCTTTGCAAATCGTCGGCCTGGGCCACGCCGTTGGCGGCGATGTTGCAGCCCTCGCCGACATACATGCCGCTCGATTGCGAAAAGCCCTTGCGCATCGGGATGATCACGGCGTAGCCGCGCGCGACGAATTGGCGCGCAATGGCCAGGTAGCGTGCGCGCGGCTGGAAATGGTTGTCGATGCCGGCTGTCTTGCCGTGATTCATCAGCAGCAGAGGAAACGGTCCCTCGCCCGGCGGCCGGAAAATCGTGGTCTCCAGCGTATAGCTGAAGAAGCCGGTGCCGACCGGCAGCATCATGACCTGTTCATTGAGGGTTTGGTCGAGCGCGGGGACTTCGGTGGATTGGGCCTGGCCGATGCCCGGCCAGGAAAGCAGCCATCCCGTCAGCAATATGCTCGGTATCGCCCGAATTTTTCGCATGATCATTCCCGCCTTTCCCGCCGCCTTCACATGCGGAACACGCCGAAGCGGGTTTCCGCGATCGGCGCGTTCAGCGCCGCGCTGAGTCCCAGTCCCAGCACGCGCCGCGTATCGGCCGGATCGATCACGCCGTCGTCCCATAGCCGCGCCGACGCGTAATACGGGTGGCCCTGCTGTTCGTACTGCGCGCGTATCGGTTGCTTGAAGGCGGCTTCTTCGGCGTCGCTCCATTCGCCACCCTGCGCTTCGACGCCGTCGCGCTTGACGGTGGCCAGCACGCTGGCGGCCTGTTCGCCGCCCATCACGGAAATCCGCGCATTCGGCCACATCCACAAAAAACGCGGCGAAAACGCGCGCCCGCACATGCCGTAGTTGCCGGCGCCGAAGCTGCCGCCGATGATCATGGTCAGCTTCGGCACGGCGGCATTGGATACCGCCGCCACCATCTTCGCGCCGTGGCGCGCGATGCCTTCGTTTTCCACCTTCTTGCCGACCATGAAGCCGGTGATGTTTTGCAGGAACACCAGCGCGATCTTGCGTTGGCAGCACAGTTCGATGAAATGCGCGCCCTTCAATGCCGATTCGGAAAACAGGATGCCGTTGTTGGCGATGATGCCGACCGGCATGCCGTACAGGTGCGCGAAGCCGCATACCAGCGTGGGGCCGTAACGCGCCTTGAATTCGTCGAAGCGGCTGCCGTCGACGATGCGCGCGATGATTTCGCGCACGTCGTAAGGGCGGCGCGTGTCGGTAGGGATGATGCCGTAGAGTTCGCCGGCCGGGTACAGCGGTTCTGCCGGTTCGCGCAGCAGCGCCTGCGGCGGCTTGCGCCGGTTCAGGTTGGCGACGATGTCGCGCGCCAGTTGCAGCGCGTGGCGATCGTCCTGCGCCAGGTGATCGGCTACCCCCGACAGCCGGGTATGCACATCGCCGCCGCCCAGTTCCTCGGCGCTGACGATTTCGCCGGTGGCGGCCTTGACCAGGGGCGGGCCGGCCAGGAAGATCGTGCCTTGTCCCTCGACGATAATCGATTCGTCGCTCATCGCCGGCATATAGGCGCCGCCGGCGGTGCAGGAGCCCATCACCACGGCGATTTGCGGAATGCCCTTGGCCGAGAGATTGGCCTGATTGAAAAAGATCCGGCCGAAGTGGTCGCGATCGGGAAAGACTTCATCCTGGTTGGGCAGGTGGGCGCCGCCGCTGTCGACCAGGTAAATGCAGGGCAGATGGTTCTGGTCGGCGATTTCCTGCGCGCGCAGGTGTTTCTTGACGGTCATCGGATAGTAGCTGCCGCCCTTGACCGTGGCATCGTTGCAGACAATCACGCATTCCTGCCCGGCGACGCGGCCGATGCCGGTGATGATGCCGGCGGCCGGCGCGGCGTCGTTGCCTTCGCGGTCGGGGTACATGCCGAAGGCGGCCATCTGCGACAGTTCGAGGAACGGCGTGCCGGGATCCAGCAGCAGTTGCACGCGCTCGCGCGGCAGCAGCTTGCCGCGCGCGGCGTGCTTGCTGCGCGCCGCTTCGCTGCCGCCGCGGGCGATGACGGCGGCCTTGGCGCGCAGGTCGTCGACCAGCGCCTGCATGGCTGCCGCATTGGTTTGCGCGGCCGGGCTGCCGGGCTGGTGTTTGCTGTCGATGGTTGCCATGCGGTCTCCGTGGATGTTATTCCTGGTCCGGGAACGTGCCGTCCACGTAATACCAGCGCGCAATTCCCTGGGCATCGCGCAGGCGCGTGAAATTGCTGATTTCGTGCAATTTGTGGGCACGTCCGCCGACCTTGAAGCGGGCCACGAATTCCACGATGGCCTGGTCGCTGTCTTCGGCCTGCTGTTGGCCGAGGATGCTCAGGCCTATCCATTTGACGTCGTCTTCGCCGGCCACGGCGTCTTCGGGCAGCGTGTCCGGCCACCAGGTGGCGCGCAGATAGTCTTCATTGCGCAGCGCAAAGGCGGTATAGCGCGAGCGCATCAGGTCGGCGGCCCGGTCCGGCACCTGGCTGCCTTCTATGAAGCGGGCGCAGCAGCGGGCATAGCTTTTGTCCTTGGCGTTATTGCCGCCGCAAGGACATTCGGCAATTTTCGATTTCTGGTTCTTCGGGTTCATTTACGGTGCGTTTCCGATGCAGAGGGAGTGGATGACTTGTGTGCGCGTAACTTAAAGGCTGTTGCAAAATGGGCTTGGCGTTGTTGCTCTTCCTTGCCGTGCAATCCGATCGATCGCGCTGTCCGCGTCGGCGCGCCTAGCCATCCTGATTTTGCAACAAGCGCTTAAATGCGGCCATTTTTCAGCAGCGCTGCCAATTGATCGAAGCGATCGAATCCCCAGAACGATTCGCCGTCGGCAATGATGAAGGGCGCTCCGAACACGCCTTGCTCGACGGCATGCGCCACCTCTTTTTTCAATGCGTTCTTCAATTCCGGCGTTTCCAGCGCAGTGGCCAAAGCCGCGCGATTGACGCCGAGGCCGGCGGCGATGTCCAGGATCCGCGCCGGCGCGGTGATGTCCTGGTCGTGCACGAACATCGCCGCATACACGGCATGGGCAAAGTGAATCGCCGTGGCATGGTCGCGATTGGCTTGCAGCCACAGCACGGCGCGCGCGGCCACCTGGGTCGATTGCGGAAACAGCGAAGGCCGCTTGAAGGGAATGCCGTGGAAGCGCGCGGTGCGTTCCAGGTCGTGCCAGGAGTAGCGGGCCTTGTGCGGGATAGTCATCATCGGGATATTGCCGACGTTGTTGAATACGGCGCCCAGCAGCACCGGCCGCCAATGCACGCTGCGGCCATGCGCTGCCGCCAGTGCATCGATCCTGGCCGATCCCAGGTAGCCGTAGGGGGAAGAGAAGTCGAAATAGAAATCGATTGGTTTGTGCATGATTTTTTATTTTCTTTAAAGTAATTCCAGCGCCAGGGCGGTGGCTTCGCCGCCCCCGATGCAAAGCGCGGCCACTCCGCGCTTACCCGCGCTTGCCGACGCGCCCGCCTGCCGCCGCAATGCGCCGATCAGGGTCACGATGATACGCGCTCCCGAGGCGCCGATCGGATGGCCGAGGATGCAGGCACCGCCATGGACATTGATTTTATCGCGGGCAATGCCGAGTTCCGCCATGGCCGCCATCGGCACCGCGGCGAAGGCTTCGTTGATTTCGAACAGATCGACGTCCTCGGTGCGCCAGCCGGTCCTGGCAAAGAGCTTGCGGATGGCGCCGACCGGCGCGGTGCTGAATTCGGCCGGTTCCTGCGCATGGCCTGCGTGGCCGACGATTTTTGCCAGCGGCGCGCAGCCGAGCGCACGCGCGGTCGAGGCGCGCATCAGCACCAGCGCGGCGGCGCCGTCGTTGATCGAAGAGGATGAGGCAGCGGTAATGGTGCCGTCTTTCCTGAACGCCGGTTTCAGGTTCGGAATTTTTTCGGGCCTGGCCTTTTGCGGGCCTTCATCGCGTTCCACGATGGTGTCGCCGTTGCGGCCGGCGACCGTCACCGGCGCGATTTCCCAGTCGAATGCGCCGTCGGCGGCCGCGGCCTGGGCGCGCCTGACCGATTCGATGGCAAAGGCATCCTGTGCTTCACGGGTAAAACGATACTTGGCGGCGCAGTCTTCCGCGAATGTGCCCATGGCGCGGCCGCCGCCCTGGCCGTCCCTGGCGTAGGCGTCTTCGAGGCCGTCCAGCATCATGTGATCGAACAGCATGCCATGGCCGATGCGATAGCCGCCGCGCGCCTTCGGAATCAGGTAAGGCGCATTGCTCATCGACTCCATGCCGCCGGCGACGATCACATCGTTGCTGCCGGCCGCCAGCGCGTCGCAGGCGAATCGCACCGCCTGCATGGCCGAGCCGCACATCTTGGACAGCGTAACCGCGCCCGCCGCTACCGGCACGCCGGCCTTGATGGCGGCCTGCCGCGCCGGCGCCTGTCCTTGCCCGGCCATCAGGCAATTGCCGAGCCAGACTTCTTCCACCCGGTCCGCCGAAATGCCGGCGCGGGCAATGGCGGCGCGAATCGCCGCGGCGCCGAGATCGCTGGCCGGCAGTGCCGCGAAATCGCCCTGGAAGGCGCCCATCGGCGTGCGCGCGGCGCCGACGATGACGATGGGATCGTGGCGATCGTTGGGATCGGCGGCGGGGTTGGCATCGCGTTTCGAATCGGTTTGCATGACGATCTCCGGATGTGCTGCGTATGCGGCGGGGCGGGTGGACGCCGTGGATAAAAGGATAAGGGATTGCGCGCTAGCGTGTTTCGGCAAACAGTTCGCGGCCGATCAGCATGCGACGGATTTCGCTGGTGCCGGCGCCGATTTCATACAGCTTGGCGTCGCGCCACAGGCGCCCGGCCGGATAGTCGTTGGTATAGCCGTTGCCGCCCAGCGCCTGAATGGTTTCGCCGGCCATCCAGGTGGCCTTTTCGGCGGCATACAGGATGGCGCCGGCGGCGTCCTTGCGCAATGCGCGGCCCTGGTCGGCCGAGACGGCGCGGTCGCAGGCCTGGCCAACCGCATAGACATAGGCCTTGCACGCCATCATGGTCGAATACATGTCGGCCAGTTTGCCCTGCATCAACTGGAATTCGCCGATGGCCTGGCCGAACTGCCGGCGTTCGTGAACATAGGGCAGCACCACGTCCATGCAGGCCTGCATGATGCCAAGCGGGCCGCCGGACAATACCGCGCGTTCGTAATCGAGGCCGGACATCAGCACCCTGACGCCGCGGCCCACTTCGCCCAGCACGTTCTCGCGCGGCACACGGCAGTCGCGAAATACCAGTTCGCCGGTATGCGAACCGCGCATGCCGAGCTTGTCGAGCTTCTGCGCCACGCTGAAACCGGGAAAGTCCTTTTCGACCAGGAAGGCGGTCATGGCGCCGGCATGATCGCCCGCCTGCGTGGCGGTCTTTGCATACACCACCAGCACATCTGCGTCGGGGCCGTTGGTGATCCACATTTTGCCGCCGTTGAGCAGCCAGTGGTCGCCATGCGGATCGGCGCGCAGGCGCATGCTCGCGACGTCTGAGCCGGCATTCGATTCCGACATGGCCAGAGCGCCGATGGCATCGCCGGAAATCAGCCGCGGCAGATAGCGCTGTTTCTGTTCGGCCGTGCCGTTGCGATGGATCTGGTTCACGCAAAGATTGGAATGCGCGCCGTACGACAGGCCGACCGATGCCGACGCGCGCGAAATTTCTTCCAGCGCCACGATATGCGCCAGATAACCCATGCCGGCGCCGCCGTATTGCTCGCCGGCGGTGATGCCGAGCAGGCCGAGATCGCCCATCTTTTTCCAGAGATCCATCGGAAACCGGTCGCTGCGGTCGATTTCCGCGGCGCGCGGCGCGATTTCTGCGGCGGCGAAGGCGGCCACGCTATCGCGCAATGCGGCGATGTCCTCGCCGTGGTCGAAGGTCAATCCGGGTAGGTGAGGCATGCTGGTCTCCGTTGATCCGCCTTGCCTGGCGTTCTGCGCCATGGCCTGCGGCCTGTTCGATAAAACATACTATCAGGGTTGGCTCGGCTTTATCCGCCGATCGCGATGGCTTCCGTGATGGGTTTGCGGTGGATCCGCAATGATTTGCACGGCGGCATTGCCGGCGCGCCGGATGCATTATCATGCGGACGGGGAACGGATAAAACCGGAACCTGCCGCATTCCATGGAATGGCTGATCTACTTTTCGGAGTATTCCCATAATTAAACCTTAAGCTCTGTCTTAAGCCCTGCTTCAAGCCTGTTTTTGGCCCTGTTGAAAGTTCGTTCATGAATGCTCTTGAATCCCAACTCGATTATCCGCTGGGCGAGGTATTGCCGGAACCCGGCCGCACCATCGAGCTGGCGCCGGGCGTGCGCTGGCTGCGCATGGCCTTGCCGTTCGCCTTGAACCATATCAATCTGTGGCTGCTGGAGGACACCTTCGACAACGGTCACGGGCCGGTGCACGGCTGGACCGTGATCGACTGCGGCATTGCATCGGAGGATATGCGTGCGGCATGGGAAAGCATTTTTCGCGACGAGCTGCGCGGCCTGCCGATCGTGCGCGTGATCGCGACGCACTGCCATCCGGATCATGTCGGATTGGCCGACTGGATTTGCCGCCGCTGGGATGCGCCGCTCTGGATGACGGCCGGCGAGTTTGCCTTTGCGCGCATGATGTCGGCCGGCCTGCCGGGCGCCGATGGCAGCGCGGCGGTGCCGCATTTCGAGCGGCACGGCATGCGCGACCCCGACATGCTGGAAAAGGTGGCGGCGCGCAAAGGCTATTACAGCAACATGGTGCCGGCGATGCCGTCCGCCTATTTCCGCATGCAGGACGGCGGCGAGGTGCGCGTCGGCGGACGCGGCTGGCGCGTCATCAGCGGCTTCGGCCATTCGCCGGAACATGCCGCGCTGTATTGCGCCGATCTGAATGTGCTGGTCTCGGGCGACATGATCCTGCCGCGCATTTCGACCAATGTGTCGGTCATGGCGATCGAGCCGGACGCCAATCCGGTGCAGCAGTATCTGGATTCCCTGACGAAATATGCCGACTTGCCGGAAGACGTGCTGGTGCTGCCTTCGCATGGCAAGCCGTTCCGCGGCATGCATACGCGCATCAGGCAATTGAACGAGCACCATGCGGAACGGTTGGCCGAAGTGCTGGAGGCCTGCGCAACGCCGCGGTGCGCGGCCGATATCGTGCCGATCATGTTCAGGCGGCCGCTGGATTCGCATCAGATGACCTTCGCGCTGGGCGAAGCTGTGGCGCACTTGCATCAGCTTTGGTTTGCCGGCGCGCTGGAACGTCGCATCGGGGACGACGGCATCGTGCGATTCACCGTGCCGGCGGCTTGACCGGACTGCTGCTGCATTTCCGCGGCGCCGGCAAGTAATTGGCGCCGGAAATGGAATATCGACATGTAATCGGTGTCGGCGTCCTTCATTCGTTCGCCTGATGCGGTTTGCCGGTATTCATAATAGGAGCGGCAAAATATTGCCTGCTTCCTGCCCGCGGCGGCGTTATCGCTGCCACTGCCGCCACCGCCCTCGGCCTTGCCGAAATCGCCGATTGGCCCTGCGTCGGTCCTTGCCCTTTCATGCAATGCCTCGAATGCCGATGCGTTGTCGTGCGCGGTCCATGCCGCATGCGCGGCGAACATGACGGTATCGAATTTATTGGCCTGGTTGTAGGTATCGACCGGCATCAGCCGCATGCCGGCCAGGCGCCGTCTTGCCGCGGCATCAAGCAGCAGGCGGGCGACGGTCGGCGAAGAGGCGCCGGACGGACCGGAGGCGGCCTGGACCAGCATCCAGCCGCTCACCTTGCGGTCCTGCGACTTGGAAAATTCTGCATAGAGGTAAACGGGACAGTCGAAGCTTCTGGCGCGCGCCAGCTTGTCCTGCAGGATGAATCGGAGGTGGCTTCTTTCCGGCGCCTGCTCCAGCGCATCCAGCAGCGCGGCGCTTGAATCGGCATAACGCAGGTTCAGGCCGGGACGCTCCTGGTTGATATAGGCGATGAACGCGGGCAGGTTCTGTACGTCGCCGTCGAAGATCGGCCAATTTCCCCGGATATTTCTGGAAACGGCTTCTTCCATGAGGCTTGCATGTTTTTTCAGCCGGTATGCGGCCGTGGCCAGCTTGGGTTTGCTGCCCGGGTCGGCGCTGGTTTTGGCGTTGGCGTGCTGGGGCCGGGGCCGGGGTTGGGCGATCAGTCTCCATGCGTTGAATTGCGTGGCGGGGTTTGCGCCGCTTGCCGTGTGCTCCAGCGGCGCAGGCGGTGCGGTCTCGGCAATGGCAGGCGTGGGTCGGGGTGAGGATCGGGGCAGAGGTGCGGCGAGAGGCGGAGATGGGGGTGGCGTGATCGATGGCAATACTGGATACATGAAAAACTCCTGGACTTGATCGGCAGTGTTGAGCAGCAACATTAAGCGGCGTTAAGTAGCAGCATGCAACGGCTATAAGCAACGGCAATAGGCAACAGCGTTGCGGCAACGAATGACGATTCAAGTTTTGCACGAAAGCAGCGTCCGGAACACTGGCTTTCCGACAGGGGTTTTATGTTTTCCTATTTGTCCGATGGCTGCTCGTTAATGCGTCTTACCGAGGGGATGCTTGCGCGCCATGCAGCGCCGCCAGCGTGTCGAGCAGGAAGCGGCGGCGGCAGCGTTCTATGGAGGTGGGCATGAATTTTTCGATGCCATTGCCGGCATGGACGGCATTGCGCGAACGTCCCTGCGGCGGCCCCATCTTTTTGATCTGCTCGATCACGCGCGCATCGTCGGCGCCGAATATTTCCTTCAATGCGGTGCGCGACTGCATATGTTCGAAAAAGGAAAATGGCAGCAGATGCGCGGGCGCCAGGGACAGCGTGTCCCGATTGTTCTGGTCGATGACCGGATCGTCCGCATCGTTGCCGATGGCGCGGCCGCCGTGATGAATCGCATGCAATGCCAGGAATTGATCCGTGTGACGGTGCGCCTTCAACGCGAAGTCGACGCAGAAAATCAGGCAGTCCGACCCGCTGGCCTGGGCGGCGGCATTGAAGCAGCTCATGCGGCGGCCGGCGAAGAAGGGATCGGGCATCATCAGGATCAGCAGCGACAGGACCATCGCGCGGCCATTCTGGTTGTACTTGAAATCGGCGGGTTCGATCAATACGATCGAAATCGGGCCATGCGCTTCGCGCCGGATATCGGCGTACAGATGATGCGCGCCGCCGACGGTGTTCTCGGTCGAGCGCACTACGCAGCGCAGATGGAATACCGGCGGCATGGCCTTGATCCGCTGCAGCATCGCGGATGGCGTTTCGGCGATGAACAGTTGCAGGTCGGGATGGCGACGGTTCGCCAGCGCGACGACGTGCGGCATGGTCTGGACGTCGTCGTCCAGGGTGGCGCGATCGGCGCGCCGTTCGAAATGAAAATAATGCTGCATGCGCGCCAGCTGAGCCTCGATCTTCCGGCGCGCATCGGCGCCGCCGTTGCCGGCATCGGGTGTCGCTGGTCTTGACTGGACTGACATGGTCATGGCGGCGGCGATGGTTCGTTTATGAAATCATGTCATTGCGTCTGGGTCGGCGGCGGCGCATCGGGCGCTTCGGTATACCGTTCGACATTCTGCGCCAGCATATTGTAGCCGGCTACTCCCATCATGGTTTCGGTCGTGCCGATCTTCAGGGTGCCGCTGATCCATACGGCGTCCATGGTGCGGATGCCTTCGACCGGCTTGTTGCTGTGCACGTGGATGATCTGGTTCAGCGGCGGCGGCGGGACGTGGATGCAGCCGCCGTAATACGGCACCACCAGGAATTCGGTCAGCGCATCGCCTTCGCGTTCCAGCGAGACCACGAAGCCCGGAATTTTGACGGCGACGTTATCGATCTTCGGATTGGTCGGCGCCTTTTCCCAATATTTCTTGGCTTTCCACAAGGCCTTCTGCGCGCGCGGATCGCCGTCCTGCATGGTGTCCAGTTTTAGCCCCTTGAAAGGCAGCATCGGATCCCAGTCGGCCGGCATCAGCGCGTCCCACAGGATCTGGCGATAGGGCGATTTGGCGGCAGCGGGCGCGGCAGCCTGCGCCAGGCGGTCGCCGACCTTGTATTGGGAAGCGGCCGGCTCCTGTGCGGCGACGGCATTGGTGGTCTGGGCGGCGGCGCTCAGCGGGGCCGCGCCGCCCGCATGGCCGAGGTAGCGGCTCGCCAGATGGCCGATCAGCAAGCCGGAGCCTATCAGCGCAAGGAACCAGGCCAGAACTTTCATAAGGACTTTGGACTTTCAGACGGGCAATGCCGGAGCCATCCGCGCCGGTATCGGCATTGATACCGGCGGCATTGATGCCATCCGCATTGGTACACCATTAATATCGCGATTCTATCCGTTACCGTTTGTGCAGGCGAAGGATTTACATGTGTTTAGTTATGTAATCAGATCCGCGGGCTCAAGCCGTCCGACAAGCTGAGCCGGTAGGCGCGCCAGCCCGGCAGCAGGCTGGCCACGAAGCCGGCCGCGATCACCGCGCCCAACAGTTTCAGTTCAACCGGCGTCGGCCAATGCAATTGCAGGACGATGCCGAATTGCGCTTCCAGCAGCGGGCCGCCGAGCACGATGCCGGCGCTCAGCAGCAGGATGCCGAGCAGCACGCCGCACAGCATCACGGCCAGTCCTTCGAGCGCCAGCAGCAGGAACAGATCCAGCGGCCGTGCGCCGACCGAACGCAGGATCGCCAGTTCGCGCCGCCGTTCTCCGAGTCCGGCCAGGATCGACGATACCAGCCCGGCCAGCCCGACCACCACCACCAGCGCCGAAATCAGCAGCAGCGCGTTTTCGCCGATGCTGACGACTTCCCATAATTGATCCAGCGCCACGCCCGGCAATACCGCCATCAGCGCTTCGTCCTGGTCGTCCGCGATCCGGCGCTGCAGGCCGAATACGGCGGCGCGATTCTTCAGTCCGATCAGCATTGCCGTGATGGTCTTCGGCGTCAGGTCGAATTTCTTGACCAGTTCGGCCGGAATCGACATGCCGCGCATCGGCGCGCCGCCCTCCCAGTCCAGATGAATCGCTTCCATGGCGTCCAGCCCGATATGCACGGTGCGGTCGACCGGCGTGCCGGTGCGGGCCAGGATGCCGGTGATCACGAACGGTTTGTCGCCATGCGCGATCAGGTGCGGTCCGCCGATGCCGTGGCTCAGCACGATATGGTCGCCGATCTTGTATTGCAGGGCGCGCGCGACCTCGGCGCCGACCACGGTTTCGAACACGCTGGCGAACGGACGGCCTTCGGCGAAGCGCAGCGACTGGTGGTTGCCGTATTGGAAATGCGTGAAATAGTCGCCGTTGGTGGCCAGCACCGGGAAGCCGCGATGCGAATCGCCGAGCGACAAGGGAATGGTCCAGGCCACGGCCGGATCGGCGGCCAGCTTTTTCGCGCTGTCCCAGCCCATGTTGTTGGTGGCGCCGCCGAGGTGGAAAACCGAATACAGCATCAGTTGCACCGGACTGCTGCGCGCGCCGACCACCAGGTCGGTGCCGGAGACCGATTGCGAAAAACTGTCGCGCATATCGTGCCGTACGCGTTCGATGCCGAGCAGCAAGGTGCTCGACAAGGCGATCGCGATCAGCATCAGGACCAGTGTGAAGCGGCGATTCCATGCGCTGCGCGCGGCCAGGCGGATCAATAATTTCATGCTGCGTCCTGGCCGTCGCCGGCGCGATTGATGGCGTCCAATGCGACGCGATGCGTAAAGCGTTGCGCCAGGCGCTGGTCGTGGCTGACAAACAGCAGGCTGGCCGCGGCCTGTTCGCATTCGCGCTGCACCAGATCGAGAAAGCCTTGTTGGCGGTCGGCGTCCAGTGCGGAAGTGGGTTCGTCGGCGACGATGATTTCAGGCCGGCCGATCAGTGCGCGCGCTGCGGCCACGCGCTGCTGCTGGCCGATCGACAGTTGCGTGGCCGGCCGCTCCCATAGCGCCGGCGCCAGATCGAGGCTGCCAAGCAACGCGGCGGCGGCGGCGCGCAGGGATTTGCCTTGCGCCAGGGCGCGTTCGCGCCGGTAGGCCGAAAACTGGCAGGGCAGCAGGACGTTGTCGAGCATCGAGAGGTAGGGAATCAGATTGAATTGCTGGAAGATGAAGCCGATATGATCGACCCGGAAACGGTCGCGCGCCGAGGCCGAGAGGGCGCGCATGTCCTGGCCCAGCAGGCGCACGCTGCCGGTTTGCGGCAGGATGATGCCGCCGACCAGCGCCAGCAGGGTGCTTTTGCCGCTGCCGCTGGGGCCGGACAGGAAGACCTGGTCTTGCGGCGCCAGGCGGAAGTGCGCCAGCTGCAGGGTCGGCGCGGCCTGCCCCGGCCAGCGGAAATCGATGCCGTTCAATTCGATGACGGCATTGTTGCCTGCGTTGCCGTCGATTTCCTTGCCGGCGACAGCGTTGGTATTGATCGGCATGGCTTACAACGCGATAACGATTGCGCCGGGCGCCAGCGTCGCGGCCGATTGACCCATGGGCGTTACCGCCTGCACATCGATGCGGTGGAAACCGGGATACAGATCGAACAGCTTCACATCGATGGCGCGCAGTTGCTCGGGGTGCGCGCAGTTGAACGTGAAATCGGCATCCAGGTCGGCATGGCCGTCATGATCGGCGGTGGATGTGCCGGCTTTCCCGTCCATCGGCTTTTGACCCAGGAGCGCCGGGTCCAGCGCCGCCGACAGCAATGTCACCGACGTGGCGCGGCACTGCGCGGCGGGCGTGGCGACGAATACCTGGCCGGCCGCATGCAGTTGCGCGCCCATCTTCTGCGCGGCCTGGCGGTCCGGCGCGCTGCTGGCGGCATGTTCGAAGCCAAGCAGATTGATCAGCGGCGAATCCAGGTGCAGCGACAGGGTATGGCCGTCGAGCGCGACATCGAGCTTGCCGACGCCATGCACATGGGCTTCATGCGCGGCGGCCGCCGTCGCGATCGATAGAGTGGCGATGGCGGCAATGGCGAAAGAAAGACGAATGGATTTCATGGATTTTCCCTGTGATGTGCGATGGCGCACGTTTTTTTCGGCGCTTGCATTATAATCACTGTTTGCAACCGAGTTGCAAGCAACTTTACATGTGTTTAAATCAGTCAAGGGTGGACGGTGCGCGCAATCAAAACTTTCTTTCGCAACAGCAGCGTACTGGGCTGCCCAGCCTGGCTGCGGGTGCTGCTGGTGCTGCCGGTCTGCGCCTTGCTATGGCTCGGTGTGTACTGGGCGCTGACGGGAGATTTCTCTTGAGCGGCGCGCATACCCATGCCGCCGCCGGCGGCCATGCGCACGATCACGATCACGATCATGGTCATGCGCACGGCCATGCGGCCATCCATGCCGGCCATGCGGCCATCCATGCCGGCCATGCAACCCGGTCCGTGATCTCGATCGACAACCTGACCGTTGCCTATCGGCGCCACCCGGCGCTGCATCACGTCAGCGGCGCATTCGAACAGGGCTCGCTGACCGCGGTGGTCGGCCCCAACGGCGCCGGCAAAAGCACTTTGCTGAAAAGCATCCTGGGCCTGATTCGCGCCAACAGCGGCCACGTCGTCACCGTGCCGCAGCGCAGGCATATTGCCTATCTGCCGCAGCAGGCGGACATCGAACGCAGTTTCCCGATCTCGGTATTCGACTGCGTGCTGCTCGGCTATTGGCAGCGCGTCGGCCTGTTCGGCCGGGTCGATCCCGCAATGCAGGAACGCGCCCATGCCGCGCTGGCGGCGGTGGGCCTGGAAGGCTTCGGCCAGCGCCCGGTCGGCAGCCTGTCGGCCGGACAATTCCAGCGCGTGCTGTTCGCGCGCATCCTGCTGCAGGATGCCGAACTGATTCTGCTGGACGAACCCTTCAATGCCATCGACGCCAAGACCACCAGCGACCTGCTGGCGATCGTGCGGGCCTGGCATGCCGAAGGGCGCACCGTGATCGCCGTGCTGCACGATTACGACCAGGTGCGCGCGCAATTCCCGCAGGCCTTGCTGCTGGCGCGCAATGTGGTCGCATGGGGCGCCACCGAAACCGTGCTGACGCCGGATAATCTGCAACGCGCCAAGGCGATGGCCGAAGCGCAGGACGATCATGCGCCGATCTGCGAGGTTGCCGCATGAGCCCGATCGGCACCGGTTTCTACGACTTCGCCATCGCGCCTTTCCAGGAATTCGCTTTCATGCGGCGCGCGCTGGTAGGCACGCTGGCGCTGGCGCTGAGCAGCGCCCCGCTGGGCGTGTTGCTGACGCTGCGCCGCATGAGCCTGTTCGGCGAAGCGCTGAGCCACGCGGTATTGCCGGGCGTCGCCGTGGCTTTCATCCTGTTCGGTCTGTCGCTGCCGGCATTGAGCGTGGGCGGTTTCCTGGCCGGCGTGATCGTGGTCGGCGTGGCCGGCATGATCAGCCGCTATACCGACCTGAAGGAAGACGCCAGCCTGGCCGCGACCTATCTGGTGGCGCTGGCCCTGGGCGTCATCCTGATTTCCAAGTTCGGTTCGCAAATCGACCTGCTGCATATCCTCTTCGGCAATGTGCTGGGCGTCGATACCGGCGGCCTGCTGCTGGTGGCCGGCGTGACCACTGTCAGCGTGCTGTTGCTGGCGGGCCTGTATCGCGGCTTCCTGCTGGAAACCTTCGATCCTGCCTATCTGGCCGCCAGCGGCAGCCGCGGCAGCATTTACCAGCAATTGTTCCTGATGCTGGTGGTGCTGAATCTGGTGGCCTCGTTCCAGACCCTGGGCACGCTGATGGCGGTCGGCCTGATGATGCTGCCGGCGGTGTCGGCGCGGCTGTGGCACGACGCCTTGCCGGCGCAATTGATCAACAGCATGATGCAGGCGGCCGCTGCCGGTTATGCCGGGCTGATGCTGTCGTATTACGCATCGGTGCCGTCGGGGCCGACCATCATCGTCTGCGCCGGCGCGTTTTATCTGCTGTCGCTGCTGATCGCGCCGCGCGGCTGGCTGCCGCGCATATTGCGGCGTCCGCACTTGCGCGGATAAATTTCCTTCCTTAACGTTCGTCCACGGATTGCCATGCTCAATACCAAACGTTCCTTCCTGCGCGCCGGCCTGATCGCGGCGCTGCTCTCTTGCATGGCGCCGGTCGCGATGAGCGCGGTCCAGGCCCAGGCCGCGCCGGCAGCCAGGATCCCGGTGCTGGCCAGCTTCAGCATCCTCGGCGATATCGTCGCGCAGGTCGGCGGCGAGCGCATCGCTGTCGGCACGTTGGTCGGTCCGGACCAGGATGCCCATGTCTACCAGCCGACGCCGGACGACATCAAGAAGGTTGCGCATGCCAGGCTGATCGTGGTCAACGGCCTCGGTTTCGAGGGCTGGCTGGACCGGCTGGCGCATTCGGCCAACTACAAGGGCGAGATCGTGGTGGCGTCGAACGGCATCGCGGCGCGTGAAATGGCAGAGGATGGCGCCAAGCATGGCGATCACGCCGAGCATATGGATCCGCACGCCTGGCAAAACCCGCTGAACGTGGCGGTCTATGCGAACAATATTGTGCGCGCACTGAGCCGGCTGGACCCGGCCGGCGCCGCTGTTTACAAACGCAACGGCGATGCCTATATCGCCGCGCTGAAGCAACTCGACGGCTGGGCAGCCGCGCAGATCGCGGCGATTCCGGCAGCCAAGCGCCGCATCATCACTTCGCACGACGCCTTCCATTATTTCGGCGCGCATTACGGCATTGAATTCATCGCGCCGCAAGGCATGTCGACCGACAGCGAGCCGAGCGCGAAAGAAGTCGCCAACATGATCCGCCAGATGAAGCAGGAACACATCAAGGCGGTCTTCATCGAAAACATGACCAGCCCGAAATTGCTGCAGCAGATCAGCCGCGAGGCCGGCGTGGAAGCGGGCGGCAAGCTGTATTCGGACGCGCTGTCGGCGCCGGGCGGCGTGGCGTCGGACTATCTCGGCATGATGCGCTACAACGTCGGGCAGATACTGACGGGGCTGCGCAACAACTGAGGCCGGCGGCGTTCGCGCTCAGGATGACGGCGGCCTGGCTTCGGTGATTGCCAGCAGGTCGTCGCCGGGGGATATGCCGCGCGCCTCCAGGAATTCCCGTACCATTTTATGCAGGAAGTCGTTTTCGGTATCGGCGGCGCGCCGCACGGTGGTCAAGTGGTGGTGATAGGACGTCGGGTCGAGCGACAATTCGGCGCAGATGCGCGGCGGCGATCGTTCGCCGATCTGTTCCAGGATTTCATTTTCCAGCAGGACGGCGAGGCCGCGGTTCCGGAATCTTCCCGCCATGCGCATGGAAGGAAGCGAAGGCATGATTTCTCCGAGAAGAAAATCGACGATACAGCCGACATAGCGTCGCTTGGGCGTCATGGCGATCAAGCCGCGTTCCGAATAATAATAAAGCGGCTCAGTGTTGATCCAAAGCCTCTTTCCGGAAATGATATGCGCGTTCACGGGCGCGTCGACCCAGCCATCCATCATGTGGAAGTCCAGGGACAGCACCTTGGTGCGGCCGTACATGGGGCGCTGCAGCCAGGCATACGTCAGTTCGCGCGCCGTCTTGCTGCCGAACATCATGGTTCGCAGCATCGAAGGGAAGTAGGAATAGGCGGAACTGTCGAAGGTGGCCGCTGCAAACTGGGACAGGCGCATGATGTCGCCATTGCCGAATTTGGGAATGGCGCGCATATATTCGGCCAGGGCCGATCCTTGGCGTACCGTGGCCCGTTCGCCGATTTTTTCGCCAAGAACCATGGCCGACGATGAAACGGTCCGGCCTGCCGTCAGCATCCGATCCAGGACAAGATCTTGCGCGATCGTCACGTCATGGATATCCAGCAAATGCTCGGCCCATAATTGATGCGCCGCTTCATTTGGATTGAAGACCGGCGGCATTTTATAGGCCAGCCTTGTGGGCGCGGATTTGGCCGATCCGAGTTCGAACAGAATCCGGCCGGTCAGATATACCGTGCCGCCACGTTCGCCCAGCACATCGGTATCCGCGGTTTTCGCCAACGCATGCAGGACTTCATGCACCAGCATGCGTTCCCGTTCGAAAGGCGTGACGCCATCGAGCGATACATAATGCAGATTGGCAAGCGCATCGGCGTCGGGCAGGTGAATATCGCTGCCGATGACGTGCGCCCGATCCGCATGGAAGCTGACTTCGGCGTTGCCTGTGAATGACAGCTTGTCGTATGCGGCGTTGAGAATTTCCGCGGCGGTATTGGACAGTTGATAGGCCTGCAGCCAAAACTCCTCAAAGCGGGTAAAGGTGCGATAGCGTGTATAAATCCGGCGCAAGGCCTGCCTGAGGGTTTCCGATGGTGCATCGTCTGCCAGCGCGAACAGCGCCTTGATGATTTTCCTCGGATCCGCGCGTCTGGCGCGTATATTGGGCAGGCGTGAAATATGTTGCCAGTATGCCTGGATGTCGGTCACGGTGGCCGAGCCCATTACCTCAGGCAAGTCCACCGCGCCGGTTGCCGAGAGAGTTCTGCGCCGGCGCGCCAGGCGATAGCCGCGCCGCGACGGCAGGTCGCCGAAAATGATTTGTGCATCGGCAAGCACGTTGCCGCGCAGATCGGTCTCGACAAAGGCGCTGCCCCTGGGCTTGACGGGCACCCAGCGTTTCTCATCGATCAGGTACAGCGTCAATTGGGTGCGCTGGTCCGGCATGGCTGGCGTGTCGGCGACCGCTTTCGGCAGGGTCTGCGCGGCCTGATTGCCGCCGCCGATGCCTTCGATGAACGACGTTTCGGCGATCGACGGCTCGGCTTCGATCCGCGCCACCGATGCCGGCAATTCGGCTAGCTCCTGGAACATGCCGGCCGAAGGTTCGGACGCCATCCGCCTGCGCAGGGCCAGCACGGCGTCGGCGTCGCGCGCCAGTTGCGCCGCCAGTATTTTTTCGACGCCCAAGCCAAGCGCCGTCATCACCAGATCCTCGCCGAAATGCAAAATGCCGGATTCCAAGAGTTTCAGGTCTCTTTCAAGGGCGCCTCTCGCAATGTCGTAAGCGGGCACGATGAAGGGAAGCAGGCTCAAAATTCGTTTTGGCTCACCGCTGAGGATGGCGTCGAGCGCTGACTTGAGCGTGGGGCTGCCGAACAGGGCATCCAGGCCGGCCAGGAAATTGTCCAGCAATGTCGGCGCTGCAATGCCTACCAGGCCGCTTGCCAAGGAGCGGCGAATGCGTTGCGCATTCTGCGCATCTTGCGGAATGCCATGGCGCCGCATCATTTCCTTGCTCTTGGCGCGCACCACGCGGTCCTCCGTCAATAGTTCCGCGGCGACCTGCCTGGCATGCCGCAATGCCTGCGCGGCATCGATGGCGTGCGATCCGAATCTCATCGGCTCGCTCATATGCTTTGCACGCATCTTGAATTCTTCAGGCGGCGTCATGTACGCGTCGGGCAATTTCAGTCCTGTTCCCATTGCGCTGGCAGAGATGAATTTGACCGATCTCAGTGTCTGAAGATCGTGATCGGACATATTCATCGTGCGGCGCAAAATCCGGTTCACCTGGAATTCCTCGTCGTATTCCGGAAGCGGCGATATCGTCAGCATCTCTTCTTCCATATAGTGGTGGAGTTGACGATGCAGATCGGTCCGGTTGCCGTAGCGTATCGTTTCCGTGGCGTCCTTGCGCACGCTGATGGCGGTTTTCACGCCCTGGTGCAATCCCTGTCTTTCGGGAGAAGCATGCTGCTCGAGCAGGTGCTCCAATCCGCTGCGCCTTCCCATGAAGTACCAGATGACCCGACCCCAATACTCCACTTCCGCCATTTGCCGCTCTTTCGATGCGGATCGCAATGCAATCACCAGCGCCGGAAGAAAAAGCGTCGCGACCTGCACCACGATTTGCTGATCCCGCGTCAGCTTCGCGTTTTCCGTCAAGTACAGGACGTTCCTGCAGCGTGTCAGATATTGCCCGGCATACGGTGAAGGGGCGATGGCGAAGCGTGGGGCTGTGTTCCAGACGTTGCCGAGTTTGTTGTAGGCCTTGACCAGTCGCGCCGGATCGTGCATGGCTTCCAGGCCTATGCCGTGCAAGGGGCCCAGCCGCAGCATGGTCGTTTCCACGGCGTCGAGCACGGAGCATCGCGGATAGTGCCTGCCCAGCATCAGTGCGCGCATTCTTTTGGCGACGATGACGAGGGTTTCGCCGAGGGTCAGGTAGACGCCGCCGAGATAGGCGGTCGCCGGGCGTTTCTCATAGCGGAAGATGGCGAAAATATCGCCGTGCATCGACTGGATGAACGTATCCCGCCGCGTTGCGTCAATGACGTCGCGGCCTGGATAACCCGGCAAATGATCGGTACGGCTGGCGCGGTCGATGAAGCGCTGGACGATGGGCGCTTCTTTCACGTAAGGCGCGCCGGTGAATATGGCATTGACGATTTCCTGCAGGCGCAGGCCGTCGGCGTTTTGCAGGCTGAATCCGTCATACCAGAACTTGGCGTGCCGGGGAGCGATCGGCGTTGACGGCAACAGGGCGCTGCCGATGCCGGCATCCTGCCATTCGTCGATCAGGGCGGTGGCGAAATGCGCCCGGATGGCATGAATGGGCGTATTGCGCGCGACGATTTCGCAATCCGGCTGGGCCCGGCAATCGGATTGCGCATGGAAATAAATCAATGCCGCCTCATCGGCAATGACGTCGCGATAATTGCGCAGCCGCCGGGTCAGCGAGGAATCGGCTGCGACCGATTGGCCGCGGTAACGGCAGACCGCTTGCAGAATGCGCGCGGGCGACATGCGTCGTGCGCGCACCGCGTCCAGGTTGATCCAGTGCAGTCCCCGTTGCAGCACGCTTTGGTATAGCGCGTCCAGGCTTGGCGGCTCGATGACGGTGACGGGCCGGTAAAACATATGGTAGCGCGCCAGGCGGCGCGCGGCAGCCTCGTCCGACGTCGGATGCGCCAGCAAATGGATGGCGAATTCGCTCTGGGCGTAGGCGAGATCGAGCGGGGTGGGCGGGAGGTCCTGGGCCGGCGTCCAGCGGAGTTCGTCGATATCGGTCAGGTTGCGCCAGCTTTCGTATAGTTCCTGATCGATTTTGTCGAGTTTCGCGCGCGACTGTTGCGGCGTCTCCCCGAATAGGAGCGAGTAGTCCTGCGCGAAAATCGCGTCGGCGCGCGCGGATATCGATGCTGATTCCGGTGTCGGCATGGCGCCGGCATGGCGGCGCGCCCTGGGCATGCGCTGCGGAAGCCGGGACGGCAGCGTTTTGCCGTTGGCGTGATGTCGCCGAAACCTGAATTTTCTATTGGACGGATAAGCGCCGGTACCGACGGTGGAGGAGGAGGGCGTTATGGTGTGAAGCGGCGTCCACCGAGGGGATATGGACGAGATTGGAAAGAATTGCGGCGTCGCCGCGATCCCGGAAAAATTCATAAGAACGGCTGAACATAAAAATGCGAAGGCGGCATTCTAGTTGCTTTTTTTCCGCAATTTTGTCTTACCTGATACTACTGACCGATTGATCAAAAAGGACGCGCTGTCTGTTATGCGCGGTCCCGATGCGGCAGGTTTTCCAGGTCCGCCGGCGTATCGATATCGCGCAGGACGCCGGCGTCGTCGCACGGCACTTCGGTCACCGCCGATGCATGGTCGAGCAGCACGCCGCGGGCGCCTTGATCGCCTTGCAGCGCAGCCAGTCCCGCGTAATAGGCGCTGCCAAAAACCACCGGATGGCCGCGCCGGGCCCGGTAAATCGGTGCGGCGATATGGCGTGGCTGGGTGCAGGCAGCCGCCACGGCGCGCAGCGTGGAAACTTCGATCGCCGGCATGTCGGCCAGCGCCACCAGCCAACCCGCGGCATGCGGCGCGGCGCGCACGCCCGCGGCCAGCGAGTGGCCGAGGCCGGCGTCGCTGTCGGCGCAAAAGACGATTTCGCAACCGGCTTCGGCCAGCAGTCCGACCAGTTGCAAAACATGCTGGTCGCGCGGCGGCGCGGCGTGTTGCGGCAGCACCGCCAACACCCGCGCGCAGCATTGCAGCAGGCGCCGGGCCGAAGCCAATGCCACCGGCGTGCCGTCCGGCAATGCCGCCAGCAGTTTGGATTCGCGTCCGCTGGCATCGAAGCGGCTGCCTTTGCCCGCGGCCAGCAGCAGGCCGACGATGCCGGCCTGCGCGGGAGTCGAAAATTCAGACATTGGCTTTCTTCTGCGTCAGCGAGACGCCATTCTTCACAGAAGTGATCTCGGCCAGGATCGATACCGCGATCTCGGCCGGCACGCGGCTGCCGATATGCAGCCCGATCGGACCGTGCAGGCGATTGATTTCGGTTTCGTTCAAATCGAACAGCGCCAGCCGCTCGCGCCGTTTGGCGGTATTGGCGCGCGAGCCCAGCGCGCCGACATAGAATGCCGGCGACTTCAGCGCTTCCAGCAAGGCCATGTCGTCCAGCTTGGGATCGTGGGTGAGCGCGACGATGGCGGTATGCGCATCCGGCTCGATCTGCAGCACCACATCGTCCGGCATGCCGGGCAGCCATTGGGTGCCGGGGACGTCCCAGGTCAGGTTGTATTCCTCGCGCGGATCGCACACCATCACCTGGTAATCGAGCGCCGTCGCCATCTGCGCCAGCACGCGCGACAACTGTCCGGCGCCGATCATCAGCAAACGCCAGCGCGGACCGAACCAGGTGCTGAGGCGGTTGCCGTCGAAACTCAGTTCGCTGTCCTCGGGATCGTCGCCGCCGCTCAGCGTCACCGCGCCGTTGCCTAGGTTCAGGGTGCGCAGCACGCGCTCATGGCGTCCGGTGCGTTCCAGCAATTGATCCAGCCAGTCGATCTCGCTCAGCGGTTCCTGCACCAGCCGCAAGGTACCGCCGCACGGCAGGCCGAAGCGCGCCGCCTCGTCCTTGGTCACGCCGTAGGTCAGCAAGCCGGGCGCGGCAATGCGCTGGCCCTGGCGCACGCGCGCGATCAGGTCGTCTTCCACGCAGCCGCCCGACACCGAACCCGCCACCACGCCGTCGTCGCGGATCGCCAGCAGCGCGCCAGGGGGGCGCGGCGCGCTGCCCCAGGTTTCCACCACCGTTACCAGCGTGACACTGTGGCCGTCGGCGAACCACTCCCGGGCGGAGCGCAATACGTGCAAATCCAGACTTTCCATGATGCGAATTCATAATTCAAAAAATTGAAAGGAACAGTGTAGCTGAATTGCCTGGATTGCATTTCATAAATACTCACAAAGGATGTGCGCCTTCCTGTCGGCCGCAAACGTTTATCGAAGGCGCGCGCATCCCGCAGGGATAGTGGTGCGATGCCTGTCAAGTCTGTTAGGCTTGCATCCATGAAAATACCGAAACGCATCGCACCCCTGGTGGAAGAAGGCCTGATCGACGAAGTGCTGCGTCAATTGATGAGCGGCAAGGAGGCGACCGTCTATGTGGTGCGTTGCGGGGAGGAAATCCGCTGCGCCAAGGTTTACAAGGAAGCCGACCGCCGCAGCTTTCATCAGGCCGCATCCTACCAGGAAGGCCGCCGCGTCAAGAACAGCCGGCAGGCGCGCGCCATGGAAAAAGGCACGCGCTATGGCCGCAAGATGGCCGAACAAGTCTGGCAGAACGCCGAAGTCGACGCGCTGTATCGCCTGGCGGCGGCCGGCGTGCGCGTGCCGCAGCCGTATATCTGCTTCGAAGGCGTGCTGCTGATGGAGCTGCTGACCGACGCCGACGGCAATGCCGCGCCGCGCCTCAACGATGTCGAACTGAGCGAGGAACTGGCGCTGCAATTCCACGCGGCGCTGCTGCGCCAGGTGGTCCTGATGCTGTGCGCGGGCGTGGTTCATGGCGACTTGTCCGAATTCAATATCCTGGTGACCGCCGAAGGCCCGGTCATCATCGACTTGCCGCAGGCGGTGGACGCCGCCGGCAATACCGGCGCCGGCGACATGCTGGTGCGCGACGTGGCCAATCTCGCCGCCTATTTCAGCCGTTTTGCGCCATCCCTGCTGGGCAGCCAGTACGGCAAGGAAATCTGGACGCTGTACCAGGCCGGCCTGCTGACGCCGGATTCGCCGTTGACCGGCTATGTCGCGCCGGACGACACCAAGGCCGACGTCGGCGCGGTCCTGCGCGAAATCGAAGACGCCCGGCTGGAGGAAGAAGCAAGGCAGCGCTATCTCAATGCGGTCCAGCTTTGATGCGTCTCGTCATTTTCTTCGGTAATTCCGCTCGGTGATTTTGCGCCGCCGCCCGTTCTGCGACGCGGCCTTGTAACACCTATCTCCGCATCGAAAAACCACATGCAAGACACGCAGGCAGGCACGCGTTCGCGGTTGTTACTTGCAAAATGGTAGTTACTGCATTAAACTCACTATCAAATTGAAAGTTACATCGGAGTCCGGCCCAATCCGCGGTTCGGGATTCAGTCGGACACCGTCGATTTTCTTCTTCCCGATCAACGATCCACGACCATACAGGTGCAGCATGGGCAATCGACTTTCCTCCAACAAGAAACGCGCCGGCATGCTGCTGGCCGCCATCGCGATTGCCATTGCGCTGATCTTCTACCTGTTCCACTGGTTCACCGTCGGCCGCTATACGGAGACCACGGACGACGCCTATGTCGGCGGCAATGTCACCGTCATCAGCCCCAAGGTCGCGGGCAATATCGTGGAAGTGGCGGTGGCCGACAACCAACTGGTGCATGCCGGCGATCTGCTGGTGCGGGTGGATCCGCGCGATTATGAAGTGGCGCTGGAAAAGGCCGAGGCCGCGGTCGCCGCGCAACAGGCGGCATTGGTCAACCTGGATGCAACCCGTCATCTGCAGGAATCGCTGATCGACCAGGCGCGCGCCGGCATCGCCGCAGCGGCCGCCGAAACCGGGCGCACCCGGGACGACCAGGTGCGCTATAAGAACCTGGCGGCCACCAATGCCGTATCGATCCAGAGTTTCCAGAAAGCCGACGCCGATTACAAGCAGGCCCTGGCCAACGGCCAAAAGGTGCAGGCCGCGCTGGTGTCGTCGCAACGCCAGCTGGATGTGATTGCCGCGCATAAGCAGCAGATCGCGGCGGCATTGGCGCAGGCCGAGGCCGAACGCGACCTGGCCAAGCTGAACCTGGCCTATACCGAACTGCGCGCGCCGGTCGATGGCGTGGTCGGCAATCGCCGCGCGCGGCTCGGCGCCTATGCCGTGGCCGGCCAGCAATTGCTGGCGGTGGTGCCGGCCAGGGGGCTGTGGGTCGATGCCAATTTCAAGGAAAGCCAGTTGGCGCATATCCAGCCGGGCATGCCGGTCACGGTTGCGGCCGATGTGCTGCCTGGCGTCGATTTCCCGGCGCATGTGCTGAGCCTGGCGCCGGCCACCGGTGCGCAATTCAGCATCCTGCCGGCGGAAAACGCGACCGGCAATTTCACCAAGATCGTGCAGCGCGTGCCGGTGCGCATCCAGCTTGACGGCGAGGGCGGCATGCTCGGCAAATTGCGGCCCGGGCTGTCGGTAACGGTGGCGGTCGATGGGCGCCCGGGCCAATCGCGCGAGGCTGCAAACAAGGCCGCCAATCTCGCCGATGCCGTCAGCGAATCGGCTCGAGGCGGCGTGTGAGCGCCTCGGCCACGCTCGACGCCGACGCCGGGCCCGCGCCGGCTTCACCGGCCGCAGGCGCATTGACGCAGAAAGCCAATGTACTGGCGTTCGCCAGCATGTGCGTGGGCATGTTCATCGCCTTGCTCGACATCCAGATCGTCTCGGCCTCGCTGGCCGACATCGGCGGCGGCCTCTCGGCCGGCATCGATGAAACGGCCTGGGTGCAGACCAGTTACCTGATTGCCGAAATCATTGTGATTCCCTTGTCCGGCTGGCTGTCGCGGGTGATGTCGACGCGCTGGCTGTTCTGCGCGTCGGCGGTCGGCTTTACCGCCGCCAGCATGATGTGCGGCCTGGCGTGGGATATCAACAGCATGATTTTCTTCCGCGCGCTGCAGGGCTTCCTGGGCGGCTCGATGATTCCGATGGTATTCACCTCCGCCTTCTTCTATTTTCAGGGCCACCAGCGCATCATCGCGGCGGCCACCATCGGCGCGCTGGCGTCGCTGGCGCCGACGCTCGGGCCGACCATCGGCGGCTTCATCACCACGCATTATTCCTGGCACTGGCTGTTCTTCATCAATCTGGTGCCCGGGATCTATGTCGCGGTGGCGGTGCCGATGCTGGTCAAGATCGACAAGCCCAATCTCTCGTTGCTGCGCGGCGCCGACTATATCGGCATGGCGCTCATGGCGGTGTTCCTGGGCTGTCTCGAATACACGCTGGAAGAAGGGCCGCGCTGGGGCTGGATGGGCGACGACGTCATCCGCGCCACCGCCTGGGTCTGCGGGCTGGCCGGCCTTGCGTTCGTGTGGCGCAGCCTGCGCTTCGCCAATCCGGTGGTCGATCTGCGCGCGCTCAAGGAGCGCAACTTCGCGCTCGGCTGCTTCTTCTCGTTCGTCACCGGCATCGGCATGTTCGCCACCATTTTCCTGACGCCGCTGTTCCTGGCGCGGGTGCGCGGCTTTTCGGCGCTGGACATCGGCATCGCCATATTCTCCACCGGCATCTTCCAGGTGTGCGCGATTCCGGTCTACGCCTACCTGGCGCGCAGGATCGATCTGCGCTGGCTGCTGATGTTCGGGATGTTCCTTTTTGCATTGAGCATGTACCAGTTCGGCCCGATCACGCATGAATGGGGCTGGCGCGAACTGATCCTGCCGCAGGCGCTGCGCGGTTTTTCGCAGCAGTTCGCGGTGGCGCCGACGGTCACACTGACGCTGGGCTCGCTGGCGCCGGCGCGCCTGAAGCTGGCTTCGGGCCTGTTCAACCTGATGCGCAACCTGGGCGGCGCGATCGGCATTGCGGTCTGCGGCACCATTCTCAACGACCGCGCCAATCTGCATTTCCTGCGGCTGGCCGAACATCTGAATGCGGGCAATGAGGCGATGAACGATATGCTGCTGAGCGCGGGCAGCAACCTGGGCAGTTGGGGGCTGGACGTTTCCAGCGCGCAGACCGGCGCGTTGAAGCAGTTATGGAACCTGACCTGGCGCGAAGCGCAGACGCTGACTTTCGCCGATGCCTTCCTGGCGGTGATGGTCTGCCTGCTGATCGCCACGGCGATGGTGCCGCTGATGCGCAAGGTCGCACCGCCCGCGGCGCCGTCGGCGGACGCGCATTAGAATGGGTGTTTTCCAACCGTGAAGACCTCTATGAACCGTCGACAATTCGGACAAGCCGCCAGCGCCGCGCTGCTCACTCTCGCCCTGGCCGCCTGCGGCAAGGAGGCGCCGCCGCCAGCTCCCCCGGCGCCGGCCATGAGCACTGCCCAGATGTATGAACTGGCCGCGAACGCCAACGGTTTCGCCGTCGGGCCGATGATGGCCGCCAACACTGCCTATGTCTTCTTCGACACCGCCTGTCCGCATTGCGCGGTGGTCTGGAACAGCGCCAAACCGCTGGCCGGAAAGCTGCGCATCGTCTGGATTCCGGTCGGTTTCCTGAGTAAGGCGTCGGCGCCGACCGGCGCCGCCATCCTGGCCGCGGCCGATCCGGCCAAGGCGATGGATGCGAACGAGGCCAAGGTCTTGAATCACGATCAGGGCGGCGCCGCGGCGTCGGCCGGCGCGGATGCCGACAGCAAGGTGGCGGCCAATACCGAGATCATGCGCAAGCTGGGCGCCGATGGCGTACCGCTGATTCTCTACAAGAATGCCAGGAGCGGCGAGTACGGCGCCCAGGCCGGCCAGCTGGATACCGCGCAATTGGCGGCATTGCTGGGCGTGCAGTAGAGGGCTTACTTACGTTTGCGCGGGCTGCCCGGCGCAGGCGAGGCCGGGGCGGCAAGGCCTGGTTTCGATTTTGCCGGGGTTGGCGCGGCCACGGTTTTCCGAAGCGGCTTCGGCTTCGGCGTGGCATCGCCGGCCGGCGCTTTTCGCATGGCCGGCTTGTCCTTCGCCGTCCTGGCCGCCTTTGCCGGCGCGGGCGGCATCGGTGCGATCACCGGGATATCGCCGCTTATGCCGTCCGCACCGTTCATGCCGTGCAATTCACGCGAGGCGGCCAGCCGCTTGACGATGCGTTCATTGGCCGCCGGCCCCGCGGCGAAGACGAAATCGGCGGCATTGATCGGCGCGCCGCTGTTGCGGTCGACCAGCATCGGATCGGCCAGCGCGCCGGATTTGGCATTGACCAGCACCACCGCCGCGCCTTCCGGCGCCAGATGGCGGTTGCCCCACGCATACAAGGTCACGATCACCGAGCGGAAATCGCGCCCGGCGTCGGTCAGCACATATTCATAGCGCGCCGGCCGTTCGCTGTAGAGGCGGCGTTCCAGCACGCCCACTTCCACCAGCGACTTCAGGCGCCGCGTCAGCATGGTCGGCGCGATCTGCAGCGACTTCTCGAATTCGTCGAAGCGCGTCAGGCCGTACATGGCTTCGCGCAGGATCAGGATATTCCACCACTGGCCGACGCTGTCGAGCGCGCGCGCAACGGGGCATTGGGTATCGTAGGCATTGACACGTTCGTGGACGCTGGCCTTGGCGGTTTCCATGCGATTCCTTCCTAGTAACTTCCATTTTGATAGTTATTGTACGGCGTGGTTTCGTGCGCCGCAAGGTCAATAAAGAGTAATAGGAAGAAATAAGAGTCTTCTGGTGCTAAAAATTAAATTCGGCGTTTTAAATATAAGATCATTTTTGTTCGAATATTGTCGAAGATTAACGGAATTAATATTTGTTTCTTTCTCTTAAGATTGCTGAATCCGCAGAGGTTCCCCGCATTCACGCCTGGACCGGACTGTCGGCCGAACAATGATTAAAAGATGACCTCCCCCAACGCTTCCATTCGAGACATGTCCACCGCACCCGTCACCTCCCCCGATCCCGCAGGCAACGCCGCGCCGCCTGCGGCATCCGCCGCTCCATTTGCCGCGTTCGCCGAGGAAATCATCGGCGAAGCCGGCCCGCTGCGCGGCGCCATCACCGATGTCTACCGGCTGGAGGAAGGCGAAGCGGTGCGGCGTCTGCTGGCGCAGCTCGAAAACAGTCCCGAATTGCAGCTTGCCACACGCGACCTGGCGCTGCGCCTGGTGCAGGCGGTGCGCGCCAAACGGGGCCGGGCCTCCGGCGTCGATGCGCTGATGCAGGAGTTCTCGCTGTCCTCGGAGGAAGGCGTGGCGCTGATGTGCCTGGCCGAAGCCTTGTTGCGGATTCCCGACCACCAGACTGCCGACCGCCTGATCGCGGACAAGATCAGCCGCGGCGACTGGCGCCGCCACCTGGGCGAATCGCCGTCGCTGTTCGTCAATGCCGCGACCTGGGGGTTGCTGGTCACGGGCAAGCTGGTCGGCAGCAACAGCGAACGCGGGTTGGGCGCGGCGCTCACGCGCCTGATCAGCAAGGGCGGCGAACCGCTGATCCGCAAAGGCGTGGACCTGGCTATGCGCATGCTCGGCAAGCAATTCGTCACCGGCCGCGATATCGGCGAAGCGCTGGTCAACGGCCGCGCAAGGGAGGCGCGCGGCTATCGCTACTCCTACGACATGCTGGGCGAAGCGGCGCTGACGGCGGCCGACGCCGATCGCTATTTCGCCTCCTACCAGTCGGCCATCGACGCCATCGGCCGCGCCGCCGACGGCCGCGGCATCAAGGACGGCCCAGGCATTTCGGTCAAGCTGTCGGCGCTGCATCCGCGCTACAGCCGGGCGCAGCGCGGGCGCGTGATGGCCGAACTGCTGCCGCGCCTGAAACACCTTGCGCTGCTGGCGCGGCAATACGACATCGGCATCAACATCGACGCCGAAGAGGCCGATCGGCTGGAACTGTCGCTGGACCTGATCGAGGCGCTGGCCTTCGATCCCGAATTGGCCGACTACGACGGCATCGGCTTTGTCGTGCAGTCCTATCAGAAACGCGCCCCCTGCGTCATCGACTACCTGGCCGACCTGGCGCGCCGCAGCGGCCGCAAGCTGATGGTGCGGCTGGTCAAGGGCGCCTATTGGGACGCCGAAATCAAGCGCGCCCAGGTCGACGGCATGCCGGCCTATCCGGTGTATACGCGCAAGGTCTATACCGACGTGTCGTACCTGGTCTGCGCGCAACGCCTGCTGGCCGCGGCCGATGCGATCTATCCCCAATTCGCCACGCATAACGCGCTGACCCTGGCGGCCGTCTACAGCCGGGCCCGGCAAATGCAGGTGACGGATTACGAATTCCAATGCCTGCACGGCATGGGCGAAACGCTGTACGACCAAGTGGTCGGCGCCGACAAGCTGGGCGTGCCCTGCCGCATCTATGCGCCGGTCGGTTCGCATGAAACGCTGCTGGCGTACCTGGTGCGCCGCCTGCTGGAAAACGGCGCCAATTCCTCCTTCGTCAATCAACTGGTCGATCCCGACGTCAGCATCGAAAAACTGTTGGCGGATCCGGTCGCGCAGGCCGTCGAACTGGGCGGCGCGCCGCATCCGGCGATTCCGCTGCCGGCCGATCTGTTCGGCGCCGAGCGGCGCAACTCGGGCGGATTCGACCTGACCGACGAACACATGCTGCGCGCGTTGGGCGCAGCGCTGGGCGGCTTCAGCCGCCGTCAATGGCGCGCCATGCCGTTGCCCGGCAACGCCGGCCTGCATGCGATCGAAGCGCCGGTGGAACTGCGCAATCCGGCCGATCGCGGCGACCTGGTCGGCATCGTCCTGGAAGCCGATGCCGGCGATGTCGAGCGCGCCCTGGCGCTGGCGTTGGCGGGCGCGCCGGCTTGGGCCGAGGTGGCGCCGGACAAACGCGCCGCCATCCTGTTGCGCGCCGCCGACCTGTTCGAGCAGCACGCAGTCGAACTCATGGCGCTGGCCATTCGCGAAGCCGGAAAATCGCTGCCGAACGCGATTGGCGAACTGCGCGAAGCGGTGGATTTCCTGCGCTATTACGCGGCGCGGATCGATGCGGGAAACCATACGGGAAAAAACCAGGAAAACAACGCCGGCGCGCGGCCGATCGTGCCGGCGGCATTGGGGCCGATAGTCTGTATCAGCCCCTGGAATTTCCCGCTGGCGATTTTCGTCGGCCAGGTCGGCGCCGGGCTGGCCGCCGGCAATGCCGTGCTGGCCAAGCCGGCCGAACAGACGCCGCTGATCGCCTTCCGCGCGGTGCAGTTGCTGCATGAAGCCGGCGTGCCGGGCAGCGCCCTGCAATTGCTGCCCGGCCGCGGCGAATCGGTCGGGGCGCAATTGATCGCGGATGCGCGGGTGCGCGGCGTCATGTTCACCGGCTCGACCCAGGTGGCGCAAATCATCAACCGGACGCTGGCGCGGCGCATCGTCGCCGAAGGCCGCGACATCGCGTTGATCGCCGAGACCGGCGGCCAGAATGCCCTGATCGTCGACTCATCCGCCTTGTGCGAACAGGTGGTGCAAGACGTGATCGCTTCGGCTTTCGACAGCGCCGGCCAGCGCTGCTCGGCATTGCGGGTGTTGTGCCTGCAGACCGACATCGCCGACCGCACGCTGGCGATGCTCTACGGCGCCCTGGACGAATTGCGCGTCGGCCGACCGGATCGGCTGGCCACCGACATCGGCCCCGTGATCGACCTCGAGGCGCAAGGCAATCTGCGACGCTACATCGACATGGCCGGCCAGGCCTCGCTGCGCCCGATACGCCAGCTTGCGCTGCCGTCCGAAACCGCCGCGGGCACCTTCGTGGCGCCTACCATCATCGAAATCGACGGCATCGAGGCGTTGCGGCAGGAAGTCTTCGGTCCGGTGCTGCATGTAGTGCGCTACCGCCGCGAGGCCTTGCCGCAATTGATCGCCGCCCTCAACGCCACCGGCTATGGCCTGACGCTGGGCGTGCATTCGCGCATCGACGAAACCATCGCCGCGATCGTCGAGCAGGCGCATGTCGGCAATATCTATGTCAACCGGAATATCGTCGGCGCGGTGGTCGGGGTACAGCCGTTCGGCGGCGAAGGCCTGTCCGGCACCGGTCCCAAGGCCGGCGGTCCGCTGTACCTGAAACGCTTGCAGGAGCAGGAACTGGGCGATCCGGCCGGGCCGGCGCACGGTTCGAATGCGCCGGACGCATTGGCGTTTCAACCTGGCCAGGCCGGGATCGATGCGCCGTGCGCCACCGATGCCGCGCTGGATGCCTTGCTGGACTGGAGCGCGGCCCACGGCCATCAGGCGCTGCTGGCGCTGGGGCGCGGTTATGCGCAGGACAACCTGAACGGCCGCACCCTGCGCCTGCCGGGGCCGACCGGCGAGACCAATACCTTGCGTTTCGCCCGGCGCGGCGCGGTCTTGTGCGCGGCGGGCAGCACCCTGGCGTTGCTGAATCAACTGGCGGCGGTATTGGCGACCGGCAACCGGGCTGTGCTGACGCCGGCGAGCGCCGCGTATCTGCCGGCCAGCATGCCGGCCCAGGTCATGCGACGGCTGGACATGGTGGCGCGGCACGAGGATTGCGCGAAGCTGACGCTGGCGTTGTACGACGCCGACGATGCGCATTGCCTGCGGATGCTGCCGTCGCTGGCCGAACGCGAAGGAGCGATCGTGGCCGGTGTCGTGACCCGCGCCGGCCACGCCATTGCCTTGTGGCGACTGGTGGCCGAACGCGCGGTGTGCGTGAATACCACAGCCGCCGGCGGCAATGCCAGCCTGATGGCGATGCAGTCATGATCCTGCAATATTTGCTTGGTATAACACGCTGAATAAGCGTTGAAGATTGCCGTTAAAAATGCCACCGTCCGAGTGTAATGCCGTTCAGTTAAGGTAATTTTTTAGTAATTCGGACGGGATATTTTTGAGGTCTGGCTTTAACGGCCCGGTTGAATGAACGACCGGGCCGTTCGTCATTGAGGAGGCTAACGAGCCTTTCGCGTAAATGAGTCATT
>DASYEK010000020.1:0-9071 GCA_036499085.1 Herbaspirillum sp. | reverse complement strand
CCGTCCACATCGTACAGCTCGTCAATGTCCCGTACGCTTTGCAACCAGTCTCGTAAGTCTCGCATGTCAATTACCTCGAATTTGAATATTGCCGTGCTGCGCTAAATTCCATCTCTGTGCCATCTCAATTCCATCTCTATTTTCATCGCTATTTCTTTACGAACAGCTTGTCCCACATCGCCTGCCACTTCTCGCTTTCGTCAAGGGCGGTGATCGGATCGATCGAGGCATACGGGAAATTGTTCAGATTGCTCTTGATCTTCAGGCTGGAAGGTACCACGCCCATGGTGGCGAACAATTGCTGGCCTTCCGGCGACAGCACGAAATCCGCGAACAGCATTGCCGCGTAAGGATGCGGCGCCGCCTTGGCGATGCCGAGGCCCTGCGGCCGGCCGACCACCGGATCGACCGGAATCCAGTCGATCGGCGCGCCGCGCAGTTTCAGCGACTCGGCATTGGCGTTATAGATGGTCAGGGCGACCGGCACTTCGCCCGCAGCCACCATTTCGGTCAGCAAGCTGTGGCCGGTGCGCACATCGGGATTCATGGTCGCCAGCTTCTGGAAGAATGCCGTGCCTTTTTCGACGCCCATTTTCTTGATGACGGTGGCCATCCATTCGGAATCGGTCGCTTCCAGGCCGATCTGCCCCTTCCATTTCGGATCGAGGAAATCCTCATAGTTCTTCGGCATGTCGGCGCGCTTGTATTTATTGGTATTGAAGGCCACGACAAAAATGGCGACCCGTTCGGTCACCCAGAAACGATTCGGCGCGGCTGCGTTCGGCGGCAGGTCGGCAATATACGGGCTATAGAATTTCGACAGCAGGTTTTCCCGCGTCATCATTTCCATTTCGGGGCTGTTGGTCTCGATCACGTCGACCGCCGCGCGATGCGCGCGTCCCTCGGTCACTGTGCGCTGCAATACTTTGTCGCTGAGGCCGCGCCATAGTTCCACCTTGATGCCGTACTTCTTCTCGAACGCCTTGGCCAGGATCGACGATTCGAGCGCGGCGAACGAGGTATAGACCATCACCGATCCTTCCTGCTTGGCTCGCTCCAGCAGTACCTTGTCGCGATCGGCGCCGCGGTACATGAACAGGGCGTCGTTCTTGCCCGTGGGCGCAGCCGCAGGCGCGGGCTGCGTCTGCGCATGGACGGGCGCGGCGCCCAGCGCCAGGATTGCCGCCGCCCCCGCCGCCAAAATGCCGCGCAACAGTCCGAGGCTGCGGATGGTGATCATCGTCATGGTCTTGTCTCCTATGGTGGTGCTACTTTTTGTCGGCATTGCTCTGATCGGCCGCCGCTTGCTACGCCTGTCTATCGCATTTGCATCGCTTCTTCACTTCATCGCTTCATCGCTTCATCGCATCGTCATTGCTTCTTGCCCGACCAGCCCGGCGGATTGTTCGCCTTGACGCGGCGCGCTTCCTTCACCAGCTCTTTCACCGCGCCCGTGATCGGCAGCGACAGCCCGGCCTGGTCGGTCATCTGGGTGACAATCTGCATATCCTTCAATGCCCAGGTAAATGTGGTCTGCTCCCAATCTTCCAGCGCCTGCGATTTGCCCGAGCTCATCATCAGCGCTTCGCGCAGCTTCGGCAGGTCGATGCCGGTCGACTCGGCGATCTGGCCGGCTTCGATCAGTCCGATCGAGTTGATCCAGAGCAGCATGTTGTTCATTGCCTTGGCGACCTGGCCGTGGCCGACTTCGCCCAGGTGCACGATGTCGGAACAGAAGGTGCCGTAGACAGCACGGCCGCGCGCGACGGTGCCGTCTTCGCCGCCGAACAGCGCCAGCAGCTTGCCTTCGTCGGCAAACCAGCGGCCGCGGCAGATCGGCGCATCGAGAATGCCGATGCCTTTCTCGGCGGCCTGGCGATTCAGCGCCTTCACCGTGTCCGGCGCGACGGTCGACGACACCGCAACGATTGCGCCCCTGGACAGTCCGTTCAGCAAGCCCTCTGGCCCCAGCACCACCTGGTTGACTTCCTCGTCGTAGCCCACGCCGAGAATCACGAAATCGACGTTCTTCGCCATTTCGGCCGGCGATGCCGCCACGGCCGCGCCCAGTTCCCGTGCCTTGCCGAGGTTTTCCGGGTTCAGGTCGGCCGCGGTCACCGCGTAGCCGTGCCTGATCAGATGCTTGACCATCGGCAGGCCCATGCGGCCGACGCCGATCACGCCCACCCGCTCTTTTCCGTTCGATGCTCCGGTCTGGTTTGTCATGCGGTTTTCGCCTTTTCCATTGGATGGTAAGAATAGGCGGCAGCGGCGCCTTCGATCGATACGTAGCCTTCTGCGATATCGCGTTCCAGCGCTTCGTGCTCGCGCAGTTGCGGATCGCCGTAGCCGCCGCCGCCCGCGCTTTGCAGCAAGAAGCGGTCGCCGGCGCGCATTTCAAAGCGGCCCGAACCGGCGGTTTCGTGCTGCTGTTCGGTGTCCAGGCGAATCACGAAACGGCTGCGGCTGCCCTTGGCGCCGCCGGCCACACCGTTGGGAGGAAAGCGGGTCCGGTCGAAGCGCCGCACCACGGTCGCATCTTCCAGCAATTGATATTCGCGCTGATAACTGAGTCCGCCGCGCCATTGCCCCGCGCCGCCCGAATCGGCGACCAGCTCGAAACGCGTGATGCGGCAGGGATTCTCGGTTTCCAGTATTTCGATCGGCGCGATATGCAGATTGCTCAGGTGCGTCGCGGTGGCGGAGGTGCCGTCGTGCCCCATGCCGCCGCCATACGAGGAGCCCATGATTTCATATTGCATATTGGATTGCCCCGGCCGCGCCTTGCTCCAGGCAATGCCGAGCGCGCTCGACGAGCCCGCGTTGGCGGTAGCGCGCGACGGATTGAAGTGCGCCATCGCTTCCAGGATCACGTCGACCAGCTTCAAGTTAGTCATCTGGTAGTTCGACACCGAAGCCGGCGCTTCGGAATTGGTGACCGTGCGCGGCGCATAGACGAACTTGAGCACATCGCGCATGCCGTCGTTGAACTGCAGCTTGGGCCCCAGGCTGCCGAGCAGCGAATAGAACACGCAGGCTTCCACCATCGGCGGGCGCAGATTGATCGGTCCCTTGGTCTGCGGTCCGCTGGCCGAAAAATCGAAGGTCGCATTGCCCTCGGCCACGGTAATCGTGACCGCCAGCTTGACCGGTTTTTCCAGATCGAAACCGTCGGAATCGAAATAGCCTTCCGCCGATGCGGTGCCCGCCGGCAGCGCCGCAATGGCCTGCCGCAATTCCGATGCCGCGCCGCTCAGGATGGCGGCGAAGGCATCGCGCATGGCGCCGGCGCCGAAGCGTTCGCACAATTGCGCCACACGCGCCGCGCCCATCTGGGTAATCGCGATCTGCGCGCGCATATCGCCGCGCACCAGCTCGGGCTGGCGGCTGTTCGACAGAATCAGGCGTTCTATGTCAGGCAACTCGACGCCGGCGTCCCAGATGCGGATCGGCGGCAGCAGCAGACCTTCCTGGTAGATTTCTGTCGCGTTTGCCGAGGTCGATCCCGGAATGGTGCCGCCGATATCGGCCTTGTGCGCGATGCTGCCGGCGAAAGCGACAATTTCGCCGTCGGCGAAGATGGGCGCGACGAACGCCATGTCGGACACATGCGGCAAGCCGCCCTCGTAGGGATGGTTCGAGACAAACACGTCGCCATCGCGGATTTTGCCGTTGCCGCCGTCGGCGCCATACAGCTCGACGATGCGGCCGACCAGATGGCGATACACCGGGGCGTGAAAGAACATCGGCGGCGCCACGATCAGGCGTCCGCCGCGGTCGAGAATGACGCAACTGAAATCGCGCGATTCGCGAATGATCGATGAATAGCCGGAACGGTAGAAGTGATAATGCATCTCGTCGACCAGGCTGGCGATTTTATTGCGCAGGATCTGAATGGTGATGGCGTCCATGGTTTATGCGTTTCCTTTTTTTTCCAGCATCAGGTTGCGAAAGCCGTCCACGCGTGCGCACCAGCCCGGCAGGATCACAGTGGTCGCATCGAACTGCTCGACAATCGCCGGACCGCTTATTTCGCCGCCGATATGGAGCCTGTCGCGCTCGTAGACCACGGCCTCGACCGCCTGGCCGCCTCCCAGGTGCAGCGTGCGCCGGCCCTTTACCGCGTCTATTGCCGCATCCGTTGCCGTGCCTGTCCGCTCCGGCGTCGTGCATGTCTCTTCATGTTGCTGATACTTGGGAACGGCCACTCGCACGCGCAGCCGATAACTGACCACTTCCACCGGCCGGTTCGCTGCCGCATGGCCATGTATCTGCGCATGCCGTTCGTCGAAGCGCGCCCGCACCGCGGCCAACGCGGCCTGCGTCAGGCGATCGTCGAACAGGCCGTCCAGCGGTGTGCGTAATTCATAGCCCTGCCCGGTATAGCGCAAATCGAGTTCGCGCGAGAAGCGCGCCGCCGCCGAATCCATGCCTTCGGCCGCCAGCTCTTCGCGCGCCTTGGCTTCCAATTGACGGTAAATATCCTCGACATGCGCGGCCTCGACCACAGCCAGAGGCTTCAGTTCGGAACGAATATAATCGTGCACGACATCGGTACACAGCAGACCCAGCGCCGAGAACGCGCCAGGGCGCGGCGGTACCAGGATGCGCCGCATGCCGAGTTCCTCCGCCACGGCCGCCGCATGCACCGCGCCGGCGCCGCCGAACGGCAGCAGGGTAAAGCTGGTCAGGTCGACGCCGCGTCTGGCGGCAAACACGCGCACTTCGTCGGCCATGCGCATGTCGACGATGCGCCGGATGCCGGCTGCCGCTTCCAACGCATCGATCTTCAACGGCCCGGCGACCTGGATCTGGATCGCCATGCGCGACGCCTCGACGTCCAGCGTCTGCGATCCGCCCAGGAAATAGCCTGGATTCAGATAACCGCACAGCAGGTCCGCATCGGTGACGGTGGGCCGCTTGCCGCCCCGTCCGTAGCATGCGGGACCGGGATCGGCGCCGGCGCTTTCCGGCCCGATCTTCAGGAAACCGGAGCCGTCGACCCAGGCGATCGAGCCGCCGCCGGCGGAGATGGTGGTCATGTCGAGCGCCGGCACATCCACCTGGCGGCGCGCAATCACGCCTTCCGTCACTTCCAGCGGTATACCGCCTTCCACGAATGCGATGTCGGCGCTGGTACCGCCCATGTCCAGCGTAACCAGGCCGCTCTTGGCCGGCTCTTCGGCCAGGTAGGCGCTAGCCTGCGCGCCGGCGGCCGGTCCGGACAATAAGGTATGCACGGTCTTGCCGCCGGCGATCGCGGCGGTGAACGGCATCACGCCGCCGTTGGACTGCATCAGGAAACGCTGCTGGGTGCCGACGCCGGCCTGGTCCAGTCCCTTGTTCAGGTGATCGATATAGCGCACCAGCACCGGTTCCAGATAAGCATTGAGCAGCGTGGTCGACATGCGCGGCCATTCGCGGATGCGCGGCATGACCTCGCTCGACAGCGATACCGAAACGCCGGGAAATTCCTGCAGGATCAAATCGCGGGTCAGCTCTTCATGCGCCGGATTCATGAACGAAAACAGATAGCAGACCGCAATCGACTGCACGCCGGCCGCTTTCAATTCACGCGCCGCCTGCCGCACCGCCGCCGCATCCAGCGGCGTGAGTACCTGGCCGGCGTAATCCGAACGTTCCGGGATTTCCTTGGTCAGGCTTTGCGGCGCGATCGGCGAAGGTTTCTTGTAGAAGTAATCGAACAGGCTGCCGTCGCGCGACTGGCTTTGTATTTCCTGCACCGCCCGGTAGCCCTTGGTGATCAACAGGCCGACCTGCGCGCCGCGCGTTTCCAGCAGCGCGTTGGTGGTGATGGTGGTGCCGTGCGCGAAGAATTCGATGTCCTGCGCGCTGTAGCCGCGCGCGGCGAATTTGGCGATGCCGTTCAATACGCCCAATGCGGGGTTCTTCGGCGTGCTCGATACTTTTTCGACCATCAGGTCGCCGCTGGCCATATCCAGCAGCACCAGGTCGGTGTGGGTGCCGCCGACGTCGACGCCCAGTCGATAGCGTGCTGTTTTCGTTGTCATGCCTATCCTCGCTCCTTATTTCGGCGGCGCCGCGCAAAATGCGCGGCAAGCGCCGGCGCATGCCGATGCGGCTTCATGTATCCGGGTTCCGGATTGAACCGGGTGGTGTTAGTGCGGAAGAACGGACAGCGTCAGGGAAACGGTTCGCCCATCATCATCGAGGTGACGCCGCCGTCGACAAACAGCATGTCGCCAATGACGAAGTCCGAATCGTCGGACACCAGGAACAGCACCGCGCGCGCCATGTCGGTAGCCAGGCCGGGCCGACCGGCCAGATTGACCACGGGACGGTTCGGGTCGAAGGTGTCCTTGCCGACCGGCGAGCCGACCTTGTTCGGTATCGCCGCATTGACGCGAATCCTGTGCGGCGCCAGTTGCACCGCCAGCGCCTTGGTCAGCGCGATCACGCCGCCCTTGGCCGCCGCATAGGCCACCGCGCGCATACGGCCGTAGAAGCCCGAGGTCGATCCGACATTGACGATCTTGCCGGCGCTGCCCTGTTTGACGATCTGGGCGGCGACGTGCTTGCACATCAGGAACGGGCCGGTCATGGTAACGGCCAGGCAGCGGTCCCATTCTTCCTTGGTGATTTCGAGAATATGCTTGTTGTCCGAGATCGCCGCGTTGTTAACCAGGATGTCGATGCGGCCCCATTCGGCCACCACGTCCAGGACCAGTTGTTCGATGTCGGATTCGCTGGCGACGTTGGCCACGAAGCCCCTGGCTTTGCCGCCGGCGGCAACGATTTCGGCGGCAACCTTGTCGCCGCGGTCCCGGTCCATGTCCACCACTGCCACCATGGCGCCTTCCGAGGCCAGCAGTTTCGCGGTTTCCTCGCCGATATTGCGGCCTGCGCCGGTAATGATGGCGACCTGTCCTTTGAGCTTCATGTCTCGTCCTTGTTTTTGTCGTATTGCCGGCAGGCACTACCAACCCGCTATCGATCTTTTGAACCCAGGTCATATACATGTCTTCCGATAAGGACGTAATATACGTCTGCTGCCGGCGCAGTGAAATGCCCGTTCTGAAAAACTGTTTTTCGTAAATGAACACCGAGGCAATCGATGGATCGATGGACCGAATTTGAATTGTTTGTGCAGACGGCAGAACTTAAAAGCCTGTCGCGCGCATCCGAGATACTCGATATTTCCAACGCCACCGCCACCCGCATGCTGAACTCGCTGGAAGCGCGCCTGGATGCGCGCCTGGTAGAGCGCAATACGCGCGGGCTGGCCCTGACCGAAGTCGGCGAGGCGTTCTACCTCCGCTGCAAATGCATCCTGGAAGAAATGAAGGACGCCGAAGCCGCAGCCAACGCGACGTCACTGGAACCGTCGGGCCTGCTGCGCATTACCGGCTCGCAGGCATCCTGCATGAAATTCATCGTGCCGATGCTGCCGCGCTTTGCCGAGCTGTATCCCGACATCGATATCGAACTGGTGTCGGCCAACCGTTATTTCGACTTGATCGAAAACGGCATCGACGTCGCCATCCGCACCCGCGAGTACGAGCCCGACAATAACATTACCGTGCGCAAGCTGGCCGCCACGCGCCGCATCCTGGCGGCCTCGCCGGCCTATCTGGCGCGGCACGGAACGCCGCGCACGATCGAGGAATTGCAGCGCCACAAATTCCTGCTCTATACCTACATGAACCGCCCCAACGAACTGCATTTGACCCGCGGCGGCGAAAGCCGGGACATCAAGGTCGGCAGCAGCCTGCAGGCCAACGACGGCCAACTGTTGCGCGAGGCCGCGCTGAACGGTTCAGGCGTGCTGGTTCAGATCGCCGCGCTGATCCACGACGACATCGAAGCCGGCCTGCTGGCGCCGATCATGAACGAATGGGATTTGCCGCGCCTGACTATCAATATTGCCTACCGCACCCGCAAGCACCTGCCGGCCAAGGTGCGCGTGTTCATCGATTTCATGGTGGAATATTTCCGGCAGATGGACAGCGAGAAGAAGTGGACGAATTGAACGACTTGAACGAATTGAAGCGGCAATAAAAAAAACCTTGTCCTTGATGCGCCTCCGTCTTTCAAGCGCGATTAGACAACCGTTCGTCCTGAGTAGGCGCAGCCGTATCGAAGGATCGCCGCCGCCTCAAAGTCTTGAATCTTGCAAAGCCGGAGGCGACACTTCGATACGCTGCGCTACTCAGTGCGAACGGAGTCTTTAAAATGCAATGATGAAGCGGCAATAAAAAAAAAACTTGTCCTTGATGCACCTCTGTCTTTCAAGCGCGATTAGACAACCGTTCGTCCTGGGTAGGCGCAGCCGTATCGAAGGATCGCCGCCCCCTCAAAGTCTTGAATCTTGCAAAGCCGGAGGCGACACTTCGATACGCTGCGCTACTCAGTGTGAACGGAGTCTTTAAAATGCAATAATGAAGCGGCAATAAAAAAACCTTGTCCTTGATGCGCCTCTGTCTTTCAAGCGCGATCAGACAACCGTTCGTCCTGGGTAGGCGCAGCCGTATCGAAGGATCGCCGCCGCCTCAAAGTCTTGAATCTTGCAAAGCCGGAGGCGACGCTTCGATACGCTGCGCTACTCAGTGCGAACGGAGTCTTTAAAATGCATAATGAAGCGGCAATAAAAAAAACCTTGTCCTTGATGCACCTCCGTCTTTCAAGCGCGATTAGGCAACCGTTCGTCCTGGGTAGGCGCAGCCGTATCGAAGGATCGCCGCCGCCTCAAAGTCTTGTAGCTTGCAAAGCCGGAGGCGACACTTCGATACGTTACTCAGTGTGAACAGAGTCTTTTAAAGCGCAATAAAAAACGCCTTCGGCAACGGTCTGCCGAAGGCGCTTTACGGTTTACCGGCGATCAATACGCCACGTTGATATTCTTGATCTGGGTATAGCTCAACAGTTCGCCGATGGAATGTTCGCGGCCAATGCCGCTGTCCTTCCAGCCGCCGAACGGGGCGCCCTTGAAGCGCTTGCCGCCATGGCCGTTGACCCACACATAGCCCGACTCCACCGCGTCGGCCATGCGCAGGCCGGTCTTGATGTCGTTGGTCCAGATGTTGCAGCAC
>DASYEK010000019.1:0-32970 GCA_036499085.1 Herbaspirillum sp. | reverse complement strand
CGACGATCTGATTACGCAAGGGGTGCAGGAACCATATCGCATGTTCACCAGCCGCGCCGAATATCGCTTGAGTCTGCGTGAAGACAATGCCGATATGCGCCTGACCGAAATCGGCCGGCAACTGGGCTGCGTGGGTGACGCGCAATGGACTGCCTTCGAACAGAAACGCGAAGCGGTTGCGCTTGAATTGCAGCGCCTGAAAAGCACCTGGGTCAATCCGCGTATTCTCGGCGCCGCGGAAGCCGAGCGTGTATTGGGCAAGGCCATCGAACGCGAATATGCCCTGTCCGACCTGCTGGCGCGGCCGAATGTGAGTTACGACCAATTGATGTCGCTAAAAGGCGTCGACGGCCAGGACCTGGCCGGTCCCGGCGTCGATCAGGATGCCGTCAAGGAACAGCTGCAGATTCAATTGAAATATGCCGGCTATATCGATCGTCAAGCCGACGAAATCGAACGGCATAAAGGCAATGAAAACCTGGCATTGCCGGCCGATCTGGATTACATGGAAGTGCAATCCCTGTCGATTGAAGTACGCCAGAAACTGAACAAGCATAAACCGGAAACCATGGGACAAGCCTCGCGCATCTCCGGCGTTACGCCGGCGGCGTTGTCGTTGCTGCTGGTCCATCTGAAAAAGGGCGATTTGAAACGCGCGGCCGAACACGGCAGCCAGGCGGCTTGAATAATGGCGGAAAATACTCTTGACGGTCTGGCGGAAGGATTGGATGCAGGCATTCAAAGCCTGGGCCTGCACCTGAGCGCTGCGCAGAACGGCAAATTGCTGGCGTATCTGGCATTGCTGTCGAAATGGAACAAGGTTTATAACCTCACCGCTGTGCGCGATCCGGCCCAGATGCTCACGCATCACTTGCTCGATTCGCTGGCTGCCGTGACTGCCTTTACGGGCGCCAGCAACGTGCTCGACGTTGGCGCCGGCGGTGGATTGCCCGGCATGATACTGGCGATCTGGGCGGCTGAAGCGCAGCCGGAAATGCGCATATCGATGATCGATACTGTCCATAAAAAGACGGCTTTCCTGACCCAGGTAAAAGCGGAGTTGCAATTAAGCAATACAAGCATTTACACTGCGCGTGTCGAACAACTTCAATTGCAGCAATTGCCGAAACAGCAGGCGTTCGATGTCATCACATCACGCGCCTTTGCCGAGCTCAACGATTTCATCAACTGGTCGCAGCATCTGCTGGCGCCCGGTGGCCGATTTATTGCGTTGAAAGGCTTGCTGCCGGACGAGGAAATCAAACGCTTGCCGGAAGGATGGCGCGTTACCGAAAGCCGTCCGCTGGCGGTGCCGCAATTGCAGGCGGAACGACATCTGATCTTTATTGAAAGGACGCCATGAAAAACGCATTTACCCGCCTGGCCGCCGGCGCTGCGATTGCCTGTGCGATTCCGATGTTGGGTTTGACGGCTTCAACTACCGGCGCGATGGGTACGGTCGGCGTGGTGGATCTCTCGCGCTATATCGGCCGTTGGTACGAGATCGCCAAATTTCCGAACGACTTCCAGAAGCAATGCGTCAGCAATACCACCGCGGACTATCGCATCCTGCCCGGCAGCGATGCGATTGAAGTTGCGAATCGCTGCAAGACCGCCAGCGGCGACATCGAGCTTGCCGTCGGCGAAGCCAGGGTGGTGGACAAGGCCAGCAACGCCAAGCTGCAGGTGCGTTTCGCGCCGTCCTGGCTGTCGTGGATCCCCTGGGTCTGGGGCGATTACTGGATACTCGAATTGGACGAAGCCTATTCCGTGGCGACCGTCGGCACGCCGAATCGCGATTATCTATGGATACTGGCGCGCACGCCGACCATTCCCGATACCGAATATGAAAGCCGTGTCGACAATGCGACCAAGCAGGGCTTCGATACCTCGCGCCTGGTGAAGACGCGGCAGTGATCGGAGCGAAGACAATCAGCAGTAAATCAAGCAGGCACGATGGAATCTGCAATGCAGGAAACATGAAGCCATACCGAATCAACGACTCACTCGACACATTTATATAACAATAATCATGGCAAAAATATTCTGCGTTGCGAACCAAAAAGGCGGGGTCGGCAAAACCACGACCGCGGTGAATCTGGCCGGCGGCCTGGCGCAGATCGGACAGCGCGTCCTGCTGGCCGATCTGGACCCGCAAGGTAATGCAACCATGGGCGCCGGCATCAACAAGGCGGAATTGACCGGTTCGATTTACCAGGTCCTGCTTGGATTGTCCGATATCCGCGGCGTATGCGTGCGCTCGGAAGCAGGGCAGTTCGATGTGTTGCCGGCCAATCGCGAACTGGCCGGCGCGGAAATCGAAATGGTCGAACTGGACCATCGCGAGAAGCGGCTCAAGCTGGCCTTTTCGGCAGTTGCCGACGACTACGATTTCATCCTGATCGATTGCCCGCCGGCCCTGTCCCTGCTGACCTTGAACGGTCTGTGCGCAGCCAACGGCGTCATCATTCCGATGCAGTGCGAGTACTACGCGCTGGAAGGTTTGTCCGATCTGGTCAATACCATCAAGAAGGTGCATGCCAAACTGAACCAGGACCTGAAAATCATCGGCCTGCTGCGCGTGATGTTCGATCCGCGCATGACCTTGTCGCAGCAGGTATCGGCGCAGCTGGAACAGCATTTTGGCGACAAGGTATTCAAGACTGTCATTCCGCGCAACGTGCGGCTGGCCGAAGCGCCGTCGTACGGCATCCCCGGCGTCAATTTCGATCCCCAGGCGAAGGGCGCGCAGGCCTATGTCGAGTTCGCGGCCGAGATGGTCGAACGCATCAAAACACTTTAGAAAAGAATTATGGCTACCAAAAAATCGAAAGGCCTCGGCCGCGGCCTCGAGGCGCTGCTGGGCGGTTCGGGCGACATGTCCGAGATGACCAACAGCACCACCGCCGGAAATATGTGCGAGATGGCGCTCGATGCGCTGCAGGCCGGCAAATACCAGCCGCGCACGCGCATCGATGAAGGCGCATTGAACGAATTGGCGGACTCGATCCGCGAGCAGGGCGTGCTGCAACCGATCCTGGTGCGCGCCGTCGCTGCGCACAACGGCCATGCACGCTACGAAATCATCGCCGGCGAACGCCGCTTCCGCGCCGCCAAACTGGCCGGCCTGGACACGGTGCCGGTGATCGTCACCGAAGCCGACGACCGGAAAACGGCGGCGATCGCCCTGATCGAAAACCTGCAGCGCGAAGACCTGAATCCGCTGGAAGAAGCGCAGGGCATACACCGCCTGCTGCAGGAATTCAATTTCACGCACGAGCAGGCGGCCGTGGCGGTCAGCCGTTCGCGCAGCGCCGTGTCCAACCTGCTGCGCCTGATCAACCTGACCAAGCCGGTGCAAACCATGCTGATGGCCGGCGATATCGACATGGGCCATGCGCGCGCGTTGTTGGCGGTCGACGCAGGCAATCAGATCACGCTGGCCAATCAGATCGTGGCCAGGCGCATGTCGGTGCGGGAAGCGGAAAAACTGGTGACGCGCACGATAGCCGAGCAATCGGCAGGCGGCAAGCCGCGTGAAGGCGGCGGCAAGGAAAAGTCGCGCGATATCGCCCGGCTGGAAGAAGAATTGTCGGATCTGCTGGCCACGCAGGTCGTGCTGAAAACCGGCGCGCGCAACAAGGGCCAGTTGATCATCAACTTCGCCAATCTCGATGCGCTGGATGATGTCATTGCGCGCTTGAAGGGCGGCGCGGAGTAGGCACCGGCGTAAGCACCGGAATAAGCGTTCAAGCATCCGGGCGCGTAAGCGCCCCAGCGCCGCCCTGCGTGCGTCAGGCGCGCGCCAGCGTTGCCGCGTCGTCGGCTTCTTCCTCCGCCTCCTCGCCGAGAAATCCGCCGCTCTGGTGCGCCCACAAGCGCGCATACAGGCCGCCTTGCGCCAATAGCTGGGCATGCGATCCCTGTTCGACGATGCGGCCCTGATCCAGCACGATCAGCCGGTCCATGGCCGCGATGGTCGACAGCCGGTGCGCGATCGCAACCACCGTCTTGCCTTCCATCAGCCGGTACAGGCTGGCCTGGATCGCGGCCTCGACTTCCGAATCCAGCGCGCTGGTGGCTTCGTCCAGCAACAGGATGGGGGCATCCTTCAACATCACACGGGCGATCGCGATGCGCTGGCGCTGTCCGCCGGACAGCTTGACGCCGCGTTCGCCGACATGCGCGTCGTAGCCCTTGCGTCCGCGCATGTCGGACAGCGATGCAATAAAGACATCGGCTTCCGCGCGCGCGGCGGCGGCAAACATCTCGCGCTCGCTGGCGTCGGGCCGGCCGTAGAGGATGTTGTCGCGCACGGAACGATGCAGCAGCGAGGTATCCTGGGTCACCATGCCCACCTGCGCGCGCAGGCTTTCCTGCGTGACGTGTGCGATATCCTGGCCGTCGATCAGCACCCGGCCCTGTTCCACATCGTAGAAGCGCAGCAGCAGATTGGTGATGGTCGATTTGCCCGCGCCGGAACGGCCCACCAGGCCGATCTTTTCGCCGGGCCGGATCGTCAGAGACAGATGATCGATCACCTGCCGCCGGCCGCCGTAAGCGAAGCTGACATCGTCGAAACGGATCTCGCCCTGGCTCACCTTGAGCGGCTGCGCATCGGCGCGGTCGCGCACTTCATGCGCCTTCGACAGGGTGTTGATGCCGTCCTGCACCGTGCCGATATGTTCGAACAGGGCCGCCATTTCCCACATCGCCCAATGCGAAATGCCGTTCAGGCGCAACGCCATCGCGGTCGCCGCCGCCACCGCGCCGATGCCCAGCGCGCCTTGCACCCATAACGCCAGCGCCACGCCGGCGGTGCCCACGATAAGCAGCATGCCCAGCAGATGATTGACCACTTCAAACCCGCTGACCAGGCGCATCTGGCCATACACCGTCTGCAAAAAATCCTGCATCGCCGAGCGCGCATAACCGGCTTCGCGGCCCGCGTGCGAAAACAGCTTGACGGTTGCGATATTGGTATAGGCATCGGTGATGCGGCCGGTCATCAGGGAGCGGGCATCGGCTTGCGATTGGGCGGTTTTGGCCAGGCGCGGCACGAAATAGAACAACGCCCATACATAAGCCCCGATCCACGCAAAAAAGGGCAGCAGCATCCAGGCGTCGAACGCGCCGACCACCGCCACCATGGTCGCAATATAGATGGTGATGAACACCAGGATGTCGCCGACGATCAGATAGATGTCGCGCACCGCGAGCGCGGTCTGCATGACCTTGGCGGCAATGCGGCCGGCGAATTCGTCCTGGTAAAACCCCATGCTCTGGTTCAGCATCAGGCGGTGGAAATTCCAGCGCAGCATCATCGGGAAATTGCCCGACAATACCTGGTGCTTGAACACCGTCTGCAAGCCGATCAGCACCACGCTGCCGATCACGATCGCGCCCAGCAACAGCAAATGGCTGCGATGTTCGGACCACAGCAACGCCGGCGCCACCTGGCCCAGCAGGTCGACGATACGGCCCATGGCGGCGAACAGCAGCGCTTCGAAAGCGCCGACCAGGGCCGTGAAAAAAGTCATCGCGACGATGTATTTGCGTACGCCGTACGCGCAGCGCCAGAGAAACGCCAGCAGCGTGCGCGGCGGCGGCTTGACCAGCGTATCCGGAAATGGATGCAGCAGCTTTTCGAACAGGCGGTACAGGGGAAACATTAGATAACTCCATTCTTTTTTTGCATAACGGCGCGGAGTCGATTATGCAACAATCGACTGACCGGGCGCGGCCTCGAACAGTCCCCGGACAGCCGGCACGGCGACCGAAACAACCGAAACAATTGAAGCAACGAAAGCATTCATTATGATCGATGACGATCCGCTGGTTTATTTGAACGGTGCGATAACACCCCTTTCCCAAGCCATGGTTCCCGTACTGGACCGCGGTTTCATTTTCGGCGACGGCATCTACGAAGTCATTCCGATCTATGACGGCAAACCGTTCCGTGGACGCGAACATCTGGCGCGGCTGTTTCGCAGCCTGGCCAGCATCGGCATCGCCAATCCGCATAACGCGGCCGGCTGGAACGCCCTGATCGACAGCGTGGTGAGCGCCAACAACCTGGCCGACCAGATGGTGTATATCCAGGTCACGCGCGGCGTTGCCAAGCGCGGCCATGCCTTCCCGGCGGAATCCACGCCGACCGTCTTCATCATGTCCAATCCGCTGGTGCTGCCGGATGCCGTGGCGCGCGCCAATGGCGTGGCCTGCGTGACGATGGAAGACAAGCGCTGGCTGCGCTGCGAGATCAAGTCCGTCTCCTTGCTGGGCAATGTGCTGGCGGCCCAGCATGCGGCTGAAAACAAGGTGGTCGAGGCAATCCAGTTCCGCGACGGCTACCTGACCGAAGCTTCCTCCTCCAACGTGTGGATCGTCAAGAACGGCAAGCTGATGGCGCCGCCGAAGGACAACCTGATCCTGGAAGGCATCCGCTACGGCTTGATCGAGGAATTGTGCGCCTATAACAAGATCGATTTCGCGCCGAACAAGATCACGCGTGAAGAAGTCTTCCAGGCCGACGAGATCATGCTGTCGTCGGCATCCAAGGAAATCCTGCCGGTGGTGACGCTGGACGGCAAGACCATCGGCACCGGATCGCCGGGGCCGATTTTCGCCATGCTGTACGCCGCCTATCAAGGCGCCAAGCGGCCCCAGGCCTGAATCATCGGCCTGGCCGGGATGCAGGGAATGTAAAGCAAGGTAAGCAAAGGCGGGAACCGGCGTAAAATAGCGGGGTCGATGATGATCGCGATTCATCGGCAATTTCGTCAATGCCGTCATACCGGATCGCCGCCATGTCTGATACACCGTTATTCCCGGAAATCCCGCCGGAACAAAGCCTGATCGAATATCCCAGCGATTTTCCAATCAAGATCATGGGCCCGATGCACGATGATTTCGAGCGGGCGATCATCGACCTCGTCCTGCGCCACGATCCCAGCTTCCACGAAGGCAGGCTGGAGAAGCGCCCATCCTCCAAAGGCAATTATCTCGGCCTGACCGTCACGGTGCTGGCCGTCAATCGCGAACAGCTGGATAACCTTTACCGCGAATTGTCGACCCACCCAATGGTCAAGATGGTGCTTTAGCCATTGCCGCCGCTGGACGCAATTCATAATGCATCCGGCGCGGGCGTACATGATCTGAAAACAGGAATCCGGCATGCCGATGCCGCGATTCGGACGATTGCGCATATACGACAGCGCAAAACCGGTTTTCCCCCCAACGATCGAATATAAATAATGAAGCGCCGGCTTTCGCCTTGGCGCAGGATATTTGCTTTGCCGCAAATAAATTGTATATTTTGCGAGATAATCGTCGAGCATAAAAAAATCGCTCTATAAGAATTTTCTTAAGCGTTTTCGGTCATATCGTCGCTATTTTGATCGACAGCACAAAGACGCAACGGGAGCATTGGTGGAATCCTTATTCGAACTTGAATTAAAACTGTTGTTGGAGGGAGTATTTCAGCGGTATCAGCATGATTTCCGGAATTATTCAGTCACATCGCTACGCCGGCGCATTGGCCAGGCATTGGAGCGCTTCGACTGTAAAACGGTATCGCAATTGCAGGACCGGGTTTTGCATGAGCCCCGGATATTCGAACAGATGCTGCAGTATTTCACGGTGCAAGTCAGTGAAATGTTCCGCGATCCGCATTATTTTGCGGCGTTGCGCCTGAATGTGGTGCCGTTATTGAAGACGTACCCGTCGATCAAGATATGGGTCGCGGGTTGCAGTACTGGGGAAGAGGTCTGGTCGCTGGCCATCATGCTGGCCGAGGAAGGCTTGCTGGAACGGACCCTGATTTACGCCACCGATATCAACGGCGAGGCGCTGAAAACGGCGGAAGCGGGCATTTACGCGCTGCATCGCATTGCGCAATTCAGCGAAAATTATCATCAGGCAGGGGGCGCCAGGTCCTTGTCGGATTATTACACCGCCGGGTACGACAGTGCGGTGTTCGATCGCAGTTTCCGGCAGCACATGGTGTTTGCCGACCACAGCCTGGCGACGGACAGCGTATTTTCGGAAGTGCATATGGTGTCTTGCCGCAATGTGCTGATTTACTTCGATCGGAGCTTGCAGGAAAGAGCGATCCAATTGTTTCACGATGCGCTGGTTCACCGAGGATTCCTGGGCCTCGGCGTGAAGGAAAGTTTGCGTTTCACCTTGAAGTCCGATGCGTTTTCCGATTTTGTTCCTGCTGAGAAGATTTACCAACGGTTATGAATTTAAATAACAATCATCCGGAGCCGTTTGCCATGGCAGACATCAATATCCTGGTTGTCGACGATATCGAGCAGAATCTGATTGCGATCGAAGCGCTGCTGACCCGCCCGGGCATCCGCGTGCTCAAGGCGGATTCGGGACCGGCAGCGCTGGAAATCCTGCTGGTGGAAGAGATCGCGCTGGCGCTGGTCGATGTGCAGATGCCGCAGATGGACGGCTTCGAATTGGCCGAGTTGATACGCGGCAGCGACCGCACCAGCACCGTGCCCCTGATCTTCCTGACCGCGGCCGCGCGCGAGCCGAGCGCAAGTTTCCGCGGCTATGAAGCCGGCGCGGTGGATTTTCTTTACAAGCCGATCGATGGGACGATATTGCGCAGCAAGGTGAAGGTATTCGTCGAGCTGTATGAACAGAAGATACGCCTGTCGCGCCAGTTGGAAGAACTGCGTCAGTCGCTGTATCTGAATGAAATGTTCGCGGCGGTATTGGGACATGATTTGCGCAATCCCCTCGCGGCTGTCATGAACGGTGCGGCGCTGCTGAAAGCGGTATCCCAGGATCCGAAGGTGACGCTGGCGGCGGACCGCATCCAGAGCAGCGGCAAGCGCATGGCCAAGATGGTGGACCAGTTGCTGAATGTGGCGCGGATACGTTCGGTGGGATTTGAATTGCAATTGACGGAGTCCGATTACGAAATGGTGTGCATGACGATTGTCGAGGAATTGCGTGGCGGCGAAGAAGACCGCATTCGCATCAAGAGTACCGGCGACGTCAAGGCGATGGTGGATATCGATCGCTTTTCGCAGGTGATGTCGAACCTGCTCGGCAATGCGCTGCAGCATGGCAAGCCCGGTACGGCAATCGATCTGCATATCGATGGCAATGGCGCCGACGCAATCCGGATAGGCGTGCATAACGAAGGCGCGATTCCGTCCGATCAGTTCGAGACGATTTTCGAGCCGTTTCATCTCGGTGCGGAAAACCGGCGCTCCGCGCAGGGCCTGGGTTTGGGCCTGTATATCGTGAAGCAATTCGTCGAGGCGCACGGCGGTTCGGTGCAAGTGTTTTCCGATGAAAAGGAAGGCACATCGTTCGATATCGTCATGCCGCGCGACGGCGTTGGCGCCCGGATCGCCAGTCCGGACGAAGCCGGGCTGGCGCAAGCGGCGCATGCCGCTACCGGACGGGGCGCTTTCTCGGAACTGCGTTTGAACTGATCATCGATTCAGCGCCGCCATTCTCACGACATCAGAAGCGATGGCGAATGCCCGCGATGATTGCGCGCGAGTTGTCGCCAGGCTCGCCCAGCAGGCCGGCGCCGGTGCTGCCGTTGATGCCGAACAGCGCATTCGGATCTGCCTTCAGGTAGGCCACACCGGTGTACAGCGTGGTGCGCTTGGACATGTAGTAGTCGTAGCGCAGGCTGTAAGCGGTAGCGTTGGCATTGGCGAATGCGCGATTGCGGAAGCGGCCCATGTCCAGCAACAGCGACGAATTGTTCAGCGGGATTTCGGCGCTGATTTCATAGATGTTGTTGCGATTGAAGCCGATATCGTCGCGCACGTCCGTCATCAGGAACGCGGGTTTGATCGGGCCGAAATTATATGAGGCGCCGAAGGCGGTCCAGCGCTCCCTGTCGAACGGCAGGGTTTGCCGCGTCGAGTACGACAGGCCGAGCGAAAGCGCGCCGTTGTCGTACTGCCCGGACATGCTGGCCACGTTGCCGGTCGAGCGCATGCCGGGCTCGCTGTTTTCGCCCAGTCCGTACAAGCCCTTGAAGGAAAATCCGGCGAAGTTCGGGCTTTCGTATTTGATCGAGTTGTTGATGCGCAGCATCGTGCCCGGCTCGAAATATTCCGAAGCGTTGCCCCATGCGAGTCCGCCGCCCAGGCCGTAGTTGACCAGCGTGTCGTAATACATCGAGTACTGGCGGCCCAGCGAGAGCTGGCCGAAGCTGCCGCCCAGGCCGACATACAATTGGCGTCCGAACAATACGCCGCCCTGGCCCGACATGCCGGTATCGGCATCGAAGCCGGCTTCGATCTGGAACAGCGCCTTCAGTCCGTTGCCGAGCGCTTCCTCGCCGCGAAAGCCCAGCCGCGAACCGTCGAGGCCGCCGCTCTGGACGCGGCTGGCGCTGTTGGCGCCGGCTTTGCTGTAATCGAAATATTGATCGACCACGCCGTACGCGGTGACATTGGTTTGCGCCTGGACGCTGCCGATCATGCACACGCATGCGGCGGCGATGAGGGTGGTTTTCATACTGCTTGCTCCTTCGATATGAATAAAAAACGCTCGTGAAACTTCCGGTTGGAAATTGCCGGGAAAAAAGTCTAGCGTTTTAGTTCATCGATGAAAGCTGGCAGAAAGTAATAGCGCCACCGATGCCCATTTGAATCCGATTTTTCAATGATGAAAATGGGAAGCGGGGCAATAATAAATGGGAATATCGGAGGCGGATATGCTGGGAAAGCGAATTGAATTGTTGGAATTATTCGCTTGAAGATGATGCGGGAAACGGGCAGGCGCGGCGGGCGGGACTAGGCTTCGGGCATCAGTCGGATGTCGTCGAAATGTGCCGGATTCAGCATGCGCTGAACCACTTGCGGCCAGCCCAGCGGCTTGCCGAACGAGACGCGCGGCGCGGCGATGGCGGCTTCGATCGCGGCGGCGATCGATTCGTCGTTGCCGGGTTCATAACCGAAGCGCGTTGCATAATCGCCCACGATGCGATTGGGACAGACCGCCGGCAATTTGAAGAAATCGTATTGCATCAGCTTCAGCGAGGTATCCGCCAGATAGCGCGGCACGCTGCGCGAGCGGTAAGGCGCGATGCCGATGCTGGCATGCTTGATATACGGCAGCGTCAGGTGATGCGGCATTTCATCGTAGACCTTGACGTTCTCGCCGTAGCCCGGATGCGCGGCGTTACCGGAGCCGATGATATGGAAAGTCACCTGCGGAAACCGGCGCGATGCCGCGACGAAAAATTCGGGATCGAACAGCATCGAGCCGACCGATACCGCGTGCAGGCCGGCCGGATAGGGCGATGGATCGGCATGCTCGGCCACCGAAAAATCGAAGCCGTGCGGAATCACGTAGCGGTTGGACGAGGAGGGGATGTTGTCCGCCATGAAGCGCGATTTGAGGCAGAGCGCACTCATCTTCGGCGCCACGCGATCGAAGGTTTTCTTGACATAGGCCGCGACATTGATCGTGGCCAGGTCGTCCGAGGCGACATAGATGGTGCGCGCGTGCGGATTGAGCCTCGTCACCAGATCGAAAAAGATGGGCGCAATGCCGCTTTCGAAAAACACCGCGTCGGCATCCTTGATCCAGTCCACCAGCACCGGGCTGGGATGCGCCAGGTAGCGGCGAAACAGAAAATCTTCCAGCGTACGCAAATAGGATTTACGGACATTGAACGGATGGATGAAGGTTTTCCACAGATAGCATTCGACGCCTTCGTGAACCGTAACCAGGTTCGCCAGCGGCAACAGCGAAGAGCGCGGATCCGATTTCCATTGCGACAGCAGGCTGAACTGGCAGGAAAAGAAACGCGTGTCGCCCAATTTGGCGAGTTCGGCCGCCACGAAATGCATGCCGGCCTTTCTATGCGAACGGTAATCGTGCGCGGAAATCACCAAGAATTTCATTTTTATTCCCCAGTTGCTGGGCGTGGAAGCACGCGCGCTAGAGCAAGGGAATGACAACTTGCATTTTGGAAAGTTGCGACAAGGTAACTTTTCTGACGAAATCTGACAAGAATTTGCCGAATGCGGGGGACAAGCGAGAAAGATGCGGACAGGAACCGGCAACAAGCGCTATGTCAATAAACGCCGCCGATCGGGATATTTCAGAGGGTTATCCCCCGGCGCCGAGGCCGGGGTTACTGCGGGAACGGGTGTTACCGCGATTGCTATTTGAGGATTTCGGTCAGGCCGCCCGTCACCCCATGCGCCTGCTGATCCGCATGGTACGAACTGCGCACCATCGCGCCCACGGCCGCGTGCGCGAAGCCCATCTTGTACGCTTCCTCCTCGAACATCTTGAAGGTATCCGGATGCACGTAACGGCGCACCGGCAGGTGGTCGCCGCTAGGCATCAGGTATTGGCCGATGGTCAGCATGTCGACGTTGTGGGCGCGCATGTCGCGCATGACCTGCAGGATTTCTTCGTCGGTTTCGCCCAGGCCGACCATGATGCCGGACTTGGTCGGGGTGTTCGGATGCAATTCCTTGAAGCGCTTGAGCAGGTTCAGCGAATATTCGTAATCTGAACCGGGGCGCGCTTCCTTGTACAGGCGCGGCGCGGTTTCCAGGTTGTGGTTCATGACGTCCGGCGGCGCGGCCTTCAGGATTTCCATCGCGCGGTCCATGCGGCCGCGGAAGTCCGGGGTCAGGATTTCGATGCGGGTGTTCGGCGACAATTCGCGCACGCGCTTGATGCAGGCGGCGAAGTGGCCGGCGCCGCCGTCGCGCAGGTCGTCGCGGTCGACGCTGGTGATGACCACGTAGCTGAGCTTCAGCGCGGCGATGGTCTTGGCCAGGTTTTCCGGCTCGTCCGGGTCCAGCGGGTCGGGACGGCCGTGGCCGACGTCGCAGAACGGGCAGCGGCGGGTGCACTTGTCGCCCATGATCATGAAGGTTGCCGTGCCCTTGCCGAAGCATTCGCCGATGTTCGGGCAGGATGCTTCTTCGCAGACCGTCACCAGGTTGTTGGCGCGCAGGATGTCCTTGATCTCGTTGAAGCGGCTCGACGGCAGCGCCGCCTTGACCCTGATCCAGTCCGGCTTCTGCAGCTTTTCGGCCGGCATGATCTTGATCGGGATCCATGCCGTCTTGCCGGCGCCCTTTTGCTTGTCGGTGGGATTGCGCAGCGCGGCGGCTTCGGCGGACGGTGCGGCCGGGGTAAAGGAGACGGTGGTTTCAGTAGTCATGGCTTTGTCGATGGTGCGGTGGTATGCGGTGGGTATGCCTAATCTGTACTGCCGGTGGCGCCGGCGGTGGTCATGCGAAAGAATCCATCAGTTTGCGCGCAAGCAACGATTGCACATCGCCCAGCGCGGCATCGACGCCCATGCTCTTCATGTCGACGGTCGTCAGTCCGGCGTAACCGCAGGGATTGATCCAGCCGAACGGCTGCAGATCCATCGCGACATTGAGCGATACGCCGTGGTAGGTGCAGCCGCTGGCACGAATCTTCAAGCCCAGCGCGGCGATCTTGGCGCCCTGGAACGGGCCGGCGGCGATATAAATGCCGGGCGCGCCGTCCTTGCGAACGCCGTCGAGATTATACGCCGCCAGCGTATCGATGACGGCCTGTTCGATCTTTCGGACGAATTCCCGCGCGAACAGCCGGGCGCCTTCGCGATTGCGGCGCAAGTCGATCAACAGGTAGATCACGACCTGGCCCGGGCCGTGATAGGTGACTTCGCCGCCGCGGTCGGTCTGGACCACGGGGATGTCGTGCGGATTCAGGATATGCGAGCGGTCCGCGCCCAGCCCCAATGTATATACAGGGGGATGTTCGACTATCCATAACTGATCGGGCGTGTCCGGGCCGCGCGCGTCGGTGAAGTCGCGCATGGCATCGAAGCTGACGGCGTAGGATTCCAGTCCGCGCCGGACGATTTGCGGCAGCGGGATCGAAGCCGCGCGCGGGCGTGGGGCAGCGTCTGCGGAGACGGGATTTGCGGGAATCGTCGCTGGGTAAGCGGCAATATTGGCGAGAGGCTGGGTAAGCATTCCGCCAGTGTATCGAAAAAGACGCCTTGGCGCTGGATCGGCCTCGATTTCCGGCTATTCCCCGCTGGCCGTGGCGTCCGGCTCGACGGCAAACCCGTCCGGGTTCATGGTTTGCCAGCGCCATGAGTCGGCGCACATATCGTCCATATCACGGCTGGCCTGCCAGTCCAGCAGGCTGGCCGCCAATGCCGTATCGGCGTAACAGGCGGCAATGTCGCCCGGGCGGCGCTCGACGATATCGAACGGGATCTTGCGGCCGCTGGCCTTTTCGTAGGCGCGCACCACTTCCAGCACGCTATAGCCGCGGCCGTTGCCGAGGTTGACGGTGAACGATTGCCTGTTCTCGAACAGTTTCTGCAGCGCCGCCACGTGGCCCTGGGCCAGATCCATCACGTGGATATAGTCGCGCACGCCGGTGCCGTCGGCGGTCGGATAATCGCCGCCGTAGACGCGCAGCCTTTCGAGCTTGCCCAGCGCCACCTGCGCCACGAACGGCATCAGGTTGTTCGGCACGCCGCGCGGATCTTCGCCGATCAAGCCGCTTTCATGCGCGCCGACCGGGTTGAAATAGCGCAGATAGGCGATGTGCCAGCTATTGTCGGAATGTTCCAGGTCGCGCAGGATCTGTTCGCTCATCAATTTGGTCTGGCCGTAGGGATTGGTGGCCGACAAGGGAAAGTCTTCCTTGATCGGCACCGCATGCGGGTCGCCGTAGACCGTGGCCGAGGAACTGAATACAAAATTGCGCACGCCGTGCCAGCGCATGGCCGCGGCCAGCGTCATCAGGCCGTTCAGATTCGTATCGTAATAGGCGAGCGGCTTGGCGACCGATTCGCCGACAGCCTTCAATGCGGCAAAGTGGATCACGGCATCGATGCGGTGCGCGGCGAAGATCGATTCCAGCATCTCGCCGTCGCGCACATCGCCTTCAAAAAATATCGGATCGGTGCCGCTGATCGCGGCCACCCGCGCGACCACTTCCTCGGAACTGTTGCAAAGATTGTCGAGGCCGACCACGTCGTGTCCGGCTGCCAGCAGCGCGCACCAGGTGTGGGAGCCGATGTAACCGGTCGCGCCGGTCAGGAGAATGGTTTTCTTCATGCGGATTTTCTATTGAATTGCTAAACGAGATTGTGAAAACCGCAAACGACATCGCGGTTCCATGAATTTGGATAGAGATTACCACCAGTTTTGAAGCCGCCGCAGCTTCGGCAACGGTGCCGGCGAAAAGATTCCACATACCCCTTTTTACGCAAAAAAACATTTACTACCTGGTAATTTGACGCGTTGCACAAGCCGGTCATTAAGGCTTGTCTTACTGCGGCCGCCGCAAATCGGGTAGGAAAAAAATGCTCGACAATAATTAAATTATCTATGCAAATCAATACGTTATATTGTCTATTGTCAATGTGAAAACAGTTTATTCGGATGATGTAACAATTGATTTCAAAAAGGAACTAAGAAAATTGCAGCCAGTCATTATGCTGTTCTGCAACATCTGCCAGCAAATGTTTGCAAGCATAGGGATTGCATTAATTACATGCATTAATTTTCAATTAATTTTTCGAGTTGACGAATCGGCAAGCGCTTTACTGCCGGCGTTTCTTTGTTTCCCGTTTCATGGCGCCGGGCCCGATCGATTGTCCCGGCGGCGGCGAGCGAGAACATCGCAAAGGAAAATTCATGCAAATAAACAAGCGTCGCAGCGGGCTTTCCATTCCCGTTTTTTCGTGGAAAGTCCTGTTGCTGTTACCGCTGTGCTCGGGCGCTTCCGCGCTGGCCGCCGATACCATCAGCAGCCTGGTGCCGGCCGACATCATACCGCCGCCGGACGTGTTGATGCCGGAGCCGGGCAAGATCACGCCTTATGTCGGACTCGGCGTGGTCTACGACAGCAACGTATTGCGGCTGCGCGACGACGCGCAGGCCAATGCGATGGGACTGGACGGCATGTCCGACACGGTCCGCCGCGGCACCTTCGGCCTGGCGCTGGACAAGCACATCAGCCGGCAGCGCCTCACCGCCAATCTCAGCGTCACCAAGGCCGATTACGACCGTTTCTCCGAGCTGGATCATATCGACAAGAACGCCGCCTTGAACTGGAACTGGCATGCGGGCGAGCATCTGGAAGGCAACGCCGGCGTCAACTATTCGCAGGGCTTGACGCCTTTCATCGATTTCCATGAACTGGCCCCGAATATTCGCACCCAGGCCAGCGAGTTCGTCGACGGCGCATGGATGTTTCATCCGGACTGGCGCGTGCGGGCCGGCCTGACGCACAGCAAATTATGGTACGACCTGGCCTCGCAGCAGCCGGCCAACAACAGCCAAAACCAGAGCGAACTCGGGCTGGATTACCTGGCGCGCAGCGGCAGCACCATCGGCTTGCAGGCGCGCCACATCACCGCCGATTTCCCGAATCCCGAGATCGACGGCAACGGGCAGCAGGTGCTCAACGGCTATACCCAGAACGAATTGAAGGGCAAGGTCGATTGGCTGCTGACCGGCAAGACCCGGCTGCACTTCCTCGGCGGATGGGTCAGCCGCAAACAGAACCAGTTTTCCGAGCGCGACTTCAGCGGCATGAACAGCCGCATCTCGGCCGATTGGTCGCCGACCGGCAAGATCGATCTCAGCATCACCGCCTGGCGCGAAATCGGGGCGGTCGACGACCTCTCCACCGTGTATTCGCTCAACCGCGGCGCCAGCCTGGCGTCGATCTGGAGATACTCCGACAAGATCCACCTGATCGGACAGATCAATTACGTCAAGCGCGACTTCAGCCAGTCCACCCTGTCCGGCACGGTCGGCGGCGCCACCGCGCAGAACGATGTGCTGCGCAATGCCGGCCTGACGGTCGCCTATACCCCGACCGACAAATGGGAAATCCGCATGTCGGGCGTGCGCAGCACCCAGAGTTCCACCGCCGCGGACGGCGGCTATACCAGCAATGCCGTGTTGTTGAATACGCGTTACGCATTTTGAGGCAGAAACATCATGACTGAAAATGATATTCCCCTGGTGTCGTTTTTCAAGCGACTGCTCGACCCCGCCATCATTCTCGGGCTGCTGTATATCGTCATCGCAACCCAGAACGAAGTGTTCACCGGCGATTACCTGGTCCTGATGATCATCGCCTTCTTCGTCTCCTCCTTCGTCTATGAACAGATCGATCTGTACCGCACGCTGCATGTCGGCAAGCAACTGGCGTATGCGGTCGATATCCTGGTCGGCTGGGCCATCGTGGTGCTGGTGCTGGTGCTGATCGGGCAGGGCACGGGATTGCGCTACGAGCTGTCCGATCGCGTGGTCTGGACCTGGTTCGCGCTGGCGCCGCTGGCATTGCTGGCGAGCCGCCTGACCGCCTATCTGCTGGCCTTCAATTTCGGCAAGGAGCGCCAGACGCGTTCGGCGGTCATCGTCGGTTCCAACTATTCCGGCAAGGACATCCTGCGGCGCGTGACCTCGCGCAACAATCCCGCCATCGACATGCGCGGCTTCTTCGACGACCGCATCGAAAACAGCCGCATGCCGGAACTCTCCAGTCCCTACCTGGGATCGATCGCCGACGTCGCCGGCTATGTGCGCGCCAACAAGATCAAAACCATTTTCATCTGCCTGCCGATGACCGGCAATCCCGGCCTGACCAATCTGATGGAAGAGTTGCGCGACACCACGGCCTCGGTCTATTTCGTGCCCGATATCTATACCTTCGACCTGATCCAGGCGCGCCTCGATCACGTCGGCGGGATCCCGGTCATCGGCATCTGTGAAACGCCGTTCACCGGCCTGCACAGCGTGGTCAAGCGCGCCAGCGACATCGTGCTGGCGACGCTGATCCAGATCATGCTGCTGCCGGTCATGGCCTGCATCGCGGTCGGGGTGAAGATGTCGTCGCCGGGGCCGATCATTTTTGCGCAGCGCCGCTACGGCTTGAACGGCGAGGAAATCGTGGTCTACAAGTTTCGTTCGATGGGCGTGTGCGACGACGGCGCGGTGGTCGAGCAGGCCAAGCGCAACGACGTGCGCATCACGCCGTTCGGCGGCTTCCTGCGGCGCACGTCGCTGGACGAATTGCCGCAGTTCTTCAATGTGATCCAGGGCCGCATGAGCATCGTCGGGCCGCGCCCGCACGCGGTGGCGCATAACGAGATGTACCGCAAGCTGATCAAGGGCTACATGCTGCGCCACAAGGTCAAGCCGGGCATCACCGGCTGGGCGCAGGTCAACGGCCTGCGCGGCGAAACCGAAACGCTGGACAAGATGCGCGCGCGCATCGAATTCGATCTGGAGTATCTGCGCAACTGGTCGCTGGCGCTGGACCTGTGGATCATCTTCCGCACAGTCAAGGAAGTGCTGAAAAAGGATGCAGCGTACTGACAAGAATTCGACCGGAATTCAAAGGAAATCCATAAGGATTCCGGCATTAGGACTCAGCGCCCGCGGACCGCAATGCGGGCGCTAAAAAACCGAGACAAATGGAGACGGACGGAGACGCGCAAGAGCAGCAAATGAGGTGAAGTGGTGAGAAACGCAGCAGGTGTAACAAGTGTTTCAGAAACGAACGCGCAGTTTTCTTCGCAGTCTTTCAGCACTCGTCATGCAGCAATGCGACGGGTTTATTTAAGGAAACGATCATGCATAAAGCCGCCTTGTTGATGAGCCTCGGGCTCATAATCAATAGCAGCGCAGCCTTCGCGGCAGCGCCCATACTTCAACTCAAGGCGCGCGATGGCGCGCTGCCCCGCGCCATCGACGCCTATTCGCCGCGCCTGCCATCGGATGCGATCGCGCAGAGTACGCGGACCGCCTATGAACCCATGCCGGCATCCGGCGCGAGGCTTTCCAATGCCGTCTATAACCCAGCCTCGCGAGGGGCTGCGCGACTGATGCCGGCGATGGCGACTTACGACGACGGCGCCGATAGCGTGGGCGCCATGCGTCCCGTGGGCATGACGGCCGACGGCATCGATGCGGCCGATGCCGGCCTTGACGGCGCCGGCATCTTGCCGGCCCAGGCGCGGCCCGCGGTGCTGGGCGCGCCATCCAAGGATTCCTTGTTTTATTTCCTGAAGAACTTCAAGGCGCGGCCGGTGCAGCAGCCGGCGCATTGGACCATGTTCCTGGTCGGATTGTGCTTTGTGCTGTATCAGATCCGGCGCCGGCCGATGCGGGCTGCGATCGGCTTCAACGCGGCGGCCAGGCTGATCGGCGGCGGCAATGAACGGAGCATGGGTCCGGGTTCGAATATGGGCGGCATGGGCAATGCGGTTAGTGCTTAGGGTGCAGAAAACCGCCATGGCGCGCGCGGCTGGCGTGCTGATCCTGCTGGGCGCGATCGGCGCCTGCAGCGATCAGGAGAAGACCAACAGCAAGGTGCTGGTCACGGTCAACGGCGATGACATCACCGCCCGCCAGCTGGAAGCCGAACTGTGGAGCGCCGCCGCCGTCGCCGATAACGCCGGCGCGGCGCGGCAGCCGGCGGTGCGGCGCCAGGCGCTGGAAGCGCTGATCGATCGCCAGGTGCTGCTGGACGAAGCGCTGCGCAACAAGATCGATCGCGATCCGAAAGTGATCCAGATCGCCGATCGCCTGAAGACGCAGGCCATCGTGCAGGCCTATCTGGAATCGAAGGCTTCCAACCTGGCCAATGCATCGCAGCAGGAAATCGATGCCTATTACAACGCGCATCCCGAGCTGTTCGCGCAACGCAAGGTATTCGATGTGACGCAGTTGACGGTGGCCGCCAAGGATTTCGGCCGGCCGCTGAAGGCGGTAATGGACCAGGCCCGTTCGCTGGAGCAGGTGGCGCTGTGGCTGCGGCAGCACCGCATCGATTACGTGAGGACGCAGCGTTCGTATACCAGTGCCGACCTGCCGCCGCAAATGGCCGGCAAGCTGCAGGGCCTGCAGCGCAACAGCCTGTTCGTGATGCAGGACAAGGACGGCGGCCAGGACGAACTGTGCGTGCTGACCGATCTGCGCGGCAGCCCGGTGTCCAGGGCGGCGGCGACTGCGCAGATCGAGCGCTATCTGCTGAACAAGAAGATGCAGGAAGTGGCGGCCGCGGAAGTGGCCCGCCTGCGGGCATCGGCCAAGCTGGTGTATGCGGAGCCGGCATCGGCGCTGATGGTGGAAGAGGACGGCGGCAAGACGGTTGCGGCCGGCGTGGCGGCGGCCAGGTAGGTTTTTTCAGGGCAGCGCGCCAACGATCGGCTGGGAGATAGGCCGGCGGGCGCTAACAACAATACCTTCACAGGGCGAAGATCATGACGAGAAGAATGATTGCAATGTTTTGGAAAGCGATGTCGACGCCGGCGTCCTTGCCCGCAATGGCGGCGGCGGCAATGCTGGCAGTGCTGCTGGCGGTGTGCGCGGTCTATGCGGCGCCGGCGAGCGCGGCCGATACGCCGCTGGGGCCGGGCGACGCGCTGAAGATTTCGGTGTTCGGCAATCCCGATCTGAGCCTGGAAACCAAGATCAGCGAAGACGGCAACATCACCTTTCCGTTGATCGGCCCGGTCAAGCTGGCCGGCCTGTCGACGGCGGATGCGGAGAAGAAAATCTCCGGCATGCTGACCGGCGGCGGCTTCCTGAAAAAGGCCGAGGTGAATATCGCCGTGACCGATCTGCAGAGCCAGCAGGTGTCGGTGCTCGGCGAAGTCGTGAAGCCGGGCCGCTATCCGGTTGAAGGCAAGCGCAGCGTGACCGACATGCTGGCGATGGCCGGCGGAGTCGGCCCCGAAGGCGGCGATGTCGCCACCGTGGTGCGGATCCGCAACGGCAAGACTACCAAGCAAAGCGTCAACCTGGTCGAGATGGTGCATTCGGCCGACATGAGCGGCAATCTCGACCTGATGAACGGCGACATGATCTATGTCGAACGGGCGCCCAAGTTCTATATCTACGGCGAGGTGCAGCATCCCGGCGCGTTCCGGCTGGAGCGCGACATGACGGTGGTGCAGGCGCTGTCGGTCGGCGGCGGACTGACGCCGCGCGGCACCGAGCGCGGCTTGCGCATCAAGCGCCGCGACGCCGACGGCAAGCAGGTGATGATCGATGTCAAGAACGACACCCTGCTCAAACCCGACGATGTCGTGTATGTGAAAGAGAGTTTCTTTTGATGCGGGCCGCGGCCAAGGCCCTGCCGGCGACTGGCGCCGCCCCGCATGAGGAGTCGATATGACAGTGCCCCAGCTTCTGACCATTTTGCGCGCGCGTTACCGCATCATCCTGAGCACGCTGCTGATCTGTGTGGTGGCGACCGCCGCGTTGAGCCTGCTGATGCCGAAGACATACAAGGCGTCGACCACCTTGCTGCTCAATTACAAGGGCACCGATCCGGTGTCCGGCGCGATCCTGCCGGCGCAACTGGTGGCCGGCTACATGGCGACCCAGATGGATATTCTTTCCAGCCGCCGGGTGGCGCTGAAGACGGTGGACAACCTGGGCCTGGCCAACGATCCGGCCTCCCGCCAGCGCTTCGTCGCGGCCACCGGCGGCGCCGGCGATATCCGCGAATGGCTGGCCGACATGCTGACCAAGATGGTGGTGGTGGCGCCGGCCAAGGAGAGCAGCGTGATCGAGCTCAGCATCAAGAGCCAGGACCCGGTGTTCGCGGCCAAGGCCGCCAATGCGTTCGCCGCCGCCTATCAGCAATTGAATCTGCAGATCAAGATCGAACCGCTGCAGCAGGCCGAGAAATATTTCACCGAACAGATGAAGAGCCTGCGCATCGACCTGGAAGGCGCGCAGAACAGGCTGTCGCGCTATCAGCAGGATCATGGCCTGGTCAGCACCGACGATCACCTGGATGTGGAATCGGCCCGGCTGAACGATCTGTCCAGCCAGCTGGTGCAGGCGCAGGCCGCGGCCATCGAAGCCTCCTCGCGCGGCCGGCAGGCCATGGGCAGCGGCGGACGCGATTCGCCCGATGTCATCTCCAATCAATTGATCCAGAACCTGAAGTCTTCGCTGGCCGCGGCCGAAGGCAGGCTGGCGCTGCTCAGCCAGACGCTGGCGCCGAACCATCCGCAATACCAGGCCGCGCAGGCGGAAGTGAACAAGCTGCGCGCCCAGGTCAACAGCAATATCGCTTCGACCAATAACGGCGCCGCCAATAACGGCAAGATCCTGCGCCAGCGTGAAGCGGAAGTGCGCGCCGCGGTGACGGCGCAGACCGAGCGGGTGTTGCGGCTCAATCGCGCGCGCACCGAAATGTCGGTGCTGGTCAAGGATGTCGAAAGCGCGCAGAAAGCCTACGACGCCGCCGCTGCCCGCCTGACCCAGACCGACCTGGAAGGCCATTCGAATCAATCGGATGTGTCGCTGCTGGCGCCGGCCGTGGCGCCGCGCCTGCCGGCCAGCCCGAACATTCCGCTGAACCTGGCGCTGTCGATCCTGCTCGGCTGCATGCTGGGCCTGGCGCTGGCGATACTGGCCGAGCTGGCCAACCGCCGCATACGTTCGGTGGCCGACCTGAGCAACGCGCTGGGCGCGCCGATGCTGGGCGCCATCGCCTGGAACAAGCCGGCGCCGCGGCGCCGCAATCTGCTGGGATTTCCCAAGCCGAGTCTGCCGCGTTGATGCTGCATCAATGCGCTATCGACCGCGGCGATCCATTGTGAAAAAGAGGCCGTCATCATGAACAACACGGTAAGTTCCATCGTTGGCCCTGCCGCCGCCGCCAGGAAGGATGCCAATATCGGCCGGCTGCTGGTCGAGCAGGGCAAGCTGACGCCGGAGCAGGTCGAGAGCATCCGTCGCCTGCAAAAGGAAACCGGCCTGCGCTTCGGCGAGGCCGCCAAGCGCCTGGGCCTGGCCGACGAGGCCGCTATCCAGCAGGCCTTGTCGCGCCAGTTCGACTATCCGTATCTGCAACACGGCCAGGGCAATTACCCGACCTCGCTGATCGCGGCCTACCAGCCGTTTACGCCGGAGGTCGAAGCCTTGCGCAGCGTGCGCAGCCAATTGATGCTGCGCTGGTTCGGCGCCGGCCACAAGACGCTGGCGATCGTGGGCGTGAACCCGGGCGACGGCACCAGCCTGCTGGCGGCCAACCTGGCGGTGGTGTTTTCGCAATTGGGCGAGCAGACCTTGCTGGTCGACGCCAACCTGCGCGCACCGCGCCAGCATCGCATCTTCAACCTGGAAGGCGAACGCGGACTGGCCGAGGTGCTGGCCGGGCGCGCCGGCATGGAGTCGCTGGCGATGATCGATGCGTTTGTCGACTTGTCCGTATTGCCGGCCGGCTCGCCGGTGCCGAATCCGCAGGAGTTGATCAACCGTTCCGGTTTCGGCGTGATGAACGAAACGCTGCGCGAATGCTTCGACGTCATCCTGTACGACTCGCCGGCGGTCTCCAGCGCGGCAGATGCATTGACGATTGCCGCGCGCGCCGGCGGCGTATTGCTGGTGGTGCGCAAGGATCACACGCGCACCGCCGATCTGGTCGCCTTCGGCGAGCAGGTGCGCCGCATCGGTGCGGAAGTGGTCGGCACCGTCCTGGTCAGCTTTTGAGCGAACGTATGGCTTCTCTGGCAAACATCTCGGATTTCTTCGGCTTCACCGCGCCGCGCGGGTCCAGCCTGGCCGCCGTGCCGGGCAAGACGCTGGTGTTCTGGATCCTGATCGTGGCGCTGATGTACCAGGCGCTGCTGTGTGCGCTGCATACCAGCGTGCATCCGATTTCGATGAGCGGCGTCGCGGCCGCGGAGATGTGCATTTACCTCGGGTGCTTCGCGGTGCTGGTCAAGAACCTGCGGCTGGAATTCATCGCGTTGGCGGCGTTGACCATCGCCTATCTGCTGCTGCTGGCGATTTTGCGCAACCAGCTCGATCCCAAGGGATTCCGCGATGTGCTGATCCCGATCCTGTTCTACGGCATCGGACGCCAGATCGGCGATGTCAAATATGCCGACCGCGTGCTCAAGGTGGCGGTGCTGCTGGTGCTGGCGTTCGGCTTTTTCGAACTGCTGTTCCTGGACGCATTTTCGCGTGTGTTCAATATCTTCTCGTATTACGTCAGCCAGGGCAGCCTGCAGGCCGGCTCGAATTGGGCCAAGGACAGTGTGCTGGGCTTGAACGGCACGCGTCCGGAAGGCATCGGCCGCACCATCCTGCCGTCGCTGCTGGGAAACCATCGCGTCTCGTCGGTATTCCTGGAGCCGGTATCGCTGGGCAATTTCGCGGTGATTACCGCCGGCTGGGGCCTGGCCAAGCGGCGCGAGGATTTCAGGGACATGGCGTTCTTCGTGGTCGCCGCGCTGATCATGATCGCCCTGGCCGATTCGCGCTACGGCATGATCACGCTGACCTTGCTGGTGGCGATACGCCTGCTGCCGTGGCACAAGAACGCGTGGATGATCGTGCTGCCGCTGGCCAGCGTCGGCATGCTGCTGGCGATCGGCAATTTCTATACCGGCGGCTACGGCGACAACGTGATCGGCCGGCTGTATGTCAGCGGCGTCACGCTGACGAACTTGAACCTGGCCGCCATTTTCGGGTTGGACGGCTTCAATGTCGCGTATGGCGACATGGGTTATCCGACGCTGCTCACGCGCTGGGGCGCGCTGCTGTGCATTGTGCTGTGGTGCGCGTTCTGGATGGTACGTATGGAAGACGAGCGCGGCGACCGCTTCCGCGCCTTCACCACGCTGTACATGTCATTGATCCTGTGCGTCAGCGGCACCTCGCTGTTCGCCCTGAAAACCGCCGGCATCCTCTGGTTCCTGGTCGGCTGCTTCGCCGGCCGTCCTCCCGGCCTGGCCGGGCAAATGAAAAAGGAAGCGTCAAATGTCCATTAAAGTCGTGCACATCGTGCGCCAATACGCACCGTCCATGGGCGGCATGGAGGACGTGGTCCAGAATATCGCGCGCCAGCAGCGCGAGCACCACGACCAGGTTCCGCGCATCGTCACGCTCAATCGCCTGTTCAGGAATTCGAGCGAATACCTGGCGCCGGAAGCGGTCGTCAACGGCGTCGGCGTGGTGCGCCTGCCGTTCCACGGCACCAGCCGCTATCCCTTGTGCCCGCGGGTCTTGCAATACGTGGGCGATGCGGACGTGATCCATGTGCATGGCGTCGATTTCTTTTTCGACTATCTGGCGGCGACCAGGATGGTGCATCGGCGGCCGCTGGTGGCGTCGACCCACGGCGGATTTTTCCATACCGAATTCGCCTCGCGCCTGAAGAAGGTCTATTTCAATACCGTGACGCGCGCCTCCTGCCTGGCCTATGACAAGATCATCGCCACCAGCGACAACGACGGCGCCATCTTCCGCAAGATCGTCAAGCCGCCCAGGCTGGAGGTCATCGAGAATGGCGTCAATGTGGAGAAGTACAGCGACCTGTCGTCGCCTGCGGCGACCCGTACCCTGATCTACTTCGGCCGCTGGTCCGTCAACAAGGGCCTGCTGGAAACACTGGCGCTGTTCCAGCGCTTGCATGCGCGCGAGCCCGACTGGAAGTTGATCATCGCCGGGCGCGAATACGATCACAGCGCCGCCGAACTCCATGCCTGGGTGCGGCAGGCGCAGTTGGAAGCGGCGGTGCGCATCGTGCCGAATCCATCCGACCAGGAACTGGCCGCGCTGATCGGGCAGGCCGGCTATTTCATCTGCCTGTCGCGCCATGAAGGATTCGGCATCGCGCCGATCGAAGCCATGAGCGCCGGACTGACGCCGGTATTGAGCAATATTCCGCCGTTCCGCAATCTGATCGAGCAGTCCGGTTTCGGATTGATACTGAGCGACGCCGACGCCGAGGGCAATGTCGATCGCCTGCAGGCCCTGCATGCCGCGCAATCCGATCAAATTGCCCATGCGCAGCGGCGCGCCCAGGCGCGGCAATTCGCCGACCGCTATAACTGGCGCCATATCGCCAATCGCTACGCGGACGTCTATCGAACGCTGGCCGGCCGCGGCGGCCGCAACAATCACGCCTCGCAATAGGCAGGGTGCCAGACATGTCCAATACCGCGCCCATCGCCGCCGGCAATCGCAACCGGATCGACGCCATCACCGGCCTGCGCGGGCTGGCGGCGCTGCTGGTCGTGTACGGCCATTCGGTGGACTGGTTTTCGCTGCCGCTGGTGAACCACTTTTCCGGTGAAATCGGCGTGACGGTGTTCTTCGCATTGAGCGGCTTCCTGATGGCCTACCTGTATCTCGGGAGGGATTTCACGGCGCTCGGCGTGACCGAATATGCAATCCATCGCTTCTCGCGGATCGCGCCGGCGTATCTGTTCATCCTGTTGCTGTCGGTAATCGTCTGCGCCGTCTTCGATCCGAATTTCGTGTATGCCATCACCGGCAAGAATCTTCTGCGGCACGTGCTGTTCTCGGGCAATGTCTCGGTGTTCTGGAGCATTACGCCGGAGGTCGAATTCTATTTCCTGTTCATCCTGCTGTGGGCGGTCGGCAGCCGTTATTCGACGCGTGCCGGCGTGACCGGGTTTGCATTGCTGGCCTTCGGCTGCCTGCTGCTGATGGCTTATCGCGACGTGTTCCCGGGCACGTTTGTCGGTTCGAAACTTCATTACTTCCTGTTCGGCGTGGTGGCCGGCGTGCTGCGTGCCAGAATGGGCATGCGCGACACCGATCCGCGCGCGCTGAACTGGCTGCACGGCGCGTTGATCGCGGCGATGGCGGCGGCGGCGGTCCTGATCCTGAGCGGACGCGGCGCCGCGGTGATCCCGTTCGCGGACAACCAGGCGTTCTACAGCAGCCTGCTGACGGCCCTGTTCGGCGCCTTGCTTGTATTCAGCTTTTCCTTTCCGTCCGCGTTGGGCGATGCCGTGTTTGCCAACCGGGCGATGGTGTTGTGCGGCGAGTGCAGTTTCTCGATCTATCTGCTGCATATGCCGGTGATCTATTTCTTCCACAAGTACCTGGCCCAGCCGCTGCCGCCGGCCATGCTGGCGCCGTTCATCGCGCTGGTGCTCGGCCTGTCGTGGCTCAACTACCGGCTGGTCGAACGACCCGGCGCACGCCTGATCAAGGCCGCCGGCCATTTATTCAAGCGCAAGGCGGCCTGGGCCATTCCGGCTTTCCGGCCGATGCCGCCGCGCAAACAGGGCGAACTCTCATGAATCCTGCCATGCATCGAATCGTATCCGCCGTGGGCGCGTTGTCGTTCGCGGCGCTGGCTTGCTGCTTCAGCGGCTCGGCGGCGGCCGGCTGCCTGGACGGCAAGCAACTGGTCGGCGTCAACCTGACCGGCGCCGAGTTCGCATCCGGCAAATTGCCGGGCACCATATTCAAGGACTACGTCTATCCCGACCCGGCCGACATGCGGCACTTCCAGGCACAGGGCATGAACACCTTCCGCCTGCCGTTCCTGTGGGAGCGGGTGCAGCCGCAGTTGTTCGGCGAGCTGGACGCGGGCGAACTCAAGCGCCTGGGCGACACCGTCGCCGCGGCCGGCGCGATGAATGCCTGCGTGATTCTCGATGTGCACAATTTCGGCCAATACCGCGGCAATCCGATCGGATCGGCCGAGGTGCCGCGCGATGCCTTCGTCGATCTGTGGATGCGTCTGCTGGCCGCGTTTCCCGATACGCAACATGTCGCGTTCGGCCTGATGAACGAGCCGGCCAAGATGACCGTGGCCGACTGGGCCGCCACCGCGCAGCAGACGCTGGACGCGCTGCGCAAGAAGGAGGGCGGCAACGGTGGTGGAAAAAACCGCAGCGGGCATCTGGTGCTGGTGCCGGGCGGCGGGTGGAGCGGCGCGCATTCCTGGCAGGGCAAGGACCGCAGCGGCGTGGCCAATGCCGATGCGTTCCGCGCCGTGCGCGATCCGGCCAACAATTATCTGATCGAAGTGCATCAGTACGGCGATAGCGATTTTTCGGGCACCAAGACCGAATGCATCGCCCCGGCCCGGCTGGAGAAGGTGATGGCCGACCTGACGCGATGGGCGCATGCCACCAACCAGCGCCTGTTCCTGGGCGAATTCGGCGTGGCCGTCAACGACCAGTGCCTGCAGGTATTGAAGACCATCGTCGACGGCACCAAGGACCGCGCGGCATGGGGCGGATGGACCTATTGGTCCGCCGGCAAATGGCTGGGGACTTATCCGTTCAGCATCCAGCCCGACGGGGGCGCCGACAAGCCGCAGATGGCGGTGTTGAAAGACAGCATGGCCCCCCAGCGATAGCGATTGCCGGCCATTGCGCGTGGTTGTGAATGGCAAATAGTGTAAAGGAACAGACTGCATGAAATTTTCTCTGGTGTTGGCGACGGTAGGGCGGACCGATGAAGTGGCGCGTTTTCTGGCGTCGCTGCAAGCCCAGGATTACCGCGACTTCGAACTGATCGTGATCGACCAGAACGATGACGAACGCCTGGCGCCTCTGCTGCAAGTCTATCGGGACAAGTTTCGCTTCCTGCATGTGCGCTCGGCGCGCGGCTTGTCGCGTGCGCGCAATGTCGGGCTCAAGTTAGCCGGCGGCGACGTGGTTGCCTTTCCGGACGACGACTGCTGGTATCCGGACGGTTTGTTGGGCAAGGTGGCGGCGGTGCTGGCATCGAATCCGGACATCGACGGCGTGACCGGCCGCTTCACCGACGGCGAAGGCCGTTCCGAGGGACGTTGGCTGGATCGTTCGACGCTGTTGAACCGCTATAACGTCTGGCGCGGCGCGATTTCGTTCAGCATTTTCCTGCGGCGGCGGGTGGTCGATGCGGTCGGCCAGTTCAATGCCTCGCTCGGCGTCGGCGCCGGCACGCCCTGGGGCGCCTCGGAAGAGACCGATTATCTGCTGCGCAGCCTGCAGCAGGGCTTCAAATTGAAATTCCTGCGCGACCTGGTCTTGCATCATCCGGTGAAGACGGTCGATTTCGACGAGGGCGCCTGCAATCGCCAGCAGAAATATGAGGCCGGCATCGGCCGCGTGATGCGCATGAACGGCTATCCGTTCTGGTACTTTCCGGTAGCCTGCCTGCGCACCTGCTGCGGCATGCTGCTGGCGCTGGCCAGCGGCGACCTGCCGCGCGCGCGTTTCAAATACATCAGCGTGATGGCGCGCATGCGGGGATGGCGCGGATGAACGCCGAGACCAAGCAGCCGGATGCGGCGACGGCCGAGGCCAAGCCGAAAAAAGGCGGCGGCCTGGCGTCGGGGTCGATGTGGTCCATGATCGACAACCTGGCGCAGCAGGTCTTGTCGTTCGCCATCTTCGCGGTGCTGGCGCATTTCCTGCAACCGGCTGCGTTCGGCTTGCTGACCGTCGCCCATCTGTTCATTCTGTTTACGCGGATGGTGATCTTCGATGCGATCGCGATGCCGATCGTGCGCAGCGCCGCGCCGGATCATCGCACCTATTCATGGATCTTCACCATGTGCGCCACGGCGGCGCTGCTGCTGTTCGGCGCGATGTTCTTTTCGGCCGGCTTCATCTCCATGCTGTTTCGCGCGCCGGAGCTGGAACATGTGCTGCAAGGCATGAGCGTGTCGATCCTGTTCTTCGGCCTGGTGCGCGCCTATGAAGCACGGCTGGTGCGCAACATGATGTTTCGGCAATTGGCGATCCGTTCCATCGGTTCGGTCGCCACCGGCGGCGTCATCGGCATTGCGCTGGCCGCCGAGGGCTGGGGCGCGATGTCCCTGGTGGTGCAGCAGGTCACGGCGTCCGGCCTCGGCCTGTTGCTGGTGGTGGCGCAAAGCCGCTGGCTGCCGAGCATGGTGTTCGACAGCAAGCTGACCCGCAAATACATCGACGATGTGCGCCAGGTCGGCCTCGCCGGCATCCTGGGTTTCGCCAACGCCAACGGCGATTCGCTGCTGGTCGGCCTGTTCCTCGGCCCGTATGCCACCGGCCTCTACAACCTGGCCAAGCGCATGACTTCCGCGGTGTACCTGGTCATCGCCAGTTCGATGCACAAGGTGGCCCTGCCGGTGTTTTCCGATGCCGGCGGCGACTTGGCGGCATTGCGGCGCGGCTACCTGAAAATCTTCGGCATCACCCTGTTCTGCGTGGCGCCGCTGCTGTGCTTCCAGGCCGTGCTGGCGCAGCCGCTGGTGGCGGCGGTATTCGGCGCCAAATGGCTGCCGGCGGCGCCGACGGTGACGGTGCTGGCGCTGTTGTACATGATGTCTTCGATCATGCAATTGAACGATTACCTGTTCTTTGCACTGGGCCGCAACCGCGTGCCGGTGCGCTGCGGCATTGCGCAACTGACGCTGGCGGCCGGACTGGCCGCGTTGTTTCATCGGTATGGCCTGATCGGCATGAGCCTGTCGTTCTGCGCCGCCTACCTGGTGGTGTATCCGGTCTCGCAATGCCTGCTGAGCCGCGCGCTGGGCCTGACCGCGCGCGCCATGTGGTACGCCCTGGCGCCGCCGTTGGCGGGCAGCGCGGTTCTGTCGGCCGGCCTCGCGGCTTATCTGATGCTGATGCCGGCGCATTTCACCAATGCCGCCCTGGTCGCCGGTGGCGTGCTGGTGGCGGGTTTGCTGTATCCGTTGATCGTGATCGCCACCGGCTGGCGGATTCGGGCGGTCAACGATTCGTGGCACGGACTGCTGCTGAGCGCGATGCGGATGCGGCGCGCGCGCTGATTTTTTTCAATCGAGGAAACAAGGGGAGCGGACATGAATTCGGAAAAGACCATTTCAATCGCCGGTTTTCCGGTCATTGCGACCAATTCGCAGCTGCTGGCGACGCATCTGCACCAGACCATCGGGATGCAGGGCAAGGAGACGCTATTTTTCGCCAACACCAATTTCATCGTCAAATGCCGGCCGTTGCTGGAACGCATGAAACGCGACAGGGCGATTATTGTCAATGACGGGGTCGGCATGGATATCGCGGCGATGCTGGGCGGCGAACGCTTCCTGGAAAACCTGAACGGCACCGATTTCACGCCGTATTTCCTGGGCGGCGCGGAGCGGCCGTTGCGGGTCTTCCTGTTCGGCGCCAAGCCGGAGGTGGTGGCCAAGGCCGCGCGGCACGTTGGCGACGAACTGGGCCAGGTCGTGGCCGGCACGTGCGACGGCTATGCGGGACTGGCTGAATGCCGCGCCGAATTGCCGCGGATCGTCAACCGTTCGCGCGCCGACGTGTTGCTGGTGGCGATGGGCAATCCGGTGCAGGAGGAATGGATCCTGGCCAATCGCGCGGCGCTGGATGCGCATGTGGTGATCGGCGTGGGCGCGCTGTTCGATTTCTGGGCCGGCGACAAGCCGCGCGCGCCGCGGCTGGTGCAGCGCGCGCGGCTGGAATGGCTGTACCGGCTTTGCCTCGAACCGCGTCGATTAATGCAGCGCTACACGGTCGATATCGTGCGGTTTCTGCTGCTGTGCCGCAAGCATCGCGGCGATGGACACGCATGATCCCGACGAGATTCATATTTGGTTTTTTCAGGAATGGCACATGAAAACAATGAATTCAATCCTTCGCATAGGCGGCGTTTTATGAAAATCTATCCCGTCATCCTTGCCGGCGGCGCCGGCACTCGTCTTTGGCCGCTGTCGCGCGAGGCGCTGCCGAAGCAGCTGTTGCCTTTATATTCCGAGTTTTCGATGCTGCAAGATACTCTGCTGCGCCTGGCCGACTGGCCCGACGTCATGCCGCCGCTGATCACTTGCGGCAACGATCATCGCTTCCTGGTCGCCGAGCAATTGCGCGCGGTCGATGTCGAACCGCTGGCCATCTTGCTGGAGCCGGAGGGACGCAATACCGCGCCGACGGTGGCAGTGGCCGCGCATTATCTGCTGCGCCAGGACCCGGATGCGTTGATGCTGGTGCTGCCGGCCGATCATGTGATCGGCGACGTGCAGGCATTTCTGGCAGTTGTGCTGCGCGCCGTGCAAGCGGCCGAAAAGGGCGCGATCGCCACCTTCGGCATCGTGCCGTCGGGGCCGGAGATCGGTTACGGCTATATCCGCCGCGGCGACGCCCTAGCCGGCGCGGAAGGTTGCTATGCGGTCGAACGCTTTGTCGAAAAGCCCGACCGCGCCACAGCCGAAACTTTTGTCGCCGACGAAGCCTATAGCTGGAACAGCGGCATGTTCCTGTTCAAGGCAGCGCGCTATCTGGAAGAGCTGCGCAGCTTCCGTCCCGATATCGCGGAAAGTTGCCAAAAGGCCTTCGACGGCGCGCACAAGGACTTGGATTTTTTCCGGCTGGATGCGGCGGCTTTCGCGGCCTGTCCGTCCGAGTCGATCGACTACGCAGTGATGGAGCATACCCGCGAGGCAGTCGTGGTGCCGGCGGAAATCGGCTGGAGCGATGTCGGTTCGTGGTCTGCGCTATGGGAGGTGCTGGAGGGCGACGCCGACGGCAATGTACTGCGCGGCGATGTTTACACGGACGATGTGCGCAATTCGATGATCCGCGCCGAAAGCCGTTTCGTCGCTGTGATCGGGGTCAAGGATCTGGTGGTGGTGGAAACCAAGGATGCCGTGATGGTGGTGCACAAGGACCAGGTGCAGCATGTCAAGAAGATCGTCGCCGACCTGAAGCAGAATGGCCGTACCGAGCATCTTAGCCATACCCATGTTTACCGGCCCTGGGGCAGTTACGAAGGCATCGATCTGGGAGCGCGTTTCCAGGTCAAGCGGATCACAGTTAAACCTGGCGGCAAGCTGTCGCTGCAAATGCATCATCATCGCGCCGAACATTGGGTGGTGGTTAGCGGCACGGCGATGGTGACCTGCGGCGAGGAGCAAAAACTGGTGGTCGAAAACGAGTCGGTCTACATCCCCATCGGCCATAAGCATCGCCTGGAAAATCCGGGCAAAATGCCTTTGGACCTGATCGAGGTGCAATCCGGCGCGTATCTGGGGGAGGACGACATTGTCCGCTTCGAGGATATCTACAAGCGCGATTGATCGCCTTGCCTTATTGACGGGCACCAACCATACACCGACTACATACGGACCACATCATGAGCATGCTGCCACTTCAAGTTTCCATATTCAAAGCGTATGACATCCGCGGCATCGTCGGCAAGACGGTCGATGCCGATA
>DASYEK010000018.1:0-56874 GCA_036499085.1 Herbaspirillum sp. | reverse complement strand
GCCAATGAATTGGCCGGTCGCAATGTTTCAAATTCCTTGGTAAAGGCCTGGTCGTACATTGCCGTAAAGCCGGTGGCCACTTCCGCGCTGAATTGCCGTGGCAATGTCAGGGCCGTCTCACGTCGTTCCTGCGCGGACGCGGCCAGGTATTGCCGGCATTCCTTGCGATGCTGCGTTGTCACTCCCGCTGGCGTTTCAACGGAAAGCCGCCGTTTGGATGGCGATGCGACAGAGGCTGGCGTGGCGGACGAAGTGAATTTGCGGGAAAAAAACTTTTTGCATTGCTTGACACCCGAAGCGATGCGGGTCAGCACTAAATTAAAGCCCTTGCGCAAGCTTTTATTTGCGCTTGCAGGGGTTGCCGCCGTCTCCGGCGGAAGGCTGGCGACAGCGGGGTTCTGTTGGGAAGGAATTGTGTTAGCGCCCATATTCGTGCTCCATTTCTTCAATTAAAAATATTTGTGGGATCGTCGAGATGCATTACCTGACAAATCTTAGGTTTTCGATAGGAGGTTGGTATCTAAGACCCGTCCGAGATTGCAGGCGGTGCCTCCGCCGTCCGATCGCCGCGATGGCTCCCGATATTTGTTTTCCGGGGGCATAGCCCGTGTGCTGGCATGTAATTCTTATTTTTAATAAACAATAAAAATGCCGGCTGGAAATAATCAGAGGCGGTCGCAGGGGATATTGCGCGGCCTGTTGCCGGCTTGTTGCATGCCATCAACAGACAGGCGATTCCTATCTCGCAAAGAAATCGCCGGCCGCTCCTGTCGGCGCGTTTGTGCCGTATGATCGTGAAAACGATTCCAGGCAGGAAAAAGGAATCTGTCGCAGTCAGGGGATACTGTCCAATGAGCAAGAATGCAGGTGCCTGGGGCATGAGATTTGGCCGCTGGCCGTTAAAGATCAAACTTGCGCTGTTCGTCATGCTGATTTTTGCAATCGGCGTCGGCGCGCTTTCCGCATTCGTCGTCGGCCGCCTGCGCCACGATTTCGAGCAAGTCATTTCCAAGGAGCAAACCACCACGGTCGCGTTCGTGGCGCGCACCATCGACCGCGAGCTGATGCTGCGCATCGACGCGCTGACGTCCCTGGCGCCCCAGGTCTCGGGATTGCTGGATAACCCGCCGGGCTTGCAGGCGTATTTGCAGGAACGGGTGGTCGCCAACAAGATCTTCAGCCGCGATATTTTCGTGGTCTCGAAGGACGGCATTCGTGTGGCCGAATCGCCGTCGCGCGGCTTTGTCGGCAACAGCTACGCCGACGCCAGCTATGTCAAGGCAGCGCTGGAAAGCGGCAAGCCGGTGGTCAAGCCGCTGCTGGACGGCTTTGCCCGCCAGCATGTATTGATGGTGGCAGTGCCCTTGTTCGGCACCGACGGCGCGGTGATCGGCGTCCTGTGCGGGGCCGAATTGATCGACACCGGCAGCTTCTTCCATTTTTCCGGCGAAGTGCGCAACGGCGAGACCGGCGGCTTCGATGTGATTTCACCTCAGGACGGCGTCTATGTCGCCAGCACCGATGCGCTGCACGTGCTGCAGCCGATGCCGGCCAAGGGCGCCAGCCGGCTGTTCGACAGCAGGCTGGCCGGCTACCTGGGACCGGGCTTTGCCAACGATTCGCGCGGCGTGGAAAACCTGCGCACGGCGGCGCTGGCCGGCACCACGGGTTGGCTGGTGATCGCCTATATTCCGACCGAGGAGGCGTTCGCGCCGGTGCACGGCGTGGCCCTGCGCATCTACACCGGCGCCCTGATGATCACCCTGTGCGGCGGCCTGCTGATCTGGCTGCTGCTGCGGCGCGAACTGGCGCCGGTGGAAGCCGCCTCGAAGCTGATCGGCCAGGCGCGCAACAATACCCTGAGCATGCAGCCGCTGGTGGTGGCGGGCAGCAGCGAGATTCGAACCTTGCTGGAGAATTTCAACCGCCTGCAGCGCGGCATCCAGGAAAAGAACGAGATCATCAGCCGCGAGCGCGATCAGTTGGCCTCGACGCTGGACAATCTCCAGCATGCCGAAGAATCCCTGCGCCTGTTCAACCAGGAACTGGAAGACAAGGTCGAGGCGCGCTCCAGGAAAATCAGCGATCTGTACCAGATTCTGAGCCAGGTCCTGGAATCGCTGCCGTTCGGCGTGGCGGTGTTCGATGAAAAGCGCGAACTCATCCTGCGTAACGAGCTGTACGGTTCCTTGCTGGATTTCCCGGCGGCCTTGCTGCAAAAGGAAAACGTATCGTTTGCCGACATCCTGCGCTTTACATTCAAGCGCGGCGATTATCCGAACCAGCGTTTCGAAGAAGTGTTGGCCGAATTCACGAACATGATGGAGACCCGGCAGGCGGTCTGTTTCGAACGCAGCCTGGCCAGCGGCGTGTTCCTGGAGACGCGCGCCTGCTCGATTTCGTCGGGTTGGACGCTGCTGACCTATCGCGACACCACCGCGCAAAAACAGGCCGAACAGGCGCTGGAACAGGCGCGCCGCGTGGCCGAGGCCGCGACCGAGGCGAAAAGCGATTTCCTGGCCAACATGAGCCATGAAATCAGGACGCCGATGAACGCCATCATCGGCCTGGCCTATCTGCTGGAGAAAGCCGGCCTGCCGCCCGAAACGGAAAGCCTGGCGCGCAAGATCACCACCGCCGGCCGTTCGCTGCTGAGCATCATCAACGACATCCTGGATTTCTCCAAGATCGAGGCCGGCCGCATCGAACTCGAAAACGTGCCGTTCAGTCTCGATACCGTACTCGACAATCTCGCCACCATCATGAGCGTGAACGTCAAGGGCAAGGATATCGAATTGATCATCACGCCGCCGGAGACGCGCGCCGACCGGCTGATCGGCGATCCGTTGCGGCTGGAACAGATCCTGATCAATTTGCTGGGCAACGCGGTCAAATTCACCGACCAGGGGCACGTCGAACTGAACGTCAGCGCGATCGCGGAATGGGACGAACGGATCACGCTGCGCTTCGCCGTGCGCGATACCGGCATCGGCATTTCGCCGGACAAGCAGAAAGAGATCTTCGAACCTTTCTCGCAAGCCGAAAGTTCCACTACCCGCCATTTCGGCGGCACCGGGCTGGGCCTGACCATCAGCCGGCGCCTGGTAGCCTTGATGGGCGCGCGCATGGAACTGGTCAGCGAGCCAGGGCGGGGTAGCGAATTCTCGTTTTACCTGACCTTCGACCGCGCGCAGGATCTGCAATTGTCGGCGCCCGAAATGGCGCATCTCGATGTGCTGGTGGCAGACGACAATCCGATTGCGCGCGAGGCCTTGCGCCGCACCACCGTTGCGCTGGGCTGGAATGCGCAGATCGTGGATTCCGGCGAGGCGGCGGTGGAGAGCGCCTTGAAGAGCGGCGCGCAGGGCGCGGGCAAGGTCATTGTGCTGGACTGGAAAATGCCCGGCCTGGACGGCCTGGCCGCCGCGCGCGCGATCCGTGCCGCGTATGCCGATGAAGACATGGCGCTGATCATTGTGATGGTGACGGCCTATTCCAGCGACGAATTGCTGGCTTCTCCCGACAGCAGCGTAGCCGACGCGGTGCTGACCAAGCCGGTGACGCCGTCCAATCTCTACAACGCGGTGGCGGTGGCCAGGAAGGCGCGTTTCGGCGGCGCGGAATTGCCGGGCAACGGCGCTGGACGGCGCCTGGACAATGTGCGGATATTGATCGTGGACGATACCGACATCAATCGCGAAGTGGCATTACGGATTTTTGCCGGCGAAGGGGCGCAGGTGGCGCTGGCCAACGACGGCAGGCAGGCGGTGGATTGGCTGCTGGCGCATCCCGGCCAGACCGACATCGTGCTGATGGACGTGCAGATGCCGGTGATGGACGGCCTGGCGGCGACGCGGCTGATCCGCGCCACGCCGGCACTGGCGCAGTTGCCGGTGATCGCGTTGACGGCGGGCGCGTTCAAGGTGCAGGAAGACGCCGCCAAGGAGGCCGGCATGGACGGTTTCCTGTCGAAGCCGTTCGATGTGGATGTGGCCATCGGCCTGATCCTGAAAAATACGCGCAAGCCGGGCGTGAGCATTACGGCACCCTATTCGCCTGCGCCGCGCCGGCAGCACACTGCCTATTACTTTCCGGGCCTGGCGGTGGAGCGTGGCCTGAAGACCTGGCAGGACGAGACTGCGTATCAGCGTTATCTGCGCAAATTCGCGCACGATTTCGGGAACAGCGTGGCGGAGATGGCGCAGGCCGAACCGGAAGCCGCGGCGGCGCGCGCGCATGCGCTCAAGGGCGCGGCCGGCAATCTTGCCATGTTCGAACTGGCGGCGTTGACGGGCAAACTGGATGCTGCCTTGCGCGCCGGCGAAGATACCGCGCAGTTGTTCGCCGGGGTCCAGTCGGCAATGCATATCGCGCTGGACTCGATCCGGCGCTATGCCCCGGATCCGGATCAGGCCTCGGAGGGCAATGGCGCAGGCAAGAGCGCAGGCACGGGCGAGGCGGCGCTCGATCCCGCGCGCGTATCGCCGCTGCTGACGGCGTTGCTGGAAGCGTTCAATACCGACGATCCGGGCATGATCGCGCCGGTCTTGGCCGAACTGGACGATGTCTTGCCGCCGGCGAGCGTGGCGGCGCTGCATGACGCCGTCGACAATTTCGATTTCCGCGGCGGCGAGCAGGCAGTGCGCGCATTGGCGGCGGAACACAATCTTTCCGTAGGAGCGTAATCGTGAGCAATAGTCCCAGGCCTATCCTCGTCGTCGACGACCTGCCGCAAAACCTGGCGGCCCTGCAACAGGTTTTATCCGGCGAATACCGGCTGGTCTTCGCCCGCAACGGCGCCGATGCCATTGCGGCCGCATTCAAGCACCTGCCGTCGCTGATCCTGCTCGATATCGAGATGCCGGACATGGACGGCTATGCCGTCTGCCGTACGCTGAAGGCAGATCCGCGCACCGAGGCGATCCCGATCATTTTTGTTACCAGCCTGTCGGAGAGCGGCGACGAAGCCGCCGGTTTTGCGGTGGGCGCGGTCGATTACATCATCAAGCCGTTCTCGCCGGCCATTGCGCTGGCGCGGGTGCGCACGCATCTGTCGCTGGTGCGAACCACGCTGCTCGAGCATGCCTACCGCGACGCCATCTTCATGCTGGGCGAAGCCGGCCACTATAACGACAACGATACCGGCATGCATATCTGGCGCATGGCGGCTTATTCGGCCGCGATCGCGGCGGCTTGCGGCTGGAGCCCCGACGCCTGTCATCATCTGGAACTGGCGGCGCCGATGCACGACACCGGCAAGATCGGCATTCCGGACGCAATCCTGCGCAAGCCCGCCAAGCTGGACGCCGACGAATGGGTGGTCATGAAAACCCATCCGCGCATCGGCTACGACATTCTCTCCACCAGCACCGCGCCGATATTCCAGCTGGCCGCCGAAATTGCGCTGCATCACCACGAACGCTTCGATGGCAGCGGCTATCCGGACGGCCTGGCCGGCGAAGCGATTCCCGAGTCTGCGCGCATTGTGGCGCTGGCGGACGTATTCGATGCATTATCGATGAAACGGCCCTACAAGGAAGAGTGGCCGCTGGAGCGCATCATGGCGACCATCGTCGAAAGCACCGGCAGCCATTTCGATCCCCGCATCGTGGAGGCTTTTCATTCCATCCTGCCGCAGATACTGGAAATCAAGAAGGAATGGAATGCGCGCGAAGCCAGCGGCCAATTGCCGCCCGGCGTGGCGCAGGCCTGAATATCCTCGATCTGCCCGTTTGCGCGTCATTTTTGCACTTTAAAATGTGCCTATATCCGCCCAAAAAAAAACCCTTCGCCAATAAAGGGAAGGGTTTTTTGCCCGATGCCTGCAAGGCAGGTGAATTATTATGAATACGCCTGCAACGCGCCTTTCATCTTTTTCAGGGCGACCGTTTCGATCTGGCGGATGCGTTCGGCCGACACGCCGAATTCATCGGCCAGCTCATGCAATGTCGCTCCCGAGCCGTCGTCGTTGGCCAGCCAGCGCGCTTCGACGATGCGGCGCGAACGCGCATCGAGCTTGCCCAGCGCGGTTTGCAGGCCTTCCGATTGCAGCCGGTCGTACTGGCGCGATTCCATGACCTTGGTCGGCTCGGTCGCTTCCGACGACAGATAGGCGATCGGCGCAAACTTGTCGTCGTCATCGCCGGTGGGCGCTTCCAGCGCCATATCGCGGCCCGACAGGCGGGTTTCCATTTCGATCACATCTTCGCGCTTGACGTCCAGGGTCTCTGCCAATGCATCGACCTGGGCCGGCGTCATTGCGTCCAGGCCTGCCTTGTGGCTGCGCAGGTTAAAGAACAGCTTGCGCTGCGATTTTGTGGTCGCAACCTTCACCAGGCGCCAGTTTTTCAGGATGTATTCGTGCATTTCAGCCTTGATCCAGTGCATCGCATAGGACACCAGGCGGACGCCCTGGTCCGGATCGAAGCGCTTGACCGCCTTCATCAGGCCGATATTGCCTTCCTGGATCAGATCGGCATGCGGCAAGCCGTAGCCGAGATAGCCGCGGGCGATCGACACCACCAGGCGCAAATGCGACAGCACCATCTTCTGGGCGGCGCCCAGGTCGTTCTTGTCGCGCAGATTGCGCGCCAGCGAGATTTCTTCGTCGTGCGAGAGCATCGGCAGGCGATTGACCGCTGAAATGTAAGCGTCGATATTACCCAGACTGCCCGAAAAGCCGAGCGCCAATGCCTGGGTTTCGTTCGCAATAAGTGCATTGTTGGACGCGGATTTCATTGAAACTCCTTATTCCACAAACGGTTTTGATAGTAGATTGCAAAGACTTAGTATTCAAGTCAAGTATTCTAGCACTCGATTGTTGAGAGTGCTAATAAGCATAACTGAAGAGCGATATAGGTGGAGGCTATGACTTGGGCCTATGTTTTTATTATCAGGCAATTAGAGTCGAATGGTGCATTGCGGGTTGCCGGCAAGGGCAAAAAAGCTGTAACAGTTCGCTACAGCCTGCTTGCCTTGCGGAAAATATCGGTTAGCTCAGACGGCCGAGATGGCGCCTGACCGACAGCATCGCCCCCAGCAGGCCGAGCAGGGCGCTGAACCCCAGCAGCGCGGCGACGACCGAAGGCGGCAGCGGAGACAACTGGAATTCGGAGCCGTACAGGCGGGCGAATTCCGCCACCGCCTGGTTCATCGGCTGCAGGCCGACAGCCACCGCGATCAGCGCCAGCGCGCCGGCGCACCCGCCCAGCAAGGCGCCGGTGTAATAGAACGGCCGATGGATAAAGGCGTCGGTGGCGCCGAGCAGGCGCGACACTTCGATTTCATCGTATTGGGTCATCACCTGTAGCCGGATGGTATTGAAGACCACCGCCACCACGACCACGCCGAGCGTCACCGCCAGGAACAGCAGCGCCAGGCGCAAGACGTGCATCAGCGCGGCCAGGCGCTTGACCCAGGCCGAATCGATCTGCACGGTATCGACGCGCGGCAGGGTTTTCAGCCTGGCGGCGATTTTATCCACCTGTTCGGCATTGATGCGGAACCCGGTCAGCTTCACCACGTAGGCGTCGGGCAGCGGGTTATTCCCCAGCGTGGCCAAGGCGTCGTCGAGGCCGGTCTTGCTTTTCAGGGCATCCAGTGCCTTTTCGCGCGGGATGAATTCGATTTTTGCGTCGCTGCCGGCGCTCTGCACGGCCTGGCGAATCGAGGGGGCAATGGCATTGGCCTGGTCGCGCGTGGCGCCGCCCTGCATGAAAACGCTGATTTCGGGCTGCACCGCCAGTTGTTCCGTCACCGGCCGCACGTTCTCCAGCAGCGTCATGCCGGCAAACGGCAGCGCCAGCGCAATCGCCACCACCAGAACATTCAGCAGGAAGCTGCCGGGAGCGCGCCGGAAATGATTGAACGCATCGCCGAAGGCGAGCAGGTTATAGCGCAGCCAGCTCATGCGCGCTCCATTTGTTCGTGGGCGGTAGCGCTGCCGTCGCTGCGCCAGCCGTCGACGATCTCGCCATGGGCCAGGTAGACGATCCGCTCGGGGCCGCCCAGGTATTGCTCGTCATGGGTGGATATGATGCAGGTGACGCCGACCTGGTGAAACGATTTCAGCGCCGCCAGGACCTTGTCGGCATTGTCGCGATCCAGGTTGGCGGTCGGTTCATCGGCCAGGATGATCTGCGGGCGGTTGACGATGGCGCGGGCGATGGCGCCGCGTTGCTGTTCGCCGCCGGACAGCGCCTGCGGCAGGGTATTGGCGCTTTCGAGCAGGCCCACCATGTCCAGCGCCGCGCGGGCGCGTTTCTCGGCGTCGGCGCGCGAGGCGCCGGTGACGACCAGCGGCAAGGCGACGTTGGCCAGCAGGCTGCGGTCCGGCAGCAGCCGCTGCTGCTGGAGAATCAGGCCCAGCTTGCGGCGCAGATACGGCAGGCCGGAAGCGGTGAGTTTGCCGATGTTCTGGCCGTTGACAGTGAGCACGCCGGCGCTGGGGCGTTCGATGGCGGCGATCATCTTCAACAGCGTCGATTTGCCCGCGCCGGAAGGGCCTGCCAGGAACACCAGTTCGCCGCCGTCGATGGTCAGCGTGACGTCGCGCAATGCCGTATTGCCGCGGCCGTATTGCTTGGAAACGTGCTCGAAAATGATCATGCGCGCTTTTCCCCGTCAGCCCAGTAATGCATCGACGAATTCGACCGCGTCGAACGCCTGCAGGTCTTCGATCTGTTCGCCGACGCCGATGAAATACAGCGGCACCGGCCGTGTCTTGGCGATGGCGGCCAGCACGCCGCCCTTGGCGGTGCCGTCCAGCTTGGTGATTACCAGGCCGGTCAGGCCCAGGGCATCGTCGAAGGCCTTGACCTGGGCCAGCGCATTTTGACCGGTATTGCCGTCGATCACGAGCAGGATTTCATGCGGCGCGCCGGCCAGCCCCTTGCCGATCACGCGTTTGATTTTCTTCAGTTCGTCCATCAGATGCAGTTGCGTCGGCAGCCGTCCGGCGGTGTCGATCATGACGACATTGGTGCCGCGCGCCTGCGCCGAATGCACCGCATCGAAGGCCACCGCGGCGGGATCGCCCGATTCCTGCGCGATCACGGCCACGTTATTGCGCTCGCCCCAGATCGCCAATTGTTCGCGCGCGGCCGCGCGGAAGGTATCGCCGGCCGCCAGCAGCACCGATTGGTCGTGCGCCTGCAGATGCTTGGCCAGCTTGCCGATGGTGGTGGTCTTGCCGGCGCCGTTGACGCCCGCGATCATCATGACCAGCGGCTGATGCTGGCCCAGCACCAGCGGTTTCTGCAGCGGCTTGAGCAAATCCACCAGCAGGTCGCGCAGGGCGTCCTTGACCTGGGCAGCGTCCAGCAGCTTGTCGGCCTTGACCTTCCTTTTCAGGGCGTCCAGCAGGAATTCGGTGGCTTCGACGCCGGCATCGGCGCTCAGCAGCGCGGATTCGAGTTCTTCATACAGATCGTCATCGATTTTCGCGCCGACGAATAAAACCGTCAGATTGGACGAGGTCTTGGACAGGCCGTTCTTCAGCCGGCTCAGCCAGCCCTGCTTGCCTGGGATGTCGGCGGCCGGCGGATTTGCGGTATCGGCCTGGGGGGATGGGGCGGGGGCCTGGACGATTTCGCTTGCCGCGTCCGGCGCCGGCTGCGGTATCGGCTCCTGGGATGTTTCGGGCTGGGGTTTTTTCTTAAAGAAACTAAACATCGGCGCTATGTCGGTGGGGGAGGAATTGCAAAAGCGGCTGGCGCGGCGAACGCGGTACAATCGCTGCTCGCATTCTATCAGAGCAGGGCTTATGAAATTGAAGATCCGGCCTATTGTCGCGGCATTGGGGATTTTATCCGGCGTTTTTGCCGCCGGCGCCACCGTGCAATCCCATGCGCAGACGCCCGGGGCGCCGCCGCCGGCCCCGATGCAGGCACAGGCTTTGACGCCGGCATCGGCATCAAACCAGGCCAGCGAATTCATGCTTCGCAACGGCATGAAAATCATCGTCAAGGAAGACCACCGCGCGCCGACCGTGGCGCAAATGGTCTGGTACAGGGTCGGTTCGGTCGATGAAGTCAACGGCACGACCGGCGTCGCCCATGCGCTCGAACACATGATGTTCAAGGCGACCGAACACCTGAAGGCCGGTGAATTCAGCAGCAAGGTGGCGGCCCTGGGCGGCCGCGAGAATGCCTTTACCACCCGCGACTACACCGCCTACTTCCAGCAGATCGAAAAGAGCCGCCTGCCGGCCGTGATGGCGCTGGAAGCCGAACGCATGGCCAATCTGCGCTTCGATCCGAAGGAATTCGCCAAGGAAATCAAAGTCGTGATGGAAGAGCGCCGCTGGCGTACCGACGACCAGCCGGCCGGCCTGCTGAACGAGGCGCAGAATGCCGCGGCCTTTGTCGCCCATCCGTATCATCACCCCATCGTCGGCTGGATGGACGACCTGGAACACATGACCGTGGCCGACGTCAAGGCCTGGTACCAGCGCTGGTATGCGCCGAACAATGCGACCCTGGTGGTGGCCGGCGACGTCGATGCGCAGCAGGTGCGGCGCCTGGCGGAGAAATATTTCGGGCCGATCGCCGCCCGCAAATTGCCGGTAGTGAAGCCGCAGAACGAACCGGCGCAGCATGGCATGCGGCGCGTGACGGTGAAGGCGCCGGCGGAAAACGCCTATGTCTCGCTGGCCTTCCGGACGCCGGCCTTGCGCGATGTCGAGAAAGACGACGATTCCTATGCGCTCGACGTGCTGGCCGCGGTGCTGGACGGCTACGACAATGCGCGCCTGAATGCGCAACTGGTGCGCACCGACCGCGTGGCCAATAACGTCGGCGCCGGCTACGACAACATCAATCGCGGCCCCGGCATCTTTACGCTGGAAGGCACGCCCGCCGCGGGCGTGAGCGCCGAACAACTGGAAGCCGCGCTGCGCGGCGAAGTCGCCAGGATCGCCGAGCAGGGCGTTTCGGAGGAGGAATTGCAGCGCGTCAAGACGCAACTGATCGCCTCGCAGGTCTACAAGCGCGACTCGATATTCGGCCAGGCGATGGAAATCGGCGTGCTGGAAATGAGCGGCATTTCGCATCGCAATATCGACCGCATGCTGGAACGGCTCAAGGCCGTCAGCGCGGCGCAGGTGCAGGCGGTGGCGCGGACCTATTTCGGCGACGATCAATTGACTGTCGCCACGCTGGCGCCGTTGCCGTTGTCGGGCAAGGCGCCGGCCGCGCCGCCGGCCGGCGGCGCGATACGTTGACGGCGGCGCCGTCGAGGCAGCCCCGGCTCGATTTGAAACAGTCTCTTGATCAGTGAAGCAAAACAAAATCGTCATTTCACTTTTATCTTGTCGGAGGAACTCATGCCTGTAATCGTTATTGCCAATCCCAAGGGCGGCGTCGGGAAAAGTATCCTTTCGACCAATCTGGCCGGCTATTTCGCCGCGCAAGGACATCAGGTGCTGCTCGGCGACGCCGACCGCCAGCAATCGGCGCGCGGCTGGCTCGGGATTCGTCCCGCCGCCGCCCGGCCGATCGCGACGTGGGAAATCGATGAAGACAATATCGCCAGGCCGCCGAAAGGCACCAGCCACGTCGTGCTGGACACGCCGGCGGGTTTGCACGGCAGGCGCCTGAACGAGGTATTGAAGCTGGCCGACAAAGTCATCGTGCCTTTGCAGCCCTCGATGTTCGACATCCTGGCCACGCGCGATTTCATGTCGCGGCTGGCCGAGGAAAAGGCGGTGCGCAAGGGTGACATCGAGGTCGGCATCGTCGGCATGCGCGTCGACAGCCGCACCCGTTCGGCCGAGCAGTTGCATCGCTTCGTCGAAAGCCTGAACCTGCCGATGCTGGGTTGGCTGCGCGATACGCAGAATTACGTGCAACTGGCCGCGCACGGCCTGACCATGTGGGACGTGGCGCCCTCGCGCGTGCAGCGCGACCTCGAACAATGGCAACCTATTCTCGGCTGGCTGGCCGGCATTGCGCCGTCGCCGGCTGCCGTCCCACTCTCGAAAACAAGCGAAACGGCTGCATGAAGAAAAGCATCATTATCCGGGCCGCATTGTGCGCGGCCGCACTCTGCGCCGCCAGCGGCAACGCCCTGGCGGCACTGCAAATCCAATCCTGGACACTCGATAACGGCGCCCGCGTGGCGTTCGTCGAAAATCACTCGATCCCGATCCTCGACGTCAGCGTCGAGTTCGACGCCGGCGCGCGCCGCGATCCGGCCGGCAAGGCGGGGCTGGCGGGCCTGACCAATGCGCTGCTGGCGCGCGGTATCGAGGCCGGCGGCGATGCCGCGGCGGAACCGGCGCTGAGCGAAGCGCGGATATTGAATGGATTCGCCGATATCGCGGCGCAGCGCGGCGGCGGCGCCGAGATGGATCGCGCCGGCGTGACCGTGCGCACCCTGTCCAGCCCCGCCGAACGCGCGCGCGCCGTGACATTGCTGGCTCGGCTGTTGGCGCAGCCGAGCTTTCCGGAAGAATTCCTGCAGCGCGACCGGGCGCGCATGATCGCCGGCATTCGCGAAGCCGACACCAAGCCCGAAGCGATCGCCGAGAAAGCCTTCCGCAATGCGCTGTATGGCAGCCATCCCTATGCGCAACAAGCCACGGAAGCGAGCGTCGATGCGATCGGCCGCGACGATCTGCTGGCTTTCCATCGCGCCCATTACGTGGCCAACGGCGCCGTGGTCGCGATGATCGGCGACGTCACGCGGGCGCAGGCCGAACAGATCGCGCGCGAGCTGACCGCGCGTTTGCCGCAGGGCGATCCGCTGCCGCCGATGGCTGCGGTGACGATCGCACCGGGCACCGAGCAGCGCATCGCGCATCCGGCATCGCAATCGCACATCCTGATCGGCATGCCGGCACTGCAACGCGGGGATGCCGATTTCTTCGCGCTGACGGTCGGCAATTACATCCTGGGCGGCGGTGGCTTCGATTCACGCCTGACCAAGGAAGTGCGCGAAAAACGCGGATTGACCTACAGCGTCTACAGCGGCTTCAATCCGATGGCGCAGAAGGGGCCGTTCCAGATCGGCCTGCAGACCAAGCGCGAGCAGACCGGCCAGGCGCTGCAAGTGGTGCGCGATACCCTGGCCGCCTACCTGCGCGACGGACCGACGCCGGCTGAACTGAAGGCGGCGAAAGACAATCTGATCGGCGGCTTCTCGCTGCGCATCGACAGCAATCGCAAGATCCTGGCCAATATCGCCCTGATCGCCTATTACGGGCTGCCGGCGGATTACCTCGATACCTGGACCGCAAACGTCGCGCGGGTCGGCATCGCCGATATCCGCGCCGCCTTCCGGCGCAAAATCGTGCCGGCGCAATTGCACACCGTGATCGTGGGTGCAGCCGATGGCCAGTAACAAGCAGACCAACCGCCAGGGCAGGCCGGCCAAGACGCCGCAGCATGCGATCCGGCCGCCGCTGGCGCATCAGGTCCGCATCATCGGCGGGCAGTGGAAGCGCACGCCGCTGCCGGTGCCGGCGGCCGAAGGCCTGCGGCCGACGCCGGACCGTGTGCGGGAAACCGTCTTCAACTGGCTCGGCCATCTACTGGACGGCAACTGGGCGCAAGTGCGCTGCCTGGACCTGTTTGCCGGCACCGGCGCGCTGGGCTTCGAGGCCGCCAGCCGCGGCGCCGCGCAGGTGGTGATGGTGGAGTGCCATACGCCGGCGGCGCGCCAACTGGAAGCCACCAAGGCCAAATTACGTGCCGAACAGGTGCAGGTACTGCGGGCCGACGCCATGGGCGCCGCCGATAAGCTGGCGGCGGGCGCCAATCGTTTCGATCTGGTATTCCTGGATCCGCCGTATCATCAAGACTGGCTGTTGAAAGTCATGCCGGCATGCGAACGCCTGGTGGCGCCCGGCGGCCTGCTGTATCTGGAAGCGGAGCAGGCGCTGCAAGCCGAGACCCTGCCGGACTGGCTGGACGGCTGGCGCCTGTTGCGGGCCGATCACGCAGGCAGCGTGTTTTATCATCTGTTGCAAAGGCTGTAGGCAACAAAGGCGCATGCCGAATTCAGGCATAATGCGCGTTCTAATCGCTAGGGAGGCCCCTGATGGTCATAGCAGTTTATCCGGGCACGTTCGACCCGCTCACGCGCGGGCATGAAGACCTGGTGCGGCGCGCCTCGGGCTTGTTCGACAAGCTGGTGGTCGGCGTTGCCGACAGCAAGAACAAAAGCCCGTTCTTTTCGCTGGACGAGCGCCTGTCGATTGCCGAAGAAGTGCTCGGCCATTATCCGAACGTCGAGGTCAGGGGGTTTTCGGGGCTGTTGAAGGAGTTCGTCCGGGAAAACGGCGCGCGCGTGATCGTGCGCGGCCTGCGCGCGGTGTCGGACTTCGAATACGAGTTCCAGATGGCCGGCATGAACAGATATTTGCTGCCGGATGTTGAAACCATGTTTTTGACCCCATCTGATCAGTACCAATTCATTTCCGGCACCATCGTGCGGGAAATTGCCCAGTTTGGCGGCGATGTCTCCAAGTTCGTATTTCCCTCGGTCGATCGTTGGCTGAAGGAGAAAATAGGAAAAGTAGGATAGTTTTATGGCTCTGTTGATTACCGACGACTGCATCAATTGCGATGTATGCGAACCGGAATGCCCGAACGGCGCCATCTACATGGGGCCGCAGATCTACGAGATCGACCCGCACAAATGCACCGAATGCGTGGGGCACTTCGACGAACCGCAGTGCCAGCAGGTATGTCCGGTGGCATGCATCCCGCTGAATCCGGCCTGGCTGGAAACGCCCGAGCAACTGCAAGCCAAATACGAAAAACTGCAGGCAGAGCTCAAAAATCCGCTTTGACGCGCCCAAGCGCATTCCGATAGGCCTGATAGCGCGTTGGGGATAGAATACGCGGCGGCCGGATAATTGGCCGGGGAAGGGCGTGGACGCTGACCAAAATGCGTTTTTGCCCCGGGGCTTGAAGCGAGCCGATGCCGCCCATAGATTGCCAAGGTTGCCGCGCGACATCATTTCGGTGCGCGGCGCGGTTATAGCCCTTGAAATTGTAGGGAATAGCCTCACGTAGGCTAAGTTATTGAATAGCATGGATTGTTAGGGGATTTTGAATGCAAGACAACGAGAAACAAGTGGCAGCGGATGCTGTTGATCAAACCGAAGAGACTGCGGCCATGCAAAACGACACGCAGGAAGCCTCCGCTGAAAACGCGCTGGAGCAGCAACTGAGCGCGGCCGAAGCCAAGGCCGCCGAAATGCAGGACGCTTATCTGCGCGCCAAGGCGGAATCGGAAAATATCCGCCGCCGGGCCCAGGAAGACATTGCCCGCGCCCACAAATTCGCTGTGGAAAATTTTGCCGAAGGCCTGTTGTCGGTAAAGGACAGCCTGGAAATGGCGCTGAGCGTCCAAGCGCCGTCGATGGAGTCCCTGAAAGAAGGCGTCGAAATAACGCTCAAGCAACTCTCTGCCGCTTTTGAAAAGAATAAATTGCTGGAAATCAACCCGGCCGTCGGCGAGAAGCTCGATCCGATGAAACACCAGGCCGTCTCGGCGGTTCCCGCCGAGCAGGAAGCCAATACCGTTGTTGCAGTGTTGCAAAAAGGATACACCATTTCGGAGCGCCTGCTGCGTCCCGCCCTGGTGACCGTGGCGCAATAAGGCCTTGCAGGGGCGTTTTCGGACGCAGGCACGAAATTTGCGCTGCCGCGCCTTGAAAGACGGCGCCCGCCACGCATATTGAATACATCACAAATTTATACAGTTATCCCGTCAAGTTATTAAAGGAAAAAAATCATGGGCAAAATCATTGGCATCGACCTGGGCACAACCAACTCTTGCGTATCGGTCATGGAGGCAGGCCAGCCGAAGGTCATCGAAAACTCGGAAGGCGCCCGCACCACCCCTTCGGTCATCGCTTATCAGGAAGACGGCGAAATCCTGATCGGTGCGCCGGCCAAGCGCCAGGCAGTCACCAACCCGAAAAACACGATCTACGCCGCCAAGCGCCTGATCGGCCGTAAATTCGATGAAAAGGAAGTGCAGAAGGATATTTCCCTGATGCCTTACGAAATCATCAAGGCCGACAACGGCGATGCATGGGTCGCCGCGCGCGGCAACAAGCTGGCGCCGCCGCAAATCTCCGCGGAAGTGCTGCGCAAGATGAAAAAGACCGCAGAAGACTACCTGGGCGAAGAAGTGACCGAGGCGGTCATTACCGTGCCTGCGTATTTCAACGACGCGCAGCGCCAGGCAACCAAGGACGCCGGCCGTATCGCGGGCCTGGACGTCAAGCGCATCATCAACGAACCGACCGCCGCCGCATTGGCGTTCGGCCTGGACAAGACCGACAAGGGCGACCGCAAGATCGCCGTGTATGACCTGGGCGGCGGCACTTTCGACGTCTCGATCATCGAAATCGCCGATGTGGATGGCGAAAAGCAATTCGAAGTGCTGTCGACCAACGGCGACACCTTCCTCGGCGGAGAAGACTTCGACCAGCGCATCATCGACTACATCCTGGACGAATTCAACAAGATCAACGGCCTCGACCTGCGCAAGGACGCCATCGCGTTGCAGCGGATCAAGGCTTCGGCCGAACGCGCCAAGATCGAATTGTCGTCGTCGCAGCAGACTGAAATCAACGAGCCGTACATCGCCATGGCCAACGGCGCGCCGATCCACCTGAACCTGAAGATCACCCGCGCTAAGCTGGAATCGCTGGTCGAGGAACTGATTGCGCGCACCATCGAACCGTGCCGCATCGCGATCAAGGACGCCGGCGTCAAGGTCTCGGAAATCGACGACATCATCCTGGTCGGCGGCATGACCCGCATGCCGAAGGTGCAGGAAAAGGTCAAGGAATTCTTCGGCAAGGATCCGCGCCGCGACGTGAATCCGGACGAAGCCGTGGCTGTCGGCGCCGCGATCCAGGGCTCGGTGTTGTCGGGCGACCGCAAGGACCTGCTGCTGCTGGACGTGACCCCGCTGTCGCTGGGCATCGAAACCATGGGCGGCGTGATGACCAAGATGATCAAGAAGAACACAACGATCCCGACCAAGTTCAGCCAGGTGTTCTCGACCGCCGACGACAACCAGCCGGCCGTCACCATCAAGGTGTATCAGGGCGAACGCGAAATGGCCGTCGGCAACAAGGGCCTGGGCGAATTCAACCTGGAAGGCATCCCGCCGGCCGCGCGCGGCACGCCGCAGATCGAAGTCACCTTCGACATCGACGCCAACGGCATCCTGCACGTGGGCGCGAAGGACAAGGCCACCGGCAAGGAAAACAAGATCACGATCAAGGCCAACTCCGGCCTGACCGAAGATGAAATCCAGAAGATGGTGCAAGACGCCGAAGCCAACGCCGAGGAAGACAAGCGCCTGAAGGAAATGGCCGAGTCGCACAACCAGGGCGACGCGCTGGTGCATTCGACCCGCAAGGCATTGGGCGAATACGGCGACAAGCTGGAAGCCGGCGAGAAAGACCAGATCGAAGCGGCGATCAAGGAACTTGAAGAAGCCCTGAAGGGCAACGACAAGCCGACCATCGACGCCAAGTCGGCAGCGCTGTCGACCGCCGCGCAAAAACTCGGCGAAAAAATGTATGCCGACATGCAGGCGCAGGCGGCCGCGGGTGGCGCGGGTGCGGCCGGCGCGGCCGGCGCGGCCGGCGCCGGTGCTGCCGGCGGCGAAGGCAATGCCAAGCCGGACGACGTGGTCGACGCCGACTTCAAGGAAGTGAAGTAAAAGCAGCGCAAGCGGGAAATTTCAGTAGAACGGCGTAGGTCACATACGTCCGTGGGGAGTCCCGCCATGGTGGCAGCCGCAAGGCTGCCATTTGGCGTTTCATGTGAACGTTTTTTCGCGACGTTTTTAGTGGCGGGCAATAATCTTTAGGTTTATCGATAACATGGCGAAACGCGATTTTTACGAAATACTGGGTTTGGGGAAGAATGCCTCCGATGACGAGATCAAGAAGGCATACCGCAAGCTGGCGATGAAGCATCATCCGGACCGCAATCCGGACAGCAAGGGCGCCGAGGACAAGTTCAAGGAGGTCAAGGAGGCCTACGAAATGCTGTCCGATCCGGACAAGCGCGCTGCCTATGACCGCTACGGCCATGCCGGCGTCGATCCGAACATGGGTGGCGGCGGAGGCGGCGGCGCGGGCGGTTTCGCCGACGCTTTCGGCGACATCTTCGGCGATATCTTCGGCGGCGGCGCCGGCGGTGGACGCGGCCGCAGCAGCGGGCCGCAAGTCTATCGCGGCGCCGATCTGCGCTACAACCTGGAAATCACGCTGGAACAGGCCGCGCACGGCTTCGACACCACGATCCGGGTGCCGTCCTGGGATCAATGCGAAGTCTGCGACGGCAGCGGCGCCAAGGCGGGCAGTGCGCCGATCACCTGTCCGACCTGCGCCGGCCACGGCCAGGTGCGCATGCAGCAAGGTTTCTTCAGCATCCAGCAGACCTGTCCGAAATGCCATGGCAGCGGCAAGATCATTCCGGACCCATGCCCATCCTGCGGCGGCGCCGGACGCGTCAAGCGCAACAAGACGCTGGAAGTCAAGATTCCGGCCGGCATCGACGACGGCATGCGCATTCGTTCCTCGGGCAACGGCGAACCCGGCATGAATGGCGGGCCGACCGGCGACCTGTATGTCGAAATCCATATCAAGCCGCATGACGTGTTCCAGCGCGACGGCGACGACCTGCACTACGAAATGCCGATCTCGTTCGCACGCGCCGCGCTCGGCGGCGAAATCGAAGCGCCGACGCTCAACGGCAAGGCCTCGTTCTCGATTCCCGAAGGCACCCAGTCCGGCAAGACCTTCCGCCTGCGCGGCAAGGGCATCAAGGGCGTGCGTTCGGCCGTGCCGGGCGACCTGTTCTGCCATGTCGTGGTCGAAACGCCGGTCAAGCTGACCGAACGCCAGAAAGAACTGCTGCGCGAACTGGAAACGCTGACCGCCGAGGGCGGAGCCAAGCATAGTCCGCAGACAAAGACATGGAAAGACAAGGTCAAGGAATTTTTCGAGTAGACTCAGGTATCGTTTTTTTTAACGGATGAATATGACAGAAAAAAAACAAGATCTGGTACAACAAATGTTGTTGCAGAACAATCGGAAGTGGGCTGCCGGCATCACCGAAAGGGATCCCGGTTTTTTCAAGACGTTGGCGGGGCAGCGATCGCCGGAGTATTTCTGGATAGGCTGTTCCGACAATCGCGTTCCAGCCAACGATTTGCTGGGATTGCTGCCGGGCGAACTGTTCGTGCATCGGAATATCGCCAACGTGGTGGTGCATACCGATCTGAACTGTCTGTCGGTGCTGCAGTTCGCGGTGGATGTGTTGAAGGTCAAGCATGTGATCGTGTGCGGCCATTACGGTTGCTCCGGCGTTCACGCCGCGCTGACGCGCCGCCGCGTCGGATTGGCCGATAACTGGCTGCAGCATGTGCAGGACGTGCACGAAAAGCACGCAAACTGCTTTCACGAATCGATGAGCGAACGCACCAGCCATGATCGCCTGTGCGAATTGAACGCCCTGGAGCAGGTCGACAATATCTGCCGCACCAGCATCGTGCGCGATGCATGGGAGCGCGGCCAGGATCTGACGATACACTGCCTGATCTACGGTGTCGGCGACGGCTTGCTGCGCGCCCTGAGTTCCTCGATCTCCAATCTCGACGAATGCAAGCAATATGTGCAGGCGGCATTGGGGGAATATGCCGATCTGTCGCAGGTAAAGGCGTCGACCTGATTTTCAGGCAGGCGGTCCAGGCAAGCTGCAAATGCAGGAATGAAAAAAGCGGCAGTGGAAATTTCCACTGCCGCTTTTTTTTGTTCGCCGGTTGATCCGGATCAAAACATGCTTCTAAACATAGTTCAGAAGCAATGCTCGGCGGCCGGAAAACTGCCGTCCTTGACCGCCGCCACATACGCGCTGACCGCTGCGGCGATGCTGTCCGATCCTTCCATGAAATTGCGCACGAAGCGCGCCTTGCGACCCGGGAACGCTCCCAGCATGTCGTGCATGACCAGCACCTGGCCGTCGCAATCGACGCCGGCCCCGATGCCGATGGTCGGCATGTGCAGCGCATCCGACAAATCCTTGCCGAGCTGCGCCGGAATCGCTTCCAGCACCACCATGCAGGCGCCGGCCTGCTGCAGCGCCTGCGCGTCGGTCATCATGCGGTCGGCGGCCTGAGCGGTCTTGCCCTGCACTTTGTAGCCACCCATCAGGTGCACCGATTGCGGCGTCAGCCCGATATGCGCGCAGACCGGGATGGCGCGTTCGTAAAGATAGCGAACGGTGTCGGCCAGCCATGCGCCGCCCTCGATCTTCACCATATGCGCGCCGGCCTGGATCAGCCTGGTCGCATTCAGGCAGGCCGCTTCCGGCGTGGTGTAGGTGCCGAACGGCATGTCGGTCACTACCAGCGCGGTACGGTTGCCGCGCGCCACGCAGGCGGTGTGATAGGCCATTTCATCCAGCGTGACCGGCAGCGTCGAATCGTGGCCCTGGCATACCATGCCCAGCGAATCGCCGATCAACAGGATTTCCACGCCGCAATTGTCCATCAGGCTGGCGAAACTGGCGTCGTAGCATGTCAGCATGGTGAGTTTTTCGCCCTTGTCGCACAAGGCCTGCAACTGCGGCATCGTGACCGGCTTGCTGCGCGCGTTGGCCTTGGGGCCGGCCTCCGCATTTCCTGTTTTTTCCTGTATGTACCCGGCCATCTGGCTACTCCGATGTCATGAATGAAAAGATAAATTCAAAGAATAAGTTCAGCTTCTGAAAATGAAATATACAGCACCGATCAGGCACAGCGCCGCCCACACATAATCGAGCTTGAACGGTTGATCCATATACAGCATGGCGAACGGCACGAATATCGTCAGCGTAATGGCTTCCTGCATGATTTTAAGCTGCGCCAGGCTGAATTGCTGGTAGCCGATCCTATTGGCTGGCACCTGCAGCAGATATTCGAACAGCGCGATGGCCCAGCTGATCAGCGCCGCGATCCACCAGGGTTTGCTCGAGAGGTTTTTCAGGTGGCCGTACCAGGCGATTGTCATGAAGACATTCGAGAGGGACAGCAGGCCCGCTGTCTGCAGCCAGATCGGAATTTGCATGCAGGAACTCCGTTTTTATTCGGGGGTGGGAGACAGGCGCTGGATGCGCTGGCCGCTCACGGCGGCGGCAAATTGGCTGGCCGGCCCGAGCGCGGGAATGGTCAGCGCCGGTGCGATTTCCAGCAGCGGCAGCAGGACGAAGGCGCGCAGCGTCAGGCCGGGATGCGGCACGGTCAGCACCTGGGTCGCGATGCGTTGCTCGCCGTACAGCAGCAGATCCAGATCGAGGGTGCGCGGTGCATGGAAATAGGGGCGTTCGCGGCCGAAGGCCTGTTCGATGGCCTGCAGTTCGGCCAGCAGTTGCAGCGGCGCCAGCGTGGTCGAAATCGCGGCGACGGCATTGATGTAGTCGCCGCCGTCGGCTTCGAACGGCGCACTGCGGTACAGCGCGGATTGCAGCAAGGGCCGGCTGGCGGGCAATTGCGCCAGGCGTTCGATGGCCAGCATGACCGAGGTCCGGGCGTCGCCCAGGTTGGCGCCGATGCCGATATAGGCGGTTACGCCGGCGCCGGTTCCTGCATCGGCCTTGGTATGGGAGATCGGCATTGGCGGGCTATGGTGTCCGCACAGGCCTCAGGCCTCGCCGGGCGGCGCGCCCGCGGTCTTGGGCCGGCTTGGACGGCGGCGGCGTTTCTTGGCGGGCGCGGCGCCTTCGTCCTTCGGCTTTTGCGCCAGCAATGCCTCGCGGCCGGGACCGTCGGCGTCCATGAAGTCGGTCCACCATTGGCCGATGCCGGCATCGACTTCGCCCGAGGCGCAGCGCAGCAGCAGGAAATCGTAACCGGCGCGCAGCCGCAGGTGTTCCAGCAGCTTGTAGGGCGACTTGCCGGTGCGGCGCTCGAAGCGCGGCTGCATGGCCCAGATATCGCGCATGTCGCTGGCGATCTTGCGTTGCAGCGCCAGTTTTTCGGTTTGCGCGTTGAGGACATCGTCGGCGGCCAGGTGCAGCGCCGGAATCGGATACTCGCCGGCGGCCTGATAGGCACGCCATTTTTCCAGCACCTGATGCCACAGCAGCGAGGCGAACAGGAAGCCCGGCGACACCGGCTTGCCCTGCATGATGCGGGCGTCGGTATTGCTCAGCGCCAGCGTCACGAACTTCTCGCCCATCGGCTGTTCCAGCACGACGTCGAGCAAAGGCAGCAGGCCGTGATGCAGGCCTTCCTTGCGCAACTGCTGCAGGCAGGCCAGCGCATGGCCGCTCATCAGCAGTTTCAGCATTTCGTCGAAGATGCGCGCGGCCGGCACGTTGTTGATCAGCGGCGCCATGACCTTGATCGGCGCGGCGGTGTCGGGCGCGATGGTGAATTTTAGCTTGGCGGCGAAGCGCGCCACGCGCAGCATGCGCACCGGGTCTTCGCGATAGCGCGCTTCCGGCACGCCGATGATGCGCAGCGTCTTGGCGCGCATGTCGTCCATGCCGCCGTGATAATCCAGCACGGTCTGCGTGGCCGGATCGTAGTACATGGCGTTGATGGTGAAGTCGCGGCGCACCGCGTCTTCGTGCTGGGCGCCGAAGGTATTGTCGCGCAGCACGCGGCCGTGTTCGTCCTTCAATGCGCCTTCCAATACGGTGCCGCGGAAGGTGGTGACTTCGATCAGTTCCTGGCCGAACATCACGTGCACGATCTGGAAGCGCTTGCCGATGATGAAGGCGCGCCGGAACAGGCGCTTGACCTGCTCCGGCGTGGCGTTGGTGGCGACGTCGAAATCCTTGGGTTTCATCGACAGCAGCAGGTCGCGCACCGCGCCGCCGACGATGAAGGCCTTGAAGCCGGCCTGTTGCAGGGTATCGGTGACGCGTACCGCGTTCGGCGAGATCAGTTTCGGGTCGATGCCGTGTTCCCTGGCATGCAGCACCGTAGGTTGGGACGGATCGCTGACTTTCTTGTTTTTGCCCAGAATCGAGCGGATCAGCTTTTTAATCATGGGAAGGCGTATCGAAAAGATTCAGGATCGGCCAGCCGTGCGCAAGTGCGTGGGCCGCCAGTTTGGGGTTGGGATTGGTTGCGATCGGATCGCTGACCAGCGTCATCAGGGGAATGTCGTTCTGCGAATCGCTGTAAAAATAGCTGCGCTCGAAATCGGCCAGCGATTTGCCCATCTGCGCCAGCCATGCCTTGGTATGCGTGATTTTACCCTCGGCGAAGGTCGGGGTGCCCAGCAGTTTGCCGGTCAGGCTGCCATCCGGCAGCATTTCGGGGCGGGCAGCGATCAGGTGTTCGACCTTGAACGCCTCGGCGATCGGGCCGGTGACGAAGCTGTTGGTGGCAGTGACGATGGCCACCAGGTCGCCGGCGTCCAGGTGTTTCTGCACCAGCTTCAGCGCGGCCGGCGCCAGGGCCGGTTCGATGACGGTTTCCATGAATTGCCGGTGCCATTGGTCCAGCTGACTGCGCGGGAAGCGCGCCAGTGTGCCCAGGGCGAATTCGAGGTATTTGACGGGATCGAGCGTGCCGGCTTCGTAATGCGCATACCACTCGTCGTTGCTCTTGCGGAAGGCTTCGGCATCGATCGCGCCGGTGGACGCCAGGAAATCGCCCCATTCGTGGTCGGAATCTATCGGCAGGATGGTGTGGTCAAGATCGAATAATGCGAGATTCATAGAGTGCGTTCTTGTATTTCCATTTGTAAAAGACTGCGTAGCAGCGGCAGCGTGACGGGCCGCTTGGTTTCCAGCGAGTAGCGGTCCAGCGCGTCCAGCATGGCCGACAGGGAGCGCATGTCGCGCCGGAAGTGCGTAATCAGGTACGGCAGCATCCCCGGCGACAGTATCATGCCACGCGCGGCCGCGGCCTGCGACAGCGCATCGATCTTTTCTTCGTCGCTGAGCCCCTGGACCTGGTAAATCAGGCCCCAGCCAAGCCGGGTGCGCAAATCCTCGCGCACTTTCAGCTGCGCCGGCGCGCTGTCGCCGGCGCTGACCAGGAAGCCGTCCTGTTCGCGAATCCGGTTGAACAGATTGAACGCGTCGACCTGGGCGGCGGCGGACAATTGCTCGCAGTCGTCGATCAGGTACAACGACACGGCAGGATCGTAATCGAAGTCGCTGCCGACGGCATCCGGGCCGATATAGCGGCCGTTTCCGGCCTCGGCCAGGGCGTGCAGCAAGTGGCTTTTGCCCGAACCTTGCTCGCCCCACAGGTAGACAAAGCGGTCGCCGGCCGGTCCGGCTGCCGGCATGATGCGGGCCTGCAGGCCGATTTGCCGCAGCAGATGGCAGGCTTCCGCATTGCGCCCGACCACGAAGGTCTCGAAGTCGGGTGACGGTTCTGCGCTTAAATCGAGGAGTAATTGTCTCATACAGACCGGTGAAATGGTGTCGTCGAACCTGCCCGGACGCCGTCATGCAGGCCCGGTCCGGCGGCGCCGGGCGCCTGGCGCGGATCGGGGACAGGTTCTTAAAGGTGTCGTTAACAGGAAGGGTTTGATAAAATCACGCTTTTGGCGAATTTCTTCGTTTTTTGCCCCACCCGCTATTTTACCGCCGCTTACCGCTGCCAGACACATCATGACATCATCATCGAAGATTTCTCTTTCCTACCGTGACGCAGGCGTCGACATCGAAGCCGGCGACGCCCTGGTCGAAGCGATCAAGCCGCTGGCCAAACGTACCTCGCGCGAAGGCGTGCTGGGCGGCATCGGCGGTTTCGGCGCCTTGTTCGAAATCAGCAAGAAATTCAAGGAGCCGGTGCTGGTGTCCGGCACCGACGGCGTCGGCACCAAGCTGAAACTGGCCTTCATGCTCAATCGCCACGACACGGTCGGCATCGACCTGGTGGCCATGAGCGTCAACGATATCCTGGTGCAGGGCGCCGAACCGCTGTTTTTCCTCGATTATTTCGCCTGCGGCAAGCTCGACGTGGCCAGCGCCACCGATGTGGTGCGCGGCATCGCCAACGGCTGCGAACAGTCCGGTTGCGCGCTGATCGGCGGCGAAACGGCGGAAATGCCGAGCATGTATCCGGACGGCGAGTACGATCTGGCCGGTTTCGCGGTCGGCGCGGTGGAAAAATCGAAAATCATCGACGGCAGCAAGATCCGGCCGGGCGACGTGGTACTGGGACTGGCTTCATCGGGCGCGCATTCGAACGGTTATTCGCTGGTGCGCAAGATCCTCGAAGTCGCCAAGCCGGACCTGAATGCCGATTTCCATGGCCGCAAGCTGGCCGATGTGCTGATGCAGCCGACCCGCATCTATGTCAAGCCGCTGCTGGCGCTGATGGAAAGCATGGAGGTCAAGGGCATGGTGCACATCACCGGCGGCGGCCTGCTGGAAAACGTGCCGCGCGTGCTGCAACCGAACTTGATCGCCGTATTGCATCGCGATGCCTGGAGCATGCCGCCGCTGTTTACCTGGCTGCAGGAGCATGGCGGCGTGGCGGACGCGGAAATGCACCGCGTCTTCAACTGTGGCATCGGCATGACGGTGATTGTGGCGCCTGAAAACGCGGAGGCGGCATTGGCGCAATTGAAGGCCGCCGGCGAGACGGTGACCCGCATCGGCGAAATTCGCGCCCGCGCGGAAGGCGAGGCGCAGACCATCGTGCTGTAGTCTTATTCGAACAGCTTGCGCGGCAACAAATAAATCGGCCCCGGATCATCGCGATCCGGGGCCGTTTGCATTGAATCTTCGCTATTTAATATTGACCCGAATTCTGCTTCTGCTGCGCCAGCGTTTGCATCGGCGTCAAGGGTTGCGCGTCGCGCGCCAGTCCCTTGGGCGGCGTCACCCTCACAGGCGTATTGCCATGATTGAGGCCCGACAGGACGTTGTCCTTGGTCTCCGGCGCCGCATTCCAGACCGGATCGGCCGTGGTTTCGAACACGCGTTTCAATTGATCGCCCCAGGTGTTGCGGATCATCTGGAAATATTGATTGCGTTCATCGATGGTCACGAAATGGTTGACCGCCAGTTGATCCTTTTCATACAACAGCAGATCCAGCGGCAGGCCGACCGAGATATTCGAGCGCAGCGTCGAATCCATGGAGATCAAGGTCGCCTTGGCGCCTTCGTCGAGGGTGGTGCCGGGCCGCACCACGCGGTCCAGTATAGGCTTGCCGTATTTCGCCTCGCCGATCTGGAAATACAGGTTTTCGTCGTGCGATTCGATGAAGTTGCCGGCCGCGTACATCTGGAACAGGCGGCATTGCTCGCCCTTGATCTGGCCGCCGAAAATGATGCTGACATTGAAATCGATGCCGAACTTGTGCAACTCATCCGCGTCGCGTTCATGCGCCTGTCGGATCGCATCGCCCAGGATCTGGGCTGCCTCATACATGGTCTTCGCGGTCCACAGATTGTGTCCCTCGGCATTGCTGCGGTCGGCCACGATCTGGCGGATCGACTGCGAAATCGATAAATTACCGGCCGTCATCAGCACCATCACCCGTTCGCCCGGGATTTCATAGACATTCATCTTGCGATAAGTGCCGATCTGATCCACGCCCGCGTTGGTGCGCGAGTCGGACAGAAAAACCAGACCATCGTTGAGGCGGAGCGCCACGCAGTAAGTCATGATGTTGATTAATAAGGTAAAAATCCAATTTTACCGGATCGCGCAGACGCCGTTTCGATGAATAAAAACGAAAAACAGCCTTGCCGCCCCCGGCAGGTTTCTCTCTTTTTATACGCTTTCGGACTTGCCAGGATGGTTGGAGTTCCTTTTTGGAAACATATTGGCAGCGAATAGACGCGTAACAACGGACGCGTAACAACGGACGAGTAACAACGGCGCGGATTGCATCCCGTTTGCTGGCGGCCGAGCCGCCGGCCCTGCCGTTCGCCATATGGCGCCCGCGTCTCAGGCGCCGCGCATCTCATCGATCCATGCCGCTGTCCTGGCATCCGGCGGCGGCGTCGCCAGGCTGACGATCACGGTGGCCAGGATTCCGACCGGCACGCCGAACACGCCGGCCGAGATCGAGGCGATATGAAACCATTGGTTGGCCGCGCTGCCGCCGAAAACAGGATGGGTCACCAGCAAATAATAAACGCAGACCAAAAAGCCGCTGACGATGCCGGCGATTGCGCCGGGCTGATTGGCGCGCTTCCAGAAAATGCCCAATACCAGTACCGGGAACAACGTCGAGGCGGCCAGCGAAAACGCGGCGCCGACCATCGACAGGATATCGCCCGGCTTGAGCGAGGCGGCATACGCGGCCAGCAAGGCCACGACCAATAACAGCAGTTTAGAAATCGTCACGCGCTTTTGCGTCGAGGCGTTCGGATCCACCACCTTGTAATAAATATCGTGCGACAGCGCATTCGAAATGGTCAGCAGCAGGCCGTCCGCGGTCGACAGCGCCGCCGCCAGGCCGCCGGCCGCGACCAGTCCCGAAATGAAATAGGGCAGGCCCGAGATCTCCGGCGCCGCCAGCACCAGGATGTCGCCGTCGATGGAAATTTCGGACAACTGCACCGTATGGTCGCCGTTCAGGTCGATGATGCTGACCAGCGGATTGACCTTGTCGATGCTGCCCCAGTAGGATACCCAATTCGGCAGCTTCGAATAGTCGGTGCCGACCAGCGAGGTATAGATTTCGTACTTGATCATCACCGCCAGAGCCGGTACCGCGATATAGATCAGCATGATGAAGAACAGGGTCCAGAACACCGACTTGCGGGTCTGGTCGACCGAGGAGGTGGTGTAGTAGCGGGTCAGGATATGCGGCAGCGATGCAGTGCCGATCATCAGGCAGAACACCAATGCCATGAAGTTGTTGCGCTTGATGTCGGAGGCTTGCCTGTCGCCGGGGAAAGGCTCTGTCTGCGATACCGGCGGCGCCGAGCGCGCCAGCGCCGTGTCGCGCGCCTCGCGCCATTTCTGCCCGGCTTCCTCCACCGTCTTGGGATAGGCGGTGACGGCGCGCACGGCGGACTTGATCTCCATCAGCGACGCGCTGCTGTCGCGTTTCAGGTCCTGCGCATGCTGTTGCGCTTCCAGGCGGCCGTCTTCCCAAGAGGCGGGCAAGGCGCTCAATTGCGACGAGAGCTTTTCGGCGCGCGCCTTGAACAGCGCGCGCACTTCCTGTTCGCGCGGGTCGGCGTTGAGTTTTTTTTCCAGCGCGGTCAGCTTCGGAATCACCGCCCCGTAGGCCACTTGCGGAACCGGTACACTGGTGTGCTTGGCCGACAGCCAGATCACCGGAATCAGATAGGCAAACAAAATGATGATGTATTGCGCCACCTGGGTCCAGGTGATGGCGCGCATGCCGCCCAGGAACGAACACACCAGGATGCTGGCCAGCCCGAGGAAAATGCCGATCGAAAAATCGATGCCGGTAAAGCGCGATGTGATCAGCCCCACGCCGTAGATCTGCGCCACGACATAGGTGAACGAAATGATGATGGTGGCGACCACGGTCAGGATGCGGATGATGTGGTTGCCGCGGCCGCCTCTGCCGTTTTTCGCGCCGGCGTCATAGCGTGCCGCCAGGAAATCGGCGATGGTGTACTGGCCGAACTTGCGCAGATAAGGCGCGATCAGGAAGGCCACCAGGCAATAGCCGCCGAGCCAGCCCATGATGTAGGCCAGTCCGTCGAAGCCCATCAGGTACAGGCCGCCGGCCAGGCTGATGAAGGTGGCGGCGGAAATCCAGTCGGCCGCGGTGGCCATGCCGTTGAACAGCGCCGGCACGCGCCGGCCGGCGACATAATATTCCGGCACGTCGGCGGTGCGACTGAGCAGGCCGATGGCGGCGTACAAGGCAATCGTGCTGAACATGAACAGATAGCCGATCCAGGCGCGCGGCATGCCCTGGTATTCCAGCATCGCCAGCACGAACAGGAAGGCGATGAAGCCGGCGGTATACCAACTGTAGTAGCGCGTCAGGCGCAGGAAGAATGCCTTATCCTGCATGCCGCGACTCCGTTTGCATATTGTTTTTCATTTGGGTTTCCATCCGCGAGATGCGGCGGTTGTAGATGACGATCAACGCCAGGTAGACCAGCGCCAGGCCCTGCGCCGCCATGTAATACGAAAGCGGCCAGCCGAACAACTTCAGGTCGTTCAGGTCGCGCGCGAAATAAATCACAAGGAAAGTGCTGAACAGCCAGACCGCCAGCAGGCACAGGGTCAGGCGGCGCTTGCTGCGCCAGTACAGGGCCTGTTCCGCCTGTGCCGTATGCGCCGGCGTTGCGGCAGCGGGTTCCGGGGCTGGGGGAGGGAATGTCATGGGCGGGTTCCGATCATGCCGGTCATGTGCCTTGCGGCAGTTTGAAGCTTACGCGAAACAGGCTGCCGGGAAATTCCGGCTGGCTGCGCGGATTGTTCGATATCTCTACCGTGGCGTTATGCTGCTGTGCGATTTCGCGCACGATCGATAATCCCAGGCCGCTGCCGGGTGAGTGCGTGCCGAGCACCCGATAGAAGCGGTCGAACACCAGGCGCCGCTCGGCGGGCGGGATGCCGGGGCCGGTGTCTTCGACTTCGAGCATGGCGATGCCCCTGATCTCGTCGAGTCGGGTGCGGACCGTGATGCTGCCTTTGCGCGGCGTGTAGCGCAGGGCATTGTCGAGCAGATTGACCAGCAGTTCGCGCAGCATGACCGGATCGCCCGGGATTGTCACCATTTGCGGCGACTGTTCGAAACCGAGATCGATCTGGCGCGAGAACGACAGCGGCACCAGGTCGTGCATCACGCTACGCGCCAGCACGGACAGATCGACATTGGCCGGCGTGCCGCTTTGGGTCTGCACGTTTTCGGCGCGCGCCAGGGACAGCAATTGATTCACCAGGCGGGTGGCGGCCTCCGAGCTTTTGGCGACCTGCTCCAGCGAGCGGTGGATGTCGTTGCGATCGGTCTGCCGCAGCGCCAGTTCGGCCTGCATGCGCATGCCGGCCAGCGGCGTCTTCATCTGGTGCGCGGCGTCGGCGATGAAGCGTTTCTGCACGTCGATCGTTTGCGCCAGGCGCGCCAGCATCTCATTGAGCGAACGCACCAGCGGCGAGATTTCTTCCGGCACCTGCCGGGTTTCGATCGGACTCAGGTCGTCGGGCCGGCGCATGCGCACCCGGCGCTGCAATTCGCTCAACGGCGACAGCCCGCGCGCCAGCGCAAACCAGATCAGGGCCAGCGCAATCGGCAGGATGATGAATTGCGGCAGGATCACGCCCTTGATGATGTCGTTGGCCAGTTGTGCGCGCTTGTCCAGCGTTTCGCCGACCTGCACCAGCGCCAGCCGCTCCGGCTGCGCGTCGTTGCCGCGGCCGATACGGCGGTCGTGATTGCGTTGCGCGCGGCTGCGCAGGTCGACCTTGGCGTAGGCCACGCGGATATCGGCGCCATGCAGTACGGTGTTATAGAACTGGACCGCGCCGGCCGGCAATTTCTCGTCCATGGCCGGCGGCTGCGGGATGTCGCGGTCGCCGTCCACGTAGGCGCCGTTGATGTCGCTGATCTGGAAATAGATGGTGTCGATTTCATCGGCGCGCAGCAGATCGCGTGCCGACGACACCATGTTGGTGCCGATCTTGCCGTTGTTTTCCGTGACCTGCTGTGCCAGGACGGTGACGTTGTCTTCCAGCGCGCGGTCGAAGGGCTGATTGGCGATCGATTGCGCGATCAGGTAAGTGATGGCAATGCTCATCGGCCACAGCAGCAGCAGCGGCGCCAGCATCCAGTCCAGGATTTCGCCGAACAGCGAGTGCTGTGCGCGTTCGTTGCCGGGCGCGGCCGGCGAATCGATGTCGCGCATCATGATGCTGCTCCGGTGCGACGGGATTTAAGCGCCGACCAATGGGCTGGCGCCGGCAGCGGAGGAGGGCGGCGGGACCGGCTGCGCGGCATCGGGCAATTTTTCAAGGCAGTAGCCTAGGCCGCGCACGGTGGCGATGCGCACGCCCCCGACTTCGATTTTCTTGCGCAGCCGATGCACATATACCTCGATCGCATTATTGCTGACCTCTTCGCCCCATTCGCAAAGATGGTCGACCAATTGTTCTTTCGATACCAGGCGCCCGGTGCGCAGCAACAGTATTTCCAGCAGGCCCAGCTCGCGCGCCGACAGATCCAGCATCTGGTCGTTGATATAGGCGATGCGGCCGACCTGGTCGTAGCTGAGGGGGCCATGCTTGACCACGGTGGGACCGCCGCCCGCGCCGCGCCGCGTCAGCGCCCGCACGCGCGCTTCCAGTTCGGACAGCGCGAACGGCTTGGCCATGTAGTCGTCGGCGCCCAGGTCGAGGCCCTGCACCCGTTGCTCGACCGAATCGGCGGCGGTCAGGATCAGCACCGGCAGCCGCGAATTGCGCGCACGCAGCCGGCGCAGCACTTCCTGTCCGGACATCTTCGGCAGTCCCAGGTCCAGGATCAGCAGATCGAAATCCTGCGTCGACAGCGCCGAATCGGCTTCGACGCCGTTCTTCACGCAGTCGGTGGCATAGCCGGAATGACGCAGGGAACGCGTCAAACCGTCGGCAAGTACGCTATCGTCTTCGGCAAGCAGGATGCGCATGGGAGACTCCAATCTGATTTGGTCATGCCGATCGATATTGATACGACATTGTTATTGTGAATAACAGATATAGCGTTCGATATAGTCTAGTTTGTTTCGATGGGAGCGGCAAGACGCCATTTGACCCGGCGGCGGCCTTAAAATGGCGGATCGAAGAAGAGGAGAAGCGGCATGCAGGACAGGAAAATTGCGCTGGTGACGGGGGCGGGATCGGGAATCGGGCGTGCGGTGGCGATAGGCTTGCTGCGCGCCGGCTATAGCGTGGCGCTGGCGGGGCGGCGCATGGCGCCGTTGCAGGAAAGCGTGGCGCTGGCTGCCGCGGAAGACAAGAGCGTCGCCGAACGCGCCTTGGCGATCTCGGCGGACGTCAGCGACCCGGCATCGGCAAGGCAACTGTTCGAGCAGGCGCAGGCGCGTTTCGGCCGGCTGGACCTGTTGTTCAACAACGCAGGCGTATTCACGCCGGGGACGCCGCTGGAGGAGCTCGACTTCGCGCAATGGCAGGCGTCGGTGTCGGTCAACCTGACCGGCGCTTTCCTGTGCACGCAGCAGGCCTTCAAGCTGATGAAGGCGCAGCAGCCGCGCGGCGGGAGGATCATCAACAACGGATCGATTTCGGCCCATGCGCCGCGGCCCAATTCGGTCGCCTATACCGCCACCAAGCACGCCATCACGGGACTGACCAAGAGCAGTTCGCTGGACGGCCGCCAGTACGACATCGCCTGCGGGCAGATCGATATCGGCAACGCCTCCACCGACATGACCGAAAAAATGAAAAAGGGCGTACCGCAGGCCGATGGCTCGGTGCGGATCGAACCGACCATGTCGGTCGATCATGTGGCCAATGCGGTGCTTTACATGGATAGCCTGCCGCTGGATGCGAACGTGCAGTTCATGACCGTGATGGCCACCAAGATGCCGTTCGTGGGGCGCGGCTAGGCATTAAGGATCCCGGCGACGCCCGGGAGCGTGCGGGCAGGACGGGCTTTTCAGGCGGCTTGCAGCAGCGACTTCAGTTCGCCCGATTCGTGCATTTCGTTCATGATGTCGGTGCCGCCGATGAATTCACCCTTCACATACAGCTGAGGCACAGTCGGCCAGTTTGCATATTCCTTGACGCCTTGGCGCACTTCCGGGTTTTCCAGCACGTTGACGGTGACGATATTGTCGACGCCGTTGATTTTCAGCAACTGGATCGCGCGTCCCGAAAAGCCGCATTGCGGAAATTGCGCAGTGCCCTTCATGAACAGGACGATCGGATTGCTCGTCACGGTTTCCTTGATCCACTCTTGTACTTCGCTCATGGCCAAACCTCAAAATAATTAACAGAATACGTTCATTATATGAAAAACCCCGCAAGCGTGTCGGATTGGCTCATTATTAATTGACCAGGGTCAACCGGCCTGTCAGCGGCATTTTGGACGCAAATGAAAAACGCCCCTTGCGGAGCGTTTTGTCCTACTGCACAACCGATGCCGCGCCTGCTGGTTTTTCTAACCCATCAGCGGCGCTGCGGCAGGCTCGTCAGCCATGCGCTTGACCTCGGAATGGTGCTCTTGCACCTTGTTCTTGTATTTCATGACCTGGCGATCCAGCTTGTCCATCAGGCAATCGATCGCGGCGTACATATCCTGGGCGATGCCTTCGGCATGCATATCCTTTCCCTTCACGTGCAGATTGATTTCCGCTTTTTGTCGTTTTTCTTTTTCAGTCAGCTTGTCCACGCTCAGTATCACTGTGATGTCGAGAACGTCGTCGAAATGGCGCTTGATGCGCGAGAGCTTGCTTTCGACATAGTCACGGATGGCGGGGGTTAATTCGAGGTGATGGCCACTAATTGTCAGGTTCATACAGCGCTCCTTTAGTGAAATTGCCGGCGGTTCACAAATGTCCGGATATCGGTGTGGACACGGCAACGTTACGGATGGTGCATCTGCCGGATCGTACGGTCCCGGGTATTGCTGAATGCTGATAAAAATAAAACGATTTATACGATTTACTTATAAGAGATGCCTATAAGGATTTCTACAAGGATTTACGCAAGGTAACAGACGGGATTTTCAGGACTTCGCGATACTTGGCGACGGTGCGTCTGGCGACGACCATGCCTTGTTCCGCGAGCATGTCTGCGATCTTGCTGTCTGAGAAGGGATTTTTCGGATCTTCAGCTCCTATCAATTGTTTGATTAGCGCCCTGATTGCCGTCGATGAAGCTTCGCCGCCGGCATCGGTCGTGACGTGACTGCCGAAGAAATACTTTAACTCAAATACGCCATGCGGGGTAAGCATGTATTTTTGAGTTGTAACACGCGAAATGGTGCTCTCGTGTAAACCCAGTGTATCAGCAATTTCGCGCAATACAAGCGGTCGCATCGCGACTGCCCCATGCGAAAAGAAATTTCGCTGGCGTTCAACAATTGCTTGCGAGACGCGCAGGATGGTATCGAAGCGCTGCCGCATATTCTTGATCAGCCATTTCGCATCCTGCAGTTGCGAACCCAGTGAGGAATCGCCCTTTTGCTGTTTCAGAGCATTCGCATACAACGCATTGATACGCAGGCGTGGCATGACTTCGCGATTGAGCGTAACGCGCCAGTCGCCCTTGCTGAACTTGACCACCACATCCGGCGCCACATAATCGGGAGCGCCGCCGGAAAACGCCGCGCCGGGATGCGGATTGCAGGCGCGTATCACTGCCTGCGCTTCGCGCAAATCCTCGTCGTCGCAATTCAGGGCTTTCTTGATCTTGTTGAAATCGCGCTGCGCGAATTGCGGCAGGTAGGTATTGACAATGGCCAGCGCCATGCGCCGCGTCACAAACGGCACATTCGGCATGCGCGCGATCTGGATCGCCAGGCATTCGGTGGCGGTGCGCGCGCCCACGCCGGGCGGATCGAAGGTCTGCAGCATGTTCAATGCGATCTGCAATTCCTGCAATTCGATTTCCAGTTCCGGCGGCAGACGGGCGTGGATGTCTTCCAGCGGCTCTTCCAGATAGCCGCGTTCGTCGAGCGCGTCGATGATCAGTTCCAGTAGCGCGCGGTCGCGCGGTTCGCGCACCGACAGCCGGGTCTGTTCGAGCGCGTATTCGCGCAGCGTGATGTCGTTGGCTTCCAGTTGCGGCCGGCTGTTTTCGTCGTCGCTGCTTTTCGAGACGTGGCCAATGTCGCTGCTGTTCCAGTCGCCGTCGTCGCCGGACGGCGTCTCGCCGGCATCCTGGCCGTCGCCGTTTTCGGATCCCGTACTTTGTTCCGTGGCGCCGGTTGCGGCGTCCTGTTGCACTGGTTCCGGCGTTGCGCCGGCCGCGCCGATTTCAGTCTGGGGCGCGCTGATCAGCCCGCCGTCGGCCATCAGCCGCTGCGCATGGTCGAGCGCGTCGTCAAGCCGTTCCAGCAGCGGGTTTTCGGTCAGCATCTGCTCCAGTTCCTGATGCAGTTCGAGCGTCGACAATTGCAGCAGTCGGATCGACTGTTGCAATTGAGGCGTCAGCGCAAGATGCTGCGACGTGCGGAGTTGGAGAGACTGTTTCATCGATGACCTGAGTCATTTTCAGACATTACATGCGGAAGTGTTCGCCGAGATAAACCCGGCGCACTGATTCATTCGCGATGATTTCATCGGGGCTGCCGCTGGCCAGGACGGTACCCTGGTTGATGATGTAGGCGCGGTCGCAGATGCCCAGCGTTTCGCGCACATTGTGGTCGGTGATCAGCACGCCGATGCCGCGTTCCTTGAGGAAGCGCACGATGCGCTGGATTTCGATCACGGCGATCGGGTCGATCCCGGCAAACGGCTCGTCCAGCAGCACGAAGCGCGGGCTGGTGGCCAGCGCGCGCGCGATTTCGACGCGGCGCCGTTCGCCGCCGGACAGCGACAAGGCCTGGCTGTCGCGCAGTTTTTCGATCTGCAATTCGTGCAGCAGGCTGTCCAGCCGCTGCTCGATGATTTCCTTGGCCAGCGGCTTGCCGTCGGCGGTCTGCAATTCCAGCACGGCGCGGATATTGTCTTCCACCGTCAGTTTGCGGAACACCGATGCTTCCTGGGGCAGATAGGACAGGCCCAGCAGCGCGCGGCGATGGATCGGCAAGCGAGAAATCATCGCGCCGTCCAGCTGGATGTCGCCGCCGTCCATCGGCACCAGGCCGACGATCATGTAGAACGAAGTCGTCTTGCCGGCGCCGTTCGGGCCCAGCAGGCCGACCACTTCGCCGCTTTCGATTTCGAGCGAGACGTCCTGCACCACCTGGCGCGCGCCATAGCTCTTTTTCAGGCCGCGAACGATGAGCGAGCTGACGGTCATCATTCTTCCTTCGACGGGGCGGCCGCGGGCGGCGCTTCGGGCGAGGCCGGCAGCACGGTGGTGGCGCGGGTATTCGGCGGCGCGCTCGTTGCGCCGGCGGCGGCCGGCACCGGCACGCGCGGCTGGATCACCGCCGTGATGCGGCCGCCGCCGGTCTTGCTGCTGCCGCTGGCGGTATTGTTGACCGAGTAATATTCGGCGCGGCTGTCGTACGAAATGAATTCGCCGCGCACTTCGTCGGTGACCTTGACGCCGGTCAGGCGCTGCATCTTGGCGTGCACGAACAGTTTCGCGATTTCGGTCTTGCCGTCGTATTCGATGCGGTCGGCCTCGCCTTCGATCCACAGGTCAGGCCCGCCGTCGCGCTTCTGGCGGAAAGTCGCCAGCTTGCCGGGGCCGGCGTACAGGGTAGCGAACTGATAGCCGTCGGGATCGGTGGTCACGACCACCTTTTCGGCTTTCATGATCAGTGTGCCGCGCGTCATCACGACATCGCCGGTAAAGGTATTGACCTGGCGCACGTCGTCGTAGGTCATGTGATTCGAGTCGACCACGCTCGGCTTTTCCGAATCCGCCTTTTCGGCGTAGGCGGCCGGCGTGAAGGCCAGCAATCCGGCAAGCGACCCGGCCAGCAGCGCGCACAGGGGATAAAAAGACAATCGTTTCATGATGTTCCTACGCAAGGAAAGGTGGAGAGGCGCGGCTTGCGGGCTTGTGCGCCCCCATTGGCCTTCAGCGCGGCTTTGCATAATAAATCCCGTGTACGCGATTCTGCAGTTCAAGTTTCAGTTCGGCATTGCTGGCCACCATGCCCACGCCGTTCAGCACGGACTCGCCCAGCATGATCTTGACCGGCTGGTCGCTGGTGACCTTGTCGTCGTCGGGAAGCAACAGCAGATATTCCGAATTCACGGTCAGCTTGGCTGATTTTCCGGTCGGGTCGCGCTCGGCATAGGCATTGCCGTACATGTGAATCTTGCTGTTGTTGTCTTCGATCAGGGCGCGGTCCGAGCGCAGCAGCATCGGCGGCCGGGACTTGTCCAGGCTGCGGATGAATGGCGCCTGCGCCTTGAAGGAATCGTTGATCGGATAATGCTCCATGCGCTTGCCGCTGATCGAATAGCGGGGCGACCCGTCCAGCGCCATTTTGACGTAGACGAAATTGTCGACGTAGTAATCGGCCTTGCCGCTGGTTATTTCCTGCGATTCGCTGCCGGTGCCGGCGCGCATGGCCTGCAACACCCAGAAGCTGCCCAGCGCCAGCACGATCATGGCAGCCAGCAGCAACGCGATCTGGATCCGCATCGAGCGCGCCTGCGCGCCGGCGCCGGTGTTCTTGTCGCTCACGCCAGGTACGGCGCCAGCGCCGCCTCGTAGTTGCCCTGCGCCTGCAGGATCAGGTCGCATAGTTCGCGCACCGCGCCGTGGCCGCCGTTGTTGCGGGTCACGTAATGCGCGCGGCGGCGCACTTCCGGATGGCCGTTGGCAACGCTGGCGGCCAGGCCGACCCGGATCAGGATCGGCAGATCGATCACGTCGTCGCCGATGAAACCGCACTCCTCGGCACCGATGCCGAGGCCGGACGCCAGTTGTTCGAATATCGCGCGCTTGTCGTGCGCGCTCTGGTGCACATGGGTGATGCCGAGCGCCGCGGCGCGCTGCACCAGGATGTCGGACTGGCGCGCCGTGATCAGCGCGGTGGCCACGCCGGATTGCTGCAACAGCTTGACGCCGTGGCCGTCGAGCGCATTGAAGCGCTTGACGATCTCGCCCTCGGCGCCGTAATACAGCCCGCCGTCGGTCATGACGCCGTCGACGTCGAAGATCATCAGCTTGACTTGCGCGGCGCGTTCCAGCACCGCCGCGGATGGGATGGCGGGGTCTTGCATCAGATCACCTTGGCGCGGGTCAGGTCGTGAATATGCAACGCGCCGACCAGCACGCCGTCGGCATCGGTGACCAGCATCTGGTTGATGCGGAATTGTTCCATGACCTGCACCGCGTCCACGGCCAGCTGGTCGGGACCGACCGTGCGCGGATTGGCGTGCATCACGTCGGCGACCAGGCTGGTCGAGAAATTGCGGCCTTCGCTCAGCAGGCGTCGCAAATCGCCGTCGGTAAAGATGCCGACCGGCTTGAAGCGCTCATCCACCACGGCGGTCATGCCCATGCCCTTGTCGGAAATTTCGAGCAGCGCATCGGTCAGCGCGACTTGCGGCCCGACCGAAGGAATGGCCTTGCCGCTGCGCATCACATCGCGCACGTGGGTCAGCAGGCGCCGGCCCAGCGCGCCGCCCGGATGCGAGCGGGCGAAATCCTCTTCGCGGAAGCCGCGCGCATCCAGCAGCGCCACGGCCAGCGCGTCGCCCATGGCCAGCGCGGCGGTGGTGCTGGCGGTCGGCGCCAGGTTCAATGTGCAGGCTTCCTTGGCCACGCCGACGTTCAGATGCACGTCGGCCAATTGCGCCAGGCTGGACTCGTCGTCGCCGGTCATCGTGATCAGGGGCGCGCCCATGCGCTTGATGATGGGCAGGATTGCCATCAGCTCGGCGGTTTCGCCGGAATTCGAGATGGCGATGAAGATATCGTCGCCGCCGACCATGCCGAGGTCGCCGTGGGCGGCTTCGGCCGGGTGGATAAACAGGGAGGGGGTGCCGGTGGAGGCCAGGGTGGCCGCGATCTTGCGTGCGATATGCCCGGATTTGCCGATGCCGGACACCACCGCGCGGCCGCGCCCGTTCAGCAGCAGCGCCAGCGCCTTGGCGAAGGGCTGGCCGAGGTCGTCGGAAATACGCTGTTTCAGCGCCAGAACGGCGTCGGCTTCGATTTGCAGGGTTTCGCGCGCGACATTGAGCGCGCGGCGAATATTTTCGGCGGAAAAAGATTTCGGCAGGATTTTGTCATCGGTTACACTCATTCGTGCAGTATAAACCATACCAAAGCAAAAAACCTGCCAGCCGGCCAATCGTGATTGGTCCCATGAATTCGATCTTTATTAACGCTTGATTTGATGCATTGCGACATTGCCTATGTTTTCGGGACTTGAACTGACGCTGTTTTTGCTGGCCACCGCGGTGTTGGGGGTGGTGGCGTTTCGGATGCTGAACCTGCCGCCGATGCTGGGATACCTGACAGTCGGTATCGCAATCGGCCCCCATGCGCTGGGAGTGGTCGGCGACAGCGATGCCACGCATGCGCTGGCCGAGTATGGCGTGGTGTTCCTGATGTTTTCCATCGGCCTGGAGTTTTCGCTGCCCAAGCTGCTGTCGATGCGCCGCATCGTGTTCGGGCTGGGCTTCGCGCAGGTCATCCTGACCATCGTGGCGACAATGGCGTTCGGCTGGGGCACCGCCTATCTGCTGCCGCAATTCGTGCAGATGAGCTGGCAGGCCGCGTTTGCGCTGGGCGGCGCGCTGGCGATGTCGTCGACGGCCATCGTCTCCAAGATACTGACCGAGCGGGTGGAGCTGGAATCGCCGCACGGGCAGCGCATCATCGGCGTGCTGCTGTTCCAGGATCTGGCGCTGGTGCCGTTGCTGATCGTGGTGCCGGCGCTGGCCAGCCCGGGCGGCGATCTGCTCAAGACGCTGGGCTGGGCCGGCGCCAAGGCGGTGATCGTGCTGGCGCTGCTGCTGTTTTTCGGCAACAAGCTGATGCGCGGCTGGTTCCTGATCGTGGTCAAGCGCCGCTCGCAGGAACTGTTCATGCTGAACCTGCTGCTGATCACCCTGGGCGCGGCCTGGATCACCGAACGCGCCGGGCTGTCGCTGGCGCTGGGCGCTTTCGTGGCCGGCATGCTGATCTCGGAAACCGAATTCAAGCATCAGGTCGAGGAAGACATCAAATCCTTCCGCGACGTGCTGCTGGGGCTGTTTTTCATCACGATCGGGATGCTGCTCAACTTCCAGATGGTGATCGAGCATTGGGCGCTGGTCCTGCTGCTGCTCAGCGGCCCGGTATTGCTGAAGTTCGGCCTGATCACGGCTCTCGCCAAGCTGTTCGGCGCGCCCACCAGCGTCGCGCTGCGCACCGGCCTCGGCCTGGCGCAGGCCGGCGAATTCGGCTTCGTGCTCCTGAACCAGGCCGGCGGTTTGCAATTGGTGGATCCCTTGCTGATCCAGGTGATCCTGGCGTCGATGGTGCTGTCGATGCTGACCGCGCCGCTGATCCTGGCCAAATCGGATGCGATCGTCATGAAGCTGTCGTCCAACGAATGGATGCTGCAATCGCTGGCCTTGACGCAGATGGCCACGCGCACCATGGCGGCCAGGCAGCACGTGATCATTGCCGGCTTCGGCCGCAGCGGCCAGCGCCTGGCCAAGCTGCTGGAGGAAGAGAATATCCCCTATCACGCGCTGGAACTCGATCCCGAACTGGTGCAGGACACGCAGGCTTCGGGCGCCAATGTTTCCTACGGCGATGCGTCGCGGCGCGAATCGCTGGTGGCGGTCGGCATCCATCGCGCCTCGGCGCTGGTGGTGACCTACGCCAGTACGCCGTCGGCGCTGAAGGTATTGCACCACGTGCATGAATTGGCGCCCGGCCTGCCGGTGATCGTGCGCAGCGTCGACGATACCGATCTCGACAAATTGCGCGCCGCGGGCGCCGCCGAGGTGGTGCCGGAGGTGCTGGAAGGAAGCCTGATGCTGGCTTCGCATGCGCTGTTGACCCTGGGCGTGCCGTTGCGGCGGGTGGTGCACCGGGTGCAGATGGCGCGCGGCGAACGCTATGCATCGCTGCGCGGCTTTTTCCATGGCGCGGCCGATTACTCCGAAGCCGATGAGCATCTGCAAGTGCGTTTGAGCCGGGTCACGCTGAGCGAGAATGCGCAGGCCAACGGCAAGTCGCTGGCTGCGCTGGCGCTGGATCAACTGGATGTGGAAGTCACCATCGTGCGGCGTGGGAAGGAACGGCTGGAATTGAGCGGCTCGACCGTGCTGCAGGCCGGCGATATCGTGGTGCTGCGCGGTTCGGCCGAAGGCAATGCACGGGCCGAACAGCGCTTGCTGCACGACTAGACGCTATTCAAAGCAAAGCAAAGGCGCGGGCGATAAATCCTTCAATCGCTCAATCGCTCAAATCAAGCTGGAAATCCGGCGCCGCCGCCGACTTGGTGCCGGCGACCGGGGCATTGCTCGCGCCGTGATAGGCGAACACCACCGATGTCTTCAACTGATTGGTGTTATTGCGTCCGCCGGAGTGAAACAGGCCGCTGTGAAACAGCGCCACATCGCCGGGGTTGAGCAGCAGCGGCCGTCCTTGCGCGAACAGGGCCTGGTTTTCGGGATGGTCGGGGCGCAGGAAATCCAGTTCATCCATCTGTTCCGGCTTCATCTGCAGGCGGTGCGAGCCGGGAATGAACAACAGCCCGCCGTTGTCGGGATCTTCAGGTCCCAACGCCAGCCAGACCGAAATCAGGTCGGGCTTTTCGAACGACCAGTAGCGGATATCGCGATGCCAGCCGGTAGCGGTGCCGAATTGCGGATGCTTGGTCATGATGCAGTTGTGATGCGCCAGCGTGATGCAGATCGGTTCGCCCATGAGCTGGTGCAGCATGTCCACCAGGTGCGGTGCCGTGGCCCAGTCGCGGAAGCAGTCGTCGCGGTCGAAGGCGCCGCGCAGGCGGCGCACGGTGCGGCCGCCCTCGCTTTCCAGGGACGCCGGCGCGCCCGGATAACCGACCTCGGCTTCATATTCCAACGGCGGTTCGGCGCGCTGCAATTGCTCCAGCGCCACGCTTTTCAGATGGGCGCATTGCTGCGGGTCCACCATCTTGCGAATCACCAGGAAGCCTTGCTCGTGAAAGCGGGCGATCGGTTCGGACGTTAGCAAATTTCTCATGGCAATATCGATTCGTATTTCCGGTATTGGTTCTATCGCTGCATCGTTGCGACGCCGCGCCTATTTGGCGGCTTTCGCCGCCGCCGGTTTCTTCTGCTTCAACAGCGGCGCCAGGTATTTGCCGGTCACGCTGTCCGGGTTTTTCGCCACCTGCTCCGGGGTACCTGTCGCGATGATCAGCCCGCCGCCGGCGCCGCCTTCGGGACCCAGGTCGATCAGCCAGTCGGCGGTCTTGATCACGTCCAGGTTGTGTTCGATGATGACCACGGTATTGCCCTGGTCGCGCAGGCGGTGGATTACCTTCAGCAGCAGATCGATATCGTGGAAATGCAGGCCGGTGGTCGGCTCGTCCAGGATATACAGCGTGCGTCCGGTATCGCGCTTGGACAATTCCAGCGACAGCTTGACCCGCTGCGCTTCACCGCCCGACAGGGTGGTTGCGCTCTGGCCGAGCCGGATATAGCCGAGGCCGACATCCAGCAGGGTATGCAGTTTGCGCGCGATCAGCGGCACCGGCTTGAAGAATTCATGGGCTTCCTCGACCGTCATGCCCAGCACTTCCGTGATGTTCTTGCCCTTGTATTGCACTTCCAGCGTTTCGCGGTTGTAGCGCTTGCCGTGGCAGACGTCGCACGGCACATACACGTCCGGCAGGAAATGCATCTCGACCTTGATCACGCCGTCGCCCTGGCAGGCTTCGCAGCGGCCACCCTTGACGTTGAACGAGAAGCGTCCGGCGCTATAGCCGCGCTCCTTGGCCGTCGGCACCGTGGCGAACAGATCGCGGATCGGCGTGAACAGGCCGGTATACGTGGCCGGATTCGAGCGCGGCGTGCGTCCGATCGGGGCCTGGTCGACCGAGATGACCTTGTCGAAATGCTCCAGTCCGCTGATCGCTTCATGCGGCGCGGGTTCGGTTTGCGAACCGTACAGATGGCGCGACGCGGCCAGGTACAGCGTGTCGTTGACCAGCGTCGACTTGCCCGAACCGGACACGCCCGTCACGCAAGTCAGCAGGCCGACCGGCAGGGTGAACGTGGCGTCCTTCAGGTTGTTGCCGGTGGCGCCGGTGATGACCAACTGCTTGTTCAGGTCGATCGCGTGGCGTTTGGCCGGCACCGCGATCTGCAGCGTGCCGTTCAGGTATTGCGCAGTCAGCGATTGCTTGTTTTTGAGGATGTCCTTGAGCGCGCCCTGAGCGATGATTTCGCCGCCGTGCACGCCGGCGCCCAGGCCCATGTCGACCACGTAGTCGGCGGTGCGGATGGCGTCTTCGTCATGCTCGACCACCAGCACGCTGTTGCCGATGTCGCGCAGGTGGCGCAAGGTTTCGATCAGGCGGTCGTTGTCGCGCTGGTGCAGGCCGATCGACGGTTCGTCCAGCACATACATCACGCCGGTCAGGCCGGAGCCGATCTGCGAGGCCAGCCGGATGCGCTGCGCTTCGCCGCCGGACAAGGTGTCGGCGCTGCGCTCCAGCGACAGGTAATCGAGGCCGACGTTGTTCAGGAAGGTCAGCCGCGAGACGATTTCCTTGACGATGCGATCGGCGATGTCTTTCTTGGCGCCGGTCAGGGCCAGTTCCTCGAAGAACTGCAGGGTCTGCCGCAGCGGCAGCGCCGAGACTTCGAAAATCGCGCGTTCCTGGGCGCCGTTGCCGACCTTGACGAAGCGCGCTTCGACGCGCAGCCGGGCGCCGTGGCAGGACGGGCATTCCTTTTCGTTGATGAACTTGGCCAGTTCTTCCTTGACCGCCATCGAATCGGTTTCGCGATAGCGGCGCTGCAGATTATTGACCACGCCTTCGAAGGTATGCTCGCGCACCACCGTGCGGCCGCGCTCGTTGACATAGCTGAACGGCACGGTCTGGCGGCCGGAACCATACAGCACCACCTGCTGCGCCTTGTCGTCCAATTGCTCGAACGGCACGTCGACATCGAATTCGTAGAAACTGCCGAGATTGCTCAGCATCTGGAAATAGAACTGATTGCGCCGGTCCCAGCCCTTGACCGCGCCGCTGGCCAGCGACAGGTTGGGAAACGCGACGATGCGCTTCGGATCGAAGAATTCGATATGGCCGAGGCCGTCGCATTCCGGGCAGGCACCCATCGGGTTGTTGAACGAAAACAGGCGTGGTTCCAGTTCCTGCAGCGAATAGCCGCAAACCGGGCAGGCGAACTTGCTGGAATAGACATGCTCGACGCCGGTGTCCATTTCCAGCGCCACGGCGCGGCCGTCGGCCAGCCGCAATGCGGTCTCGAAGCTTTCCGCCAGGCGCTGCTTGAGGTCCTCCTTGACTTTGAGGCGGTCGATGACGACGTCGATCGTGTGTTTTTCGGTTTTCTTGAGTTTCGGCAAGTCGTCGACTTCATACACCTTGGCCTTGCCGGTGCCGCTCTGGATGCGGAAACGGACGAAGCCATGCGCCTGCATCTGCTCGAACAGGTCGACGTGTTCGCCCTTGCGGTTGGCCACCACAGGCGCCAGGATCATCAACTTGGTGTCTTCCGGCATGGCCAGCACGGCGTCGACCATCTGCGACACCGATTGCGCCGCCAGCGGGTTTTCCGGATGGTCCGGGCAATAGGGCGTGCCCACGCGGGCATACAGCAGCCGCAGGTAATCGTGGATTTCGGTAACCGTGCCGACCGTCGAGCGCGGATTGTGCGAAGTGGCTTTCTGCTCGATCGAAATCGCCGGCGACAGGCCTTCGATCAGATCGACATCCGGCTTTTCCATCAATTGCAGGAACTGACGGGCGTAGGACGACAGCGATTCCACATAGCGCCGCTGGCCTTCCGCATACAGCGTATCGAACGCCAGCGACGACTTGCCCGAGCCGGACAGTCCGGTGATCACGATCAGCTTGTTGCGCGGTAAATCGAGATTGATGTTTTTCAGGTTGTGCGTGCGTGCGCCGCGAATGCGAATTTCTTCCATGAATGCTTTCAAGCGAGAGGTTCGCCGGGCGGCCCGGGCATGCCTGAAACGGCAAATGACCAGGGATTCCGGACTGACAACCTGACACTATATCAGGACTGTCAAGTATAAGTGGGGAGGCCCGCTGGACGGTCCGGCAGGCTGCGATAAGTACTTGTTTGCTCAGTGTTATTTAAGACGTATTTGCAAAACTTCAATGTTTTTTTCGGGGCGCCCCCCACTTATGATTGCGCGCCAACCAATGGCTGTATCATCTGCCGAGCCGTGTTTGGGCGTTTCGCGCCGAACAATTACCTGTGATCGGATGACCGTGACAGAAATCAACGCAGTAACCAACGCCTCCAAGCCTGCCGATCAGGCGTTGATCCCGATCGCCCTGTGCGCCGACGGCTATGCCCGGAACCAGGCAATCGACGACGGCATTCTGCATCTATTGTCCGAGCGGCGCCTGAGCGCGGTCAGTTGCTTCAGCGATTCGCCGCGCTGGCTGCGGCAATCGGCGCCGGCCCTGCGCGAAGCGGCGGGCGCCGCCGACGCCGACGCCGCCGATATTGGCCTGCACTTCAATCTGACCGAAGGCTTCCCCGGCTCCGGAGCGGGCGTTGCGCCGTATCGCCTGCGCAGCCTGATCCTGCGCAGTCTGTTCACCAGGCTGGACGGCAAATTCCTGCACCAGCGCTTGAACAGTCAACTGGATGCATTCGAAGCCGGCTACGGCAAGCCGCCGGCCTTCATCGACGGACATCAACACGTTCATCAACTGCCCGGCGTGCGGCAGGTCTTGCTGCAGGTCCTGGATAAGCGTTATGGCGATGCGCCGATCTGGGTGCGCAATACCGTGCCGGCCAGCGCTGCATGGCGCGGCAGGCCGGTCATGCTGAAGCTGCTGGGTGGCGCGATGACCGCCACGGCGCTGCGCGGCCTCGGCATACCGAGCAATTGCGGCTTTGCCGGCGTATACGGATTCGACCGGCCGGATTATGCTGCGTGTTTTGCCGAGTGGCTGCAGGCAGCCGCTCCGGGGATGCTCATCATGTGCCATCCGGCGGCTGCGGTAGGCAGCGACGATGGGATTGCCGAACAAAGGCTGGTCGAATACCGTTTCTTCCGGTCGCCGGAATTTCCGGGCATGCTGCAGGGAGCGGGCGTGCGGCTGGCCCCTTTGTCTCGAATGGAAATCGGCGATCAGGCGGCTTTGCTCGCGTATAATCGCCCCTAATGGGAAAACGTCCCCGGCCGGGCTGGCCGCGCGGCATATTTATTGAATCAGGATTGAATCAGGAGAAACTATGGCATCGGTCAACAAAGTCATCATCGTCGGCAATCTGGGCCGTGACCCCGAAACGCGTTATATGCCGAACGGCGACGCCGTGACCAATGTGGCGGTTGCGACGACCGAAAGCTGGAAAGACAAGAATTCCGGCGAAAAGAAGGAATTGACGGAATGGCACCGCATCACCTTTTACCGCAAGCTGGCCGAGATCGCCGGCCAGTATCTGAAGAAGGGTTCGCAAGTCTACGTCGAAGGCCGCCTGCAAACGCGCAAATGGACCGACAAGGACGGTGTCGAAAAATACACCACTGAAATTATCGCCGACACCATGCAGATGCTGGGAAGCCGCCAGGGCATGGGCGGCGGCGCTTCGGGACCGGACGACGGCTACAGCAGCGCGCCGCCATCGCGGCCGAATCCGGGCAATGCCAGCGCCGGCGGCGGCGCCTCGCGGCCGCAGGCGCAATCGCGGCCGGCGCCGAATTTCTCGGATATGGATGACGATATTCCGTTCTAATCGATACCTGCTCTAATTCTGTAAACAAACGGCTCAGATACATAGTATCTGAGTCGTTTTTCCGTTTACAGATCTAAAACGCTTTGGAGTGATAATTTGCTATTGGAGTATTACCTTTTTGATTTGTAAACTGTTCCTATGCTTGTATGGTTAAGCTAGCCGTCCTCCTTTCTAATCGACGATTGCCTGTCTGGATAGGCAGGCTCGACGGTTCCAGAGCGTATGTAACGTCTAACGGTGTTGCGCGAGATGCCTAAGCGTCTTGATATTTCTCGCAGGGAGAGCTGGTCGCGAATGTGCCAGCGTCGAATAAGTCCAATTATTGCCACGTCTGCAGGGAGAGCGCGACACATTCGGAAATTGAAAAAGGGCCAAGAATGCTCTTGGCCCTGATATCAGTACCTGTAGACGGCGCGTAGTAATAGTGCATTCTCGCGCGTGCTGCTGTCGATACTAGTCGTGCCTTGATAGGTCAGACCCAGCGTCCAGCCATCGCGCAATAAGAATTCGATGCCGGCCGATGCGGACACTGTATTCTGATCCAGCCCGAGCACGGTCAGAGCATATGTGTCGTCGCTGACATCCGCATACCCCATGCGCGCAACGCTGTCTCCTTTCAAGGAATGGGTGTATTCAAGACGGCCGGTCAAGCGCAGCGCACCCCACGACGTAGGAATACCATATTGGCTGCGCAGGCCTGCTACGGCAGCCAGCGTGTTAATGCGCTGGTTGGCGTAGGCAAGGTTGTCGTTCCCACCATCCGTTTCGGTGTAATGGCGCAGCAGGGTCGATGAAAACTGCATCCGCCCGTAAGGCGACAACATCAGGTTCTGCAGCTGGAATTCATAGCCGCTGCTGAGAGAACCGAAGAATTGTTGACCGTTGCGACTCCCATTGGCAGAGCCGCCGGTGTCGGTGATATACCGATGGCTGTCGAAATTCAGGTAGCTGTAGCCAAGGAGCGTATCCACAAAGACTTGGCCAGGATGGTAGCTAGAATATAGCGCTGCGCTGGCGGCATTGCCCTTGCTTTGGGTGCCTGACGAGGCAATATCGCTGACATCGCGACCGAATCCAAGTCCCAGGCCAGCCACGAAATCGGACGTAAGCCGATAGTCGGCACCGGCGCTGATGCCGACCGTGGTGTGATCGAGCCGCAAGCTACCTTTGTCGGTGGTTCCAAAGTTTACGTATCCGCCTGTCCAAAGCGCCAGATTGGGGTCGGTCACCCATGGTAGACCTCCCGATCCAGGCTGTGATGGATCCTCACCAGTGGCTAAGCCACTGACATTCTTGTTCGATGGCGCCCTTGCTTGCTCATCTTGATTACGCACATTGCGAGGCAGACTGACAGCGACAGTAAATAGATCACGTCGGCGCTCGGATTCCTTGTGAAGGTGTTCTAAACGATTGTTGAAGTTGCTAATCTGAGCGCTCGCGAACTGTACTGCGCTTTGAGATTGAGCATTTACGAGCCCGGTTACTTGCTGGTCTTTACTTGGGTCGGAACGACTGGTTATCTGTACCGTCACTGTCGCGGTGTTGGAAGTTCCAGTGGCGTTGGTAAGCGAATACTGCAGTGCAAGGGTGCCGCTGGCCTGGGCTGCAGCCACGAAGGTCAAGTAGTAGGTATTGGTGATTGATCCTGTGCCCTGTGAGGTGTTCGGCGTGGTCAACAGGCTGGCGCCGGTATATGGGCTGCCGGTCGCTCCGTTGGTTAGATTCACGACGATGGTCTGACCAGCCATTACTGTTGCGGTCTGGTTCACTGCGACCGGAGCCCCCCCCTGCACCGGCAACTGCCACGGTCATGCTGTAAGTATTCGAAGCGCCGGCGGCGGCTGAGTCTGTCGCAGTCACAGTAAAGGAGTAACTGCCGGCAGCAGTAGGACTTCCAGACAAGACTCCACTCGCTGTATTGAATATGAGCCCGGTTGGTGGCGTGCCAGAGATCGAGAATGTATATGAACCAGTTCCTCCCCCAGGAGTGAATGTTTGGCTATATGCGGTGTTCACTGTTCCGGGCGCCAGTGTACCGGCCGCAGGCGCTAGTGAAACAGCAGTCGCTGTTACCGTGATATTGGCAGTTGCTGCGGTTGACGTTCCGCCGGAATTGGATGCGGTATAGGTGAGGCTGTCCGAACCTGAAAAGCCAGCAGTCGGTGTGTAAAGGATACTAAGGCCCGAAACGGTGGCGGTTCCATGGCTGGGGCCGGTGGCCACTGCGACAGTGGTCGCAGTGCCGGAAATAGACAGGGCGATCGCGTTATTACTACTGTTTGCGGCTATCGTTGTGACAGTATTGGAAACCGTCGGAGCGCTGCCCCCTGCCGCGCTGCATGTCACCGTAACCGAACTGATATTTATGCCTGTGGCAATAATCAAATTAAGGCCAGTTGTCGTTAGCTGCGTAGATGTGACCGTACTCGAATACGAACCTCCGGAGGTACTGAGGCTGTCATGGTTATAACCGTAGAGATTGGTTTGAGCGACATCTTGGATCCGAACATGGTCGGTCGAGAAGGCTCCCATGGTTGCGGTATCCGTACCGAAGTCAGTGTATGAGACTGTCACCGTTTCACCGCTGGCAAAATCGGTATTAGGGAAATTGCCGCTGTACGATGTCGTGTTTCGACGCTGGCACATTCGTGACCAGCTTTCACTGCGAAAACCATGCGCTGGAAACAAGCTGCTGGGACACCGCGATAACGACGAGCATTACCGCACGCGGGCTGCGGCGGGCGAGATCGAATAACCGGGAGATAACGCGCGACACCGCTGACGGCGGTGCGTTGACTATGCATGGCATTCAATCTGCTTGTGCAAAGGGATCAGTTCCAGGCAACGCATCCGTCTGTCAGAATCGCTTCGACATCAATCTTATTCCGGCGCCGATTCGGCCCGCGGATTGACTTCAATATTTCAACTATAAACGAGACAAAGTCATGAACAGTTCAAATCAACTCGAACCAGATCCTGCCGCCAGTCCGCTGGATGTCGTCGCAATCATCGACAGAAGCAAGTTTTCGCCATTGCAATGGTGGATCATGCTGCTCTGTTTCCTGATCATCGCGGCCGATGGTTTCGATACCGTCGCGGTAGGCTATGTCGGACCTGTTCTGGCGGCGAAGTGGGGCGTGTCCAAGCTCGCGCTGGGGCCGTTGTTCGGTGCGGCCCTGATCGGCCTGGCGCTGGGCGCGCTGGTGGCCGGGCCGCTGGGTGACAAATACGGACGCAAGCGTATTCTCCTGGGTTCCGTTCTGTTCTTCGGCGTCTGTACGCTGGTGAGCGCCTATGCCGGCTCGATGATTGAACTGACCGTGCTCCGGCTGCTGACCGGTCTGGGCCTTGGCGCGGCGATGCCGAACGCGGTAACGCTGCTGTCGGAGTATTCGCCGGCAAAACATCGTTCGCTGCTAGTCAATCTCATGTTCTGCGGCTTTACTCTCGGCGCGTCGAGCGGCGGATTTGCCGCTGCGTGGATGATTCCGAATTTCGGCTGGGAAAGCATTTTCATCCTGGGGGGCGTGGTGCCGATCGTACTGACGATCATGTTGTTGACGATGCCGGAGTCGATCCGCTTCATGGTGGTCAATGGCCGCCCCGCAGGCGAGATCGCAAAAATTTTAAAGCGCATCAGCAAGGATTTCAAGGAATGCGCGGCCGGATATACCGTGCCGCCGCACGATGCCGGTGCGGGCAAGGCGCCGCTGGCTATCCTGTTCAGCCCGAATTACCGTCTTGGCTCATATCTGCTGTGGCTGACCTATTTCATGGGCCTGGTCGTCTACTATCTGTTGACCAGCTGGATGCCGACCCTGATGCGGGAAGCCGGCTTCAGCGTCAAGCAGGCAGCCGTGATGACCGCGTTGCTTTCCCTTGGTGCGGGGCTTGGCCCGCTGATCTGCGGCTGGCTGATGGACAAGGTCAATTCCTATCGCGTGGTGGCAGTCAGCTTCCTGCTGGCGGGTTGCTTCGTCTGGGCGACCGGAGCCAGCCTGGGAAGCATCGATACCTTGCCTTGGCTGATTTTCACTACCGGCGTTTTCCTGGCGGGCGCCTTGACCTCGATGCCGGTGTTGGCTTCATCCTATTATCCGACGCGCGCACGGGCGTCCGGCGTTGCCTGGATGCTCGGGGTGGGCAGGTTCGGCGGCGTGGTCGGCGCATTCTCCGGCGGCCCTCTGCTTGCCGCGGGATACAGCATCGGCCACATCTTGGCATTACTGGCCATTCCCTCTTCCATCGCCGGGATCGCCCTGTTCGTTCAGTCGATTCGGACCGCAAAAGCCGCGGAATAGATTCGGGAGCCACGGGGTGACGCGTTCGATTACCTTTCCGCTTGGCCAAAGCAATGCAATTTGCACATACCGTTGCCGCCGGCGATTTAAGCAGCAGCATCGCCTACTCGGCGCGGGATGAAACAGGATGCATGATTGAGGCATTGCGTGAAATGAACGACGGTCTGGCCGACATCGTCTTCAAGGTTCGCCGCAGTTCGGAAGCCATTGGCGTGGCCTCGGCGGAAATCGCGGCCGGCAATCTGGATCTCTCCAGCCGTACGGAACAACAGGCCGGATCGCTGGAAGAAACGCGTCGGCAATGGAACAACTGACCGCTACGGTAAAGCACAATGCCGACAATTCCCACCAGGCCAGTAGGATCAGGCCGCGGCATTGAATAGGATGGTGAGCGTATTCCGTCTTGGCCCCACATCCTTGATGATCGATTACATAATGCCGGTTATCGGGCCTGGTTGCTTGTCAGGGCGATCAGTTTCTTGAGCAGCGCGTCCAGAAGCTGGACGCTTTTTTCATCGCTCAAGCGGCCGTTCGCATCGAATCTGTCCCGCGCGCCGGCGATCATGACTTCCGGCTGATTGACCGTGGGCATGTCAAGCGCGACCAGTATCTGCCGCAGGTGATATTGCGCACGGGCGGTGCCGAGTGTGCCTGGCGTCGCGCCGACAATGGCGGCCGGTTTTCCGGCCCAGGCGCTGGCACCGCCCGGACGCGATGCCCAGTCGATGGCGTTTTTCAGCACGCCGGGAATGGAATAGTTATATTCAGGCGTGGCGAAGAGAATGGCGTCCGAACGCGCAATGGCGGACTTCAGACGTTCGACGCTGGAAGGCAGCGCCTGTTCCAGGTCCTGGTTATAGATTGGCAAATCCTCCAGATCGCGGATTTCCAGACGGACGCCGGCCGGCAAGAGATCCTGCGCGTTCTTTAACAGCAAGCGATTGAAGGATTGTGCGCGCAGGCTGCCTGCGATACCGAGTATTTGAATTTCTCTTGTCATGATAGTCCGATGAGAGGTGTGGCCGGTTGAATGATGCATATGTAAGCGATTGCATAACAGGGATGCGCATAAAAAGAAGGCCCTTGCGGGCCGGGTTGTCATGCAAGCGCGACGTCTTTCTCCGGCGGCTTGATGTCGTACGAGATGCGGCCCGCCGGCAGGAAGAACAGGGCGATCGTCGCGCCTCCCTTGACCTCCGGATAGTGATGGCTGCCGGGCGACGGCGCGGTCCATCCGGCGTGGCACCAGCCGTTCGGACCGCCCAGCATGGCGCCGTCATTGAGCGGAATGACCATATTCAATTCGCCGTACGGATGGGCGTGATAATCGCCGCGGAACACTTCCTCCGGATCGGCGCTGCAACTGTCCATATACACGGCCGTGATGCTGAAGTGCAGCGTTTCGGCGGACGGCTCGCAGATTCGGCTGCGTCGATATCGCTGCCCATCGATCTCGATGTTGGCGGCCCAGCCTTCCTCGATGCCGGCCTTGATCAGTTCGGCCAGCCGGTCGTACAGAAAGCTGCCTGGGCCATAGGTTTTGTTGAGCCATTGTTCGACGCAGGTGCCGGCGGTCATGTTCTTGATTTCTTCAAGGAAGCCGATGCTGTGCTTGATGAGTTCGTCACGGTTGTTCATACTTGATCCTCGCGTTTTGATGTTTGGTAGGTTACTGTTGGAACCCGAAAAATGAGGTGAATGCCTCGATCGGCTCGCGCGGCAGGCGTAGCGAATTGACCCGCTCCGATTGGTCGGCATACCCGAGCGACATGCCGCAGACGATGATTTCGTTGGGCGCAATCGGCAACTGTTGCCGAATGATTTCGTGATATTTCACGAAGGAAATCTGCGGGCAGGTATCGAGGCCGCGCGCCTTTGCGGCCAGCATGATGCTCTGCAAAAACATGCCGTAGTCCAGCCAGCTGCCGCGTTCGAGCGACTCCTCGATCGTGAAAATGAAACCGACCGGCGCGCCGAAGAACAGGAAATTCTGCCCGGTCTGGGCGGTGCGGGCGGCCTGGTTCGATCGTTCGATGCCGAGCGAGCCGTAGTATGCCGTTGCAAACATGTTTTGCCGTGCGAGTAATTTTTCGCCGAGGACATCGGGAAAGTGCTTGTAGCAGGCCGTGTATTCATCGGGACGATTCCTGTGCGCGTCGCACAGCGCCTGGCTGAGATGTTCCTTTGCTTCGCCCGCCACCGCATAGACGCGCCAGGGCTGCGAGTTCGAATTGCTGGGCGCCGTGCGGGCGATTTCGAGGATCTCGATCACCAGTTCTTTTTCCACCGGTTTTGGCAGAAAGCTTCTGGTCGCTTTCCGGCCGCGCATGACGCTGTCGACGGCATCGCGCAAGGGGTCGCTCATCTGTTCACGTTCGACCAGCGCGCGGCTGTCGATTAGCGGGGAGGAATTCATGCTCAATCTCCTAAATTTTTTTAATCCACTTGGCTGCAGGCAACTGATTTTGAAGGCCATTCAGGCCGACGAGCTTGCCGTCGCAATATCCAAGTGCCTGTCCGTGGTGACGATTTGGATGTTCGCATGTGGAATATCAAATTGAAAGGGACGGTTTTGCATGCTCAATATGCATGGCATTCAAGACAAAACGTGCGAGCGGCGATATGAGAATTACCTATTTGCTTTTTCGTCTGCCATAATGCGGGCAATACAACGTGCAAAAACCTGAAGGTCAAGATGATTACCTTCGACAGGATCGACCTCAATCTCCTGCGTGTCTTCGATGTTGTGATGGAGGAGCGCAGCGTGCTTCGCGCCAGCCAGCGGCTGCATTTGAGCCAGTCGGCGGTGAGCCATGCGCTTTCGCGCTTGCGGGAAAGCCTGGGTGAGGAGATATTTGTGCGCACCGGCAAGGGCATGACGCCGACCGATTACGCATTCGCCATCAGCATTCCCTTGCGCGCCGCGCTGCAGAGCATGAGTAGCGCGCTGGCCCGCGCGGCATCGCCATTCCAGGCGGCGACGGCGCGCAGGTCTTTTGCGATCGCGGCCAACGACTACGCCTCCGCCATTCTCATACCGCATCTCAATCGCATGCTGGCCGAGGCTGCACCCGGCATCGATCTTGTCATACGGCCTTCCACGCGCCTCGACCTGGCCGAGCAGATCGACCTGGGACGCATCGACATCGCCATCGGCATGTTCCGCAGCATTCCGGACCGTTTGCGATCGCAATTATTGATGCAACAGGACGAGGTCTTGATAAGCTGGAAGAAGCATCCCACCGCCAAGCGGAAGATAACGCTGACGGATCTCTCGCAATACCCGATTGTGGTGGTGTCGCTCGGGGGCGAAGAGGACGGCGCGGTCAAGGGATTTATCCTGGAAAGAGGGCTGGCCAGACAATCTGAAATGTACGATCGGCCGGCGCTGGAAAGGGCGCTGCAGGAAGTCGCCTTGCTGCCGCGCAAGCAGGTCGTCATTCCGCATTTTCTTGTGATTCCCATGTTGATCGAGAACAGCGATCTGCTGTCCATCGTGCCGCGTCCGCTGGCCGAGGTTTTCGCGAAGACCTATCCGATCGTCGTCAAGGACCTGCCTTATCCGGTCTCTTCCCAGCGCATGGATATCGTCTGGCATTCGCATAACGACGTCGATCCGGCGCATTGCTGGCTCAGGTCGCTGGTCAGCGAAACCGCCGGGAATATTCAAGGCGCCGCCGGCATCAAGCATCACCCAGGCTGATCGTACAGCGCAACGCCATTTTCTCCTTTTTTCCGCGCGGTTCAACAGCGCGTCTGTCGTTCGTTTCATTATCGTAATGCACGCGATTCAATCCATGCGCCAACCGGGTGCGCGCATGGTTTTTTTGCACGCCCTTCAATATGCATATGCATACATTTCACCGCTGCGCGCAACGCCTCGATGCTAGTCTGGTTCGGGATTATTTGACGATGCAAAGCGTCGAATTTTTTCCGTTTTAGAACTAACCAAAATAAATATATAGTGAGGAGTCGAGATGAAAATTGGAAACGTGGCGGTTACCGTATTAGGTTTTTTCAGCGCAGCGGCATATGCGCAAAATAATGTGACGATCTACGGGCTGGTCGATACCGGAATCGAGTATGTATCGCACGCGGACGCCGCCGGTCATGGCGTGATCCGCATGCCTGGCGTCAGCGGAGAATTGCCTTCCCGCCTTGGCGTGCGCGGCGTGGAAGACCTGGGAGACGGTTTGAAGGCGGTGTTCGTTATCGAGAATGGCTTTAATATGCGGGGCGGTGATCTGGGCCAGGGCGGACGCCTGTTCGGGCGGCAGTCGTGGGTCGGACTGGACGGCAGCTGGGGCACACTTTCCGTCGGACGCCAATACAGCATGGCCTTTTGGGTCCTTGCCGATGCCGACATGCTGGGACCGGATATTCACGGGGTCGGCGCCTTGGATAATTATCTTCCCAACGCGCGCAGCGATAACACGATTGCGTACAAGAATACATTCAAAAACGGCCTGACCGCGGGGGCGACCTATTCGTTCGGGCGCGACGGCGCCGGAACCGGCAATTCACCTGGGCAAGGCACGTGTGCCGGCGAAACCGCGGGCCGGGTCAGCCAGTGCAAGGAATGGAGCGCAATGCTGAAGTACGACGCCGCCCGTTTCGGCGTTGCCGCGGCCTATGATCGCCAGAGTGGCGGCGCAAATGCGGCGGCCAGTTTCTTCGACGGCGTAGCACCCTTCACACTGTCTTCCGCCGATGACAGGGACGAGCGCGTCCAGGCAAACGGTTACGTGAAATTCGGCGGCCTCAAGGTGGGCGGCGGATGGATAGGCCGCAATGTGAAGACGGCTTCCGCCGCCGTTCCCGATGTGCGCTCCAATCTGTTTTATGTGGGCGCATCGTCGTTTGTCACGACTGCATTGTTTCTGGACGGCGAGGCGTATCGGATGATCATCAAGGAACACGACACCCGGGCCACGCTGATGACCCTGCGCGCGACCTATTTCCTTTCTAAAACCACGGCGGTTTACGTAAAGGGCGGCTATCTGTGGAACAGCGACAAGGCGCGTTTTTCAGTGAGCGCAGGCGGTGGCGGGACGACGCCGGCGGCCGGCATGGGGCAACTGGGAGCAATGGTCGGAATACGCCATTCCTTTTAAACAAGTTTGTTGCTCCCCTCCGATTCACTGACTGTGGATGGCATTGAACCCGCGTAACCGGCCATGTCCGGATACGCGGGTTTTTTTTGAAAAGCGGTTCAGGCGTATTTTTCGTTTGCCTCGGCCCCTTGTTTCAGGTAATCATGGCGTACTTATTTTTTAATATTTATATAATTTTAATGGACCATGCCCGCCACGAAGCCAAGCAATATTTCGCCGTTGGACCCCACTGCGGCCGAGCCCTTTTACCGGCAGATCTACGATCGGTTCCGTAACGCCATCACTAGCGGCGTGCTGAAACCGGGCGATCGCATTCCCTCGGCGCGTGCGTTGACCAAGGAGTTGGGTTTGGCGCGCGGCACCATCGAAGCGGCTTATTCCCTGCTGGCCGCCGAAGGCTATATTCAGGCGCGCGGCCAGGCAGGCACGATCGTGACGCCGGGCCTCAAGCCGCAAACACCACCGGCGAGCGCAATACCGCTTTCCCACACCCATATCTCCACCACCAGTTTTCGTCCGGATTCGATACGGCCGTTTCAAATGGGCTTGCCTGCCCTCGATGTATTTCCGCGCAAGATATGGGCGCGCCTGGGCGCGCGATGCATACGCGCCATGCAACCATTCGACATGACGCATCCTTCTGTCTATGGCCTGCCGGCACTGCGCGCGGAAATCGCCGCCTACCTGCAGGTTTCGCGCGGCATTACCTGCTCGCCCTCGCAGGTATTCGTGACATCCGGATATCGCCACACCATACAGTTGATCGGCCACGCGTTATTGAAAGCCGGCGATCGCGTCTGGCTGGAAGACCCGGGATATCCGCCGACCCGCGAATTGCTGGGGCATATGCAGATTGCAGCAGTCTCCGTGCCGGTGGATGCGGAGGGTATGGTCGTTGCCGATGGCGTCAGGCTGGCGCCGCGGGCGCGCGCGGCGGTCGTGACGCCGGCGCACCAGAGCCCGCTGTGCGTTTCCCTGTCCTTGCCGCGGCGCCTGGCGCTGCTGGATTGGGCGGCGAAAAACAAGGCATGGATCATC
>DASYEK010000017.1:0-45676 GCA_036499085.1 Herbaspirillum sp. | reverse complement strand
TCCAGCAGTCGGCGCAGGGTGCCGGCGCGGATCAGCGGCACATCGCCGTACAGGATCAGGGTCGGCACGGCGTCGTCGAGGAAGGGCAGCGCCTGCATCACGGCATGGCCGGTGCCGAGCTGCGGCTCCTGCAGCGCGAACGCCAGGTCGGGCGCGGCCAGCAGGGTTGGCACGGCATCGCCGCCATGGCCGTAGACCACGCACAACCGTGCGGGCGCCAGCCCGCGGGCGGTATCGACAACATGCGACAGAAGAGGTTTGCCCGCCAATGGATGCAAGACTTTCGGCAGCGCCGATTGCATGCGTTTGCCCATGCCGGCGGCCAGGATGATGACATTCATAGAAGGGGTTTCGAACCTTGCTTTTGACGGTTAAGGAGGCCAGTAATTGGCACAGGGGAAGTTTATCATGCGGCAGCAATCGATTTAGCCATAAACAATGGCCAAAACAGACATAAAATTACCGGACGCAGGCCTGTTATATGGCGGCTGTCCGGGTGGCTGTTCAAGCGGCCGCCATCGATGAAAGAAAAATACATGGAAATTCTGTTGTTGCGCGGTGGGTTTGACGTCAGGATCGAGGCCGCTCGTCGCCGCTGCAAGGCATGGGCATGAGCCGATCGCCCGCTGCGCGATGCCGGATTCACGGAATTCGGCTATGCGGCCGTCATCTTCGATCTCGACGGCACCCTGGTGGACAGCGCCCCAGTCATTGCGTCCGTACTGAGCGGCATGCGCTGCTTCAGTCTCAGGTCATCTTCTGAAAAAACTCGATCTGCGCCTCGCTGCGCGCCCGCAAATCGCCCTGGCGCAGATAGGTTGCATACCAGTCGGCGGTCAGTTCCAGCGCCGTGTACAGCTCCATCTTCGGCATCCAGTCCAGCCGCTGCCGCGCCTTGGAGATATCCAGCCGCAGCATCGCCGCCTCGTGCAGCTTCGGCGGTGTCTTTTCGAGATTGATCTCGACCGTGCCGACATCGTACAACTGCAGCGAATGGCTCAGCGTGGCGCAGATCTGGGCCACGGTCTGGGCGTCGGTCTCGGTCGGACCGAAGTTCCAGCCTTCCGCATAGTCTTGCCCCGAATCGTAGAGGCGCTCCGCGATATCCATGTAGCCGCGCAACGGCTCCAACACAAATTGCCAGGGGCGCACGGCATTGGGATTGCGGATCGTCACGGATTCGCGCTTGATCAGCGCGCGGATGATATCCGGCACCAGGCGATCCGGTGCAAAGTCGCCGCCGCCGATGACATTGCCGGCGCGCACGCTGGCCACTGCGGTCTGGTTGTCGCCCTTGCCGTCGAAAAAGGAGCGGCGATAGGAAGCCGTCACCAGTTCGGCCGCGCCCTTGCTGGCGCTGTACGGATCGTGGCCGCCCATCGGATTGTCTTCGCGGTAACCCCACAGCCATTCGCGGTTTTCATAGCATTTGTCGCTGGTGATCACCACCACCGAACGTACTTCCGGCACGGCGCGCACCGCTTCCAGCAGGTTGACGGTACCCATCACGTTGGTGGCGAAGGTATCGACCGGCGAGGCGTAGGATTCGCGCACCAGCGGCTGCGCCGCCATGTGGAAGACGATTTCCGGCTGGGCCTTGAGCATGGCCTTGGCCAGCGCCTGCTGGTCGCGCACGTCGCCGATGGTGGAATTGATGGCGCTTTTCAGATGGGTCAGCTCGAACATGTTCGGCTGCTGCGGCGGCGCCAGGGAATAGCCGTGCAATTCCGCGCCCATGCGGTTCAGCCATAGCGTCAGCCAGCTTCCCTTGAAGCCTGTATGCCCGGTGATGAAGACCCTCTTGCCGCGCCAGAACTGATTGCTCATGGACATGCTTTCGACACAGCGAAGCGATTGCAGGAAGACGAGCGCGGGCCAATTGCAATGATGCCGACAAGTCCTGGTGCGGTTACACGGTTCGTGACTGACATATTTTAATTTTGATGGGCCATCCGGGCTGCAGGGACGACGGGCTGTTAATGGACAGTCAAATTAAAACATGGGGGCAATACGGTCGAAGCCCCAATCAAAAGGGTTTTTATTGTTCATTCCACGCATTATCGGCGAAATTACCGGGGCAAATCGCGGAAGTGCGATGCTTCCGCGGTAGGCAGCCCCATGCCGCCGATGATTTCATCCAGGCAGCGCCGTGCGTCGGACTGCCAATGCGGCATGCGCAACTTGAAGGTGTTTTCCAGCTTGTCGAGCGCCAGCCGCGAATTCCTGGGGCGATTCGGCAACGCCGGACCGGTCGGGACCGGTAGCACCGCCGTGCTGCCGAGCGTGCGGAGCGGGACGCCGCGGGCGCGCAGGTGGTCGACGATGAAGGATGCATACTCATGCCAGGACGCCTGGCCACCCGCGCTCATATGATAGATGCCGCCGGTGGCGCGGATGCGGCCCAGCGCTTGCGATGCGCTGCCGCGGCTGCCGCCCAGCATGTCGCGCGTCACGCGGGCGATGGTTCTGGCCCAGGTCGGCGCGCCGACCTGATCGGCGACCATCGTCAATTGCGTCTGTTCCTGCGCCAGCCGAATCACGGTATTCATGAAATTGTTGCCCTGGATGCCATAGACCCAACTGGTGCGAATGATCCAGAAAGTCTCGCAATGTTGGACAATCGCCGATTCGCCGGCCAGTTTGCTTTGCCCATAGACATTCAACGGATTGGGTTCGGCTTTTTCATTGTAGGGCTTGGCCTGGGCGCCGTCGAAGACATAATCGGTCGAGTAATGGATCAGGCCGGCGCCCAGCCGCTGCGCTTCCTGCGCCATCACGCCCGGCGCCGTGCCGTTGACCAGGGTGGCCAGGGCCGGTTCGGATTCAGCCCGGGCGACGGCGGTATATGCGGCCGGATTCACGATCAGATCGGGTTTGACCGCGCGGATGACATCGCGCACCTGGTCCAGGTCGCTGAGGTCCATCGCCGTGCGCGGAAAATAAATGACTTCGCCCGCGCCTTGCAGGCTCAACGCCAGTTCGCTGCCGACCTGGCCGCTTTGTCCGGTCAATAAAATCTTCAATCGAATAACTCCGCATCGGCCAGCATGCTGCCGGCCATGTCTTTTTCCGATAACAAGGGGGCTTCGGCCATGCCCCAATCGATGCCGATCGCCGGATCGTTCCAGAGTATGCAGCGCTCATGCTCGGGCATCCAGTAATCGGTGGTCTTGTACAGGACTTCCGTATTGTCGCCGAGCGCCAGATAGCCGTGCGCGTAGCCCGGCGGCACCCACAACTGGCATCTGTCCTGCGCCGAAAGAATCGTGCCGAGCCATTGGCCGAAGCGCGGCGAGCCTTTGCGGATATCGACCACCACATCGAGGATTTCGCCGGCGACGACGCGCACCAGTTTTCCCTGCGGATGCCGGATCTGGTAGTGCAGCCCGCGCAGCGCGAGCCTGCGGGAGGTCGAATGATTATCCTGCACAAAATCGGCGCATATGCCGGCTTGCCGTTCAAACACCCTGGCGTTGAAGCTTTCATGGAAAGCGCCGCGTGCATCTTCGAAGATGCGCGGCTCCAGCAGCAATACGTCGGGAAACGAAGTTGGTATCACGCGCATTTGCGGCCGGGCCTGTCAGGCAAGCTTTTCATGCAGGGCGATCACCCCCGGCGGCGCGCACGGCTCGTCGTCGAACGCGATATCGCCGTTCGGGTCGGCCTCGCCGGTCGCTTGCAGGCCTGCGAAGTCGAACAGCTTGCGATCCATCAGATGCGATGGCGCCACGGTGGCCAGCGCGGCGAAGATATTGTCGACCCGGCCCTTATGCGTTTTTTCCCAGTCTCGCAGCATATTCTTGATCTGCTTGCGCTGCAGGTTTTCCTGGCTGCCGCACAGATCGCACGGGATAATCGGAAACTGCTTCACCTCGGCGTAGCGGATCAGGTCCGCCTCTTTGACGTAGGCCAGCGGCCGGATCACGATGCGCTTGCCGTCGTCGGACTGCAGCTTGGGCGGCATGCCCTTGAGTTTGCCGCCGAAGAACATGTTCAGGAAAAAGGTTTCCATGATGTCGTCGCGATGATGGCCCAGTGCGATCTTGGTGGCGCCGAGTTCGCCGGCGACCCGGTACAGGATGCCGCGCCGCAGCCGCGAGCACAGCGCGCAGGTGGTCTTGCCTTCCTCGACCACGCGCTTGACGATGCTGTACGTGTCCTGGTTTTCGATGTGATAGTCGACGCCGAGCTTGCTCAGGTAGGCCGGCAGCACATCGGCCGGGAAGTTCGGCTGCTTCTGGTCCAGGTTGACGGCGACGATATCGAAATGGATGGGCGCGCGTTCGCGCAGCGTCAGCAGGATGTCGAGCAGGGCGTAGCTGTCCTTGCCGCCGGACAGGCAGACCATGACCTTGTCGCCGTCCTCGATCATGTTGTAGTCGCCGATGGCCTGTCCGACCAGCCGGCACAGGCGCTTGTGCAGCTTGTTGTTTTCGTGCGCGATCTTCTCGACTTGGCGGTGGCTGGGGGCATCGGCCTGAATCTCAGCCAGTGCATCGGCCGTTGCATCGGATGGCGCCATCGACATTTCAGCGGACATTACACACCTTCCTTCACGCGGAATACTTCGACGCCGACCGATGCGCAATCGGGATAGACGTCGGGTTTTTCGGTCGAGACCCGCACCGCGCGCACCTTGGGATGCGCCAGCATGGCCTTGACCACGTCGTCGCACAGGGTCTCCTGCAAATGGATATGGCCTTGCGCCATGCGCTTGGCGATGGTGCTGCGGATGAAATCGTAATCCACCACTTCATCGAGCTGGTCGTCTTTAGGGGTCGACAGAATCAGCGGAATGAAGAGGTCGACGTTGATCAGGATGCGCTGCTCGCCCTTCTTTTCGAATTCGTGGACGCCGATATTGATCAGCACTTCGTAGTCGCGCAGGAAGAGGCGGCGGCAATCGTGCAGGCCGGCGTAGGAGAGGGATGGCAACATGGGTTGGGCGAGCCGTTAGGAAATTCGGTTAATTGGGATAGACATTGCAAATCATTGCGCCAGGAACATCACGTCGCGCTGCAGCGGGATCAGATGCTGGCCGCCGTCGACGATCAGCGTCGTGCCTGTAATGGCGCCGGCGCCGGCGACATAGCAGACCGCCGCCGCGACATCCTCCGGTGTGCTGGACTTGCCGAGCGGCGTGACGCCGTGCGCATTGGCGAAGCCGGCGGCGCTCTGTTCGCCCGACTGCATGGTCAGGCCGGGCGCGATGCCGACCACGCGCAGTTTCGGCGCCAGCGCCTGCGCCAGCATCGTGGTTGCGCATTGCAGCGCGGCCTTGGACAAGGTGTAGGACAGGAAGTCGGGATTCAGGTTGAACAGCTTCTGGTCCAGCAGATTGATCGCCACCGCCTGCGTGCCGTCCGGCGTGGCCGCATGCAGCGCCTGCGCCAGCAGCAGCGGCGCGGCCAGGTTGACGCGCATATGGGCCTCGAGCGCGGCGGGACTGAAGGCGGCGGCGCTGTCCTCTTCGAACAGCGAGGCATTGTTGACCACGCAGCCGACCGGCCCCAAGGCGGCGGCGCGGCGCAGCAGGTTGCCCACCTCGCCGGCATTGGCCAGGTCGCATTGCAGCGTCAGCACGCGCCGGCCCAGGGCTTCGATTTCGGCGGCGGTGGCCTGCGCTTCCTGTTCGGACGCATGATAGTGCAGCGCGATATCCCAGCCCTGCCGCGCCAGGGCGAGCGCGATCACGCGCCCGATGCGCTTGGCGGCGCCGGTCACCAGGGCGACCGGGGCTGCCGGCGCGGTTGCGCTGCTGCCCGGCGGCGATGTCACTTTTTCTGGATCAGCAATCATGGTTTCCAATACAATACGGCGATGCAACTGCAACTGCCCGCTCCCTCCGGCGACGCGCTCGCCGCCTCCGCTTCCCTGCAACGCCTGATCGCCGACGATATCCGCCAGCGGCAGGGATGGATTTCGTTTGCGCGTTATATGGAGTTGGTGCTGTATGCGCCGCACTTCGGGTATTACAGCGGCGGCGCGGCAAAATTGGGCAAAGACGGTGATTTTACAACCGCGCCGGAACTTTCGCCGCTTTTTGGCGCAACACTGGCCCGTCTGGCCGCCGAAATGTTCGGCCAGACCGCCCCGGCAATCATGGAATTCGGCGCCGGCAGCGGCAAGCTGGCCCGCGATATCCTGACCGAACTGGCCGCGGCCGGGGTGGCGCTGGAGCGTTACCTGATCGTCGAAGTCTCGCCGCAATTGCGCGCCCGGCAGCAGGAGGCGCTGGCGGCCTTTCCGAATGTGCAGTGGCTGGACCGCTGGCCGCGGCGCTTTTCGGGGGTGGCGATCGGCAATGAAGTGCTGGATGCGATGCCGGTAGCGCTGGCGGTCAAGCGCGCCGATGGGTGGTGCGAGCGCGGTGTGGCATGGCAGGGCGATGCGGCAGGGGAAAATGGGGGTTTTGTGTTCGAAGACCGCCCCTGCGATCCGGCGCTGGTGGCGCAGATCCCGGATGCGGACGCGCTGCCGGCCGGTTACCTGACCGAAGTGCATCCGACCGCGGCGGCCTTCATGCGCTCGCTGGCGGCGATGCTGTGCGGCGATGGAGAAGGTGGTGGAGAGGGTGATCGCAAGGGCGCGGCGCAGCCGGGCGGCGCGCTGGCATTGCTGATCGACTACGGCTTTCCCGGCCATGAATACTATCTGGGCCAGCGCTCGCAAGGCACGCTGATGTGCCATTACCGGCATCATGCCCATCCCGATCCGTTTTACCTGCCCGGCCTGCAGGATGTGACCGCGCATGTCGATTTCACCGCGATGGCGCAAGCCGCCGTCGAAGGCGGGCTGGGCCTGCTTGGCTATGCGAGCCAGGGCGGCTTCCTGCTGGCGGCCGGCATCGGCGACCTGCTGTTGCGCACGCCGCCGGAACAGGCCGCGCAATACCTGCCGCAGGCGAACGCCGTGCAAAAACTGATTTCGCCGGCCGAGATGGGGGAGTTGTTCAAGGTGCTGGCGCTGGGCCATCGCGTCGAATGGCCGGACCGCTTGCTGCAGCACGATCGCAGCCATCGGCTATGAAGCCGGCGGACAAAAAATTTAAGGAATGCCGCAAATGATTCGTTGGGTATTGGTAATTTTTCTGGCGCTGGTGGTCATTTCCCAGGCGTTGCCGTGGCTGGAGAAGCTCGGCATCGGGCGCTTGCCCGGCGACGTCAACTTCACGCTGTTCGGCCGCCATTTTTCGCTGCCGTTCGCGTCGACGATCCTGCTGTCGACGGTGGCGTTTCTGATAGGAAAATTTCTTTAGAAGCCCTTGCGAAGCCGGCTAGCCGCGCTTCAATTCCCGTTCTTCCTTGATCATCTTTTTCTTGATGCGGTCGCGCTTCAACGGCGACAGGTAGTCGACGAACACCTTGCCCTTGAGGTGATCCATTTCATGTTGCAGGCAGACCGCCAGCAATCCATCCGCTTCCACTTCGAACGGCTTGCCGTCGGCATCCAGCGCGCGCGCCTTGATGCGCGCCGGGCGCTCCACCCCGTCGTATACGCCGGGCACCGACAGGCAGCCCTCGTCGTACACCTTCTTCTCTTCGCTGGCCCAGACGATTTCGGGATTGATGAACACCTGCAACGCGTCATTGGTCTCGGAGATATCGAGCACCAGCAGTTGCTGATGGACGTCGATCTGCGAAGCGGCCAGGCCGATGCCGGGCGCGTCGTACATGGTTTCGGCCATGTCGGCGATCAATTGCTTCAATCGCGCGTCGAATTCTGTGACTGGTTTGGCCACTTTGTGCAGGCGCGGATCGGGGTAGCGGAGGATAGGTAATAAGGCCATGCGGAGTCAGTCGGGCGACAAAAAAAGTTAAGCAACTTTACTTCAAGATAAGGGCAATCCTTGCCAGTTCAAGTTCCAGGCAGAATCGTTAGCATGTCGTGTTGCGGGATGGAAAATTGGAAGGCAAGAATGGCGAACACGGAAAATTTTATCACAGGTGCCGGCCCTGGCGGCGCTCCGGCCGCCGCGTGGCTGCGTCTGGCACATGCCAGGGGCGGTCCCGGCAACGCCGGCCTGCGCGCGCTGTTGGCCCGTTTCGGCTTGCCGGACCGCATCTTCGCCGCCCCGCTCGCCGCATTGTGCGAGGTGATCCCGCCGCGGCAGGCGGAAGCCTTGCTGGCGCCGCCGGATGCCGAAATGCAGGCACTGATCAGCCGCACGCTGGCATGGCTGGCCCTACCCGACCCCGGCCCCGGCCGCCACTTGCTGACGCTGGCCGACCACGCCTATCCGCGCGCGCTGCTGAACGTCGCCGATCCGCCGTTGCTGCTGTATGCGCTGGGCCGGCCCGCCTTGCTGCAGCGGCAGGCGGTGGCGGTGGTCGGCAGCCGCAATGCGAGCAGGCAGGGTTTGCTGCATGCCGAACAGTTCTCGCAAGCCATCAGCGAGGCCGGCATGCCGGTGGTCTCCGGGATGGCGCTCGGCATCGACAGCGCGGCGCACGAGGGCGGGCTGCGCGGCCCCGGCGCTACCGTGGCGGTGATCGGCACCGGCATCGACGTGATTTATCCGGCGCGCAACCGGGCACTGGCCGACCGCATCGCGCAGGCCGGCTGCATCGTCAGCGAATACGCCCTCGGCACGCCGCCGCTGTCGTTCAATTTCCCGCGCCGCAATCGCATCATTTCTGGCTTGTCCCGTGCCGTGCTGGTGGTCGAGGCGGCCTTGCGCTCGGGTTCGCTGATCACGGCGCGGGTGGCGGCAGACCAGGGGCGCGATGTATTGGCGATTCCAAGCTCGATTCATTCGCCGATGTCGAAGGGCTGCCACGCATTGATCAAGGAGGGGGCCAAGCTGGTCGAGTCGGTGCAGGATGTGCTGGACGAATTGGGGTGGGGCGATAATGGCGCCGGTGTTAAATACAGAGAAAAGCGCGGCGGGAAGCGTGACGATAAGCGCGACGGGAAGGATGGCGAGGACTACAGCAAGGGAGGCGGCGAGGAACACGGTAAAAACCACGGCAAAAGCCTTGCCGGCAATCCGGGTATGCAGGCCGCGCTGTTCGATGTCGCGATCGATCCCGCCGACATCGCGGATGCCGATTCACTGCTGCATCAGATGGGATACGACCCGGTGACGCTGGATCAATTGGCATTGCGCAGCGGACGCGGCGCCGCGTTGCTGCAGCAAACCTTGCTGATGCTGGAACTGGCCGGCAGTGTGGAATTGCTGCCCGGCGGCGCCTATCGCCGCATGGCATGAACAGCCGGGCCGGAGATGGGATGCGGCCGGTCAGGCCGGATAGAGCGCGCCCAGCACGCGCAAGCCCGCGGCGCCGGTCACCGCCGGCACATTGCCCGGCAGGCGTTGCGTGAAGCGTTGCGCCAGCCAGGCAAACGCAAGCGCTTCGACATGATTGGGGGCGACGCCGAGCGCCGCAGTCGACTGCACCCTCGGCGCGCGGCCGGGTTCGCGTTCGAGCGCGGTGGCCAAGGCCTGCGCCAGCGCCTGCATCAGATAAGCGTTATGCGCGCCGCCGCCGCAGACATACACCTCGGCGACATCCGGTGCGGCAATGGCGATCGCTTGCGCAATGCTGGTCGCCGTCAGCGCGGCAAGCGTGGCCTGTACATCGGCCGGGGATACATTCGCAAAACCTTGCAATTTGCGTTCCAGCCATGCCGTATGGAATAAATCGCGGCCCGTGCTTTTCGGCGCCGGCAGCGAGAAAAAGGCTTCATCCAGCAAGGCGGCGAGCAGCGCGGCATTTACCGTGCCGCTGGCGGCCCAGGCGCCGTTTTCGTCGTAAGGCCGATCCAGGTGGCGGGCGATCCAGGCGTCCATCAGGACATTGCCCGGGCCGGTGTCGAAGCCGCCGGTGCCGCCGGCAACCGCCGGGCTGTCCGGTGCGCCGTCGATGGCGGGCAGGATGCTGATATTGCCGATGCCGCCGATATTGACCACGATGCGGGTTTGCCGCGGCGCGCCGAAAACGGCCTGGTGAAATGCCGGCACCAGCGGCGCCCCCTGGCCGCCCGCGGCGACGTCGCGGCTGCGGAAATCGGCAATCACATCGATGCCGCTCAGTTCGGCCAGCAATGCCGGACTATTGGTCTGGCGGGTATAACCGAGTTCGGGCCGGTGGCGTATGGTCTGGCCGTGCACGCCGATGGCGGTGATGGCAGCGCCGGCGGCATGCGGCCGCAGTTGTTCGACGCATTCGGCGTAATGCCTTGCCAGTTGGGCGGCGACCAGCGCCTCGCGGTGGATCTCGTCGGCGCCGCCGGATTGCAGCGCCATCAATTCGGCGCGCAGGCCGTCATCGAAGGGAATGTAGGCCGTGGCCAGCGTGATGATCGGCGACGGCGGCGAGCCATCGGCCGCAAACGCCGCCAGCACGCCGTCGACGCCATCCAGGCTGGTGCCGGACATCAGCCCGATAAACAAAGCTGTCGCCGGCGTGGCCACCTTATTTGCTGGCCAGCGTGGTGGCGACCGGGCTGCTGCCCGGTACGCGCAGCAAGGCCAGGCGGCGGCTCATCTCGCCGGAGGTCGCGCGGAAACGCTGCATCTGCATGGCCGTCAGCGGCTGCGCATTCGGCAGGTCGACCGACATCGGATCGCGCGGCTTATTGCTGATGCGGAATTCGTAATGCAGATGCGGCCCGGTGGCCCAGCCGGTCTGGCCGACATAGCCGATCACCTCGCCCTGGCTGACCTTCTCGCCCTTGTGCACGCCGGCAGCGAAGCGGCTCATGTGGCCGTACAGCGTCGAATAATTGCCCCAGTGCTTGATGGCGATGACATTGCCGTAGCCGGTCTGCTGGCCGACAAAATCGATCACGCCGTCACCCGAAGCACGGATCGGGGTGCCGGTAGGCGCGGCGAAATCGACGCCCGTATGTTGTTTCCAGATGCCGAGAATCGGATGCATGCGCATCGAGAAACCGGACGAGATACGGGTGAACGCCAGCGGCGATTTGAGGAACGCTTTCTTCAGCGACTTGCCGTCGAAACTGTAATAGCTGCCGCCTTGCCCCTGGCCCTGCTGATTTCCGGCATTGGCGCCGGTGTTGGTTCCAGCGTTGGCCGAATCGTCGAACCAGACCGATTGATAGTGATCGCCGTCATTGTTGAACTCCGCCGCCAGTACGCGGCCGCTGCGCACCGGTTCGCCGTTGTGCCAGAAGGTTTCATAGACCACGTTGAAGCGGTCGCCGCGGCGCAGGTCGGAGGCGAAATTGATTTCGGTCGAGAACATCTCCACCAGTTGCGAAGCCACGCCGTCGGGAATCTCCGCGGCATCGGTGGCGGCGAACAGCGAAGAGTGGATTTCGCCCGAGCGCATTTCGATGCGGCGTTCCAGTGCGGCTGGTAGTTCCATCGCCTTGAAATGATCGCCGTCGCGCGTGATCAGCAGGTTCCTGGATTGATCGCCGTCGGAAATGGTGGTGCTCAATTGCAACAATTCGCCGTCGCCGGTGGTTTGCGCGCGCAGACGTTTGCCCGGATGCAATTGCATCACGTTGTGGGCCAGCGGGTCCGACTTGATGAAGGCGGTGGCGGCGTTGTCGTCCACGCCGAGCCGGGTCAGCAGCGTGGCCAGCGTGTCGCCGGCGCGCATGCGGTCCTCGGAGGAATAATGTTGGGCCTGCTCGGCCAGTTGCTCGACTTGCTGCGACAGGTCCGGCAAGGCCAGGTCCATCTGGATCGGATGCACCGGCAGGTCGGCGGTATCCGGATTATCGGGCACGACGCCGGCGGCGCCGAACGCACAGGCCGCGAAGAACAGCGCGGTGGCCGAGACGATCTTGGTCTTGCACGTGGTGCCGGTGAGCAATTGAGGGAGGTTGGAAACGGCATGGGCGATATGCTGGCGGGCGGACTGAAACCGGACTTGAAACGTACCGGAAGAGAAGCACTCGGAAACCAGGACAGCGACGCGATGACGGATAATGCGCGTGAATTTATCGAGAAGTAACATGCAATAAGTTAAAATTTGCCGGTTATGAAACCGGCGGTGTGAAATAAGTGCGGAAAAAGCACGCAAAGGGTTGTGCCATGCTGCGTTTGCGAAACATGCGGGAATTATCCGAAGCGCGCTGCGGATGAACCAGGGATTGCAGCAGAACCCCACAGTAGACCTGCAGTGGAACCCACAGTGAAACCAGCATCGAAAACACAAGGCGCCCGCGTGGAAATACAATGCAAGCGCCGAAAAACGATCACGCATTATAGCAAAGCGCTTTTCCCGATTCCCGACAAGAACCAACTTTTTAGTTATATTGATGACCTCCGAATTGCAATCCAACCCAGCATCCGCTGTTACATCTTCCGCAGCATTGTCCGATCAGGTCCGTCACGCGCTGGCGGTGACCAGGCGCGGCGTCGACGAACTGTTGATTGAAGCCGAATTCACGCAAAAACTGGTGCGTTCCGAGCAGACCGGCAAGCCTTTGCGCATCAAGCTCGGCCTCGACCCGACCGCGCCCGACCTGCACCTGGGGCATACCGTTGTCCTGAACAAGCTGCGCCAGTTGCAGGATCTCGGCCATCAGGTGATTTTCCTGATCGGCGATTTCACCTCGATGATCGGCGATCCTTCGGGCCGCAACGCCACGCGTCCGCCGCTGACCAAGGAACAGATCGACGTCAACGCCAAGACCTATTTCGCGCAGGCCAGCCTGGTGCTGGACGCCGAGAAGACCGAGATACGCCATAACGCCGAATGGTGCGACCAGCTCGGCGCGCGCGGCATGATCCAGCTGGCGTCGCGCTACACGGTGGCGCGCATGATGGAACGCGACGACTTCACCAAGCGCTACAAGGAAGGCACGCCGATTTCGGTGCATGAATTCCTGTACCCGTTGATGCAGGGCTACGATTCGGTCGCGCTGCATGCCGACCTGGAGCTCGGCGGCACCGACCAGAAATTCAATCTGCTGGTGGGACGCGAGCTGCAGAAAGATTACGGCCAGGAGCCGCAATGCATCCTGACCATGCCCTTGCTGGAAGGCCTGGACGGCGTCGAGAAGATGTCCAAGTCCAAGGGCAATTACATCGGCATCACGGAGCCAGGCAATACCATGTTCGCCAAGCTGATGAGCATTACAGATCCCATGATGTGGCGCTATTACGAACTGCTGTCGTGGCAGTCGATGGAAGCGATCGCCGGCCTCAAGGCCGAGGTCGAGGCAGGCAGGAATCCGCGCGACATCAAGGTTGCGCTGGCGCAGGAAATCGTGACGCGCTTCCATTCGAAGCAGGCGGCCGAGGATGCCTTGGCCGACTTCGTCAATCGCTCCAAGGGCGGTATTCCCGACGATGTTGCCGAAGTGGCGCTGGCCGGCGCGCCGCTCGGCATCGGCCAATTGTTGAAACAGGCCAACCTGTGCGCTTCGGCCTCGGAAGCCTCGCGCATGGTGGAGCAGGGCGGCGTGCGCATCGACGGCACGGTCATCAGCGACAAGGGCCTGAAGGTCGAGGCCGGTACGTTCGTGCTGCAGGTCGGCAAGCGCAAGTTCGCGCGCGTGACGTTGTCCTGATGCGCCCGATGCATGCGTTCGTCTTGTTTTCGCTGACTGCATGATTGCGCTGCTGCAGCGCGTGAGCCGTGCCAGCGTGGCGGTCGACGGCGTCGATATCGGCGCCATCGAGGCCGGCCTGCTGGTGCTGCTGTGCGCCGAACGCGGCGACAGCGAACAGGAAGCCGACAAGCTGCTGGCCAAACTGCTGGGCTATCGCGTGTTTTCCGATGCGCAAGGCAAGATGAACCTGAGCGTCGCGCAAACCGGCGGCGGCCTGCTGCTGGTGCCGCAGTTCACGCTGGCGGCCGATACCAATTCGGGTACCAGGCCGTCGTTCCAGCCTGCCGCCGCGCCCGCGGACGGCCAGCGCCTGTTCGATTATTTCGCGGCACGGGCCGCGGCCAGGCATCCGTTGCTGCAAACCGGCCGTTTCGGCGCCGATATGCAGGTCACGTTGACAAACGACGGCCCGGTGACGTTCTGGCTGCAGGTCGCGCCGGCCGGTTCAGCCAAAAACGGTTAAGCTGGCGCCGGAATGCAACGCAAGCGTCGCGCGGATGTCTATTTCCTTCTTCCCATTCCGTTTTTCTAGCCCTTTCAACTTTCTCCCAGGAGTTCCGCATGCAACTCACCAGCGATTCATTTCAGGACGGCGCCGTGATTCCGGTGCGGTTTGCGTTCGGCAAGATCGATCCGGCCACGCAGGTTACGCTGTCGGACAACCGCAATCCGCATCTGGCATGGCGCGACGTCCCGGCCGGCGTCAAATCGTTCGCCGTCGTCTGCTATGACCCCGATGTGCCGTCGTCGGGCGAGGATGTGAACCAGAAAGGCAAGAGCGTGCCGGCCAGCCTGCCGCGGGTCGATTTCACGCATTGGCTGCTGGTCGACCTGCCGCCGGCCACCGCCTCGATCGCCGACGGCCAGTTTTCACATGCGGTGACGCCGCGCGGCAAGCCCGGGCCGCAGATCGTCGGCAATCCGCTGCCGCCGGCGCGCCATGGCCTCAACGGCTATACCGACTGGTTTGCCGGCGACGCCGACATGGGCGGGGATTATTTCGGCTACGACGGCCCGTGCCCGCCATGGAACGACACGCTGATGCATCACTATGTGTTCACGGTATATGCGCTGGATGTGGCGCGGTTGCCGGTGGAAGGCAACTTCACGCGGCCGCAGGCGCTGGCGGCGATGCAGGGACACATCCTGGCCCAGGCCAGCCTGACCGGCCTCTACAGCCTGAATCCGGCGATAGTGTAGAGATACTGGAACAGGCCGGCCAAGGCCAGCACCAGCAGCGGGCTGGAGCGCGGCCGCATGATCATGGCGATGGTCGAGACGACGGCGATGGCGAGGATGGAAAAGGTATGCGGCGACGAACGCAGCACCGACAGCCCGCCCGCGAAGATCATGCCGGCTGCGATCGGCGTCAGGCTGCGTTCCAGGCTGTGGCGGATGCGGCTCTTGCCGACCCGGCTCCAGAAATGAAATGCCAGCAGCGCTGCTGTCGAGGACGGCGCGAACAGGGCGAAGGTGGCAATGAAGGCGCCGGTAATGCCGGCCACGTCCCAGCCGATCAGGGTGGTCAGCAGGGCGCCTGGCCCGGGCGCCGCGCGTGAGATTGCGAACAGGTTCACGAACTGCGCCTGCGTCAGCCAATGCTGTTCGATCACGTGCCGGTTGATGTCGGCCACCACGCTCTGGCCGCCGCCGAACGACACCAGCGACAACGGCGCGAAGATCAGCACCAGCTTCAGGTAGATATTGTCGGTCATGTCAGTCATCTTTATCGATCTTCCATGACAGCGCGAAAGACAGCGGCAGCAGCATCAGCACGGTGTTGATCAGGGAAACATGGAAATAGCTGATCGAGACCAGCGTCAGCGCGGTGATCAGCAGCGGCCAGAGATGCACCCGCGTCGCATTGCGCAGGCTGCGATAGCCCACGCAAATCGCGGTGCCGATGGCGCCGGCGGCGATGCCCTGCAGCACGCTTTCCATGGTGGGATTGATGCCGTAGAGATGCACCAGGGCCGCAATTCCGATCACCACCGTCATCGGCGGCAGCAGCAGGCTTACCACGGCCGCGACGCCGCCGGCGATGCCGCGCTGGCGGTGGCCGATGAAAATCGACAGGTTGAGCACATTGGGGCCGGGCAGGATCTGCGCCAGCGCCAGTCCGGCGAAGAATTCCTCGTCCTTGAGCCAGCGGCGCTTCTCCACCGTTTCCAGGTAAATCCAGGCCGACAGGCCGCCGCCGAAACTGGTCAGGCCGATGCGGCCGAAGAGCAGGACGATCTGCCATAGCGAACCGCGTCCATGGCCCTGGCCAGGGACGGCGCCGGCTTCGTTTTCTGTTTCAGGACTGTCTTCCTGGTGCACGCAAGTCCTCAATGAAATGAATGGAATTTTTGCAGGAATTATATATCAGTGTGCTGATATATAGACTGTCGGTCCGCATACAAGAACAAATTCGATGGCTCTCCGCGGCTTTCCTTCAAGCCTTCCAATCCGCATCCCGCCGTTCTCCCCGATTTGTATCCAGTTGTTTCATTAATAATCTTTAATTATTCGTCCATCTCGGCTTAACCAGGGGGCGGGCAGAATGCAATTGTCGTCCAACCCCTTAAAGGAAATATCATGAACACCAAACTGCATACCAAATCGCAATTCGCCGCTGCAATCGTCCTGGCCTGCGCCAGCCTGTCGGCCATGGCTTCGACCGGCGCCCATACCTATCTGGCCGGCGACCGCGAACCGGACGTCGCCGCCCAGCGCACCGTCACCATTGCCGCCGACACCAAGTACGTCAACGTCAAGGCCGGCGAAACCGTGAAGTTCGTCGCCGCCAATGGCCAGTCGACCACCTGGTCCTTTGACAATCCGAACATCTCTGAAGTAAAACTGCGTAAGATCATGCCTGCCGGTTCGCTCGACCATAAGGTCATGGTGTATGTTGCCCGCAACCCGGATTTCCACACGAATTGATCGGGCAGTGATCCGGCCCGCTTGAATGAGCCCCATGAAAATATTGATTGTTGAAGACAACGAACGCGTGGCGCTTTTCCTGAAAAGCGGACTCATGGAAGCAGGCTATACGATCGATCACGCAGAGAACGGTCGCGACGGCATGCTGTTCGCCGCCAGCGAGAACTACGACGTGATCATCATGGACCGGATGTTGCCGGGCGGGGTGGACGGCCTGGCAATCATCGAAGCCTTGCGCAAGACGGGCAACAAGACGCCGATCATGATCCTGAGCGCATTGTCCGATGTGGAGGAGCGCATTCGCGGCCTGAAGGCGGGCTGCGACGATTACCTGGTCAAGCCGTTCGCTTTCGGCGAGCTGTTGGCGCGGCTTGATGCATTATTGCGCCGCACGCAGGAAAAGCGCGACGAGACCACCTTGACCGTCGGCGACCTGACCATGGATCTGCTGACGCACAAGGTCAAGCGCGGCGGCCGCACGCTGTCGCTGCAACCCACCGAATTCAAATTGCTCGAGTACCTGATGCGCCATTCCGACCAGGTGGTCACGCGCACCATGCTGCTTGAAAACGTCTGGGATTACCATTTCGATCCGCAGACCAATGTGGTCGACGTGCACATCAGCAAGCTGCGCCAGAAATTCGATACCGGCGCGACGCGGCAATTGCTGCGCACCATTCGCAACGCCGGTTATATGCTGACCGCCAATGATTAGTCCGCGCGGCCTGGCGTTGCGTCGCTTTTCGCTGCGCCGGTTTTCCGTTTTTACGTTGGCGATCTGCTACATCGCCTTGAGCGTCTGCGTGCTGGCGGTGTTCGCGATTCCGCTGTCCTATGCATGGGAAGAGACCATCGAAAAGGGAGGCATGGAAATGCTGCAGGAAGACACCCAGCGCATGGTCGCCACGTTCTACGAGCAAGGCCCGCAAGGCCTGGCCACCATCATCCACCAGCGCGTCGGCTCGGAGCTGGTCGGCGAAAAAATCCTGCTGCTCACCGATGCTTCCTTCAACAAGCTGGACGGCAATCTGCCCGACTGGCCGACGGAGATTTCCCATGCGGTCGGCACTTACCGCGTGAACCTCAAGGTCGACAATGTGCCGGTGCGCGCGGTGCTGGTGCACACGGCGCTGCCCGGCGGTTATCACTTGCTGGTCGGCCGCGACGTCAATCGCTACGATGCGCTGAAGAGCTATTTCTTCTACGGCCTGATCGGCGCGGCGGCGGTGGTGCTGCTGGTCGGCGTGCTGGGCGGCCTGCTGATCCGGCGCGCGCTGCTGGTGAAGGTCGGCAACCTGCGGCAGACCGCGCAGGCGATCGTCGAGGGCGATCTGTCGCATCGCCTGCAGACGCGCGGCGGCGATGACGAACTCGACATGCTGGCCCAGACGGTCAACCGGATGCTGGACCAGATCGAACACTTGATCCACGGCGTGCGCAATGTCTCCAACGCCATCGCGCACGATCTGCGCACGCCGCTGACCGAGCTGCGCTTTCGGCTCGAGAGCGTATCGGTGGGTCGGCCGCCGCCGGAAATCGCCTTTGCCGAGATCGAGACAGCAGTGGCCGACGTCGACCGCGTGATCCAGATTTTCAATGCATTGCTGCGGCTGGCCGAAATCGATACCGGCGCGCGCCGTTCCGGGTTTGTGCGGGTCGACATGGGCAGCGTGGGCGCCGACATCGTCGAGTTTTACCAGCCGGTGGCCGAACTGAAGGGGATTGCCTTGAGTTTCGTCGCGGAAGGCGAGCTGGCCTTGGCCGGCGATCCGTTTCTATTGGCGCAGGCGGTCGGCAACCTGATCGACAACGCGCTCAAGTATGCACAGGAAAACGGTTCGATCCGGGTCGAGGCCAGGCGCGCCGGCGAAGTGGCGATCGAGGTCAGCGTGGCCGACGACGGCCCCGGCATTCCCGACGAAGAGAAGCCGCAGGTCAGCAAGCGTTTCTATCGCGGCGACGCCAGCCGCGGCACGCCCGGCGTCGGCCTGGGGCTGAGCCTGGTCAGCGCGGTGGCCGAACTGCACGGCGGCGCCCTGGTCTTCACCGATAACTCGCCAGGCCTGCGCGCCACCTTGCGCCTGTTCGCCACCACCACGCTGGCGCCGGGCAATGCGCGTTCGTCCTGAGCAGCGAAGCGTATCGAAGGCATATCGCGCAGTCCTCAAATTTCCAGGCCGAGAATATCCGGACATTGCGTGGGATAATGCGCGATTGAGAGACACGACTGCGCGATTCCAAAACATGAAACCAGGCCGTAACGACCCTTGCCCTTGCGGCAGCGGCGAAAAATACAAGAAATGCTGTGGCAAAGTCATCCAGCTGGCGGTCGCCCCCGCGCCCGCTGCGCCTGCGCGCACGGTACCCGGCGTCAAGCGCGAGTGCGGCGCCTGCACCGCCTGCTGCGACGGCTGGATGGTGGGCACCATCCGCGGCCATGAAATGAGCCCCGGCATCCCCTGCTACTTCGTGCATCCCGAACACGGCGGCTGCACCATCTACGACGAACGGCCGCAATCGCCCTGCCGCAATTTCACCTGCGCGTGGATGCTGCCGGACAGCCCGTTCCCCGATGATTTCCGTCCGGAGCAACTCGGCGTCATCATCGTGCGCATCAAATGGCGCAACCAGCCGGCCTATCTGCTGCGCTCCGCCGGACGCGACCCGGACCAGGCCCTGCTGGAATGGATGCAGCAATACACCATGCGCACCGGGCATCCGTTCTTCTATGAAATCAATGGTGAAAAGATGGGGTTCGGCCCGCCGTTGTTCCAGCAGGACATGCTGATGAAACAACGCCGCGGCGAACCGATGTGGTGAGCGGCAGCGCCGGTATCGGCGATATCGTCCCTAATGCCGATATTGCCGACATTGCCGATATTGCAGGAAGAAAATCTACAGGAAGATCTTGAGCAGCATGCCGACGGCGACCATGCCGGAAACCACGCCGAAGCTCTGCTGCAGGCGCGGACCCGAAAGGTAATTGGAGACCGAGCGCCCGGCCAGCATGCCCAGCAACGCGCCGCCGGAAAACGGCAGCCCCACCGCCATGTTCAAATGCCCGCTCGCCGCGCTGCTGACCACGCCGGTGGCGGACACCAGCGCGATCACGCCCAGCGATGTCGCGACGATCGATTTCATCGGCAAATCGGTGCAGCGCTGCAGCGACGGCACCATCACGAATCCGCCCCCCACGCCCAATAATCCGGACAGCAGCCCGGCAACCGCGCCGGACAGTGCCAGCGCCATCGCGCATGGCGAAGTCCAGATGATCCTGCCGGTTTCCGCGCTGACCATGCAAGGCGGGCAGCGTTGCGGCAAGGGCTCTGTTTGCAGCGCCGGTTGCAGGCTCTGCCGGATCATGCGCATGGCGACGTACAGCAGCGTCGCGGCGAACAGGACGGTCAGCCAGCGGTTGTCCGTGTGATGCGCCAGCCACAGGCCCAAGGGCGCGCAAGGCATGCCGGCGGCGGCAGTCAGCAGCGCCGCCTTGTAGCGCACGATGCCGGCCTTCAGGCCGAGGACGGCGCCCAGCGCGGCGGCCATGCCGACCGCCATCAGGCCGATCGGCGCCGCCTGCGCCACGCTGAGTCCGGCGCCGAAAATCAGCAGCGGCACCGCCAGGATGCCGCCCCCCGCCCCGGTCAGCGCCAGGATGACGCCGACCACCAGGCCCAACGCCAGATTCAGAACCATATCAAGACCGTATCAAAACCATGCCGCTGTCGAAGATGCATTGCCGGATTCATTTCTGCACGATGTCCGGGCGGAACAGCAGTTCTCGGCCTTTCAGCATGCCGTGCCAGTACAGCGCCGGCAGCACTTTTTCCTTCAGCAGCCAGGCCAGGTGCGACGGCTTGGTACCGTCGATCAGCCAGGATGGGAAACTCGGCGCGACCTTGCCGCCGTACAGGAATTCGGCCAGCACGATCTTGCCGCGTTCCACCGTCAACGGGCAGGAACCGTAGCCGTTGTAATGGCTTTCGCCGGACGCCATGCCCAGGCTCGCCAGCACGTTGTGCGCCACCACCGGCGCCTGCATGCGCGCCGCCGCGGCGGTCTTGGCGTTGGTAGTATTGCCGACGTCGCCCAGCGCGTAGACATTGGCGAACTTGGTGTGGCGCATCGATGCCGGATCGATCGTGACCCAGCCCGAAGCGGCGTCGGCCAATGGGCTGGCGCGGATGAAGTCCGGCGCGACCTGCGGCGGCACCACGTGGATCATGTCGAATTCCTTGGTGACCTTGTCCTTGACGCCGTCGGCGCCGGTGCGCACGAAAGTGGCGGTCTTGGCCGCACCGTCGACCGCGACCAGGTTGTGGTTGTATTGCAGGTCGATGTCATAGGCCTTGATGTATTCCATCAGCGCCGGCACGTAGGCCGCGACGCCGAACAGCACCGCGCCGGCATTGCAGAACGAAATCTCGATGTTCGACAGCATGCCGCTGCGCTTCCAGTGATCGGCCGACAGATACATCGCCTTCTGCGGCGCGCCCGCGCATTTGATCGGCATCGGCGGCTGGGTGAAGATGGCCTTGCCGCCGCGCAGCTTCTGCACCAGTTCCCAGGTGTAGGGCGCGAGGTCGAAGCGGTAGTTGGATGTCACGCCGTTGCGGCCCAGGGTATCGGCCAGGCCTTCGACGCCGTTCCAGTCCAGCTTCAGGCCGGGGCAGACGATCAATTGCTTGTACTTGATGCTTTGCGCGTCTTCCAGCACCACGGCGTTGCGCTCCGGTTCGAAGGCGGCGACGCCGGCCTTGATCCATTCCACGCCGTTCGGAATGCGCGACGCCATGGTGCGGGCGGTGCTGTCGGCGGTGAAGATGCCGGCGCCGACCATGGTCCAGCCGGGCTGGTAATAATGCATGGGCGCGGGATCGATCAGCGCGATGCCGAGACCCGACGGATGGCGTTTCAGGATGCTGGCGGCGGTGGCGATGCCCGCCGCGCCGGCGCCGACGATCACGATATCGTATTCTGTTTTTTGCGGTGTCATGTTGTTCTCCAGAGAGTGAAAGCGGGTCGGCCGCCTGTTGCGATGTCGCCGGCGCCGCGGTCGGTTTATGCGGCGTTCAGCGGTATTTTCAGATACCGGATGCCGTTCGATTCCGGTTCCGGCAAATGGCCAGCGCGCATATTAACCTGCACCGACGGCAAAATCAGCACCGGCATTTCGAGCGTGGCGTCGCGCGCGGTGCGCATGGCGACGAACTCGTCTTCCGTGACGCCGTTGCCGATATGCACGTTATGCGCACGCTCCTGCGCCACGGTGCTGACGAAGCTGACGTCGCGTCCGCCAGGCTGATAGTCGTGGCACATGTACAGCAAGGTGTCGGCGGGCAGGCTCAGCACTTTCTTGATCGAGCGATACAGGGTATGCGCATTGCCGCCCGGGAAATCGCAGCGCGCAGTGCCGTAGTCGGGCATGAACAGCGTGTCGCCGACAAATGCCGCGGTGCGCGCGCCGTCGTTGAAGACGTAGGTCATGCAGGCCGGCGTATGGCCAGGGGTATGCATGGCGGTCACGTCCAGGCTGCCGACCTTGAATTGCTCGCCGTCCGCGAACAGGTGGTCGAACTGGCTGCCGTCGAGCGCGACTTCGCCCTGCGTGTTGAACAGTTTGCCGAAGACGTTCTGCACGGCGGTGATGTGCTGGCCGATGCCGACCCGTCCCCCCAGCTGTTCCTGCAGATAAGGCGCGGCGGACAGGTGGTCGGCATGCACATGGGTCTCGAGTATCCATTGCACCGCGCCGTCCAGCTGCCGCACGCGCGCCAGCAGATCGTCGGCGCTGCGTGTGCTGGTATGGCCGGACTTCGGATCGTAATCCATCAGCGTGTCGACCAGCGCGCAGGCGCGCGTGGCCGGGTCCATCACGATATAGCTGACGGTGCCCGTGGCTTCGTCGAAATGACCTTCGATCAGCATTGGCGGATTAGACATGGATCGCTCCCTCACTCAACAACAAGGGCGCCGATATCCCCGTAAAAAGGACATAGGCACCCGCGGTAAAACGATGCGGCAACGGCGCTGCAATTACTTGCCGCCGAATTCCTTCATCTTCAGTTCAATGCCGTTCTTCTTCATTTCGTCGACGAACATCTGGTGCACGTGCGGCGCCTGGTCTTCGTATTCGATCTGGTCGCCGCCTTCCTTGACGCTCTTGAACAGATTGCCGAACAGCGCCTTGCGCTTGCCCTCGGTGAACGGGAACCGGAAGCTGCCCAGCGCGGTGGCGAAGTAGCGCGCAGGTTTCGCGCTGCCGTTGAAATGCTGGTGGAACATATCGTCCAGCGGCGCCAGCACGGTGCCGTATTTCCAGTCGACGCGCTGATAGTCGGTATCGCCTTCGTACCAAAGCAGGGAATAACCCTGGCCGTCGATGGTCAGCACGTGGAAGTCGGCCGGATGGCGATGGGCTTTCTTATAGGTGCCGACCGGCATTTCGGAGATATGGGCGTTCATGGTGCCGTCGGCCAGCGCGAATTTCAGCGTGGTGCCGCCGCCGCCGCGCTCGCCCCAGTTCTTCAGTTCGATCGCGCCGCTGTCGGCGATGAAGTTGGTTTCCCACATGAAGGTACCCGGACGGCCCGGCACGAAATCGCCGTCGCCGGTGAAGTATTTTTCCTTGCCGGTGCGCTCGTCGAAGTTCCAGCCGTTGTCGAAGATGAAGTCTTCGTTGCGCAGCAGGTTCATCATGATCGGCAGGCTGGTGGTCGAGACCAGGCGCGCGCTTTCGCTGCCGCTGCCGTTGAAGATGCGGTATTTGGCGTTGAGCGGGATCGCGAAAATGCTCTTCGGACCCCATTCGAACGAATGCTTGCGGCCGTCTTCGAATTCGATCACGGTATTGCCGCGGCCGGCCAGCGCGAAGATGACTTCCTCGTACAGATGGCGCTGGGGCGAAGTGGCGCGTCCCTGCGGAATGTCGAACAGGAACATCGAGACGAAGTCGCCGCGCCCGGCCAGGTGGACCGCCGCGCCGTTGACGTCGGTGCGCGCCCAGGGCTTGGTCTCCACGCTGAATAGATCAACCGCGATGCTGTCGATGACCGGGATGTTTTCCTTCTTGACCCATTCCAGATAGGTATCGATTCCAACTCTTGGTGTTTCAACTGGCGTTTCGGCGTTCGACATCGTGGCGTCCTTATAAAATATGGCTGCTGAGGAAAAAGACACTGAACGGAGGGGAAAATATAAAATTCGTCTCCGGCCAAGTCATCCGCAAGGCCAATGTTAGTTATCTATAGTAAGTGCTAAAGCATCTCGGCGATTATAGGGGCGACAGTTAGCGCTTGCAAGCATAATTGCCGGATTACAAATTGGTTATGCAATATCAAGATAGAATCCGTTTCGAAATCTTTTTATTCGGGGTAATTTTTGCGATGGGAGTTAGAGGCCACGGCGTGTTTTGGCACGGTTTGACATTGTGCAGCATTGAAACTTATTGACTTATATATTTAACTTAATTAATGTGTGCCGGTTACTCGGTGCAAGTGACCTCAGTGCGGGCAATGTCCGCAACGGATTGGAAGAGCAAGACCAAATGAAAGGAATGGAGATGAAACAAGGATTATCGAAGGCGCGCATGTTCGCGACCTTGACCGCAACTCTCACATTGTTGAGCGCGGCCCTGTTCGGTGCCGGACTGCAAAGCGCGGCAGCAGCAGCGCCCGTCGTCAGCCAGACCATCATCAACCAGGTCAATGCAATGCCCGCGGCCACGCGGCAGCAGACCATCGAAGCCGAAGCCAAGAAGGAAGGCACGCTGACGCTGTATCACGTCAATATCGAAGACATCCCGGCCATGGCCGCGGCCTTCACCAAGAAATACGGCATCAAGGTCGTGTTGTGGCGTTCCAGTTCGGAGACCGTTTCCAACCGCCTGATCACCGAAGCGATGGGCGGCCGGTTCGAGGCCGACGTCATCGACAACAACGGTCCCGGCATGGAAGCGCTGAGCCGCGAAAAGCTGCTGCAGCCGGTCAAGTCGCCGTTGGAGAAAGACTTGATCCCGGAAGCCACGCCGGGATCCAAGGACTGGATCGCGACCACGGTCGACGTGTTCGTCCAGGCCTACAACACCAACAAGATCAAGAAAGCGGATCTGCCGAAAACCTATAACGACCTGCTCGATCCGAAATGGAAGGGCATGCTGAGCGTGGAAGCCGACGACCAGGACTGGTTCGAGATGACTTCGGAAAAGCTGGGCAAGGAAAAGACCCACAAGCTGTTCCAGGACATCGTCGCCAAGAACGGCATCTCGGTGCGCAAGGGGCATTCGCTGCTGGCCAACCTGATCGTCTCCGGCGATGTGCCGATGGGCCTGACGCTATACGGCTACAAGCCTGTGCAGCTCAAGAAGAAGGGCGCGCCGATCGACTGGTTCGTGCTGCAGCCGCAGATCGCGCAGATTCGCGGCATCGCATTGCCGAAGAAGCTGCAGCATCCTTACGCCGCTCTGCTGTTCTATGACTTCATGCTGACCGACGGCCAGCAGATGTATGCGGATCGCGAACAGTATCCGACCAACAAGAAGATCAAGGGCCATGCCGGCGGCATGCCGCTGGTCTACATCGATCCTGCCCGCAGCCTGGACGAGGAAGCGGCCTGGACCAAGGACTACGAACGCATCATCACCAAGGCGAAGTAAGCGCCCGTCAATCGAAATGAATCCAACAATCAGTACCGCCGGGCGGCAAGCTGCCGCCCCGTTCGCCATGCCCTTGAAACTGCATGGCGACGATGACGATCATTCGCACGAATATTCGATGGCCTCGAACGGCGCGATGATCGAGTACATCCGCAAGATGGACAACGTGATCCTGACCACGGTCGGCATCGACATCGGCAGTTCGACCTCGCACCTGATGTTCGCCAAGGTGCATCTGCGGCGCAAGGCCAATTCGCTGTCGAGCCAGTTCGTTATCGTCAATCGCGAAATCCTGTGGCGTTCGCCGATCTCGATCACGCCCTTCAAGCCGGACAACAGCATCGACGCCGATACCTTGAAAGTATTCATCGACGAGGCTTATCGATCCGCTGAGCTGCTGCCGTCGCAGATCGATTCCGGCGCGGTGATCCTGACCGGCGAGGCGATCAAGAAGACCAATGCGCAAGCCATCGCGCAATTGTTCGCCCACGACTCCGGCAAGTTCGTCTGCGCCTCGGCCGGGCATCATCTCGAATGCACATTGGCGGCCAACGGGTCCGGCGCGGTGGCGCTGTCGCTGGCCAGGAAGAAAACGGTGCTGCATGTCGATATCGGCGGCGGCACCACCAAGCTGGCGCTGATCGAGAACGGCGAGATACTCGGCACCTGCGCGATTGCCGTCGGCGGCCGCCTCATGGTGCAGGACGCGGACGGCAAACTGATTCGCATCGACGATGCCGTGCATACCGTCGCCGCCGCGCGCGGACTGACGGTGGAGATGGGCCGCGTGCCGGATCCGGACGATGTGCAGTCCATCATCGATTCGCTGGTGCAGGCGGTGGTGGCGCTGATCCGGCAGCGCCCGGTGCCGGCCGAAACGCAGGCGCTGTTCCTGACCGCGATGCTGCCGCGTGCCGAGAAAATCGATCTTGTGACATTTTCCGGCGGCGTCTCGGAATACATCTACGGGCGCGAGCCGCGACTGTACGGCGACATCGGCAAATTCGTCGCGGACGGGCTGGTGCAGGCCTTCGAAAGCGGGCAGATCGGAATCCCGATCGCCGATCCGGGGCAGGGCATCCGCGCCACGGTGATCGGCGCCTCGCAATTCACGGTGCAGGTCAGCGGCAAGACGATTTACCTGTCCGACGCCGGCATGCTGCCGCTGCACAATGTGCCGGTGCTGTCGCCGCCGTTGGACCTGGACCGGACCATTGAAATTGCCGATATCGCCGCCAGGATCGCGCCGACGCTGCTGCTGGCGGAAGCCGGCGAGGAACAGCCGGTGGCGATCGCCTTGAAGTGGCGCGGCGAACCGATCTACTGGCGCTTGCGCAATCTTGCCGAAGGCCTGGTGCAGGCGTTCCGCGGGCAGCCGGTCAAGCGCAGTGCGCTGATCCTGATTGTCGACGGCGACGTCGCGCAATCGCTGGCGCACATCATGAAGGACGAACTGGGCGTGCTTGAAGAAATCATCGTGGTCGACGGCATCGAATTGCGCGCCTACGACTATATCGACCTGGGCGAATTGATCATGCCCGCCAATGTAATCCCGGTGGTCATCAAATCCTTGCTGTTTTCAGCCGGGGTTTGATGCGCTTGTGATGTTTTTGGTGCACTCATTTCTTGAATATCTTTAAGTGACAAGGATAATGCGCCGGGACAGGCCTCAAATGCCCATTCGCAGGCTGTTGTTTCTCAGGAATTATTGATATAGTTAGAAACTTATATATTAATGCAAATGTTTTCGGCATTATTCGCCCTGACTTGCAAAGAAGGCAGCGCCAGTCTGCTACCTGCCGGCAAGCCGTCAACCAGGCTGCCGGACCCCTATAGAACATTGGAGGAGACAATATGCGCACTTTCGCGAAGCTTTTGCTTGCATTGATGATGGCCGTGCCGGCGTTCGCGCCGGCGCAAAACCTGGTAAAAGTCGTGGTGCCTTACGCGCCGGGCGGTAATATCGATTCCCTGGCGCGTTTGTATGCGAAGGAGCTGTCGAAGATCCTGGGCGAAAGCTGGATCATCGAAAACATCGGCGGTGCCAACGGCGTGATCGGGACCCGCCACGTGGCGGTTTCGAAAGCCGACGGCAAGACGCTGCTGTTCAGCGCCGACGTGCATTCCATGGCGCCGCTGGTGATCAAGAACGTACCGTACGATCCGATCAAGGACTTTACCCCGATCGCGCGCGTGGCTACCGCGCCGTTGGTGCTGGTGGTCAATCCGGAGAAGGTGAAGGCAAACAACCTGACCGAACTGGTGGCGGCGATCAAGGCCAATCCGAACGCCTATAACTTCGCCAGTTCGGGATTGGGATCGTCGCCGCAAATGGGCGCCGAGATTTTCCAGGTCAAGACCGGCGTGAAGGTGCAGCAGGTACCGTATAAAGGCACCGGCCCCGCGATCACCGACCTGACCGGCGGGCATGTGGAAATGATGTTCGTCACGCCGGTTGCGGCGATGCCGCTGGTGCGTTCGGGCCGTCTCAAGGCGTTGGCGATCACGTCGGAAAAGCGCTTTGAAATCGCGAGCGAAGTGCCGACCACCGCCGAAGCCGGCATGCCGGACTTTATAATTCAGAATTCCTATGGATTTTGGGGACCGAAGAATTTGCCGAAGGATGTGCTCGATCGTTTGAGCAAGGCCATGCAGAAGGCGTCGCAGGTGCCGGAATTGAAGAAGATGCTGTTGCAGCTTGGCGCCTCCGCCACCTGGGAATCGCCGGATGATTTTGCCAAGCATATCCAATCGGAATTCCTGAACAACCAGGCCATCCTGAAACATGCCGGGGTCGAGCCCGAGTAAGTAGCCAAGCGGCAGGCTGCGGCAGAATGCATAAAACAGTAACGCAATACACGTCCAAGGAGCAGTAATGAACAAACCGGGTGAAGTGAATCCCAACGCCTCATATGCGGATCTGCATGAGCATATCGAGCGTCTCGACAAGGCTGGCCTGCTGCATCGCATCACGGCGCCGGTCAATAAAGATACCGAACTGCATCCGCTGGTGCGCTGGCAGTTCCGCGGCGGCATTCCTGAAAAGGATCGCAAGGCCTTCCTGTTTACCAATGTGGTCGACAGCGCCGGCCGCAAATACGATATCCAGGTCGCCGTCGGCGTGCTGGCGACCAATCCGGAAATCTACCGCATCGGCATGAATGTGCCGACCGTGGAAGACATCGGCCCGGCCTGGGAACGCGCGATCGCCAATCCGATTCCGCCGGAAATGGTCGATTCGGCGCCATGCCAGGAAATCATCGTCGAAGGCGCCGAGCTGGACAAGCCGGGCCATGGCCTGGAATCGCTGCCGGTGCCGATCTCGACACCGGGCTTCGACGCCGCGCCGTTCTTCACCGCCGCCTGCGTGGTCACGCGCGATCCGGAAACCGGCGTGCAGAACATGGGCACCTATCGCGGCCACCTGAAGTCGCCGACCCGCCTCGGCATGATGATGCTGGCCAACCTGCGCGCCGGCGGCCTCGAGCATTGGAAGAAGTACAAGGCGCGCGGCGAGCGCATGCCGATCGCGATCGTGGTCGGCTGCCCGCCGCTGGTGAATTTCCAGGGGCCGCAGAAGCTGCGCCTGGGCGTCGATGAACTCGGCGTGGCCGGCGCGCTCGCGGGCCGCCCGATCAAGGCCACGCGCGGCCATAGCGTCGACCTGATCGTGCCGGCCGAAGCCGAAGTCGTCATCGAAGGCTATGTCGAAACCGAATTCCTGGAGCCGGAAGGCCCGTTCGGCGAGTCGCACGGCTATGTCGCGCTGGAAGACTACAACATGGCGATCACGGTCACCGCGATCACGCGCCGCAAGCAGGCCATCATCACCTCGATCATCTCGCAGGTCACGCCTAGCGAATCCAGCGTCATCAAGAAGCTGGCCTACGAGCCGCTGTACCTGGCGCACCTGCGCGATACGCTGGCGATCAAGGGCATCAAGCGCGTGGTGCTGCACGAAGCGCTGACCAATCTGCGCAAGGTGGTGTTCCTGCAATTTGCCGCGGGTTCCACCAAGACCGAGATCTGGCGCGCGCTGCACGGTTCGATGACGCTGCAGGCCGCGATCGGCAAGTTCGTGATCGCTATCGACGAGGATATCGATCCGAGCAATGTCGACGCCGTGCTGTGGGCCATGTCCTACCGCTGCGATCCGGCGCAGGACACGCATATCGTGCGCTATCGCGAACCGGGCCACGGCCCGCGCAGCGAGTTCACGCCGGAAATCGATTCGGCCATGCTGATCGACGCCACCATGAAATTCCCGATGCCGCCGTTGGCCTTGCCCAAGCGCGAGTTCATGGAAAACGCCAAGGTCCTGTGGGAAAAACTCGGCCTGCCGAAGCTCGCGCCGGAATCGCCATGGTACGGCTATTCGCTGGGCGACTGGAGCGAGAAATGGGACGCCAATGCAATGCAGGCGACCCGCGGCGAATGGATGAAGCGCGACGAGGAATATGCGAGCGGCCGCGTCAAGGGCGCAACGCCGAATACGCCGGTGAGCAATTACAAGGAGTAATTGGCTGCCATCTGGAAAACGCCCCGTCATGCCATCGGCATGACGGGGCGTTTTTTTAGCCTATAAAAATTTCCGTTCGCCCTGAGTAGGCTGAAAGCCGTATCGAAGGCATCAAGGATGCACATCCTCCGAAAACCAGTCATCCGGCAGCTCATGCCCGATTTCCATGCCGCGCGCCTTTTCCAGCACCAGCGCGCCGGCTGCGGCGAATTGCAGGCCGATGCCGACATTGTTCAGGAAGCAGGTGATTTCCTTCCGGTCCTTGCGGCCCGGCGCCTTGCCGGCCACCAGTTGCGCCAGTTCGGGATAGGTGTCGAATTTGCTGTCCGGCATTTTCCACCAGCCTTTTTCATCGAGGTCGCTGGTGTTGCGGGTGCCTGGCATGATGTTGTCGGCCAGCTTGGCTTCCCTGGTCACATGCACCGCCACGCGATCGCACATGTCCAGCACTTCCTGGTCGACTTCCAGCGGCTTGATGCAACTGATGTGCATGCCCGGCTTGAGCCAGGACGGCTCCAGCACGCGCTGCATGGAAGAGGTGGCCGCCATGACCACGTCCGCGCCGCGCACCGCTTCTTCGGCATTGTCGATATCCAGGATCTCGACACCGGGATGCAGCCGCTTGGCTTGCGCGACGAATGCCGCGCGGCGTTCGGCGCGCGGACTGAAAATGCGCACCTGGCTGAAAGGGCGCAATGCCATCGCCGCCATCAACTGGCCGCCGGCCTGCCAGCCGCTGCCGATCACGCTCAGGGTCCTGGCCTGCGTGGGCGCGAGATACTTGAAGGCGATGCCGCTGGCCGCGCCGACCCGCATGCGCTGCATCGCGCCGTCCGGGAAGATGCCGAGCAGGGCGCCGGTCTCGCTGCTGAACATGAACACCAGGCCGACCCAGCGGCCGTCGGCGCGCGGTTCCTTGACGCGGCGCTGCTTGCCGGCGATGACCGGATGCGAAATGATGTCCGAATTGATGCGCAGCGCCTGCACCTTCTTGCGCGGCCAGGCGCCGCCCATCTGCTTGAAGCCGTAGTAGGCGTCGTCTTCGGTGGCGGGTGAAATATTGTCCAGGCGCGGCACCATCAGCGCGGCGCCGTTGGCGTAATCCAGATACATCTGTTCCAGCGTATCGATGCACTCCGGCATCGTTAACAACCGATCGATGTCCGCATTGCTGAGAACCCGCATGTTGCCTCCGTGATTATATTGTTTGATTATTCGTGGTTATTCGTGGGTATTCGCGATTATTCCCGATTGCCGGCGAATGCCCGCCGGCCGCTAGCTGACCGGTTTTTTCTGCTTCGCTTTCATGTAATTGACGACATTGTCGTTGGTCAGTACCACGCCCGGGCGGTATTCGGGCGCATCTTCCAGTTGCTGGATATCGTTCAGGCCGAGCTTCTGGTAAATGCAGCTGGTCGCCGAGATCAGCCGCGCCGGTCGTTCGCGATCGGTATTGAAATACTGATGCACGGTATTGGGCGGAATATAGAACACGTCGCCGCCCTTCCAGTCGTGGCGCTTGACTTCGTCCTGCTGCTTCCAGCGGTAGGCGTCGGTGATCTCGACGTCGCAATCCTGGTACAGCACATAGCCGTCGCCTTCGACCACGTACAGGCTTTCGTCGCCCAGATGGCGGTGCTTGCCGGAACGGCTGCCCGGCGGGATCACCAGCATATAGGCATCGACCGGTTCCACGTGCCTTTCCAGCTTTTCGTTGAACAGGTGTTTCACAATGCCCTGGCGCGACATCTCCCACGGCATGGCGTTCGGCCGCAGGATCTTCAGGCGATCGCCCCTGGCTACCGGTTCCATCGATGTCGCGTCCAGCAGGCGCCGGTACCAGTCCTGCTTCAACGCGTTCATTAACCACGCTTGCGAATCGCACCATGCCATTTCAATCTCCTCCAATGGATGACGATCAGACTGCCTGAGTGCCGCTATTGTGTTTATACGCCGGGGGCTTGCATGCCGCCAAGGCAAATATATTTGATGGTCAGGTAATCGTCCAGGCCGTAATGCGATCCCTCGCGTCCCAGCCCCGATTGCTTCACGCCGCCGAACGGCGCGACTTCATTCGAGATAAGACCGGTATTCACGCCGACCATGCCGCTTTCCAGGCCCTCGGCGACGCGCCAGACGCGGCCGATGTCGCGCGAATACAGATAACTGGCGAGGCCGAATTCGGTATCGTTGGCCATGGCCAGCACCTGCTCTTCGGTGTCGAAGCGGAACAGCGGCGCCATCGGGCCGAAGGTTTCTTCGCGCGCCACGCGCATGTCGGAAGTGACGCCGGTCAGCACGGTCGGCTGGAAGAAATTGCCGCCCAGCGCATGGCGCGCGCCGCCGGTCAATACGCGCGCGCCCTTGGAGATGGCGTCGGCGATATGCTCCTCTACCTTGGCCACCGCGGCCTGGTTGATCAGCGGGCCTTGCGTGACGCCGGCTTCGCGGCCGTCGCCGACCTGGATCCTTTCGACCGCCTTGGCCAGCTTCTGGGCGAAAGCGTCGTAGATGCCGGACTGGACGTAAAGGCGATTGGCGCAGACGCAGGTCTGGCCGCCGTTGCGGTATTTGGAGGCCATCGCGCCTTCCACGGCGGCGTCGAGATCGGCGTCGTCGAACACGATGAACGGCGCATTGCCGCCCAGTTCCAGCGACAGTTTCTTGATGGTCGATGCCGATTGCCGCATCAGCAGGCGGCCGATCTCAGTGGAACCGGTGAAGCTCAGCTTGCGCACGATCGGATTCGAAGTCATCTCGCCGCCGATATCGGCCGGCGAACCGGTGACCACGCTGAAGACGCCGGCCGGCACGCCGGCCTGTTCGGCCAGCACCGCCAATGCCAGCGCCGAGAAGGGCGTCGCCTCGGCGGGCTTGAGCACCATGCTGCAACCGGCGGCCAGCGCCGGCGCGACCTTGCGCGTGATCATCGCAGCCGGGAAATTCCATGGCGTGATGGCGGCGCAGACGCCGATGGCTTCCTTGGTCACGACCAGGCGGTTGGCGCTGGCCGGCGACGGGATCGTATCGCCATAGGCGCGTTTGCCTTCTTCGGCGAACCATTCGATGAACGATGCCGCATATTCGATTTCGCCGCGCGATTCGGTCAGCGGCTTGCCTTGTTCGGCGGTCATGATGGCGGCCAGGTCGTCGATATTGGCCAGCATCAGTTCATACCATTTGCGCAGGATGGCGCCGCGTGCCTTGGCGGTCTTCTGGCGCCAGCTCTTGCCCGCGGTACGGGCCGCTTCGATGGCGCGCCTGGTTTCGGCCGCGCCCATCAGGGGCACCGTGCCGAGCTGTTTGCCGGTGGCCGGATTGGCCACGGCCAGGGTGCGGCCGTCGTCGGCGCCGCACCAGCGGCCATCGACATAGGCTTTTTCGGTAAAGAGGGAAGGGTCCTTGAGTGACAGCATAATCTGGTTCCTATCGGAAGACTGCTTGTTCGGAGGGTGATTCTGCTGCATCTCAGAAAGCAGCGGTCCCGCGCCGGCATGCGCCGGTCGCGGGACGATGGTTCGTATTGCCGGGCCTGTTGCCGCCCGTTGTTGCCGATTTTCGCCGGTTGCCGTTACTTGGCGGCCGAAGCGAGAATCCCCGCCAGCAGGCTGGTGCCCAGTGCCGCGGCTTCGTTGAAGCTGGCGTTTTGCGTGGTGCCCAGGAACTGCTTGACGCCGATCAGCGCTTCGCGTTCTTTCGACACCAGGGTGGCGATCACTTCATCGGCGGTGCGCTGCAGGTCGGCGCGCGGGGCAACCGTGCTGACCAGTCCCGCGCGTTGCGCTTCATGCGCATTGATCACATTGCTGGTGTAGACCAGCCAGCCCAGCGTCTTCAGCGGCACGCGGTCGAGGATGGTCGCCATGGCCAGCGTCGGCGGCATGTTCGCCTTCAGTTCCGGGAACGAGAACTTGGCGTCGTCGGCCGCGATCGTGATATCCGCCGAACCGGCCAGCGCCGCGCCGAAGCCGTGGGCTTCGCCCTGCACGATGGCGATGATCGGGATCTGGATATCGCGCAGCGCCTGGTACATGCCGATGATCGGCTTCATCATGTTGTTGCGCAGGCCGACCGCGGTCGGCGCCGGCGCCGACGGGTCTTTCTTGCCGGCGTCGCGGCCTTGGCAGAAGTGATCGCCTTCGCTGGAAATGACGATGGCCTTGATCGCCGTGTCATTGCCCAGCGCGAGCAATTCCGCGGTGATCCTGGCGATCAGCGCGTGCGCGATCTTGTTGCCGGTTTCCGGCATGTTGAAGCGCAGGTAGCCGACTTCGCCCTTTTTGCTTGTTATCAGTTCACTCATCGCGTCTCCAGGTAATCAGGCGGTGTAGCCGGTCTTCGAATAGAAATGTTTCAGCGCGGCTTCGGCCACTTGCTGGTCCTGTTCGGCGCTGCCGGAGCTGATGCCGATGCCGCCGACGATCTCGCCCTTGACGGTGACCGGCAGGCCGCCGCCGATGATGCTGAAGTGGCCGCCGTTGGTGACGTGGATGCCGAAGGTCGGCTTGCCGGATTGGCACAGTTCGTTATAGACGTGCGTGCCCTTGCGCGCCACGGCCGAAGTGAAGGCCTTGTCGATGGCGATCGAGATGCTGCTGATCTTGCCGCCGTCCATGCGCGTGAAATCGACCAGGTGGCCCGATTCGTCGGTCACGGCGATGCATTGCGGCGTCTTCTGCTCGGCGGCCTTGACGGCGGCGCCTTCGATCAAAATACGGGCTTCTTCCGACGACAATCTGTTAACGGTCAGCATGTCAGTTTCCTTTTGTGAGGTCAGTCTTGTTGATATAGGCCGTGAGCGCGCCGATTTCTTCTTCGGTGAAGGTATTGAACGGCGGGTACGGATCGCCGATCGGACGGCCCAGGATCTTCATTGTAGCCTTCATGGTCGGCGTCAGGCCGCGATGCATCCACTTGGACGGGAATTCTGAGAACTGGCGCTGCAGGCGCACGGCGGTTTGCATGTCCTTGGCCTGGAATGCGGCCAGGATCTTGGCGCCGAGTTCAGCGGCCGGCGGCGGGATGGCCGCGCCGGAGCCGCCCAGTTCCAGCGTGATCAACAGCATCTGGATGGTGGTCAGGTAAGCCGCCAGGCCGCCCTGGTCGATGCGCTCGATCAACAGGCCCACGCGCGCCAGGTCGCGCGAACTTTCCTTCACGTACTTGATCTTGTCCAGCGAGGCCAGTTCGATGGTGGTGTTCACATCGACGTTCGCGCCTGGGCCCGGATTCAAATACAGCATCATCGGCAGCGACGATTCGCGCGTGACCATTTCGAAGTACGACACCAGCTCGGCGCGGGTCGGTTCGCCGCCGAACGGGCGCAGCGGAGCCAGCAGCTGGATCAGCGCCGCACCCTGCTTGGCGGCGTAGTCGGCCAGTTCGATCGCGGTGCGATAGGACGGATGCGAAATGCCGACCGCCACCGGGCAGCGCTTGTCGACCAGTTCGATGGTCTTGGCGATCAGTTCCTTGCGTTCTTCCATCGGCAGGAAATGATATTCCTGCGCTTCGACGCCGGCGGCGATGACCACTGCCGCATTGCATTCGTTGACGACATAGTCGATTTCCTTGGCGAGCAGATCGTAATCGACTTTCAGGTTCTTGTTGAACGGGGTCAACGGCGGGACGGCTAATCCTGGTATTTTCATGATTCTGGGCTTTCTAGGTAAGAGAATGCGGGCTTCCCTGCGGCAGGGAAATTAAAAACGGGTACATCGTTATAAAAAAAGGAAAGAAATACGCGCGCTCACTGAGGAATTGATCGTGAGCCGCGCCGGATCGATCCTAAACTGGCGCAACCAGTGAAGTCGGTATCAGCGAAGAGTCGTACACGCAGAGGCGGCTCTGGAACAGCAGACGGCCATCCTGGCGGACGATTTCATCGACGTAGCGGCCTGCCATCACGATTTCGGTCATGCGTTCGAACAGGGTCTGCACCACCAGGAAGTTGGCGCCGCTCTTGATGCGGTCGCCTTCCATGCTGTCGATCCTGATGCCCGAAATCATGTGGCGCAATACGCGCGGCTGCACCATGTTGAGTTCTTCCACGGCATAGGCGCGATCCTGGATCATGCCCTTGCTCTCGCAGTGAATAGTGGCGATCGGCAGGTTGCGGACATAGTTTTCGCGCGGGACGATGCGATACATGGCGTCGTCCATGAAGTAGTCCGGCCATTCCTTGTATTTCGCTTCGTCCAGCGTGTGGGCGTAAGCCGTATATAAATCTTCGATTTCGAAACGGAGTTCGGTGGAAATAGTCATAAGCCCATCACCTTGATGTAGTGATTGTAAAAGCCGCGAATGCCGGCTTCGGTGATCATGTGCGTGGTGTCTTCGGTGCCCTTGCCGCCCATTTCGACGCAGGCGTCGACGTCCGGGTAAGGCGTGATGCCTTGCTGCGACATCGACAGGATTTCGCTGTCGTCGACCGACACCAGCCCGCCCGGTCCCATCAGGTTGGCCTGGCGGATACGGCGCTCGCGCAGTTCCGGGGTGTCGTCGGCATAGCCGAAGAAGGTCCAGTTCAGATCGAAGGCGCCCGGGCCGCGCGGCACGATGTGGCGCATCGCCAGCGTATTCGATTGCTGCTGCACGATCAGGTTGGGCCAGATGGTCTGCATGACCACGGTGACGTCGCCCGGATATTCGCGCTGCACGTCGATCAGGCGCGGATCCTTCAGCTTGAAGTCGCTCTTGAAATTGGTCATCTGCTGCGTGGCGTTGTTCAGCGCCTGCGAGCCGCGCCGGCTGATCAGCGCGCCATGGCGGCCGGTGGCATCCATTTCGACCGCGGATTCCTGGTCCAGGCGGAACAGGCCGAAGGTGATCAGGAACACGTGCAGCACGCTGGCGTGATACGGGTCCTTCAGGTTCTCGAACATCAGCTTCCAGTTCGAATCGACGCGCTGGCGCATATAGCCGAGCACTTCCAGCTTGCGGCCGTCGAAGACGCGGTCGAAATAACCGAGCATATTGGGACCGAGGTAATCCTCGAACGGCTCCACGTCCTGGTCGAAGGCGGCGAAGATGACGCCGTGGCGCTCATGCACCTTCAGTTGCTGCGCGCCGTGCTCTTCGAGCTTGAAGTCCGGTCCCATGCCGCCCTGGCCCTTGTAGCCGCGGCGGAACGGCACGCCGGTCAGCTCGCCCTTCAGGTTATAGGTCCATTGGTGGTACGGGCACATGAAGCTGGTGGCGTTGCCATGGTCGTTCTTGACGAAGGCCGCGGCGCGATGGGCGCAGCGGTTGACGAACACGCTGGCGGCGCCATCGGCGTTGCGCGTGACGACCACCGACTTGTCGCCGACATTGGAGCGGACAAAGTCGCCGGCATTCGGAATCTCGGCGCTGAGCGCGACATAGTTCCAGTTCGCGCCGCCGAATACCTTCGCCTGTTCCTGTTGATAGATATCGGGATCGCTATATATCCATAACGGTACTGCGGAAATGTCTTTGTCGGGCCAGCGGCGACCCTCTGATTGCGCAGGAGATTCGGTCATTTTGTCTTTCTCGTCTCTATGTATATTTTGCTAAGGCGCTGGTTGGCGCCAGCGAACAATAAATGTACTTTATGAATATCTGTAAGTCAATAACTAAACAACGTGGTTTCTAGTTTATTCGGTGATTTGCTTATGTCACTCAGGCAATGAGCGAGGAGAGGGGACAATGTTACTCCAAGGAAGAATTTGGCGTACGTCCCTGGATTATGCAAATTTAAGAAAGTAAGGTCGAGAATGCCCAGGCTAGTCAAGGCTTTGGCGGGCGGGCGTGAGGGGGTGTCGGGTGGAGTGAAGTAGAGGGGGAATGCGGCCGCAGGCCGCAGGAGGACATGAACGGAACCCGACGCCCCCTCACGCCCGCCCGCCAAAGCCTTGACGGCAAAAGAGAAAGAACGGAAAGAAGGAGCAAGTCGAACAGAAACTACATCGAATGCTTTTCCCCGCCATCGACATCGACCAGCGAGCCTTGCATGAACGAAGCACGCGAGGAGGCCAGGAACGCAGCAACCTGCCCGATTTCGCGCGGCTCGCCAAAGCGCTTGATATGGCAGGCTTGCAGCAGCTCGTTGGCGGCCTCTTGGACCGGAATGTCCCGCATGCCGGCGATGCGATTGATATTGCGGGTCAGGCGTTCGGTTGCGATGCGGCCCGGATTGATCGCGTTCACCCGCACGCCGTCTTCCTGCCCGATCTGGGCGATAGCCTTGGTGAAATGCAGCAGTGCCGCATTCACCGAACCGCCGATCGTGAATTCGCTTTCGGCGGTCCAGCCGCCGACGCCGATGATATTGATCACCGCGCCGCCGGCATTGCGCAGATGCGGCCAGGCGCTGCGCGTCATGCGCACGCAGGCGCGGAATTTCAGGTCGAAGCCGTCGTCCCAATCCTGTTCCGACAATGCAAAAAAATCGCCGCGCGCCGTGGCGCCCGCGTTATTGACCAGGATATCCAGCCGGCCGAACGCCTTTGCCGCTTCCGCGACGGCCGAGTCGGCCGCCTCTGCCAGGCGCAAATCGGCGGCCACCACAATCACGCGCACCTTGAATTGCGCGGCGAGTTCGGCCGCCTTGCTTTCCAGCGCCGCCTTGTCGCGCGCCACCAGACACAAATCCACGCCTTCGCGCGCCAGTTCGGCGGCGATGGCCGCGCCGATGCCACGGTTGCCGCCCGTGACGAGCGCGGCTTTCCCTTTCAGTTCGAGATCCAAGATTTTCCTAACGATTTTAGTGGTTATTTGTATTAACGATGCGCGGTCGGCCACACCTTGGCGAATTGCGCTTCTTCGCCTTGCCAAGTCTTGGCCAAAGGCGTTGCCGGAGCAGGCGCTTCGTCATCCGCTACTGTCGCCGACACCTTGACCGTGGCCGGGCGCGCCGTTGCCTTGGTTGCCGGCCGGTCCAGCGCCGGCCTGGCCGCCGCGGCAGCGGCCACGGCAGCAGCAGCCGCCTCGATGGCCGGTTGCGACAGAGGCACCCCATCCAGGTTGTCGATACTCGCCGCGATCAATGCAATCACGTCGCGCACATTGCTGTCGGCGATACTGTAGAACACCGACTTCGCGCTGCGGCGCGCTTCCAGGATGCCAGCCTTGCGCAATTCCGCGAGTTGCTGCGACAGATTCGGCTGCTTGATTTCCAACGATTCTTCCAGCGTTGCGACCGACAGCTCGGCGTGCAGCAGCGCTAGCGTAATGCGCAGGCGGCTCGAATTGGAGAGCGCCCGCAGCACAGTGGCTACGGATTCCAGGTTTTGGAACAAGGTCGATTTAACTTTACGCATGAATGCTTTCCGGATGCCTTGGGTTGCTGATGGAGTCCGCCTGCATGGCTTGGACTCTGTTAATTGATTACTTGATTACTTGATTACTTGATCGCGTGGCCGAACGCGGTGCCGCTGTCCGGCCGATCCTGTTTATTTCTCCTTGGTGCGAAAGTACCAGGTGCGTGCATTGGCGGCGCCGGCGTTGATGCTGGCGTTGCCCGAAGTGGTCGGCGGCGGCAGCAGCAATTCCTCGCCGGGTTTCCATCCTTCCGGCGCCAGCAACTGCTGATCGTCGGTGGTCTGGATCGCCACCAGAAGACGATAGATCTCTTCCACATTGCGGCCGACATTGGTCGGATAGAAACTGATCGAGCGGATCACGCCGAACGGATCGATCAGGAAGACGCCGCGCACCGTGGCCGAACTGGTGGCGTTGGAGCGGATCATGCCGTAGGCGCGCGCGATCGACATGGAGGGATCTTCGATCAGCGGAAACTGGATATCGACCTTGAATTCGTCCGAAATGCTGCGCATCCAGGCCAGGTGCGAATACAGGCTATCCAGCGACAGGCCCAGCAGTTCGCAATTGCGCTCCCGGAAACGCTCGGTATAGTTGGCGAAGCCGATGATCTCGCTGGTGCAGACCGGCGTGAAATCGGCCGGATGCGAAAACAGGACCAGCCACTTGCCGCGGTAGGACGACAGGCTGATTTCGCCCGACGTGGTGCGGGCCGAAAACTCCGGCGCCCGGTCATACAGCATCGGCATCGATATCGATGCGGATCGCGGCTCGGAAGCCCGCTCGTCTTTAAATTCTGAATCGCTCATTTAGCCTCGGAAATGTTCGCTTTGGTCGTACTCGAATCTACACGCAAATGCGCCTTTTTCAATTGACCTTCGATAGGCAAAGCGCCAAATGATCGAATAATTGCAAGAGAGATAAGGATTGCATAGGAGTTGCGTCGTCCGCGAATAGTATAACAGTCTCTTACTTAGCCTAATTAAGCAATCAGCCATTGTCAACAAGTTGTCCGACAATGTAGCGAAATAACCTTAATAGTTGCTAAAACCCACATCTATTTTGTTCTATATATAAGAACGGCGTCCCATAAACACTTAGATACGTGTTTAAATCAGAATTATAAAAAATAAATATTCTTATTTGCAGCAATAAGAGGAGACAGCATGAAACCTAAGGATTCCTTGCGTATCTGGGGAGCGGTGCTATTGGCGACGCTGATGCACGGCGCCGCTGCGCAAACGGCGTTTTCCGACCTGGCCCTGCGCGATGGGCCGGCGCGTCACCAGGCCTTGGTGGAAGCCGCCAAAAAAGAAGGCACGCTGACCTTCTATACCTCCATTCCGGAAAAGGACATGGCGCAACTGACCGAAGACTTCACCAGGCGTTATGGCGTGAAAATCGTCCTCTGGCGCGCCTCGACCGATAAAATCCTGCAGCGCCTGGTAGCCGAAAAGCGCGCCAACCGCTGGGATTTCGACGCCGTCGACATCTCCTCGCCGGAGCTGGAAGCCCTGTATCAGGAAAAACTGCTGCAGGAAGTCAATTCCGGCCTGCAAAAGGAATTGATCGAAGAAGCGATGCCGGGCCACCATGGCTGGGCGCCGCAATTCCTGACCGCCTGGGTGCAGGCCTACAACACCAACGCGATCAAGAAAGAGAACCTGCCGAAGTCCTATGAAGAATTGGCCGATCCGAAATGGAAGGGTTTGCTGGGCGTGGAAGCCACCGACAGCGACTGGTACTGCGGCCAGGTCAAGGCGCTGGGCCAGGAAAAGGGCAGCAAGCTGTTCCGCGATATCGTCACGCGCAACCACTGGTCGGTGCGCACCGGCCACTCGCTGCTGGCCAACATGGTGGTGTCGGGCGAAGTGCCGCTGGGCCTGACCACCTACAACTACATGATCGACCAGGCCAAGGCCAAGGGCGCGCCGGTCGACTGGTTCGCGCTCAATCCCGTCATTGCGCGTTCCAACGGCATCGGCGTATCGCGCAAGCCGCCGCATCCGAATGCGGCGCTGCTGTTCTACGAATACATGATCAGCGATGCGCAACCGATCATGGTGAAAATGAACTACCTGTCGCCCGTCAAGAAACTGGCTTCGTCGCTGCAAGGCGCCAAGCTGCAGTTCGTCGATCCGCTGGCGAGCCGGGCGGAAATCGAACGTTGCGACGCCGCCTATACGGCGTTGAACAAATTGAACGCAAATTGATTCAAGCTGAATTCAAGTTGAATTCGACATTGAAACAGCAGAATTGACCGATCGAGGATTCGCCCAGAAATCCGCATTGTTTGACCATCATTATTTTATTGTCAGGAGACTACATTGACTATCACCGTTACGCCGCTCGACGCCCCGCTGGGCGCCACCATCGGCGGCCTGGACGCAGCCCACATCAGCCCGGAAGATGCGAAGGCGCTGCATGAGGCATTCTTGAAACATCACGTTCTGGTGGTGCACGGCCCGCAGATTTCAGAAGAGCAGTTGATCGAATTCGGCAAGTGTTTCGGCACCATCGAAAATGCGCGCGTCAAGTCCGTGCTCGCATCGCATCCCGAAATCATGGTGATTTCCAACATCCGCGAAAACGGCGAAACGGTTGGCTCGCTGCCGGACGGCGAACTGACCTTCCACTTCGACCGCATCCATCAGAAAGTGCCGAACAAGGCCGGCGTGCTGCACGCGATCGAAATCCCGACCAGGGGCGGCGATACCTGCTTTGCCGACATGACCATGGCCTACGACACCTTGCCGGAAGCGACCAAGAAAAAGCTGGAAGGACTGAGCGCGCTGAACACCTACGAATACGGCCAGACCCATACCGAGAACAAGAAGCTGACCGAAGCCGCGCCGACGGCAGTACATCCGATAGTGCGCACGATTCCCGAAACCGGCCGCAAGGCGCTCTACATCTGCCGCCTGATGACCGACCGCATCATTGGATTGCCGGACGATGAAAGCCGGGCCTTGCTCGACGAGTTGTGCGACCACGTCGAAAACCAGAAATTCGTTTATGCGCATCACTGGCAAGTCGGCGACATCCTGGTCTGGGACAACCGCTGCACGATTCATGCGCGCGAAGATTTCGACGGCAGCCAGCGGCGCCTGCTGAAGCGCGTGACAGTAGGAGACACGACACCGCCGGTGCATTGAGCAGACAAGTTAGGAGAACGGACAGTCGCACACCTCGAGGTCAAGGCGCCGCCAGGCGCGGCGCCTTGACCGAACGTCTTCAGTCAACCGAACGTTCAATTCAAAGACAGTAACTAAAAGAAGACCGCAACTAAATTCCCCTCAAGGAAAGAGGCATACCCGAAATCAGTTATCCGCCTTCACATTCGCCACCCGCATGACCTCTGCCCACTTGGTCATTTCGGACTTGATCAGCGCACTGAACGCCGCCGGTGTCGACGCCTCGATATCCATTCCCATATCCAGCAGCTTCTGCCGAATATCCGGCATCTGGCTGATCTTCGCGATCTCCGCATTCAGCCGCGCCACGATGGCCGGCGGCGTGCCTGCCGGCGCCAGGATGCCATACCAGGTCACGATCTTGTAACCGGGCAGCGACTCCGCGATCGTCGGCAGATCGGGCGCCATCGACGAGCGCTGGTCGCCGGTGACGCCGAGCGCGCGCAACTGGCCCGCTTTCACATAAGGCAAGGTCGAAGGCATCGCGTTGAACATCATCTGCACATGGCCGGCCAGCAGATCGTTGATGCCGGGCGCGCTGCCCTTGTAAGGGACCAGCAGGATATCGCTCTTCGACATGAAATTGAACAGCGCCGCGGCCAGATGCTGCGTGGTTGCACTGCCCAGCGTGGCGGCACTGACCGCGGCCGGCTTCGCGTGCGCGAACTCGATCAGATCCTTGACCGATTTTACCGGCAGCGACGGATTCACCACCAGCATATTCGGCACCGAGCCGATCACGGAAATCGGCGTCAGATCCTTCAAGGTGTCATAGGGCAGATTCGGATACAGCGTCGGCGCCATCACCAGGGGCGGCGAGACCAGCACAATCGTATACCCGTCCGGCGCCGACTTCGCCACGAAATTGGTGCCGATCGTGCCGCCGGCGCCGACCCGGTTTTCGACCACCACCGACTGCCCCATCGTTTCCGTCATCTTCTGCGCGAACAGGCGCGCGATCAGATCGTTGCCGCCGCCCGGTGAATAAGTCACGATCAATTTGATCGGGCGATTCGGGTAATTCGATTGCGCCGATGACGAAGTCGGCGCCGCAAGACCCATGGTCAGCAGCAATGCGAAGGCGGCGGCAAATATACGAGCGGAAAAAATCACGGCGATCCCCTTGAACGTTCAAAAAGTTTGAAACAGGACATGCTGAAACAATTGCCTGTCGCGACGCATTGCAAGCGATGCGGCCCATTATTGCCGCCTATTGCAAGCCATTGCGCCCGATATTTCACACCGGCTTGCCGCCCTTGACCGTAACCCGGCGCAGCTTGCGCAATTGATCGGCGCTGAAATTGGTGCGCGCATGCAGCGTGCAGCGGTTGTCCCAGATCACCACGTCGCCGGGCGTCCAGCGATGCTCGTAAATGAATTGCGGCTGCTCCTGGTGATCGAACAGCGATTCCAGCAGCGCCGCGCCGTCCTCGCGCGGCATGCCGACGATCGATTCCGTCATCAGCCGATTCATGTACAAGGCCTTCTTGCCGGTCACCGGATGCGTGAAGACAATCGGATGCGCATAGGAACGCGCGGTAGGCGAGGGCGCCGCGGCCATGCGGGTGCGCATCGCCGCGTAATTGCTGTTGCCGGGATCGTAAGTGTTGACCGCCTTCAGGCCGTCCAGGCGCTGTTTCGTGGCTTCCGGCAAGGCTTCATACGCCTTGTACATATTGGCGAACAGCGTATTGCCGCCTTCGTTCGGAATCACCATCGCATACAGCATGGTCGCCATCGACGGCCGCTCCAGATAACACATATCGGAATGGAAATACATTTCGCCGTCCGGCAAGGCGCCCACGTATTTGCCGTCCTTTTTCTCGTTCGTGACATACATCAGGGCGGGATGCACCTTGCCGGCTTCGTATTCGTGCAAGGTCATCGCCAGTTCGCCGAAACGCTCGGCGAAACGCACCTGGTCCAGGTCTCCCAGCTTCTGGCCGGGCAGGCACAGCACGCAGTGCTCATACCAGAGCTGCTGCATGGCGCCGAAAGTCGCGTCGTCCATCGGCTGCGACAAATCGACGCCCGTGATTTCGATGCCCAGCGCCGGCGACAACGGCCGCGTCTGCATGGCCTGGCCTGCGTGCGACGGCATTGCGGATGTGGGACTGTTCATTGGAATCCTCCTGACTGCGTAAAGGTTTATGTCAATGGGTCAACTGCAAAATCGATTCGAAGCGCTTGAACGATTTTTCCTCGTTGTCGAGCAGTACGCCCGGGTCCAGTATCTTCAGCTTGATATTCTTGATTGGCGGTTCGACCTTGCGGTTGGTCGGGTAGTAGCCGATCTTGGCCAGGATGGTCTCGGCTTCCGGACTGATCAGGTAATCGTAGAACAGCAGCGCCGCGTTCGGATGCGGCGCGTTTTTCGGAATGGCCATGGCGTCGGCGATGGTCACCGCCGGCTCGATCACGAACCAGTCGATCGGCGCGCCCTTGGCCTTGGCCTGCGCGGCGCTGTATTGATAGACGGTCAGCGCCAGCGGCACTTCGCCGGACGCCACCAGGTTGGTCAACAGCGGATGGCCGGAACGCACCGAAAGGCCGTTGCCGGCGGTCAGGTCCTTGAAGAATTTTACGCCTTCGGCTTCGCCCATGTCCTTGATCACCGAACTCATCCATTCATGGTCCGAGCCTTCGATGCCGAGCTTGCCTTTCCACTTCGGCGCCAGCAGGTCGCGATAGGTTTTCGGCAGATCTTCCTTGGAGATCTTGTTGGTGTTGTAGGCTTGCGCGAAGACATACTGCAATGTCGAGGCCCATTGATGATGCGCGGGCGCAGCGGTGGGGATCAGGTCTTTTTGATGCGGCGAGTTGACCGCTTGCAGGATATTTTCGCGGCGCAGCGCTTCCATCGGCGGCGCGATGGATTGCACCACATCGCTGACGGCCTTGTTGGCGCGGGTTTCGTTGAGCACCCGCTGCAGGATCAATTCCGAGCGCGCGCGCCAGATATTGACCTTGATGCCGTATTTTTTCTCGAACGGGTCGATCAGCATGCTCGCATATTCGGCCGGCGTGGTGGTGTAGAAAGTCAGCGAGCCTTCTTTCTTGGCGCCTTCGATCAGGCGCTGCTGGCGGCCTTCGTCGGTAGCGGTGGCGAGCGTTTGCAGGGTTTGCGCCTGCGCATTGCAGATGGAGAATGCCGACAACGATGCGGCGGCGAAAATGAAAGTGCCCAGCAGGCGCCGGAAGTTGGTTGTCACTAGTGTCTCCTCGCGAACCACCGGAATCTTCTATTGGATTCGATTGGTTCCGTATTCGGTTTGATGTTCGATTAAATGTCGATTGGATATTGTTCGGCCGGATGTTCGGCCCGGCGATCGTTTCAGGTCCTGCTCGTCATGCCGGGCCGGCCGCAAGGCTTCGCGGCCGGCCCGGCACCTGCATCGATATCAATACGCCACGTTGATATTCTTGATCTGGGTATAGCTCAACAGTTCGCCGATGGAATGTTCGCGGCCGATGCCGCTGTCCTTCCAGCCGCCGAACGGGGCGCCCTTGAAGCGCTTGCCGCCATGGCCGTTGACCCACACATAGCCCGACTCCACCGCGTCG
>DASYEK010000016.1:0-27713 GCA_036499085.1 Herbaspirillum sp. | reverse complement strand
CATTTCGGGCGCGATCCAGCATTTGGCCGGGATGAAGGACTCCAAGGTGATCGTGGCGATCAACAAGGACGAAGAAGCGCCGATCTTCAGCGTGGCCGACTACGGCCTGGTGGCCGATCTGTTCGAGGCGGTGCCGGAACTAGTCAGGCAACTGGGATAAGCGGCCAGCAGAATCGACGCGAGGCGCGGACTTGACTCGAATAAGCATTGAATAAGCATCGAGTAAACCACGAAGACTTGTTCACGTCAGCCCAGCCGCTTCGCTTACGCCAGATTCGTCTTACCGCGCGGCGCCTGCCTGCGCCCTATTTGACTTTCGCTTCTGCGGCCCTGCCTGGCATAGTGCGCTTCGCACGCCATGCGGTATTCGTACAGGAATTCCGCGATCGCATCATGCAGCTCGCCGAGCCAGGCCAGCCGTTCCGCATCGTCGGCGGCAAGACGCAATATCGCCTTGCTCTCGTCGCGGAGATGAAAGAGGCTGTTTCGAAAGCCCCTGAGCGAGCCTGAACGCCGCTTGAGCAGTCCGCCTATATGCTCGCATTTCACGATCAGTTCGCGGAAGCTTGGCGGACGATCCTGCTCCAGCAAGCGGCGCAGGTTGAGCGTCTTGAAAGCTTCGCACACCGCGCCGAGATATCCCAGCCACGATGAAAAATAGATATCCAAATTGATTCTGTCGTTTTGGCTCAGATAACTGTATTTTTCGGATTTATGCGAAAGCTTTTCATAATTCCTGCGCATCAAATCGGCCGCCAGGAAGAATTTCGCATGGAGGACCAGGACGCTGTCCTGTTCGCGGTGCGGAAGCATGTCCTTCGGGGCCTCCTCGCATATCTCGCTCGCCAGCGATCGCACCGAATCCGCCACGTAATACAGCACGTAGCCGGACGAAACCAAGGCGCCCGCCTTTAGCGCCGCCTTGAAGCTTTCCTCGATCGCGTCGCTCGTTTCGAATCCGTATCTTGCCAGCCTGGGTTCGGCAAAACCGGCAAGCCGCCAGACGTTGAATCCATCTATTTCGCCCGACTTTCCGAAATCGAATTCGATCGGCCCCGCGGCAAGATTCACCGTGCATCCGTAGCCATGCTTGAAATAGCCGATGCCGCCTTCCAGTTCGCCGCGCCGCGGGATGCCGGCCTTGACCCAGTCCTTGCGGGTCGACGGCAACGGGATGCCGGACCTCCGCATGATCTCCACCGCGGTACGCACGCTGTCCTGGTAATCGAAAATCAAATGTATAAGCCGCTTGTCCATGCCGCCCGAAGATCGCAATCGATGCGATCGCTTCATCAATTTGCAGGGCTTTTTTCCAGGAAAAAAGACCGCTGCATCAATTCTTTCCCGATCAACGACGCTCTTCCTGCTGGAAAACCTCTTGCGCGATCCGCCAGCCGTTCTCCAGTTTCAACAGGCACAGGCGGCTGACCGCAAGCAGCGGCGGAACGTAGGCTTGCAGCGTGACGAAGGCCACCGTGGGCGAGGCCTGGTCGATCTGCGGCACCGGATCCTGGCGCGACAGGCCAAGCGACGCCGGCGACGGCCGTTTTCGCATCGCCTCCAGCCATTGATCGCGCGACAGCGGCGTCAGGACCCCGTCCTCCTCGTAGCTCAGGACGCTGGCGGGACCGAGGACCGCGGCCAGCTTGTCCATATCCCCATGCCACAAGCCGTCGAGGTAAAGCTGCACCACCTCCTCGATGGCGTTCAGGTTTTCAGGCACGCGATTCCCCTATCCCGATTCATGCCTCGATATCCGCGGCCGGCAGGATATCCACTTTGCGTGGCGCGCCCAGCCAATGCAGGCCGGCGGCGATGATGCCCAGGCCGAGACAAAAAACCACCAGTCCCTTCCAGCCGAAGTGGGCCATCATCCAGCCGCTGAGCGCCACGCCGATGGCGCCGCCGATGAAGGTGGCGGTCATGTAAAGGCTGTTGATGCGCCCATGCGCTTTCGGATCCACCGCAAAGGCCCGCGTCTGGTTGGACACGATACCCATCTGCACGCCGATATCGAGCACGATGACGCCTACCACCAGCAAGGTCAGCGAAGTCTCCGCGCCGGCCAGGATCAGGTAGCTCAATATCACGACATTGACGCTGATCCCGACCACGCGCCGGGGTCCGGAGCGGTCGGAAATACGCCCGCCTATCGAAGCGGCCAGCGCGCCGGCCGCGCCGATGATGCCGAAGCCGCCGGCCCATGCGCTGCCAAGATGCCACGGTCCGTTCGCCAGCAGCTCCGCCAGGTTGACCCAAAAGGCATTGAAACAGGCCCACAGCAATCCCTGGATCACCATCGATTCGCGGATCGGCTTGTTGTCGCGCATGAGCGGCCACAGTGAAGCCAGCAGGCGGCCGTAGGAAAGATTGGTCGTCGGCGTGCCGCGCGGGAGCAGCATCGCCGCCGCAAACCAGACCGGAATCATGAAGGCCGCTTCCAGGCCGTAGACCGCACGCCAGCCGTAGGCTTCGCCGACCACGCCGCTGATGGTGCGCCCGAGCAGGATGCCGATCATGATGCCGCTGACCACCGTGCCCACGTTCTTGCCGCGCTCATGCGGCGCCGACATCACCGCCGCGAAGGGAACCAACTGCTGCGGCACGCAACTGACGACGCCGACGCAAAACGAAGCGGCGATCAGCGGCCAGATGCCGGTCGCGAGCGCCGATGCCGTCGCAAAGCAAAAAGCGAGCGCGATCTGGATCAGAACGAGTTTGCGCCGATCGAAACGGTCGCCGAGCGGAAGCAACAACGCGAGGCCGCTGGCGAAGCCGAGCAGGGCAGCGCCTGCAATCAGGTCGACCGACGAGACATCCACCTTCAGGTCCGAGGCTATCAGCGGCAGGATCGGCTGGGTGCAATAAATATTGGTGATCACCGCGCCGGCGATGATCGCCATCATCAGTATCTTGCCGTGCGACGCAGCCGCATGGATTTCGTGTGTTTCAGGTTTAGGGGATGTGTTGCCGGGACTGCTCATTGCCGTTCTCTCTTTCTGTTTCCAATCAATCGGATTTGTGCGGCCGATGGATTATCCGGCCTGATTGCAGCAGCTTACACGCTTGCATTTATAAAGAGAATCCAGCAAGATTGGGAATCATCCTTCCATTTTTGAGAGATTCCCTTGAACCAGCTCGAGTCCATGTCCATCCTGGTCGCCGTCGCCGAGGCCGGCAGCCTGACCGCCGCCGCGCGCCGCCTGGAAATACCGCTGGCGACGGTGAGCCGCAAGGTCGGCGAACTGGAATCGCATCTGAACACGCGGCTGCTCAACCGTACGACGCGGCGGCTTTCCTTGACGGAGGCCGGCAGTTCCTATGTGGCGGCCTGCCAGCGCATCCTGGAAGAAGTGGGCGAAGCCGATCGCGCTGCGACGGGCGAATACGCATCGCCCAGGGGCGAGCTCAGCGTGACGGCCTCGGTCGTTTTCGGGCGCTCGCATGTGGTGCCGGTGATCGCGGAATTCCTGGCGCATTATCCCGAGATCAACATCAATCTCATGCTGACCGATCGCGTGGTCCACCTGATGGATGAACATATCGACGTCGCGGTGCGGATCGGCGAGCAACCGGACAGCGCGCTGATGGCAACCGGCGTAGGCACGGTGCGCCGGGTGGTTTGCGCCAGCCCGGCATACCTGAAAAGACGCGGCATGCCCGTCACGCCGCGCGACCTCGCCAAGCATGAATGCATTGCCTTTGAAGTGCTCGCGTCCTCGCGCGCCTGGATTTTCGGCGCGGGCAAATCCGAATTGTCCGTTCCGGTGCGTTCGCGGCTTACCGTCAATACCGCCGAGGCCGCCATCGAGGCCGCGATCCTCGGCGTCGGCATCATCCGCGTGCTGTCATACCAGGTCGAGGACGCCATCCGCAGCAAGGCGCTGCGCATCATACTCGAGGCCTTCGAGACCGCGCCCTTGCCCATCAGGCTGGTGCAGACCGGGCAAGCGCCCGTGCCGTTGAAGCTGCGCGCGTTCCTCGATTTCGTGACGCCCCGCCTGCGCGCGCGCATGTCGCAACGGCCGGCCGATAGCGTCGCGACCGGGAAATAATCTGCCGGCAGGATAGCCGCCCGCATTCAATCGAACAGGGAAACCTGAAGGGAATTGCCGCCGGACTCGCCGGCGGCCGGCAAGGCCAATGAAAAGTCGTAGCCCAGCATGAACAGCGCGCCTTCGGCCCGGCGCAATCCGTCCATTCCGGAACACCAGGGCGCGCCCGACTTCCTGATCGCTTCCGCCAGAATCCAGTTGGCCTGGATATTCAATCGCGCCCACTCCCTTGAGCCACCGGGCCCGCCGCCCAATCGGCCGAAACGATATGCAGTCGAAGACGGATCCCTCAGATTGCCGTTGCCGACGCCCGCCGCCCAGCGAAACGCCAATGACGGCGGCACGCAGGGCAGCCCGGCTGCCTGCCCTGCGGCGCTTTCCAGATAGCGCCTGGCCAGGAAGCCCAGCGCGGCGCCCACCCGGCTGTCGTAGATAAGGTGGGCCGGCAGCGCCATGGCGTAATACTTGGTCCATCCCGCGTTCATCTTTACCCAATCGGAATTGGGCGCGCTCCCGGCGCCGAAGACCGATATATCCGGCTGATCCGAGACCAGCGTTTCGCGGCCATTCCGCAATATCCTGACCAGGTCGTCGCCCAAGGCGTGCGCCCAATTGACATTCGCCTCATAAGCGCGCGTTCCGGCGCCGAAACCCCAGGCCATCACCGCGCCGACCGCGCTCCGCGCCAGCGCGACAGCCGTGGGGCCGTCCTCGCCATCGATGGCAGCCCTGACGCATTCGAGCACGCCGCCGAGGATGGCCTGGTTGCCATCGAAGCCGGTATAGTTCCACCAATAGCATTTGAACAATTCCTCAAGCGTGCCGGCGGTCACGACATAGACACCGCCGGCGCCACTCCCGCGCCGCTCGCCCGGGAATCGATTTTCGAATTCAACCGGCAATTTGGCGCGCGAGAAGCCCACCGTAAAATCGATGGGACGGCTGCCGGAAAGTATTCCGGACAGGAATTCGACGAAACCCCGGACATGGGGATCGCGCAGGTACCGCTGACGATTCAGGATCACAAGGACTTCCTGTCGGGTTGATGCCGGATGCCCTGGCGCTACGAAAGCGGCGGCGGCACGAATCCGCCCAATTCGGTTTCCAGCAGCCGGGCAAAATGCAGGGTCGTCAAATCCTCGTACATCGGCCCTACCAGTTGCATCCCGATGGGCAGATTGTTCCTGTCGCGCGCAACCGGCAATACGGTCGCCGGCAATCCCGGCGCCGAGGCGATGCCGGCCCAGACCAGTTGATCCGGGTAGTCGTGCTCTTCGCCGTCGATCAGGATTTCACGCGCCCATTGATTGGGGCTCTGGTCGTGCGGGAATGCCGAAGTCGGCGATGCCGGGCACAGCACGATATCGAACTCGGCGAACAATGCGCGCCACCGATGCCGCAACTGCGCCCGCGCGCTATCGGCGGCAACCCAATCGCGATGGCTCAGTACCGAACCGCGCAGACGTTCGGCGGCAAGGCTGCGATCGCCGGCGCCCAGTTTTGCCGCCTGCACGCGCATCTGCTCATAGAGTTCGGGCGGATAACTCGCGGAGACGGTCGACAGCAGCAATCGCATATACACGCGCGCCGCCTCGAATTGATCCGGCAGCAGCGGGCTCTCGCGTTTGACCTTGACGCCGGCCGATTCCAGCTTGCGGGCCACGTCGTCGAATACGGAACGGATAGACGCCGAGGTGGGAATCGCGGGATGGTTGTCGATCAGCAGCACCCGGAAATCGCGCAGCGCCTGGTGCCGCGGCTTGGGCAGCGCCAGGCGATAGGCCTGGCCGGATGCCATCGGATCGGGTTCGGCCAGCAACTCGAACAGCGACAGCAGGTCGCCCGCGCTGCGCGCCATTGGCCCGACAACGCTGAGGTCGCGCTCGTAGGGAATCGCGGGCGCCATCGGCGGCGCATGGCCGCGCGAAGGCACCACGCCATAGGTCGGCTTGTGGGCATAAATGCCGCAGAAATGCGCCGGCACCCTGAGCGAGCCGGCGATATCGGAACCGATCGACAATGCGGCATAGCCGGCCGCCAGGGCAGCGGCGGACCCGCCCGAGGAACCGCCCGGCGTTCGTCCCGCATCCCAGGGATTCTTGGTCGCCCCGTAAATGCCGTTGTAGCTTTGCAGGTCCGCCAGCGCCAGCGGCACATTGGTCTTGCCGAGAATCACGGCGCCCGCCGCCTTGACGCGGGAAACCGCCAGCGCATCTTCGGCCGGGATGAAGTCCTTGAAGGGAGGAATGCCCCAGGTGGTCGGCAATCCCGCTATATTGAACGATTCCTTGATCAGCATCGGGATGCCGAGCAATGCGCCGATCTTTCCGTCCGTGCCGCGAGCCCGCGCGGTATCCGCCTGCCGCGCCGCTTCCCGTGCGCGCTCGAAATCGCGGACGCAGACGGCATTGATGGCCGCATCCAGCCGTTCGATGCGCGCGATGGCGGCATCCGTCAGTTCGACGGAGGAAACTTCCCCGGCAGCCAACGCCGCGGCGAGCTGGGCCGCGGTCGCATAGGTCAAGTCACTTATTGTCATGAAATTCTCCTGTATCGGAAATTGGCAAGGCCTGGGCGCAAGCATGGTATGACTATCGGAAAGCCAAAAGTAGGACAAAAATTCTTTTGGCCGAAAACAACTGTTCTTTGTCCATTTTTCGCCATTCATTCCCTCTTTTCGAATCGCCTGAATTGCTATGATCCATCCAGCGCCTCCGTCAACGGAGCCATCTCACCTGGACGCGGATCACACCGCGCCGTCCGCACAAGACATACGCATGAGCACCACCGACCCCGCACTTGAAGACCTCACGTTCAACGGCAGCCGGCATTCCGGATCGACCGCTTTCCGGCACATTGGCCCCAACTGGTATGCGGCCGTCATGGGCATCTCCATCATCCCCAGTGCCGGCATCGCGCTGCCGCATCAGTTTCCCGGCGCGCTCCATATATGGCAACTGCTGTGGCTGCTCACTTTCGCGGCATTCGTCGTTCTGGTGGCGGCGCGCGCCATTCATTTCATTTTCCACGCCGACCAGGCCAGGGCGCACTTCATGGATCCCGCCATGGCGCCGTTCTATGCCTGCAAGTCGATCGCCTTCCTCGCCGTCGGCCTGGTTACCTATACGGTCGGCAAGACTGTGATCGGAGAACAGGCGGCGCTCGTTATCGACATCGTTCTCTTCGTCATCGGCACGCTGCTGGGACTGATCGTCGCGGCCGGCGTGATGCTCACGATGATCCTTCGCCACGACCTGAAAATGGTCGGCACCTCGCCGGTCTGGCTGCTGCCGGCGATGGGGCCGATGGTGTCGGCGGCCTTCGCCGGCCCCCTGCTGGCGCATATGGACGCCGGCGCGAACCAGCAATTGCTGATCCTCGGCCTCTACGCGATGTTCGGCCTGGACCTGCTGGCGACCATGATCGTTTTCCCGATGGTCCTGCAGCGGCTGTTCCTGCACGGCCCGCTGCCGATTCAAGCCACGCCTGCCCTGTTCCTGGGCCTCGCGCCATTCGGGCAGGCCGTCAACGCCGTCAACAACCTGGGCGATGCCGTAGTCCGCTCCGGCCTGGCCGCGCCGTACGGCGATGCGTTCGCGGCGTTCGCCTTGCTGTTCGGCGTGCCGGTGATGGGCTTCACCCTGCTGTGGCTGGCGGTCTCGCTGGTAATGGTGATCCGGGCGCAGATGCAAGGCATGAAGTTTTCGATGGTCTGGTGGTCGTTCGGTTTTCCGCTGGGCACGGTCGTCACCGGCATGGAAGGCATTACCCGGCACACCGGCCTTGCCGCGCTCTCGTGGTTTACCGTGGCGGTGTATTTGCTGCTGTGCTTCCTGGTCGGCGCCACGTTCCTGCACACCGTCGCCGGACTGGTATCGGGCAAGCTGCTGGCGGCGCCCAAACCCGCGCCGGCGATCGCCGCGGTCACATGATCCCGGTAGCCTCTTCAAAAAACTAACCGCGGGCGGCGCGCTGGATCATCAACGGCGGCTGCCCGAAGGCGCGCAGGAATGCGCGGCGCATCCGTTCGCTGTCGCCGAAACCGGTGCTTGTCGCAACCTCGTCGATGGTATGGCCGCCGCTCTCCAGCATCAGCCGGGCCGACTCCACCCGCAGGTTTTCTATGGCTCTCGCGGGCGACTGCTCGGTTTCTTCGTGGAACACCCGGCTGAACTGGCGCGGACTCAGGTTGGCCACGCCGGCCAGTTCTTCCACCGACAGGGCGGCTTGCAAATTCTGCTTGGCATAGGTCAGCACCTTCTGGATGCGATCCGTCTTCGGCGCCAGATCCTGCATGACCGAAAATTGCGATTGGCCGCCCGAGCGGCGGTGATACAGCACCAGGCGCCTGGAGACCAGGCGCGTCAGATCCGAACCGAGGTCGTCTTCCACCAGCGCCAGAGCCAGGTCGACGCACGCGCTCATGCCGGCGGAGGTCCAGATATTGCCGTCATTGATGAAAATGCGGTCTTCCTCGACCTTCACGTTCGGATACGATTGCTGAAGCTGCTTGGCATGCCCCCAATGCGTGGTCGCGCGGCGCCCGTCGAGCAGGCCCGCTTCCGCCAATGCAAAGGAGCCCGTGCAGATCGACGCCACGCGCCGGGCGGCGCTGCTGGCCTTGCGTAAAAAACCGGTCAGGCCCGGCGATGTCGGCCTGACGTCATTGTCGCCCATCACGATCAGGGTATCGAATCGGCGCTTGTCGAACGGCGCGGTCTGCACATCGAAACCCGCCGACGTCGGCACCAGGCCGCCGTGCTCGGACAACAGCTCGATACTGTATACAGCCTCTCCGGCGGCGATGTTGGCAAGTTCGAAGGCCGGGCACATGGCAAGTCCCAGCACTTGAAACTTCGGGTAAACAATAAGTCCGACCGTATTCATGACGAATGACGCCTTTGCCTCTGGAATGCCATGAATACCATGCACCGCCGCACCCGCGGGGCGCATGGCTCACAGCTGGATTGCCGTTCGATAGCGCTCAATTTTCGCTTGATTGCCACCTCAATTACCGCTTGATTATCGCTTGATTACCGCTCAATTACCGCTATCTTCCGCCTCATCCGCCGCTTCCGCTTTCGGATGCACGCCGCGTTCATGCACATGGTTGTGCGGCGTGCGGTCGATCAGCAGGCTGAGCAATTCCGGGCGGCTGTAGTGGCCGCGCGAATCCATCATGCGCTTGCGTTTTTCGATCAGGCCCAGGTCCAGGTCGGCAATGACTTCGCCTTCGCCCGACAGCAGCGGCTTGCCGATGATCTGGCCTTGCGGGTCGATGATGGCGGTAAAACAGCCGCCCGAAATCGCCGGCATCGGCGCCCCCGTATCCGCGACGATCTGTGCCTGCTGTTCCGGATTCAGCCACGCCGTGGCATTGACCACGAAACAGGCCGATTCCAGGGCGTGCTGGCGGATGTTCACTTCCATCTGGGAAGCAAACAGGTCGCCCGCGAACGATCCGGGATACATCGCCGCATGAATCTGTTCGCCGTCGGCCATCAGGGCATAACGGGCCAGCGGATTGTAATGTTCCCAGCATGCCAGTTGGCCGATGCGGCCGACGGCGCTGTCGACGGCTTTCAGGCCGGAACCGTCGCCCATGCCCCAGACCATGCGTTCATGATAGGTCGGCGATATCTTGCGGCGGCGCTGGATCAAGGTGCCGTCCGCATCGAACAGCAGCTGTGTGTTGTAGAGCGTGCTGCCGTCGCGCTCGTTGACGCCGATGGCAACCACCATGCCGGCTTCCCTGGCGGCGGCGCCGATGGCGTCGGTCGCCGCCGACGGCACCGTCACCGACTGCTCCAGCAGCTTGAGGTGTTCCTTTTCCATCGCGAGCGGCGATTGCACATAGGAAAAATAAGGATAGTAAGGCACCACCGTCTCGGGAAACACCGCGAACTGGACCCCCTGCTTGCCGAGGTCGAGGATTTTTTGGGCGACTTTGGCGACTGTGCCTTCGCGGCTGTAAAGCACGGGACTGATTTGCACTGCTGCTGCCTTGACGATGGCCATGGTGTTTTCCTTGCCGAATGATGGGTTGAGGCATTCAGAATAGCGCAGGCGCCGGATGGCAACAATGTCTTACAGGCCTCTTTTTAGGACATTATCGATATTGCCTAACCGGACGCCGCAGGCCTTCGCCGGCACGGAGATTTTGGGGCGCGTCATTATGGCGTCATCATCCCGGCGCGAACAACAAGCCGAACCCGTTTGGCCGAAAACCGGTACACAATGGCCGCGATCGAGCACAAGCATGAATTCCTATTTGCCTCCCCGAAAACTAAACTTGGATAGCCAGCGGAGCCTCTGTTTCGGGCTGTACGCTGTTTCCGCGCCGAGCGGCGATTTAGTTGAGGATAGATTAGTATGATGAAAGAAAATTGGAGCACCTCCTTCCTGTATGGAGGAAACGCGCCCTATGTCGAAGAGCTGTATGAACGGTATCTGGCCGACGCGATCTCGGTCCCCGAAGAATGGCGGGTCTATTTCAATGCGCTGCAAAAGGCACCCGCGGTCGACGGCACGGACAATGCCGACGTCGCCCATGCACCCGTCATCGATCGCTTCATCGGACTGGCGCGCAGCGCGCGCACCGCGGCAATATCCGGCGACGACGCGCTGACCCTGGCGCGCAAGCAGGTCGCCGTGGAATCGCTGATTACCGCTTACCGGATGCTGGGAACCCGCAAGGCCCGTCTCGATCCGCTGCAATGGACGCCGACGCCGCCCGTGCCCGACCTCGCGCCGGGACTGTACGGACTGACCACTGCCGACCTGTCCGCCACGTTCAGCGCGGCCGGCACCAGTTTCCCCGAATCCAGCGCCAAGCTGTCCGAATTGATTGCGTCGCTGGAACAGACCTACTGCGGCACGCTGGGCGCCGAATTCATGTATCTGTCCGATTCGCAGCAAAGGCAGTGGTGGGAAACCCGCCTCGAATCGACCAAGGCCGCTTTCCCCATTGCGGCCGAGAAGCGCCAGAAAATCCTTGAACGGCTGACCGCCGCCGAAGGATTCGAGAAATACCTGGGCGCGCGCTTTGTCGGGCAAAAACGCTTTTCGCTGGAAGGCGGCGATACCTTGATCGTGCTGCTGCACGAGATGATCCAGCATGGCGCGTCGCAGGGCATTCGCAGCGTCGTCATGGGCATGGCGCATCGCGGACGCCTGAACGTCCTGGTAAACATCATCGGCAAGCCGCCGCAGTCCTTGTTCGACGAATTCGACGGCAAGACCGCCAACAGCCTGCCGGCGGGCGACGTCAAGTACCACAAGGGCTATAACGGTACCGCCGAGACCCCGTCCGGCCCGGTCGAACTGATACTGGCCTCGAATCCCTCGCACCTCGAAGTGGTCAATCCCGTGGTGCAGGGCATCACGCGCGCCCGGGCGGAGCAACTGGAAGCTGCCGGCGCGGTGCTGCCGGTCGAAATCCACGGCGACGTGGCCATTTCCGGCCAGGGCATCGTGATGGAAACCATGAACCTGAGCGGCACGCGCGGCCACGGCACCGGCGGCACGCTGCATATCGTGATCAATAACCAGGTCGGCTTTACCACGTCGGATCCGCGCGACACCCGGTCGACTTTCTATTGCACCGACATCGCCAAGATGATCGAGGCGCCGGTGCTGCATGTGAACGGCGACGATCCGGAAGCAGTGGTGGCGGCCGTGCAGCTCGCCATCGACTACCGTACCGCATTCAAGAAGAGCGTCGTGATCGACCTGATCTGTTTCCGGCGCCACGGCCATCAGGAGCAGGACACACCCAACATCACGCAGCCGATGATGTACCGCGCCATCGCCGCCAATCCCGGCGTGCGGAAAATCTACGCGCAGAAGCTGATCGACAGCGGCACGGTCACGGCCGAACAGACCGAAGACCTGATTCACGCCTATCGCGATTTCCTGGACGCGGCGCCGCCGGCCGCGGATGCCGCGGCCGCCGTCCCCGCCAAGGCCAAGCGCAAGAACGCGACGGCAACATCGGCAACCCCGGCAACGCAATATGCCGCGCCCGACCTGGCCGCCATCAAGACCCTGGCCGGGCAGATCACCGAAGTGCCGCCGGGCTACTCGCTGCATCCCCTGGTCGGCAAGATGATGAGCGGACGGCGCGAGATGGCCAACGGCGCGCGTCCGCTCGATTGGGGCATGGGCGAACACCTGGCCTTCGCTTCGCTGCTGGCGGCCGGCATCGACGTCCGCCTCAGCGGGCAGGATTGCGAGCGCGGCACCTTCACCCATCGCCATGCCGTGCTGCACAACCAGAACCGCACCAATCGCTCCGAAGGCGTGCATGTGCCGTTGCGCCACCTCGGCCCGACACAAGGCAAATTCAGCGTCACCAATTCGCTGCTGTCGGAAGCGGCCGTCCTCGGTTTCGAATACGGCTATTCGCTGGTGCGCGACGACGCCCTGGTGCTATGGGAAGCGCAGTTCGGCGATTTCGCCAACGGCGCGCAAGTGGTGATCGATAACTTCATCGTTTCCGCCGCGGCCAAATGGGGCCAGCATAGCGGCCTGGTGATGCTGCTGCCGCACGGCCAGGAAGGGCAGGGCCCGGAACATGCATCGGCGCGCCTCGAGCGATACATGCAGCTCTGCGCCAAGAACAATATCCAGGTCTGCCATCCCACCACGCCGGCGCAGATGTTCCACTTGCTGCGCAAGCAGGTGTTGCTGCGCGAACAGCGGCCGTTGATCGTGATGACGCCAAAATCGCTGCTGCGGCATGCGGAAGCGGTGAACGCATTGGACGACTTCGCCGCCGGCGGTTTCCAGCCGGTGCTCGGCGATGCGCAAATCGATGCAGCCAAGCGGAAGTCGGTCAAGCGCGCCATCGTCTGTTCGGGCAAGGTCTACTACGATCTGCTCGAACACCGCAAGACCAATTCGCTGCAGGACGTGGCGCTGATCCGGCTGGAACAGCTGTATCCGTTCCCGGCCGAGGAATTGTCCGCCGAACTGGCGCAATACGGCAATCTGGAAACGCTGGTCTGGTGCCAGGAAGAGCCGCATAACCAGGGCGCCTGGAAGGTGATCGACTCGTCCCTGCGCGCCGTCGCCGCGCCGGCGGTGGAACTGCGGTATGCGGGACGCGAGGAGTCGGCATCGACCGCGCCCGGCTATCAATCCACCCATGTGGCGCAGCAACGCAATCTGGTGCTGGCGGCGTTTGCGTAATGTCCGCATGACGTTCGCGTAGCAAGAAAGGTATCGGCGCCGCCAGGCTGGGGCGCCGATACTGTTTTCATACTGTTCTTGCCTTTCCCGGTCCTGCCCTTGTTCCTGCCTTTATTCCTCCGCCCTTCCTCCGCACCGCTTTACTCCACATACACGAAATCGGACGCCAATCTTCGCCAGAAATCTTCCGGCGTCAACGGCTTGTCCAGCAGATAGCCCTGCACTTCGTCCGCCCCCCAGGCCTTGACCATCGCCAGCGCTTCTTTTGTCTCGACGCCTTCCGCCACCACCTGGTAATCCAGGCTTTTCGCCAGGGCGATCAAGGACTTCACGATATGCCGGTCGCGCTCGTCCGAATGCAGGTCGCATATCAGCGACTGATCCAGCTTCACGACAGTCGCCGGCAATTTCTGGAGATAAGAGAAATTGCTGTAGCCGGTGCCGAAATCGTCCAGCGTGATGCGCATTCCCAGGTCGCGTATCGAATGCAGGGTCTTCAGGATTTGGGGATCCTCCATCCAGACGCCCTCCGTGCATTCGATATCGATGAAAGCGGGGTCGACGCCGAATTCGCGGCAGCCCGCTTCCAGTTGCGCGCAGATGAACGGTTCCGTGAAGTTGCGAGCGGACAGATTGATCGCCATCCTGATCCGATGGCCGCGCGCATGCCACCTCCTGGTTTGCGCCAGCGCGGTCCTGAATACCCATTCCGTCAATGGCGCGATCAAGGCGGTCTTTTCCATCAGCGGGATGAATTCCGCCGGCGACACCGCGCCCAGTTCCGGATGGTCCCAGCGCAGCAAGGCCTCGGCCCCGGTGTACTTGCCGCTGCGCAGATCCATTTTCGGCTGGTATACCAGACGCAGCCCCTGGCCCCGAATGGCGCCGCCCATATCGTGCAGCAACTTGAATGAACGCCGGTGGTGCATGTCTTCCGCCTCGCTGTAGACGAACCAGCGCTGCTGCCGGACCCAGGCCTGATGCACCGCGGCCAGGGCCTTGCGCCTGGTCTCGATGGTCGAATCCTGGCCGACGACGAAATGAAAGATCCCGCCGAAGCTCATCAGGTTCAAAGGCACGTTCATGCTCTCGATCGGCTCGAACAGCGCGGCGCTCAAGGTCTTGAGGTAAGCGGTAAAGGCGTGGACATCCGCATTGGACGACAGCAGCGCGAACCGGGTCTCCGTGACGTGATAGATATTGGCCCTCCCGCCCAGCAGTTCGCGGATCCGCCCGGCGATGCTCTCGATGATCTTTTCGTACAGCGATATCCCCAGCACGGTGATGATTTCGAAGGCGGCGACCGCATCCGGCATATCCAGGTAAACCAGCGCGCGCGACTGGCCGGATGCGTACAGCGGCAAGGCATCCAGGTCTTCGCCGAGTTGGTATCTGTTGGGCATGCCGCTGATCGAGTCGATGCGGCCCACGGTGCGCCGCAACAGGATGTGCGACATCGAAAACCTGGCAAGCTCCTGCAGCTTGGCGCGCTGGATGTTGTCCAGGGCGCGCGGCGCCTGGTCCATGATGCATAGCGCGCCGATCGCATCGCCCTCCGCGGTGAGCAACGGCGCGCCCGCGTAAAAACGTATTTTCGCGGGACCCGTCACCAGGAAATTGTCGCGCAGGCTCCCGTGCCGCGTCGCGTCCTCGATCACCACCACGCGCATGGCCCTGATGGCCTGGCCGCAGAACGGATCGTCCTGGTCGAGCGGGCCGAAGTCGTCCCCGGTCCTGGATTTGATCCACTGCCGCGTGCCGTCGATCAATGCGATATACGCATTCCTTACGCCGAAATAATCCGCCGCAATCCGTGTAATGACATCGAGCTCCTCGCTGCTGTTGCTGTGCGACATCTCCATCTGATGCAGCATGGCCAGCCGTTCCTGCTCCGAAGTCAATGTGATGACATGCCTGCTCCCTTTGGCCGCATTCATCCTGTCAGGCCAGTCTCAATGCCGCGCCGGCGCGATTGCGCTTGAACGCACGCGCATTGATCCTCGCAGCGCCTGCCGCACCCGCCGCGCCCGCCCTCCCGGCAGGCCCGCCCGCATCGGCGCCCAACCGGAAAGCGGCAACTTCTTCCTGCAAGGCCCGTCCCAGCGACTCCAGCTCGCCGGCGGACGCCGCGGCCTCTTCCACCAATGCCGCGTTTTGCTGCGTGACCGCATCCATCTGGGAAATCGCCTCGTTGGCCTGCTCGATGCCCCTGCTTTGCTCGTCCGACGCGCCGGCGATCTGTTCCACCAGATTCGCGACATTCGCCACCGCCTGCGTGATTTCCGTTACAGCCTGCCCCGCTTCGCCAACCAGGGAGGTCGCGAGCCTGACTTTTTGCATCGATTCTTCGATAAGCCCCTTGATTTCGTTCACGGCGACCGACGATCGCTGCGCCAGTCCGCGCACTTCATTGGCGACCACGGCGAAGCCCAGCCCCTGCTCGCCGGCGCGGGCCGCTTCCACCGCGGCATTGAGCGCGAGGATATTGGTCTGGAAGGCAATGCCTTCGATGATGCCGGTGATGCCCGCGATCTTGCCGGAGCCGATATCGATATCGTGGATGACATCCACCACGCGATCGACCACCTGGTTGCGCACGCGGGCCACTTCCAATGCATCCGAAGCCAATATATTGGCCTGCCGCGCGTTCTCGGTGTTGATGCGCACGGTCGAGGTCAATTCCTCCATGGTTGCCGCGGTTTCCTCGAGAGAAGCGGCCTGCTGCTCGGTGCGCGACGACAGGTCCATATTGCCCGAGGCGATCTGCGCCGATGCCACGCCGACCGAGGCGGATGCCGCGCTCACCTTTCCCAGCACATCTTCTATCTTCGCCATAAGCGCGTTATATGCCGACGCCGTCTCGCCGATTTCATCGGCGCGCAGGATGTCGGCACGCTGCGTCAAGTCCAGCGTCATGCTGGTGCGATGCAAGGTATCCCTGAGGTTATTCAGGCTGATTCGGATCGAACGGTACAGATGGGCGCCCAGCACGCCGGTGCATGCCAGGCCGGCAGCGGCGATCAATCCGAACATCCAGTAGGCGAATTGCGCGGCCCGCTCGCCTTCCGCTTCCATTTGTTCCTCTTGCGCGATCGTGAGCCTGGCCTGCTCGCGAAAGCCTTTGCGCATTTCCTCGGCCGAGGCGAGCAGAGGCTTGATCAGCTCGGCGGCGTCGCTGCCGGGTTTCGACATCTCCCTAAGGTATTCCTGTTGCTGTCTTCGATAGCCGGCGATACTCGCCGCATGTTTCTCGAACCGCGCTTTTTCCGCGTCATCCATCACATGGTCGCGCGCGTATTTATCGAGCACGTCCGCAAGGCCTTTGTAGGCGTTCTGGATACGCTCTTCGCTTTCCCTGCGCTTGCCCGCATCGGCAACCAGCGTTTGATACAGCGTCTGCGTCCTGATCTCGGCGACCTGGGAAACAGCCTCTTCCAGATCGGCCAATGCCGGAATGGTGGTTTTCTGCACGGTCTCGAAGCGCTGCTGCGACAGATGGAGTTGCCGGAAGCCGTAGGCGCTTACCAACAGGAGGGCGAAAAGCGCGATCGACAGCGTGAGTAATAGACGTTTGGTAATGGACATTTGCTGGCTCGCTCAACAGGATTTATGCAAAATTGCGTTTAACGGTTTTATATCGTTTATATAATTTACGCATTTATGATATTGCAGTTGAGCGCGCGGCGGTGGCGCTTACGCGTTCGGATTCCGGCCATTAAGTATCCGAATTCTGCTATCGCATGCCTGTCCGTTTTTAATGATTTTCGGAGGACAGGCAGGCGATATCGCTGCCTATAACTTCGACAGCAGTTCCGGAACCGCTTCGAAGATATCGGCCACCAATCCGATATCGGCGACCTGGAAGATCGGCGCATCTTCATCGCGATTGATCGCGACAATGATGCCGGCGTCCTTCATCCCGGCCAGATGCTGGATGGCGCCGGAAATGCCGATGGCGATATAGACCTCGGGGGCGACGATCTTTCCCGTCTGGCCAACCTGGAAGCTGTTGGGCAGCCATCCCGCATCGACCGCCGCGCGGCTGGCGCCCACGGCTGCGCCCAGCTTGTCGGCCAGCGGTTCGATCATCGCCTTGAACTTCTCTTCGCTCTGCAAGGCGCGGCCGCCCGAGACCACAATCCTGGCCGAGGCCAGATCCGGACGCGCCGACCTGACGATTTCCTTTCCCAGGAAACGAACGCCCTCGGCTTCGGCGCCGGCAAGCACAGTCTCGACGCCGGCAGCTCCGCCATCGGCTTGCGCCTTCTTGAACGACGAACCGCGCACGGTGACGACCAGCTTCGCGTCCTTCGACCTGACCGTGACGATCGCATTGCCCGCATACATTGCGCGCGTGAACGTCTTCTGGTCGACGACGGAGAGAATGTCCGAAATCTGCATCACGTCCAGCAACGCGGCCACGCGCGGGGCAATGTTCTTGCCGTTTGCCGTGGTCGGCGCCAGGAAGGCATCGTGGCCGTCCATCAATTGCACGACCAGCGGCGCCACCGCTTCAGGCAGGTTGCCTTCATAGACGGCGGAATCGGCGACATAGACCTTGCCGATGCCGTGAATGCGCCTGGCGGCATCGGCCACTTCCTGCACGCCCTTCCCCGCTCCCAGCACCAGGAGATCGACTTCCCCCAGCAGCGCCGCCGCGGTGATCGTGGACAAGGTGGCGTCTTTCAGCACGCCATCGTCATGCTCAACCCAAACCAATGTCTTCATGCCGAGACTCCCAGTTCCTTGAATTTCCTGACCAGTTCATCGATATCCGCGACTTTCACGCCTGCGCGGCGCTGTCCCGGCTCGGCCACGCCGAGTATTTCCAGGCGCGGGGCGATATCGACCCCATAGTCCGCCGGTGTCTTCGGAAGAATTGCCTTCGATTTGGCTTTCATGACCTGCGGCAGGGCCGGCGTGCGCGGCGCGTTCAGGCGCAGGTCGACGGTAACGATGGCCGGCAATGTCAATGCCAGCGTTTCCAGGCCGCCGTCGATCTCCCGCGTGACGATCGCGGTATCGCCGTCGATTTCCAGCTTGCTGGCGAAGGTGCCCTGGGGACGTCCCATCAGCGCGGCCAGCATTTGCCCGGTCTGGCCGGAATCGTCGTCGATGGCGAGTTTTCCCATGACGATCAATTGCGGGTTCTCGTCCGCCGCAACCGCCTTCAGGAGCTTGGCGACAGCCAAGGGTTCGACGGCTTGCTCCGTCTGGATCAGGATGGCCCGGTCCGCGCCCATCGCCAGCGCGGTCAGCAGCGTTTCCCGCGCCTTGGCCGGGCCGATGGAGACGACCACCACCTCGTGGCCCGCATCGGCTTCCTTCAGGCGGACCGCTGCTTCCACCGCCCGTTCGTCGAATGGATTCATCGACATCTTGACGTTTTCGAGATCGACGCCCGAACCGTCGGACTTCACGCGGGGTCGCAGATTGTAGTCAAGGACCCGCTTGATCGGCACCAGTATTTTCATCATTTCTCCACGTCGTTTTGAAGCCCGTTTTCCTGCGATGCCATGCATCGATAAGCAGTCGAATCGGTGGACAAATTTTAGGCTGGGAACGAGCCGCATGTATCCTCGACATGCTGTCGTATCCAGCCAATCAATACTGGATTTCGGCCATTTCTCGGGTCATTCCGGCCAGGCCGGCAGAAAGCCTTATTTCGGGACGGGAATGAGCCCGGGCGGGAAACCCTGATGCGTGGCGGCATGCCCGTCCTGGCCGACCCAGCAATAGTGTTCGGGCGTCGTTTGCCCTCGCCGAAGGGGATTGCGCGTGCAAAACCTGGCGTACGCGGGATCGACAAAGCGATACGGAAGATGCTCGTCTCTTCCGGCGGCGATGCCCAGCCGCGTCGTCTGGATCAGGATGCCGGGAGAATCGCCCACGTCGTCGACAAACAGGGCATCGGGATCGAATGCGCGCGCATCCCAGTCGGGTACGCGCAGCGCCAATGCGCGACACAGCTGGACCTGTCCCGCGCAGAGGCGATGCAGGGGACGCACGATGCCGCCCGGCCCCGGGTTTTCCGCCTGCATGACGGCCAGCGCCTCGGGGCCGGCGACCGCGTCGATCCAGGGATAGGCCGACTTGATCAGCACGGCATTTCCGGGACCCTTTGCGCTGATATTGAACGAATCGCCGCCGCGCGAGTAGTACATATAGATATTGCCGCCATCCATGAAGAGCGCGCGCCGCTTGTGCGTATAGCCAAGCGAGGCGTGGCTGCCCTTCTCGTCCAGCCGGTAGGCTTCGGTTTCGATGATGCGCGCGGACAGCCACTGGTTTTTCCAGCGCCGGCGCAGTACCTTGCCGATCAATGCGCGCGCGAGCGCCGGGCTGTCGCGATCGAAGAAGGCGTGCTCCACCATATGGAAGCGGGGGCTTGCCGCTCCTCGTTCGCGCTCCTGTCCGTGCATGGGATTTTTCATTCGACCGTAATGACCAATTGAGGATCGAAGCCGGGATTCTCCGCGATGCCGTCTTTGACGTATCCTCGCGGATTGCAGACTATCCTGGTTTTCCCCACGCGATAATCGAAGCTGGAATGCAAATGCCCGTGCACCCACAGGTCCGGCTGCCATTGCAGGATTTTGTCCTCCAGATCCGATACGAAGCACGCGTTGATCAATGAATCGGCGAAGCGCGGATCGATGCTTTTGGCCGAAGGCGCAAAATGGGTAACGACCACCGTCGGGCCATGATGCGCGCGGGAAAAACATTCTTCCAGCCATGCCACCGATTGCGCAAACAAAAGCCGCGACAGGGCCGGGCTGAAGGTTTCATCGAAATCGGGCGCGACCTTGATATGCGAGAAGTCCCGCGTGAAGTTTCTGGCCCGTTGCAAGCCCTCGATCCGTTGCTCTTCGGATTTGAAAAACCGAAAATCCGACCATAGCGTGCAGCCGAGAAACCGCACACCCTTTTCGTGCCGTTCGGCGCGCTCCAGCACGTGGATATTGCCGGCCCCGGACAGTTCTTTCAAGCGCTCATGCGTCGTCACCAGATCGCTTCCATAGAACTCATGGTTCCCTGCGACATACAGGGTCGGGATCTTCGCCGCCCGCGCCCATTCCATTGCGCGCGCGGGACGTGCGATATCGCCCGCCAGGATCAGCACATCGGCCTGGACCTCCGGAAACGGCAAGGAGGCGACCGATAAATGCAAATCCGAAAGCAATGCGATCTTCATGATGCGGAAGCGTCAGCGCGATTGGCTTGCCAACGCCGGTCCGGCATAGGCCACCCTGGCCCCCGCGCCAACCCCGATGCCGGCCCCGACGCCGCTTGTGCCGGAATGAATACTGCGTACCGGTGCGGTTTCGAGGCTGAAAGCGTCGGCTGCCGGTTTTTGCTCCTGCTCATCCAGGATGCCGCGAAAGCGCTGCCGGTATTTCTTCGGCGTGGTATCCAGCCGCCTGGAAAAAATGACGCGCATATGCGTCGAGCTGCTGAACCCGCATCGGAAGGCGACGGTTTTCAGCGGTATGTCCGTTTCTTCCAATAGCTTGCGCGCGAAATCGACCCGCACCTGCTCGATGAAGACCGACGGCTTCACCTTCGCATGCTTGGCAAAGACGCGCGAGAACGTGCGCCGGCTGACCATGACCGCATCGGCAATTTCGTCTATCGAGAGCGCCTCCTCGATATGGTCGTTGACGTATCGCATCACCTTGCCGACCATGGAGTCTTCCGTGGGGCCGACCGCCAGATAGGGACTGTATTGCGACTGCCCGCCTTCGCGCCGGATATAGACGATCAGCCGCTTTGCGATTCGCACCGCCAGTTCATGCCCCCAATCCTCCGCCACCAGCGAGAGGCACAGGTCGATGCCGGCGGTCACGCCGGCGGAAGTGAAGAGACAGCCGTCGCGCACAAAAATCTTGTCCGGCCGCACATACGCGCGCGGGAATTGGTCCGCAAGCAACTTGGTGTCGTCCCAATGGGTCGTCACTTCCTTGCCGTCCAGCAAACCCGCATGCCCCAGCAGGAACGATCCATTGCATACCGCCCCGAAGCGGCGCGCGCTTTGCGATTGCCTGCGCAGCCAGTCCAGGAATCCGGAATCCGGACGCATTCCCGGCGCGCGCGGCCCGCCCGCGATCAGGAGCAGATCGCAGGTGTCCTCATGATGCAGGTAATCGACGCCAACCTTGAACTCCAGGCCGTTGGTGCAGGAAACGCTCCCGTCGTGGATGCCCACCAGCGTAATTTCATACTGCTGGTGCTTGGGCAGAAAGTTGTTGGCTTCCGCGAACACGTCGAGCGGACCCGCTACATCCAGCGCCTGGACGCCGTCATAAACAACCATGGTCAGTTTCATCTTTGACTTTCATGAACGCAGACTCCGGAGAGTCTTTATCTTTACGTCGCTTTTCGATGGCATCCTGGAATGCCGGGAATAACGGAAACGCGGTGCCGCATGCCGCAAGGCAGGATCGGAGCGCCGTCAGCGGCCCTTGCTTTTCGCGGATGCTTTCGGCGGGCTCTTTTTTTCCTTCCGCCCGCAGACCGCGACGATCAGGCGATTCACCGAGTCCAGCACCGACTCCGGCGCCTCTCCCGACTGCACGCCGACGATCGCGCCATCGATCACCAGCATGATCGCCCTGGCGTCCGCCTTGGCGGTTCCGGATGTCGGCGGCAGCAGCTTTTCGATGGCGGCAACCATGTCGCGCTTGTGCCGCAAGGAAATATCGATTGCCTCCGGCAAGGTTTCGCCGACTTCAACCACGCTGTTGATAAACGCGCATCCGCGATAGTCGCCGTCCTTGAACCACTCGGCAAGCGCAAGGCAAATCGCGGAGGGGTCCGAGCCATGGCGCTGCAAGGCGTCGTTGAACCAGGTCATCCAGACGCGGCGCCGATACTCCAGGAAGGTAATGATCAGGTCGTTCTTGGCCGGATAGTACCGATAGAAGGTCTTCTTGGCGACGCACGATTCCGCGATCACCCGGTCGATGCCGGTCGCCCTGATGCCGTCCCGGTAAAACAGATCGTGCGCGGTTACCAGAATGCGCTCCGCCGGCGGTGTGCGGTCGGATAAAACAGAATTTTCGATGTCCATGAAACGGATTGTAGACAGATTTGTCTCCTCTTGCCACAAAAAAATAGACAAATCTGTCTACCGCCTGAAAAACGACACGACAATCCGCCGGATATTGGCTGCGGGACCGGTGCAACCCGGCGGGCCAAGGCCGGTGGCCTAAAACCGATGTCGATTGGCTCCTAATGAGAACATCCTTGAATTCCTTTTCGGATCGGCAGAACTTAAAATCGAATGGCCTGCTGAACGTCTTTTCGATCAGCCCCGGGCATGGACAACTACCGAAAGTCAGCCGAAAATGGACAAGCACGCCGCACTCACTCATTCCACATCCTGGCACGAGGGGGAGGTCGCGATCCAGCGGCGCGCCGGCGTTGCCGAGCAGATGGCGCCCATCGCCAGCTACGTCAATATCGATCGCCTGGCCGATCAGCATCGCCGCTTCTTTCCGCAGCTTCCATTTGCCGCCGCGGGCACGGTCGCCGCCAACGGCGATGCATGGGCAACCATCCTGTGCGGCCACCCCGGCTTCCTGCAGTCGCCCGACCCCGGCAGGCTGAGAGTGCAAGCGCACATCAGCCCATCCGATCCGGCGCGGGCCGGCCTCGGCCATGGCGACGCCATCGGGCTGCTCGGCATAGAGCTGCATACCCGCAGGCGCAACCGGTTGAACGGCGCCATCCAGCGCATCGGCAGCGATACCGATGCCTTCGATATCGTCGTTGAACAGAGCTATGGCAATTGCCCGCAGTATATTCACCGGCGGGAATATTCCTTTGCGCGCGATCCCGCGCAGGATGCAGCGTTGCCGGCACAGGCGCTGGCAACGCTGGATGCCCATGCGATCGAGATGATCCGCAATGCCAGCACTTTTTTTATCGCGTCCTACGTCACGCTGGAGAACGGCAGGCGGCAGGTGGATGTTTCCCATAAAGGCGGCAGGCCCGGCTTTGTCGGCGTCGATCGGGACAATGTCATTACCATTCCGGACTATGCGGGAAATCTGTATTTCAACACATTGGGAAATATCTATGTCAATCCCAAATGCGGACTGGTCTTCGTCGATTTCGAAACGGGCGATATGCTGCAACTCACGGGCGATGCGACAGTCATCATGGACGCCCCCGAGATGGATGCATTCCAGGGCGCCGAGCATTTCATAAAATTCATTCCGCGCGGCATTGTCTTCCGGCCGGGCGCGTTGCCGCTGCGCTGGACCTCGACGCCCCAGGGCATATCGCCCAGCGTATCGCGCACCGGCACCTGGACCGAAGCCAAGGCGCAACTGGATGCGCTGGACGCGCTCAAGGCGAGCTGGCGCCCCTTCAAGATCAACAAGATCGCGGACGAATGCGCCCTGGTTCGCTCGCTCTATCTTTTGCCGGATGACGGCGCCGGCCTGCTGCCGCATCAGGCCGGCCAGCACATCGCCGTTCGTGTCGCGTTGCCGAATACGAATGAATTTTCCGTGAAGCCCTATGCGCTGTCGTCCGCGATGCAGGATAAGGTCTATCGGCTCAGCTTCAAACGGGAAGGCGCGGTCTCGCAATTCCTGTCCACATTGAAGGTGGGCGATATCGTCGAAGCCCATGCTCCCGCCGGCACGTTCACCATCGATGCGTACTCGCCGAAAATCGCGGTGCTGATCGCCGCCGGCATCGGTATCGCGCCGATACTTGCAATGCTGCGGCATATCGTCCATGAAGGCCTGCGCACCGGCCGGATGCGCCCGACCCGGCTGATCTACGCCGCACGCGCCAAGGCGGAACGCGCGTTCGACCAGGAAATCGAGAGCCTGGTCAAGGCCGCGCACGGCGCCGTCCGCCTGACCCGGCTGCTCAGCGACATGTCGTCCGCGGCAAGCAGCGACTACGACATCGCCGGCCGCATCGACCTGGATGTCCTGCGCGCCTATTTGCCGGTCGACGACCATGACCTGCAGGACGGCCACGATTTCTATATTTGCGGCCCCGCCGCGTTTACCCAGGATTTGTACGAGCTGCTCCGCAAGGTCGGCGTGGCGGATTCCAGTATTCATTCCGAACTGTCCGCGACCGGCGCCGCCGGGAACGAAACCGGCCTTGAAGTTTGATGCGAACCCTGGAATATTGAACCGAACCGGCAACTGATCGATTCGCACTTCGCCTGGAGCGCATCCCGGCATCGAGATTGAAAGGATTCATATCATGCACGAAGACATTCTCGCCATAGAGGCAGCGGCAAAGACGTTTCTCGACGGTCTCTCCGACGGCGACGCCGACAAGCTGGCCAGCGTTTTCCATGCGTCCTCGGTGTATGACCTCGCTTCGCCATCCAACATGCCGTTTCAGGAAGAATTGCTGCGCAGCGCGTCGGCCAAGGCCGAAGGTTTTCCGCGCCACGACAAGATCGTGCAAATCTACCAGGCCTCGCCGACCACCGCATTCGTGACGCTGGAGTGCGCGATGCCGCCGCGCTTTTTTACGGACTACCTGGGTTTTCTCAAGGTCAAGGGCGACTGGAAGGTCACCAAGAGAATCTTCTCCAATGAAATGCTGCATTGACCGAATGACCGAAGCGATGCCGCCGCATCGAGACGCCACCCCGAGGAGTATCACCATGTCCGACGATGCCATTGCCATCGAAACCGCCGTACAGACCTATCTGGACGGACTTCACGAAGGAGACGCCGATAAACTGGCAGGCGTGTTCCATCCCACCAGCACCCTGACCTACGAACAGGACGGCGCCCTGGTTCCGCTGCCGCGCGCCCAGTGGTTCGAGGGATTGCGCAGCAGGCCTTCGGCCGCCGCGCGCGGGCTGCCGCGCCATGATGAAATCCTGCAGATCGACCAGGCCTCGCCGACCACTGCCTTCGTCAAGCTCAGGTGCGCGATACCGCCATCCTTTTACACCGACTATCTTTGCTTCCTGAAAGTGGAAGGAAAATGGCAGGTTGCGCAGAAGGTATTCGCCATCGAAATACGCCAATAATCGAACAAGGAAACACACCTGATGGCTGATTCGCAAACCCCGAAGATTCATGGCCGCATTATCGGCACCGGCAGCTACCTGCCGCCGAATTGCGTGACCAACCATGAACTGGCCGCCCGCCTGGCGCTGGACGGCATCGAGACATCCGATGAATGGATCGTCTCGCGCAGCGGCATTTCCCGGCGCCACTATGCGGACGGGGGCACGCTGACCAGCGACCTGGCCGTGCATGCGGCGCGGCACGCCCTGGAGGCGGCCGCCCTTCGGCCCAACGACGTCGACCTGATCATTGTCGCCACTTGCACGCCGGATCATATCGGCAGCTTCCCCAGCACGGCCAGCGTCGTGCAGCGGAAACTCCATATCGACAACGGCTGCGCCGCGTTCGACGTGCAGGCGGTCTGCAGCGGTTTTGTGTATGCATTGACCGTCGCGGACAACTTCATCAAGAGCGGCTCGCATGAAAATGTGCTGGTGATCGCCGCCGAGACCATGTCCCGCATCCTGGATTTCAAGGATCGCACCACCTGCGTATTGTTCGGGGACGGCGCCGGCGCGGTATTGCTGCAGGCCTCCCGGCAGCCCGGCATCCTGGCCGCCAAGCTGCGCTCGGACGGCCGGCATGAAGATATCCTTTGCATGCCGCGCGGCCCGGTCAATGGCGTCCTGAAAGATGCCTACCTGTATATGGACGGCCGCGCCGTATTCAAATTGGCGGTGGCGATGATGGACGAAATTGCCAGGGAGGTCATGGCCGCAGCCGCTGTCGACAGCGCGCAGGTCGACTGGCTGGTGCCGCACCAGGCGAATATCCGCATCATGCAGAGCAGCGCGAAAAAACTGGATTTCGCCGCCGACAAGGTCGTGGTCACCGTGGACAGGCATGCCAATACGGCCGCGGCATCGATTCCGCTGGCCCTGGATGCGGCCGTGCGCGACGGCCGCATCCAGCCCGGCCACACCATCCTGATGGAAGCCGTCGGCGGGGGACTGACCTGGGGCGCCGTGCTGGCAAGGATGTAACGACCATTCGACGTCGCGGCGCTATCCGCGACATTTCAAGAACCGGTCGGCGGCGGGCTGCGACAGCCCGCCGTCCGGCCTGTCCCACGGATGCTGCTCGAGGCATCGAGCGGCATCGAAAATATGAATCGGACCATGGCTTATCTGACGATTGAAGACAGCATCGGGAATACCCCGTTGATACAGCTTGGACGCATCGGCGGCGACGAGATGCGGCGGCGCAATAATGTACTGCTCGGGAAACTGGAAGGCAACAACCCGGCCGGCTCGGTCAAGGACCGGACCGCGCTGGCGATGATCCTGAAGGCCGAGCAGCGCGGCCAGATCAAGCCCGGCGATACCCTGATCGGCGCCACCAGCGGCAATACCGGCATCGCCCTGGCCATGGTGGCGGCCATCCGCGGCTACAAGATGATCCTGCTGATGCCGGAAAACCTCAGCGAAGAACGGCGGCAGAGCATGGCCGCCTATGGCGCGCAAATCGTGCTGACGCCCAAAAGCGGCGGCATGGAGCATGCCCGCGACCTGGCGGAACTGATGCAGTCGCGCGGCGAAGGGATCATTCTCGATCAATTTTCCAACGAAGATAATCCGTCGGTGCATTATGAAACGACAGGCCCCGAGATATGGCGCGACACGCAGGGCCGCATCACGCATTTTGTCAGCGCCATGGGCACCACGGGAACGATAATGGGGGTGTCGCGGTATCTGAAGGAATGCAATCCCGATATCCGCATCGTCGGCGCGCAGCCGGAAGAAGGATCGCAGATTCCCGGCATCCGCAAATGGCCCGAGGCGTATATGCCGAAGATCTACGACCGGGCGCGGGTCGACCTGATCGAACCCGTCAGCCAGATCGCCGCCGAAAACATGGCGCGCCGGCTGGCGAAGGAAGAAGGCGTCTTCGGCGGCATATCCGCCGCCGGCGCCTGCGAAGTCGCGCTGCGGCTAGCCCATACCGTGGAAAATGCAACCATCGTCTTCGTGGTGTGCGACCGCGGCGATCGCTACTTGTCGACCGGCATATTTCCCGCTTGAGCGCAGCGCCTGCGCAAACTCAGGCTCAGGCTCAAGCGGGAAATATGCCGGTCCGGCTCAATCCTGCACGGCAATCCGCAGCATGCGGCGCAGCGGTTCGGCCGCGCCCCACAGCAACTGATCGCCCACGGTAAACGCCGACAGATACTCGCCGCCCATTTGCAGCTTGCGCAGGCGGCCCACCGGAATCGTCAGGCCGCCGGTCACCGCCGCCGGCGTCAGGTCGCGCATCGACGCTTCCCTGGTATTCGGCACCACCTTCGACCATTGATTGCTCTTGGCCAGCATGTCGCCGATTTCGTCCAGCGGCACGTCTTTCTTCAGCTTGATGGTCAGCGCCTGCGAATGGCAGCGCATCGCGCCGATGCGCACGCACAGGCCGT
>DASYEK010000015.1:0-29767 GCA_036499085.1 Herbaspirillum sp. | reverse complement strand
CGCACCGCCCGCGCCTTGGCAGTAGCCGCGTCATGCCGCCGCGCCAGGTGCAGATGCTGGAGGAATTGCTGCGTCGCGGTTTCCCAGGAGTACGCCAGCGCATGCTCGCGCACCTGCTGGCGGTCCAGCGCCAGGGCGTCGCGGCAGGCCTGGCCCAGGTCCTCGCTCAGGATGCCCGAACGGCCGTTGGCGACCACGTCGACCGGCCCTTCGACCGGATAGGCCGCCACCGGCACGCCGCAGGCCATCGCCTCGGCCAGCACCAGGCCGAAGGTATCGGTACGGCTGGGGAATACGAAGACGTCCGCGCAGTTGTAATACGCAGCCAGTTCCGAATGCGCCTTGCCGCCCAGGAAACGCACTTCCGGATAGCGCCGCTCCAGGTCTTCGCGCAGCGGACCGTCGCCGATCACCCATTTGGTGCCGGGCAGATCGAGTTGCAGGAACGCTTCGATATTCTTTTCCACCGCGACCCGGCCGACATACAGGAACAGCGGCCGCTTGATGCAGGCATGGTCCGGCTCGCGCGGCCGGAAATACGTGGTATCGACCCCGCGGCCCCACAGGGCGACGTTATCGAAGCCGTTCTCTTCCAACGCCTGCTTGATGCCGGCGGTCGGCACCATCACCACTTTGGACGGGCCGTGGAACCAGCGCAGCAGGCGATACGTCAACGCTTTCGGCAATATCCGGCGCGCGGCCAGGTATTCCGGAAACCGTGTGTGATAGGCGGTGGTAAACGCCAGGTTATTCCTGAGGCAATAGCGCCGCGCCGCCAGCCCCATCGGGCCTTCGGTCGAGATGTGAATGCAGTCGGGGCTGAAATTGCGCAGTGCCGTGGCGATCTTGCCGTAAGGCTTGTAGGCCAGGCGGATTTCGGGATAGGTCGGGCAGGCGAAGGTGCGGAAACTGGCCGGCGTGATCATCAGCACGGCGTGGCCGGCCTGCTGCAGCGTCTGCTGCGTGGCGTTGAGGGTATTGACGACGCCGTTGACCTGCGGCGCGCCGGCGTCGCTTATGATGGCGATACGCATAGATTATCGAGCTCCCGGTTTTGCAAGGCAGCCTTGCGCTGCATGATGTCCTGCCATGTGACCAGCCGCAATTCGCCGGAGGCCTCTTCCACCAGCGCCGTCAGGCTTTCCACCCAGTCGCCGTCGTTGCAATACCTGATGCTGCCGATGTCGCGTATTTCCGGCTTGTGGATATGACCGCAGATCACGCCGTCCAGGCCTTTCTTGGAAGCCTCGGCCGCCAGCGCGTCCTCGAACGACGTGATATAGCTGACCGCGTTCTTGACCTTCAGCTTCAGGTACTGCGACAGCGACCAGTACGGCAGTCCGACGCGGGCGCGCCAGGTGTTGAACCACTGGTTGAACTTCAGGATCATGGTGTACATGCTGTCGCCCAGGTAGGCCAGCCATTTGGCGCAGGCGATCACGCCGTCGAAGCGGTCGCCGTGCAGCACCAGCATGCGCTTGCCGTCGGCCGTGGTGTGCACCAACTCGTCGCGGATCTTGATGCCGCCGAAATCGAGGCCGATGAACTGGCGCACCGCTTCGTCGTGATTGCCCGGCACAAATACCACATTGGTCCCCTTGCGGGCCTTCTTCAGCACGGTCTGCACCACGTTGTTGTGCACCTGGTCCCAGTACCAGCGGCGCTTGAGTTGCCAGCCGTCGATGATGTCGCCGACCAGGTACAGGGTGTCGGAATCCGTGCTGCGCAGGAACTGCAGCAGCTTTTTGGCCTGGCAGCCGGTGGTGCCAAGATGCACATCGGAAATCCAGATCGTCCGAAACCGAACTTTACGTTTTCCTTCGTGCGCCTCATGCACCTCCGGCTCATGCGGCGCTGCGAAGTCTGCGTCATCGAGAAACTGGTCGCGCGATTTCATCGGATCCCCCTATCTGAATTAAGACTGCATCTTTTCAAGCTTCCGCCATTTCTTTTTCTGCCGTTTCTTCTTTTTCCTTCAGGTAATGACGGGCATAGCGCTTGTCCAGTTTTGCCAGCGGCAGCAGCAGGAAGAAATCCGCCGAATGGAAATCGGGATCCCAGGCCGGTTCGCCGCACACCCAGGCGCCGCTGCGCAGATAGCCCTTCAACAGCGGCGGCACCTGCGGTGCATGGCCGGCTTCGCGCTCGGCGATCGGAAACGGCAGATGCGGCGTGACGCGGTAATCCTGCGGCGCCATATTGGTTTCGGTGAATGCGTGATACAGCGCGGCGGCATTGTGCCCGCCGTCGGCCAGGCTGACGCTGGCGCAGCCCATCAGGTATTCGCAACGTTCCTTGCGCATGTACTCGGCCAGGCCGGCCCACAGCATCATGATCACGCCGCCGCTGCGGTAATCCGGGTGGATGCAGGCGCGGCCCGCCTCGGCGATGCTGCCGCGCAGGTTTTCCAGGCGGCTCAGATCGAATTCCTGTTCGGAGTAGAACTTGCCCATGCGGCGGGCGCCATGCGGACTCAGCACGCGATAGGTGCCGACCACGTCCAAAGTCTTGGTGTCGCGTACGATCAGGTGATCGCAGTACTCGTCGAACTCGTCCTGATCCAGTCCTTCCGTGTTGGTCAGCGCGGACAGATTCATCGACTCGATGAAGACGCGATAGCGCAAGCGCTGCACTTCGCGCACCTCCTGCAGTGTCGTGGCAAGGCTGAGCGTCAGTCGTGACGCGCTCGAATTGGCATCGGCTTCCTTGGTCAGCAGTCTCATGCATGGTCCTTTCTACGAAGATGACGGGACAGAGACTAACCAGTAAATATGTCAACAAAATGACAGTTTTGGACAGACCCGCTAAGTTTCTCTGTATGGCAACAGTTGACGTCCACTCGGCGTACAATGTTCCCGCCGCTGCCGGTTCACGCCGATTTGCACGAGATTTTCGCCTGCTGCATCCCGATTTATCCCCAAACCGCTCCCTTCAACAAAGGAAAAACCATGCTGCTGAAAGATAAAGTCGCGTTGATCACCGGTGCCGCCAGCGGCATCGGCAAGGAAATCGCCATCGAATATGCAAAACAAGGGGCAAAGGTGGTCATCGCCGACCTGGCGCTGGCGGCGGCCCAGGCGGCCGCCGATGAAATAAAGAAGGCGGGCGGCGAAGCGATGGCGGTGGCGATGAACGTCACCGACGAAGCGCAGGTCGACCAGGGCGTGGCCGACGCGGTCAAGGCCTATGGCGGCATCGACGTGCTGATCAGCAACGCCGGCATCCAGATCATCGCGCCGCTGGTCGACAGCACGCTGGAAAACTGGAAAAAAATGCTGGCGATCCATCTCGACGGCGCCTTCCTGACCACGCGCGCGGCCATGCGCGCCATGATCGCCGGCGGCAAGGGCGGCAGCATCATCTACATGGGTTCGGTGCATTCGCACGAAGCCTCGCCGCTGAAGGCGCCCTACGTCACCGCCAAGCACGGCCTGCTGGGCCTGGCCAAGGTAGTCGCCAAGGAAGGCGCCAAGGACAAGATCCGCGCCAATGTCATCTGCCCCGGTTTCGTGCGCACCCCGCTGGTCGAAAAGCAGATCCCCGAACAATCGAAGGAACTGGGCATCAGCGAAGAAGACGTGGTCAAGAAAGTCATGCTGAAAGATACCGTCGACGGCGAATTCACCACCACCCAGGATGTGGCGCAGACCGCGATTTTCCTGGCCGCATTCCCGACCAATGCGCTGACCGGGCAATCGATCGTGGTCAGCCATGGCTGGTTCATGCAATAAATCGTTCGGGCGCATTCGAGGACATTGAGGCGCATCCCGACGGTAATCGGCAAACCCATGGCGCTGTTCGCCGCCTGCGCGCGGCGAACAGCGCATCGATCAATACAAGACAAGGAACAAGACATGATTCTCGAACTGGCGGACATCCGCATTCAACCCGGCACCCAGGCGCAATTCGACGCGGCGATCGAGCATGCGATCGGCATCACCATCGCCAAGGCGGTCGGCTACCTGGGCCACCAGGTGCACAAGGGCATCGAATCGCCGGAGCGCTATGTGTTGACGGTGCGCTGGAATACGCTGGAAAATCACACTGCGGACTTTCGCGGATCGCCTGCATTTACCGAATGGCGCGGCATCGTCGGCCCATTCTTCGCGGCGCCGCCGACCGTCGAGCATTTTTCATTACTGACGGAATCGAAATAACATGGCGTGCATGACCGGCAATCCGACACCGCTTTCCATCAGGGCCGGCAATCCGCCGGGCCAGCGCGCTTTTCGATTTGCTGCCCGCTGCAATCCGCTGCGTCCGCTGTTGCTGCTGGCGGTGCTGGCATGCGCGGCATGCACGCCGAAAGAGGATGCCGACCAGGCCATCAAGCAGCAAATCGCCGCGTTCTACCGCGTGCATGAAGCGGCGCCTCCGGCCGGCGCCCTGTCGCTGTCGGAGTTGATACGCTTCCGCCCACTGCTGTCGGTGGCACTGTTCGAAAAGTTCAAGGATGCTTCGGTAGCCGAGGAAGCCCACTTCCAGGCCAATGCCGATGCGCTGCCGCCACTGTTCGAAGGCGATCTGCTTACCGCCCGTCCGCAAGGCTTTTCCGCGGCGCGCGTGTTCGACTGCATGCTCACGGACGACGACCGCGCATATTGCAATATCGACCTGAACGCGGCCGGACCGGCCGGCCTCATGCGCTGGAAGGAACGCCTGTTCCTGGTCCATGAAGAACACGGCTGGGTCATCGACGATATCGACTTCGGCCATAACAATCCGCCGTTGCGCCAAGGCCGCCTGAGCGCCCTGTTGCAGGCCGGCATGGCGCGCAACGTGCTGGAAAGCACGGTCATCGAAAGCAGCGACTGATCCAATAACGATCTCACCAATGACGAATTCACATACCTTCCTCTGGCACGATTACGAAACCTTCGGCGCCAATGTGCGGCGCGACCGGCCGGCGCAATTCGCCGCCATCCGCACCGATGCCGAGCTCAACGAGATCGGCCAGCCGATCATGCTGTATTGCCAGCCGGCGCCGGACTTCCTGCCCGATCCGCAATCCTGCCTGATCACCGGCATCACGCCGCAGCATTGCCTGCAGCATGGCGTGCCGGAATACCAGTTCGCCGCGACCATTGAACGCGCCTTTTCCGAACCCGGCACGATCGGCGTCGGCTACAACACCATCCGCTTCGACGACGAAATCACCCGCTTCATGTTCTGGCGCAACCTGATCGACCCGTACGCGCGCGAATGGCAAAACAACTGCGGCCGCTGGGACCTGCTGGACGTGGTGCGCACCGCTTACGCCTTGCGGCCGGAAGGCATGGTCTGGCCGCGCAAGGAGGACGGCAGCCCGAGCTTCCGGCTGGAGCACCTGAGCAAGGCCAACGGCCTGCTGCATGAAGCCGCGCACGATGCGTTGTCGGATGTGCGGGCCACCATCGGCCTGGCGCGACTGATCCGCAATGCCAATCCGCGCCTGTTCGATTTCTGCCTGTCGCTGCACAAGAAAGACCGGGTCTCGGCCGAAATCGGCTGGCCCGTGGCGCGTCCCTTCCTGCATATCTCCGGCATGTTTCCGGCCGAACGCGGCTGCATCGCGCTGATGTGGCCGCTGGCCGCGCACCCGACCAACAAGAACGAACTGATCGCCTGGGACCTGGCGCACGATCCGCGCGAACTGTGGACGCTGGATGCCGAGACCATCCGCACCCGCATGTTCTCCAGACGCGACGACCTGCCGGAAGGCATGACGCGCCTGCCGGTGAAGTCCATCCATCTGAACAAATCGCCGATGGTGATCGGCAACCTCAAGACGCTGTCGCCCGAAATGGCGCTGCAATGGCAATTCGATCTCGATCTTGCGCTGCAGCATGCCGCGCACGCGGCAGAAGCGCCCGACATGAGCGCGATCTGGCAACAGGTATACCTGCGCGAGGCCGGGCCGACGCCCGATGTCGACGAAGATCTCTACGGCGGCTTTGTCGGCAACGGCGATCGCCGCCAGTTGACCGCATTGCGCGCCATGACGCCGCAGCAATTGGCCAACGCCCACCCGGGCTTCGACGATCGGCGGCTGGAAGAATTGGTATTCCGCTATCGCGCCCGCAATTTCCCCGCCACGCTGACAGAAGAAGAACAGGCGCGCTGGGAAGAGCATCGGGTCGCGCGGCTGTTCGATGGCGAAGGCGACTTCCGCAATGTCGATATCCTGTTCGCGGAAATCGACGCCCTGTCCGAAAACGCCGACGAGCGCGGCGAGGAAATCCTGGGCGCCCTGTATGACTATGCCGAAATGATCGTGCCGCAGCGCGTTTAGGCTGTACCGCAATAATGGTATCGGGCAGCCGCCATGGGACATGAGCGGCGCCGCGTTCACCCATTTTGTCATCGACGTTTGTCATCTATCTTGTCATCCATTGACTGACACGAAAATCCGCCCGGAGGAGAGAACGAATCCGGGCGGCGCCACTCTTATCCTGTAAATAATGAAAGAAGAGACGCAATGCAACAACTCGAATTCGAATTGAACGGCCCTTATGTCGAACTGAACCAGCTCCTGAAGCTGGTCGGCCTGTGCGATAGCGGCGGCGCGGGCAAGGCCATGGTCGCGGCCGGCAACGTCAAGGTCGACGGCCATCCCGAACTTCGTAAAACCTGCAAGATCGGCGCCGGCCAGACCGTTTCGCTGGACGATATTTTCATTCGAGTGAAAGCGGCGCCATGACGCCCCGCCTCCCGCCATGAAGCCTTCAGCCAAGCATTTCCTGCTGCGCGCCTTCATCGCGCTTTCCCTGACGCTGGGCGGCCTGAGCGCCTGTTCGTCGCTGCCGGTGCTTACGCCCGAAATGTCGACCAGCAACGCCACGGTGCAGCTGGAAGGTGCTCGCGGCCCGCTGACCCAGCAGCAAAGCAAGGCCATCCTCGACCGCCTGGCCGCGAGCGGCAAGCCGACCGGCATCTTCGAGCAGCATCTGGCGCTGGAGCAGGAAATCCTCGGCAGTTCGCTGGTGGTCGGCAATCGCGCCTCCTTGCTGGTGGACGGTCCCAGCACCTATGACGCCATGTTCGCCGCCATCGCCCAGGCCCGGGACAATATCGACATGGAAACCTACATCATCGAAGACGATGAGGAAGGCAAGCGTTTTTCCGATGCCCTGATTGCCAAGCAAAAGGCCGGCGTGCAGGTCAATTTCATTTACGACAGCGTCGGCTCGATCGGCACCCCGCGCGAATTCTTCCAGCGCATGCGCGACGCCGGCATCAATGTGCTCGAATTCAATCCCGTCAATCCACTGGCGCTGCGCAAGGGCTGGGACGTCAATCGCCGCGATCATCGCAAATTATTGGTGGTGGACGGCCGTGTCGCCTTTGTCGGCGGCATCAACATCAGCAGTGTGTATTCCAGCGGCTCCAGCGCCTCGCTGAAACGCCGCGCCAAGCCACGCAAGCCGGACGACCAACCTTGGCGCGACACGCATATCCGGGTCGAAGGCCCCGTCGTGGCCGGCTTCCAGACCCTGTTCATGGAGACGTGGAAACAGCAAAAAGGCGATCCGCTGGCCGAACGCAAATACTTCCCCCAGATCAAGCCGATCGGCGAGGAAGTGGTGCGGGCCATCGGCAGCACGCCGGACCAGCCGTACAGCGTGATCTACGTCACCCTGATGTCGGCGATCAACAGCGCGCAAAGCCAGGTCTGGCTGACCAACGCCTATTTCGTGCCCGACCCGCAAATGCTGGCGGCGTTGAAAGACGCGGTGGCGCGCGGCGTCGACGTGCGCCTGCTGCTGCCGGGCAAGAGCGATTCGGCGCTGGTGTTCTATGCCTCGCGTTCCTATTACGATGAACTGCTGCAGGCCGGCGTCAAGATCTACGAACGGCAGGATGCCCTGCTGCACGCCAAGACCGCGGTGATCGACGGCGTCTGGTCGACCATCGGATCGACCAATCTGGACTGGCGCAGTTTCGTCACCAACCAGGAAATCAACGCGGTGGTCCTGGGCGCCGGCTTCGGCGCCCAGATGCAGAAGATGTTCAACGATGATCTGAAGGCATCCACCCTGTTTACGCTGGAATCGTGGCGCACCCGCTCGCTCGGCAGCCGCATCAAGGAATTCGGATCGAGGCTCTGGTCGCGCCTGCTTTGACGTCCCGCGGCACCGCTCCCGCCCCGATACGCCAATACCTGCCCCATTTACTCTTTTACGGAGGAATGCCTATGCTTCGGCAATTATTGCAGTTATCGATTATTACCCGCCGCCCCGCTCGCCTTCGCCTCATGCGTCTCATGCGCCTTGCCTGCGTCGGCAGCATCATGCTGGCAAGCGCCTGCTCGGCCTCCACCGCCTCGGCGCAAGCAACGCCGGACAATCTGCGCGCCAAATATGCCGCGCTCGGCGAGCAACTGAAAAACAATCCCTTCCATCGCGCACTGGTGCTGGAATCGACGGAATCGCCGAACAATCTCAAGGGCGACGTCTACGCCGTGATCGACTATCCGTTCGCCGCCGTCAATACCGCGCTGAACAATCCGGCCCATTGGTGCGACGTCCTGATCCTGCATCTGAATATCAAATACTGCAAGGCGCTCGGCGACGCCGCGGCGCCGACGCTCTCGGTCAACCTCGGCAAGAAGAATCCCCAGGAATTGAAAGACACCTATCGCGTCGATTTCAAATACCGCAACGAAACCAGCGCCGCCGATTATTTTTCCGTCATGCTCGGCGCAGCCTCCGGCCCACTGAACACCAGCAATTACCGCATTCACCTGGAAGCCGTCGCCATCGACCCGGCGCGCAGTTTCCTGCACCTGACCTATTCCTACGACTACGGTTTCACCGGAAAAATGGCGATGAAAGCCTACCTGGCGACCGCTGGCAGCAACAAGATCGGCTTCACGCGCACCGGCGGCGACCGGGGCGGCTACGTCAGCGGCGTGCGCGGCGTGGTCGAGCGCAATACCATGCGTTATTACCTGGCGATCGACGCCTACCTGAACGCGATGAATGCAGCGCCGTCGGAACAATTCGAAAAGCGTATTCAGACCTGGTTCAGCAGCACCGAACGCTATCCGCAGCAATTGCACGAGGTGGACCGCACTGCCTACCTGGATATGAAGCGCGCCGAATTCCAGCGCCAGAATACCGTCGATCGCTGAGTCCGGCATGCGCCTGCCCTTGCCTGCGCCGGGTTGACGCAGCCGGCGCGATAACCGACGATTCAGCCTTACCGCCAGCGATCCAGCCCGCCTGAAAAACATCCTCCGGTCATCGACCGGCACAGGCAGGGTCGGATATGCGCAACTTCATTCGTTTTACACAGGCATTTCGTTTTCATTCGACAGCCGTTTCCGGCATTTCCAAGGCCTCCCGCATTCCGCGCGGACGTGCGCGCAATTGGCGCGGATTTACGCTGGTCGAAGTCTTGATGGCGGTTTTTGTGCTTGCCGTCGCCTTGACCGGCATGATGCGCCTGCATCTGGTCGCGCTGCGCACCCAGCGGCAAAGCAGCTACCAGGCCATCGCGGCCGGGTTGGCGAGCGACATGGCGGAAATGATCCACGCCTGGGCCGCACCGGGCATCGATGCGCCTTTTCTCTTCGACTATCGCGCCGGCGAGGCGCCGCCGGCTGGCGCCGACTGTCTCGGCGGCGCGAGTTGCGATCCGGACGCGCTGCGCCGCTTCGGCATTGCGCAATGGCTGCAGACGCTGGAAGCGGCCTTGCCGATGGCGCGCGTCAGCATCTGCCGCGACGCCGCGCCGTGGAGCGAAAACGGCTTCAAGTGGGCATGCAGCGGCGGCAATGCGGGAATGGTCATCAAAATCGGCTGGGCGGCGCAAGCCGGGGATAGCACCTCGTCGCCACCATCGCCCGCATCGCAATCATCCGCAGCCGCCGGCCCGCAACTCGTACTGAATATCGGCGAGCCAAGGCCATGAGTCGCAAATCGCAACACGGATTCACGCTGATCGAATGCATGATCGCGCTGACGCTGGGGATGCTCGTCATCGCGGCCGCCACGGCGCTACTGCTGACGGCGCAGCAGACTTATCTCGCCATCGACGACAGCGCGCGTATCGACGATGCAGGCGCCTCCGCGCTGACGGCGTTGAAGACCGCAATCAGGCAGGCTGCGTATGCCGACCGAAGCGGCATGCAGGCGGCGCCGAATCCGCCGCCCAATGCCCTGTTCGGCATCGACAATGCCGTGCCGGCGTCCAGGGATGAATTCGACCTTCGCTCCCGGTCCAGGCCTGCCGGCATCAACGGCAGCGATATCCTGGTGACGCGCTTCATGGCAACCGATACCGCAGGCAAACCGGCGCCCTACATGCTGAACTGCGCCGGCAACATGCTGAAAAAAACGGCGACACAGGTCGACCGGGAGGCCGTCTATAACTGGAGCATTTTTTATATCGCGCGCAGCGCCAGCGGCGAGACGAAATTGCTTTGCAGATATCTCGCGGAGACCGGGCGCTTCAGCGCCGACGCCATCGTCCACGGTGTCGAAGCGATGCAATTCCTGTATGGCGTCGACCGCAACGGCGACGGTCTGCCGGAGTCCTTTTTTCAGGCAGCGGCCATCCACGGCGCCGATTGGGCCAAGGTGACCGCAATCAGTATCGCACTGTCGATACACGGCGCGGCTTCGTCTTCGAACGGTTTCGCCAACGCCCTGCAAACAGATGCGGCGGCGGATATCCGCCATCTGTTCGGTGAGGAGTACAGCATGCGGCATGGCGCGGGCGATCCCGGCGTCCGCCTGGATATAGCCCGCTTGCGTCCCGGGGAACGCAAGCGCATCCACCGGACCGTGCGCGCCATTGTGATGTTGCGCAATCGCCCGCATGGCGACTTATGAACATGCCCCGGCTTCCCGACATCCGACGACATGAACCGCGTCAGCGCGGCGCGGCCCTGCTTGTTGCCCTGCTGATGCTGATCGTCCTGCTGATGTTCGGCATCGCCGCCATACGCATCGGGCTGCAAAGCGAAAAGATCAGCCGCAATTGGCGCGACAGGCAAATCGCGTGGCAAGCCGCCGAAGCGGCGCTGCTGGACGGAGAGTACGCCGTCGGCCATTTCCCTGCGCCACCCCCGGCCCTGTTCAGCGATTTGCCATCCGCATTGAAAACGGCCGGCGCGGACTATGGCAGCCTTACCGGCCGCATCATGCAAACCGGGATCGGCGCCCTGCCGGCGCGCCGTCCACGCTACCTGATTGAAACGCTGCCGCCCAGGGCGGATCGGCCGGCACATGACCACAGCACGCGCTACCGCATCAGCGCCATCGGTTTCGGTCCCGATCCGGATACCACGGTCGTGCTGCAGAGCATTTATCGCCAGACGCCTGATATCCCGGGAAGCGCGAATAAGGGCAAGAACGGCAAAGGCAGCGACGCGGCCGTTCCCTCCGCGCTTCCTTCGATGCGCCTGAACTGGCGCGAAATCCTCATCGGGGAAGCAGAATCTGGGGAATCCGAATTTGGGGAAGGCGAATGAAACGCGCCTTTCGACCGCATTCCCAAGCCGCCTTCACGCTGATCGAAATAATGACCGTGCTGTTGATCGCCGCTGTCTTGGCCGCATTCTCTTATCCTGCCTATCTCCAGGTCCGGCTGAAAACCGCGCGCGCCGAAGGCCGGGCGGCACTGATGCGCCTGATGCAGCAGCAGGAACGCTATTACACGGAACACCATGGATATCGGCATTTCGCCGGGGAAGGCGGCATTGATGCCGGCAGCGACAGCAGCGGCTTCCGCGATTTTTCCGGCGAAACGGCTGCTGCCAGCGCCTACCGCCTGAAAGCGCGGGCCTGCGAAAGCGGTTCGCCGGATGCCGATAATGGAGATTGCGTGTTGCTGCGCGCCACGCCGTCGAACGGCCTGGTGGACCCGGCATGCGATGTCCTGACGCTCGACAGCACCGGCAAGCAGGGCGCCTCCGGTCCCGGCGCCTGCTGGTAAGGAAAGGCCGGCAATGACAGGAACAAGGAAACGCCTGCAAAAGGCGAATGATGAAAGTCCGGCGAAAGCCGCCGGCTTTACACTGATCGAATTGATGATTGTCCTGGCAATTGCCGGATTGGCACTGACCCTGGCCATTCCGGCCTTTCAGGAAATGACCGGACGCCAACAACTGAACACCGCCGCCGCCGACCTGCTCCATGCCATCCAGTTGACCCGTTCCGAAGCCCTGCGCCGCAATCGCACCGTCCGGCTGGCGCCACTGGACGATGCCGATTGGACGCAAGGCTGGCGCATCTATGTCGGCAGCGGCGAAAGCGGGCCATACCGCGACGGCGACCGGCTCATATTGCAACGGACCGCGCTGCCGGCGGGCCTGCGAATCGAAAACCGCAGCGGCGCCCCTCCGGAAATCCATATCGCCTACAATGGCGGAGGCCGCAGCGTCCGCCGCAATGGCATGAGGCTGGCAAATAGCTGGTATCTGCGCTGGAAAGAGGAAACCCGCATCATTGTCGTCAACGCCCAAGGGCGAGTCCGCATTTGCGACCCTGCGCGAGACCACGGCAGATGCGAGCGGTAACGACAATAAAACCATTCATCGGAAAACATGACGGCAAAAGACAATCGGTCCAACGCAAGCAATGGCAGCGGCAATGACGGCGACGGCAGCAGCGTCTCCGATGCCGCCGCAATGACGCTGGCGCTGCAGCAGGCGGAACTGGCCATGTACATGACGGCGCCGAATCCGCGCGTCGGCTGCGTCATCGTCAAGGAGGGGCGCATCGTCGGCCGCGGCCATACCCAGGCGCCGGGCGGCAACCACGCCGAAATCGAAGCGATGCGCGACGCCGCGCAACAGGGACACGATGTGCGCGGCGCAACCGTCTATGTCACGCTGGAACCCTGCAGCCACTTCGGCCGCACGCCGCCCTGCGCCGATGCCCTGGTCAAGGCCGGCGTGACACGCGTGGTCGCCGCGATCGGCGATCCCAATCCGCAGGTTGCCGGCCGGGGCATGGCGCGGCTGGAAGCGGCCGGCATCGCAGTCGAATCGGGCCTGATGGCGGATGCGGCATACGAAATCAATATCGGATTTTTCTCTCGCATGCGGCAAGGCAAGCCATGGGTGCGCATGAAAACCGCCGCCAGCCTGGACGGCAAGACGGCCCTCCACAGCGGCGTCAGCCAATGGATCACCTCGCAAGAGGCACGCGACGATGGCCACGCCTGGCGCGCGCGCGCCTGCGCCATCCTGACCGGTATCGGCACCGTGCTGCAGGACGATCCGCAACTCAACGTCAGGGCCGTCGCCACGCCGCGCCAGCCGCGCCGCATCGTGATCGACAGCCATCTGAGCATCACGCCGCAAACCAGAATCCTGGACGGCGGCGGCACTTGGATATTCACCGCCGTCGACATTCCCGCCAAGCGGCAATTGCTGGAAGCCGGTGGCAACGAAGTGATCGTGCTGCCGAACCGGGACGGCAAGGTCGACCTGCCGGCGGTGATCGCCGAGCTCGGCAAGCGGCAGATCAATGAAGTGCATATCGAAGCCGGCGCCAAACTGAATGCCTCGCTGATCGCCGACGGCTGCGTCGACGAATTGCTGCTCTATCTGGCGCCAAGCCTGATCGGCGATGCGCGCGACATGTTTGCGTTGCCGGCGCTGCCTGCCCTGGATCGTCAGATCAGGCTAAAATTCCACGATGTACAGCGGGTCGGCCCCGATCTGCGCATCTTGGCAAGATTCTAGAAGTCTCTATTTTTTAAAGGTTATTTCATGTTTACAGGCATCGTCGCCGCCGTCGGCAACATCACTTCCGTCAACCCGCTGGGCGCTTCCCCGGACGCCGGCGTGCAATTGGCAATCGACGCGGGCGGCCTGCCGCTGCAGGATGTGGCGCTGGGCGATTCGATTTCCCTCAACGGCGCCTGCATGACCGTGGTGGCGAAGACTGCCAATGGTTTCAGCGTCGATGTCTCGCGCGAAAGCCTGAGCCTTACGACAGGGCTCGACGCCATCGGCCCCGTCAATCTGGAAAAGGCGCTGACCCTGGCCGAACGCCTCGGCGGCCATCTGGTATCCGGCCACGTCGACGGCCTCGGCGTCGTGCAGAAGTTCGAACCGGTTGGCGAATCGTGGCAATTGGTAGTGCTGGCGCCGAAAGACCTGGCGAAATATCTGGCCTATAAAGGCTCGGTCGTCGTCAACGGCGTCTCGCTGACCGTCAACAGCATAGACGACAGCGCCGACGGCTGCCGCTTCTCGATCAACCTGATTCCGCACACCATCGAAGTCACCACGCTGCGGTATCTGAAAGTGGGCAGCAAGGTGAATCTGGAGATCGATCTGATTGCGCGGTATGTGGAGCGCATGTTGACGGCGTCGGATACTCTAAAGAATTAAAAGGCGAACCGGTACCGGCACCTTGCGGACATCTCAACTCCTGAGCCGATACCCGGTCTTGAAAATCCATCCCACTACGGCCACGCACAAGACCAGGAAGACCAGCGCCATGACGACGCTGATCGTCAGGCTGACGTCGGAAACGCCATAGAAGCTCCAGCGGAAACCGCTGATCAGATACACCACCGGATTGAAAAACGCCACTTTCTGCCAGAACGGCGGCAGCATGCTGATCGAATAGAAGCTGCCGCCCAGGAATGCCAGGGGCGTCACGATCATCAACGGAATGACCTGGATCTTTTCGAAACCGTCGGCCCAGATGCCGATGATGAAACCGAACAGGCTGAAGGTGAAGGAAATCAGGAACAGGAAAGCCAGCATCCAGATCGGATGGGCAATGTCGAACGTGATGAATACACGCGCGGTGATCAGGATCAATATGCCGAGGATGACCGATTTGGTCGCCGCGGCGCCGACGTAGCCCGCCACGATTTCCATGCTGGAAATGGGCGCCGAAAGGACTTCGTAGATCGTGCCGGAAAACTTCGGCATATAGATTCCGAACGAGGCATTGGCGGTGCTTTGCGTCATCAACGACATGATGATCAGGCCGGGGATGATGTAGGCGCCATAACTGACGCCGTCGATATTGACCATGTGCCCGCCGATGGCGGAACCGAATACCACGAAATACAAGGCGGTCGAAATGACCGGCGAGGCGATGCTCTGCATCAGGGTGCGCCCGGTGCGCGCCATTTCGAACAGGTAAATTGCGCGAATTGAATGAATGTTCATGATTATGCTTCCACCAGACTGACGAAAATTTCTTCCAGCGAACTCTGGCTGGACTGCAGATCCTTGAAATCGACGCCGTGCTCGTTCAAACGGCGCAGCAAACTGGCAATCCCGGTTTCCTGGCTTTGCGCATCGAAGGTATAGACCAGCACATTGCCGTCCTCGCCGAGTTCCAGCGGCTCGCCGGCCAGTCCCGCCGGTATGCTGGCCAGCGGATGCTGGAGATACAGTTTCAACTGTTTCTTGCCGAGCTTTTCCATCAGCACCGCCTTGTCTTCCACCAGGATGATTTCACCTTTGCGGATGACGCCGATGCGGTCGGCCATTTCCTCGGCTTCTTCGATATAGTGCGTGGTCAGGATAATGGTGACGCCGCTTTCACGCAGTCCGCGCACCATATTCCACATGTCGCGGCGCAATTCCACGTCGACGCCGGCGGTCGGTTCATCCAGGAACAGGATTTGCGGCTCGTGCGACAGCGCCTTGGCGATCATGACGCGGCGCTTCATGCCGCCCGACAAGGTACGGATCTTGGCATCCTTCTTGTCCCACAAGGAGAGGTCCTTGAGGATTTTCTCGATCAGGGCCGGGTTGGCCGGCTTGCCGAACAGGCCCCGGCTGAAGCTCACCGTGGCCCATACGCTTTCGAAGGCATCGGTCGACAATTCTTGCGGCACCAGGCCGATGCGGGAACGCGCCGCGCGGTAATCGCCGACGACGTCATGGCCATCGGCCGTTATGCTTCCCTCGCTCAGGTTGACCACGCCGCAGATGATATTGATCAAGGTGGTCTTGCCGGCGCCGTTCGGCCCCAGCAGCGCGAAGATTTCCCCGCGCCGGATGTCCAGGTTGACGTTCTTGAGTGCGTAGACCCCGGATGCATAGGTCTTGGTAAGGTTCTTGATGGAAATGATGGCTTGCACTGTTTTTGCTCTCTGGGACAAAAATGATCAGGCATCTTAACATCGGTGCGATTCTTCGTTGCCGGCCGGCATAATTCGCCATGAAGCCGTATAGGGTGCCCTCGAAATTGCCCCTTGTCCGCCCCTTAGCGATTGCCGCGCTGGTTGTAATACGTCGCCAGGACGCCGCCGATGAGGATGACGGCGATGCCGCACCAGGCCAGGCCGTCGAGCTTGTCCGCCCAGATCACGACGCCCAGGAAAGCGGAAAACACGATGCCCATGTATTGCAGGTTGGCGCTCAGGAAGGCATTGCCCAGGTGATAGGCGCGCGTCAGCGCCAACTGCGCCAGCGCGGCGGACGTGCCGATCATCACCAGCCAGGTCACTTCCCGCCATCCCTGTGTCGCCCGGAAAGGAACGAGGTCGCCGCTATGCAGGGCATTGCCCGCCAGGCCCGCCACAAAACAGGTCAAGGAAAAATAGAACACGATGCGGTATTCCGGCTCGCCCGATTTGCCAAGCTGGCGTACCTGCAGGTATGCCAGCGCCGAGACCAGGCCGGAACTCAACGCCAATATGCCGCCGATCATTTCCGACTCGCCCATGCTCGGCCGCAGCAACAGCGTGACGCCGACGAAACTCAGCAGGATGGTCAAGCCGAATCCCCACTCCAGCTTTTCCTGTCCGCGCCACCAGGCGGCGATAAACAGGATCAGCGCCAGCCAGACCGACGAGGTGTAGTTGAGCGTGACGGCGGTCGCAATCGGCAGCAGGCTGAACGATGCCACCCAGAGCCATACCGCAAAACTGCCGATGACGCTGCGCCACAGGTGCGGACGCACCAGGGTCGTCTTCAATGTGCCGCCGTTGCATGCGACGTACAAAAGGGTCACCGCCGCACCCGCCACGCCGCGCGCCATCAATATTTCGCCGACCGAATAGAAATCGGATACCAGCTTGATGCCCACGCTCATGACGGCGAACAGGAAACAGGCTACCAGCATCCATAACGATTGGATCGAACTATTCATGTCGGCTTCGCTTTTTCGATTTCAATGACTCAGGCCGACGCCATTATCACCTGTATTTGCCCGATGTACGCATTGGCCTGCCTGGCGGCATCGTCGATATCGGCGCCCTGGGCGATGACAAAGCCCAGCCGCGCGTAGTTGCTGGCAATGCTTTCCACGCGCAGCGGCGCCTGCTTGATCTTGCATGACAGGACATTCGGATTTTCGACAGGCGGCGCCTCGATGCCGGCCACGCTTCCCGGCGTGGGAGGCAAGAGGAATCGGATAGAGGCCGCGGCGGCGGATGGCGCGGCGCGTTGGGTGCCGGCGCCGTCTTCATCGATCATCAGGGAAAGATAAGCATCCACTAAATCGATACCGGTCACGGCGCGGCATAGATGATGGATCATGTCCCCTCCCGGCCTCGGATTGATTTCGATCAGGCAAGCCTTGCCGGCGCGCAGCTTGAACTCGACATGCGCCACGGTGCCCGTGATTTTCGCCGCGCGCAGCCAATCCTGGATCTGCGCGGCGACGCCATCATGGCCGGGCAAGCGGACCGGGAAATCGTGCCCGATTTCAATCGCGAATTCGCCCGTCGTGACGGTCTTGCGCGTCATGCCCAGCAAATCCCATGCCGCCTTTTGCCGCGACCAGACGAGTTCGGCGCTGTATTCGTCGCCGGCGATGAATTCCTCCACCTGGAATTCATCCGCAAGCCGATAGCCGCGCACATTGACCCGATGCCGCCGCAGGCTGTCGAGCGCCGCCTCGGCATCGGCCGCGCACCGGCAGATCCGCACGCCGGCGCTGCCGCTGTCGTCGCAGGGCTTGATCACGCAGGGATAGTTCAAGCGCCGTGCATCCATCGGCGCGGACAGGCTGAATGTCAGGCTTTCCACGCCGCCGTTGCGCACCGCACGGCGGGTCCGGTTCTTGAAGCGGCAGTTGACCAGGCCTTCCATGTCCGGCGCCGGCAAGCCCAGGTGAGTCGCCACCGCCGCGGCCGTAATGATGCGGTAGTCGTCGAATGCCACGATGCCGCGCAAGGGATAGTCGCGCAGGCGATTCAGGATGGCGCCCACGCAACTGGTGGCGACATCGAGCACGATGTCGGCGGCTTGCACCGGATCGCTTTCCAGCGTTTTGTAGAACTCACGCTCCTGGGTCAGCAGGATGACGCCCATGCCGCGCTCCCGCACCCGCTCCATCGCTTCCACCCCGGTGCCGGAGGCATTGCATTCGAGGAAGGCCACGTATTTTCGGTTCATTTGATTCCTTCCAGTTCGCTCATCCGGCAAACGGTCTCGGCCGCGCGCAGGACGCCGGCGCGATCGACCAGATTGCTGACCACGAAGCGCACGGTATCGCGGGTCCAGGCGGTACTCCACACACCCTCTTCCTTCAGCTTGTCGACGAAACCCGGCGCGTCCGCGACGCGCAGATAGACCATATTGGTTTGTACCGGATAAAGTATCTGCATCGCCTCGCCAAGTTTCTGCCCCAGCAGGGACGCCAGCTCGTTATCTGTTTGCAGCCTGGCGCGCCAATGTTTCAGCCGGTGCAGCGCAATGCCCGCCATCAGGCCGGATTGATGCAGGCAGCCGCCATACCATTTGCGATATATCCTGGCCTGTTCGATATGCCGGCGCGTCCCCGTCAGCATGGAGCCGAAAGGCGCGCCCAGTCCTTTGGAAAAACAGAAATTGAGCAGGTCCACCGGCGCCAGGTAGCGGGCCGGATCGATATCGGCGCCGACGCACGAATTCAGCACGCGCGCGCCGTCCAGATACAGCGCCATGCCGGCGTCGTCGCAGAGCCGCCGCACCCGCAGCATTTCGCCGTACGGATACACCATGCCGCCGTAATGACTGATGCTGCTTTCCAGGGATACCGCATCCGGCTGCGCATACAGCGCCGGCCCGCGCGCTTTCGCGGCGATCGCGCCGCGGATGTCCTCCGCGCCCAGAACGCCGCCCTTGCCATGACAGGCATGCAGCACGATGCCGCCCAAGGCGCTGACCGGCGCAGACTCGAAAAAATTGATGTGATAGCCGGTTTCCGTGATGACTTCGCTGCCGCGCGCGGCCAGGCAGCGCAGGCCGATCTGATTGCCCATGGTGCCGGACGGCATGAACAGCGCCGCCTCCTTGTCGAACAGGCGGCAGCAAGCGTCCTCCAGTTCCCGCACATAGCGGTCTTCGCCGTAGCAATCGTCGCCGATTTTTGCGAAGTCCAGATCAAGCACGTCCTGCCGCGTCGGCCTGGTCAGGGTGTCGCTTCTGAGATCGATCATGCCTTTCATTCCCGTCCGGTAAAAAACGACGGCCATGTTAAGCCTTGGCGGGCCGGCCAGATACTAGTAGATTCCGATCCCACGTTGGTTCAAGGGAGATTGAAGACCGGCATTTCCGGTATGGCAGAATATCCTTTCGCATCAATGATTTGATTGCAAAAACAACAACAAAACCTAGGGAATCGCCCGATAGGCAACCCGCGCCGTTTGCCGGAAAATCGCCTCACTCACCCACTGGAGATAAAAATGAAAAACTGGAAAATCGGTCTGCGCCTCGGTTTGGGATTCGGCGCCGTATTAGTACTGTTGGTCGCCGGCGCCGGCTTCGGCCTGTGGCAAGTCGCCTCGCTCAATCAACGCATTGAATCCATTACCGCCGTGGACGAAGGGAAACTGCTGGCCCTGAGCAAGATCCAGTTCGGCACCGGGCTGCGCGCTATCGCCGCCCGCAACCTGGTGCTGCTTACCGATCCGGCCGCACAGAAAGGCGATGTCGAACTGGTCAAGTCGGCGCAGAAGGATATCGATACCGGCATCGCGCGGCTGGCTGTATTGATCGACCAGGCCGACAGCGGCAGCGACGCCGCCCGCAAGGAACGCCTCATGCTCGACCAGTTGCGCACGCTGGAAGCGGCTTACCTGCCGATCGCCACCAACATCGTCGGCCTGGCCACGAGCCAGCAGACCGACGCCGCCAAGGCCGCCCTGGTGCGCGACTGCATGCCGCTGCTCAAGCAGGTGGTCGCCCATATCGCCGAATTCAGCACGCTGCTGCACGAAAATTCGAACATCAATGTGGAAGCGGCGCAGTCGGCTTATTCCATCTCGAAGTGGGGCATGTCGCTGCTCAGCATCTTTTCTCTGCTGCTCGGCTCCGCCATTGCATGGTGGCTGACTCGCTCGATTTCACGGCCGCTCAAGAAGGCTGTCTTGGTGGCGCAGAACGTCAGCGCCGGCGACCTGAGCAGCGATATTCAGGCCGACGGCACCGATGAAGTGGGTCAGTTGATGTCGGCGTTGAAAGACATGAATAAGAATCTGCTGAGCATCGTCGGCGACGTGCGCCGCGGCACCAACACCATCGCCAGCGCTTCCGGCGAAATCGCTTCCGGCAACCGCGATCTGGCGGCGCGCACCGAACAGCAGGCCAGCGCCCTGCAGGAAACCGCGGCCGCGATGGAACAACTGACGTCGACCGTCAAGCAGAATGCCGACAACGCGCGGCAGGCCAATCAACTGGCGGAATCCGCTTCGGAAGTCGCCGTCAAGGGCGGCGCGGTCGTGGCCCGTGTGGTCGATACCATGACCTCGATCAATACGTCGGCGCGCAAGGTGGTCGATATCATCGGCGTCATCGACGGCATCGCTTTCCAGACCAATATCCTGGCATTGAACGCCGCTGTCGAAGCAGCCCGGGCCGGCGAACAGGGCCGCGGCTTTGCGGTGGTGGCGCAGGAAGTGCGCAGCCTGGCGCAGCGCTCCGCCTCGGCCGCCAAGGAAATCAAGGAACTGATCGGCGACTCGGTGCAGAAGGTCGATGCCGGCGCGGCGCTGGTCGATGAGGCCGGCGCCACCATGGATGAAATTCTTGCCAGCGTCAAGCGCGTCACCGGCATCATGGGCGAAATCTCCACCGCCAGCGGCGAACAGACCATTGGCATCGAGCAGATCAACCGCACCATCGCGCAGATGGATCAGGTGACCCAGCAGAATGCATCGCTGGTCGAGGAAGCTGCCGCCGCGGCCGCTTCGATGCAGAACCAGACCACCAACCTGGCCGGCGTGATCAGCGTGTTCAAGCTGGACGACGCCAACCCGGCACATGCGGCAACTCCCGCCGCCGCGCCCGCGCTGCATCTGGTCAGGAAGCCGGCCGATTCGGCGGCGCCGGCCTCCAGCAATGCCGCCTATCCGCGCCTGCGCCACGGCTGAACGCTTCCGAATATTCAGCACTGCGGCCAACAGGGAACGGCGGCGCTTGCCGCCGTTCCCTGTTTACGGTGCCGCCGCGGCATTTGCCTGCCGCAACGCCGCCTACAGCACCGGCAGTCTGCGCCCCGGCGGATCGCACAGCGCGGGCCATTCCGCTTCGACGCCGGCGAACACGCTCTGGCACACGTCCAGCCAGGCGCGCGTGGCGCACGACAGATAGCGGTTGTTCCATATCTGCGCAACCTTCCACTCGATCACCGGCTCGACGATGCGCACCTTCTGCAGTTTTGCGCCGGCGAAGCGATTGATCAACAATTCCGGCAGGATCGCCACGCCGATTCCGGCCGACGCCATTTCCACCAGCCAATCCCAATGACCGCTCTGCACCGCGATTTTCGGCGTGAAACCTGCTTCCTGGAATTTTTTGTGCAGCAGGCTGCTTGAGGCGAAATCGTCGTTGAGCAGTACCAGCTTCATATCGCGCAATTGTTCCAGCTTGATGACCGTGCGGTTATCGACAAAAGTACCGGCCCTGGCCAATGCCCACATCGGATAGCGCGCCACCTCGACCGCAACGAAGTCCGGTTCCGGATCGCATGGCATGACGGTAATGCCGACTTCCAGATCGCCGGCCGCCACCAGCCGTTCGATCGCCAGGCCGGGCTCTTCGCGCAGCGTCAGCGACACGTCGGGATATTTTTCGCGGAACGCCTTCAACACCGGCGTGAACAGCACATTGATCATCGGCGGCATGCCGACCGTCAGGCTGCCGGCGCGCAGGAATTGGGTATCGGTGATTTCGCGCTTCAGGTCGCCGATCGATGCCAGTATCGCCTGACCGCGCGCATAGACGACGCGACCGGTATCGGTCAGCACCAGCTTGCGGCCGTCGCGCACCAGCAGTTGCCCGCCGGATTCGTATTCGAGGTTGTGCACCATCTTGCTGACCGTCGATTGCGTGACGTGCAACGCCTCCGCTGCCTGGGTAAAACTGTTGAGACGGACTGTTTCGACAAAATAGCGGAGCGAGCGGATATCCATGTTCCCCTTTTGCATTTTTCTGAATTTTTCTTGTGCCGCCACATGACAAATGCGACTGGAAAGTTGGCATTTAAATCATACAACGCTTTTTGGCCGATTCTATACTCAAACCCAACCGTAAGAACTGTTTCTTCAACAGGATTTTGCTCTATAGCGCGCCGCCGAAACCTGTGTGCGGTGCATTTGTTGCCTCAAAAAAACAGAAGAGATTAACAATGTCATTCGCAAATTCCAAAGCAGGCAGGCGCCCGGGCGGCAATCCCCGCCAACAAGACGGCGATTGCAACGATTGCGTCCAGCAATCCCATTGCATTGCGGAAAACGATCGCTACGGCGTCAGCGGCAATTCGCTGCGGCTGATATCGGATCCCGCCGGCGCCCCGGAATGGCAGGAACAGGCCGTCAATGCACGCCAGCGCCAGCGCTTCGCGATGCGCCTGATCGATTGCATGCCCTCAGGGTTGATTGCCATCGCACTGGACGGCAGCATACTGACCGTCAGCCGCGCCGCCAAGGAATTGCTGGGCCTGTCGACTACCTGCCGGCTTGAAGGGCAGATGTATGCGACGCTGATTTCGGACCGCGACCTGGTCGACTGCATCGAGGCGGCGATCGCCGATGTCCGCTACCGCAATCTCACGCTGATCAGCGTGCCTTGTGTCGGCGGCGCCCAGCGCGATATCCGCTGTACGCTCAGATGCACCATTTCACACGAAATACTGGACGACCAGGGCCAGGTGCTGGTGATCGCGGAAAATGTCACCGCCGCATTGCTGGCGGAAGCAGAACTGCGCGAGAGCGAAGAACGTTCGCGGCTGGCCTTCGATCATGCCGTGGTCGGCCTGGCGCACGTCGCGCTGGACGGCCGCTGGCTGCGGGTCAACAAGCGCTTCCTGAATATCCTCGGCCATTCGGAAGAGTCCCTGCTCGAATTACGCTTTCAGGACATGACCGCACAGGAAGACCTGCCGCTCGATCATCAGTTGCGCGAACGCCTGGTGGCAGGCGAGATTCCGAGCTATACGCGCGAAAAACGCTATCGCCACAAGGACGGCCATTTCGTCTGGGTGCACATCACGGTGGCGCCACGGCGCGTCGGCGGCGACCGGATGTATCTCGCCCTGATCATCGAGGATATTTCGCAGCGCAAGCTGGCCGAGGAAAAGCTGCTGCACCTGGCCAATCACGATCCGCTGACCGGCCTGTTCAATCGCGCGCTGCTGCATGACCGGCTGTCGCAGGCCGCTACCTATGCCACGCGCGCCGGACGCCATGTAGCCGTCCTGTTCATCGACCTGGACCGCTTCAAGAATATCAACGACAGTCTCGGCCACGATGCCGGTGACCGGGTGCTGGTCGAAGTGGCGCGGCGCCTGAGCGCCAATGTGCGGGAAGGCGACACCGTGGCGCGGCTCGGCGGCGACGAATTCGTGGTGGTGCTGTCCGATATCGCACACGAAAACGAAATCGCCGCCGTCGCGCGCAAGATCCTCGACGCCCTGTTCGTGCCTGTGATGATGGACGGCCAGGAACTGTCGCCGGTAGGCAGCATCGGCATCGCCGTCTTTCCGCGCGACGGCGAAAACGCCACCGCCCTGCTGGCCAATGCCGATGCGGCGATGTATCGCGTCAAGGAAATGGGCTGCGGCAATTTCCAGTTCTATCAGCCGAGCATGAACACGCGCGCGCTGGAGCGCCTGAAACTGGAAGCCGGCCTGCGCCGCGCGCTGGAACGCAATGAGTTCGTGCTGCATTACCAGCCGCAGGTCGATATCCCGTCCGGCGCCATCGTTGGCGTCGAAGCCCTGCTGCGCTGGCAGCCGCCCGGCCGCCCCATGGTGCATCCGGGCGATTTCATTCCGATCGCCGAGGAGACCGGGCTGATCGTGCCGATCGGCGAGTGGGTGCTGCGCACTGCCTGCGCCCAGCAAGTGGCATGGAAAAATGCCGGCCTGCGCAACATCCGCATGGCCGTCAATCTATCGGCGCGCCAGTTCGGGCAGCAGGACCTGCATCGGATGGTGGCCGATATCCTGACCGACACCCGATGCCCGGCCGGCCAGCTCGAACTGGAAATCACCGAAAGCGTGGTCATGGACAATCCGGAAGCGGCCGCCGCCACGCTGCAATCGCTGACCGGCATGGGCGTGCACTTGTCGATCGACGATTTCGGCACCGGCTATTCCAGCCTGAGTTATCTGAAACGCTTTCCCATCCATTCGCTCAAGATCGACCGTTCCTTCGTCTGCGACATTTCGGCCGACAGCAACGACGCCGCCATCGCCACCGCCGTGATCGCGCTGGCGCACAGCATGAAGCTGAAGGTCGTCGCGGAAGGCGTCGAATCGATAGAGCAACTGGACTTCCTGCGTGAGCGGCAATGCGATGCGATGCAGGGATTTCTGTGCGGGCGGCCGTTGCCGGCGGCGCAGATCGCGATGATGCTCGAGAAGTGAAGCGGGAGCGATTGCATTTATGCGATTCGTGTTAGTTAATTTCTTAACAACGGGTTAACGCCGGTTCGCAAAAATCGGCCGACCCCGCCAACTCTTGCAAAAACGCCCCGATTCAAAACAGCACGGCTACAATCGTGGCTGCACTGCAGTGCATCTCGATTAACCCTTCACCGGAAGCCGCTGATGAGTATTCTTCATGCACGTCGCAAGATCCCCCATCTCTCCTCTTCATTGCTGAAACAGACCATCGCCGGCCTGGCCCTATCGAGCCTGGCCGCATTCGCGCCGGTCCATGCGCAAACGTCCACGCAAGCGCCAACCCAAGCACCCGATCCCAAGACCGTCATTCACTACGACACCGGCGAAGCCATCGTCACGCCGGTGCATGCACGGCACGGCATGGTGGTCAGCGAACAGCGGCTGGCGACGCAGGTCGGCCTCGACATTCTCAAGCGCGGCGGCAATGCCGTCGACGCGGCCGCCGCGGTCGGTTTCGCGCTGGCGGTGGTCCTGCCGAATGCCGGCAATCTCGGCGGCGGCGGCTTCATGCTGATCCATGACGCGAAAAGCGGCAAGGACGTCGCCCTCGACTTCCGCGAAATCGCGCCCCTGGCCGCAACCCGCGACATGTTCCTCGACGCGCAGGGCAATCCGGTGCCGGGCGGCTCGACCTATTCGCACCTGGCCGTGGGCGTGCCGGGCACGGTGGCCGGCATGTCTCTCGCGTTGAAAAAATACGGCACGATGCCGCTGTCCGAGGTGATTGCGCCCGCCATCCGGCTGGCCCGCGGCGGCTTCACCATCAGCGACACCCTGGGCGAAGCGCTAGCCGGCGAACGCGATCACATGGGCCAGTGGGCTTCCAGCCGCGCCATCTTCTTCAAGGACGGCCGGCCGCTGAAAAGCGGCGAAAAACTGGTGCAAACCGACCTTGCGCATTCGATGCAACTGATCGGGCGAGAGGGCCCCGCGGCCTTCTACGAAGGCGCGATCGCGCGCAAGATCGTCGCCGAAATGGCGCGCCACGGCGGCGCCATCAGCGCCGCGGACCTGAAAGACTATCGCGTGGTCGAGCGCCAGCCGATCGCCGGCGACTATCGCGGCTACCGCGTGGTCTCGATGCCGCCGCCGAGTTCGGGCGGCGTACATATCATCGAAATGCTGAATATCCTGGAACGTTATCCGCTGCGTGAATACGGCGTGGACAGCGCCCAGACCATCCACCTGATGGCCGAAACCATGAAGCTGGCGTATGCCGACCGGGCCGAACACCTGGGCGATCCCGATTTCGTCAAGGTGCCGTCCAAGGGGCTGATCTCGCGCGCCTATGCCGACAAGCAGGCGGCACGCATCGATCCCGAACACGCCACGCCGTCAAGCGCCATCAAGGCCGGCCAGCCGCAAGCCTATGAAAGCGACCAGACCACGCATTTTTCGGTGGCCGACAAATACGGCAACGTGGTCGCCACCACCTATACCCTGAACCTGAACTTCGGCAGCGGCATCGTGGCCGGCGGCACCGGCATCACGCTCAATAACGAAATGGACGATTTCTCGATCAAGGCCGGCGTCGCCAATGCCTTCGGCCTGACCGGTGGCGACGCCAATGCCGTCGGCGCCGGCAAGCGGCCGCTCAGTTCGATGTCGCCCACCATCGTGCTCAAGGACGGCAAGCCGTTCCTCGTCACCGGCAGCCCTGGCGGCAGCCGCATCATCACGACCGTGTTGCAAACCATCCTGAACGTGATCGACCACAGGATGAACATCGCCGAAGCCGCCATGGCGCCGCGCATCCACCATCAATGGATGCCGGATCGCTTGCGTATTGAAAAAGGCCTGAGTCGCGATACACTACGTTTGCTGGAACAGAAAGGCTACACGCTGGCGCTGGAAGCGCCGATGGGCCGTACCCAAACCATCCAGCTGACACCAGGCGGTTTCGACGGGTTCTCCGATACCCGCGATCCCGACGGCGCCGCGCTCGGTTATTAACCGGTCATGACTGAACGCGGCAGTGGACTGCAATCGCGATAGTCCACTATCATGCGCTGGATACAACGACCGCGAAGAAAGGGGTCTCATGCAGCCTCCCACCTTGAACCAGCGCCTGCGCGTTGCACTGCTCGACGATCATGCCGCCATCCTGCACGGATTGGCGGCACGGCTGGCGCAGGAGCGCGATATCGATATCGTCGGCGCTTTCAGCGGCAGCCAGGAAATGATCAGCACGCTGCAAAGCACGCCTGCGGATTTCCTGCTGATCGACTACGCGCTCGGGCACAACGACATCGACGGCCATAACCTGATCCGCTTGCTCAAAATCCGCTTTCCGAAGGCCAGGATCATCGTCACCTCGGCGCACGATAACCAGGCCACGGTCACGCTGGCGATCCAGGCCGGCGCCAGCGGCTTTGTCGGCAAGGGGCAGAACCTGGACGACCTGGTCACGGCGATCCGCACCGTGGCCAGGGGCGACACCTACCTGCCGCCGGAAGTGGCGGCCGAACTCGACAGCCGCGGCGCCCAGCAGCAGGTGCCGCAGCCGGCCGCCCCGAACGGCCTCGGCAGCGAGCCGGACGACGCCAGCATCCTGCAAGGCAACGCCGAACTGACGCCGCGCGAACGCGAGGTGTTGCGCTGCTTCCTGAGCGGCATGTCGGTGGCCCAGATCGCCGAGAAATTCTCGCGCAGCAACAAGACCATCAGTACGCAAAAACAGGCCGGCTATCGCAAGCTGGGCATCCGCAGCGACGCCGAATTCTTTCAGATACATCATCAACTGGACGGCAAGTAATGCATGCGCGCAGGCACGCCGGCAGCTCCTGGCTGGCGAGCACGATGGCGCTATTGGTGTTATCTGCGCTGCTTTGCCTTGCCCCGCCGGCCCTGGCGGATCAGGCGCCCCGCCTGTTCGACGCCACGGAGACGGCCTGGATCAAGGCGCATCCCGTGGTACGGATCGCGGTCGATCCATATTTACGGCCGCTGGAATTCGTCGAAGCCGGCCGCTATAAAGGCCTGACCGCCGACTATATGGCGGCCGTCGGCCAGGTCAGCGGCCTGCGCTTCGAAATGAGGCCGATCGCCAACCACCAGGTCGCCGCCGCGCTGGAAAAGGGCGATATCGACGTCATTCCCTCGGTATCGCCCGGCTATACGCCATTCGACATCCGCAAGAACCTGATCATCAGCGCGCCCTATTATGTCGGCAGCACCATTATCGTCACGCGCGGCAATGGCGAACTCATCTTCGATCCGCGCAAGCTGGACGGCAAGACCGTCGCGCTCAAGGGTGGCGGCGCTTATGAAAACATGCTGCGCCAAACCTTTCCGAACATCCGTCTTCATGTCGTGGACACGCCCGCCGAAGCCTTGTTTACCCTCGCCACCGGCAACGCCGATGCGGCTATCGGGATCGACGCGGTGCTGCTGCCGATTCTCAACGAACGCTATCGCAACGAATTGAATGTGTCCGGCACGCTGGCCGATGCGCCGCCGGTCATGTCGATCGGCACCCGCCGCCAATTGCCGGAACTGGCCTCGATCATGGAAAAATCGCTGGGCGCGCTGACCGCCCGGCAAACCGATATCATCGACCGGCGCTGGACCGCCCGCAACAACTATGGGCCGCCGTCATGGGGCCAGATCGTGCGTCATCGCTGGTTCGAGATCTGTATCGTGATCGCGGCGCTGCTGGCGCTGTTGACGGCCGCGCAACGCTCGCGCCGCGCCCGCCAGGCGGCCGAGGAAAGCGAACAGGCCAAGGCGCGTTTCCTGGCCGTGATGAGCCATGAAATCCGCACGCCGATGAACGCCATCCTGTCTTCCATCGAACTGCTGGCGCGCAGCAAGCTGACGCAGCAGCAGCGGCAATTGAGCGACCTGGCCGGCACCGCCTCCGAAGCGCTGCTCGAACTGCTGGACGATGTGCTGGATTTGTCGAAACTTGAAGCGCGCCGCCTGACGCTGGCCAAGACGCCGACCGATTTGACGCAGCTTGCGCGCAGCGTGGTCGATATCGCGGCGCTGCAGGCGCGCGCCAAGGACCTCGATATCGTGTTGCAGGCAGATTTGCCGCCGGCGACCGATCTGCTGGTGGATCCCGCGCGCATCCGGCAAATCCTGGTCAACCTGACCTCGAACGCGGTGAAATTCACCGAACGCGGCATCGTGAAGGTGGGCCTTGCACTGGAACGCCCGGCCGCGGCAGCCGATGGCGCGGAAGCCGATCCCGCCGGTTCGGCCATCCTGCTGCTGACCGTGAGCGATACCGGCATCGGGGTGCCGGCGGAACGGCAGAAAGACCTGTTCCGTCCCTATCATCAGGCGCACCGCACCAGTACCAGGCGCTTCGGCGGCACCGGGCTGGGGCTGGCGATCTGCCGCGAACTGTGCGAATTGATGCAGGGAGAAATCCGTTTCGACAGCACCGCCGGCATCGGCAGTATCGTGAGCTGCCGCATTCCGGTCGAATTGACGCCGGCCAAGGCCGCCGGATCCGAGGAAGACAAGGTCCATCATGAAGACGCAAGCCATCCGGGCGGAGCCGTCGGCCATGCCGAAACCACCGCCCGCGCTCCCGGCCCGGCGCAGCAGACGCCGGCCGAAGCCGCGGGCCGGCCGCCGCATATACTTGTGGTCGAGGATCATCCCGGCAATCGCATGGTATTGCACCAGCAACTGACGCAACTCGGCTACCGCTTCACCATGGTCGAGGACGGCCTGAGCGCATTGGAGCAGACCGCGCGCCAATCGTTTGCGCTGATGCTGCTCGACTGCTATCTGCCGGACATCGACGGCTACGCGGTGGCCAGCCGCCAGCGCGCGCGCGAAGCAAGCCAGACCGGGCCGGACGGCGGCGGCCATTTGCCGATCATCGCCATTTCCGCTGCCGTCGACCAGGAACACCTGGATGCCTGCATGCGCAGCGGCATGGACGGCACCCTGCGCAAACCCCTGCGTCTGGCGGCGCTGGAAAATATGCTGAACGGCTGGTGCGG
>DASYEK010000014.1:0-30776 GCA_036499085.1 Herbaspirillum sp. | reverse complement strand
TGCCGACTTCCTATATATCGCTGATCGACAGCGACCGCCAGTGGCTGAAGTCGCGCTTCGGCGTCGAGTACGAGGTGACGGAGCGCAATGCGTCTTTCTGCACGCATACCGTGGCCGCCGCCAGCCTGCTGGTGATCGAGGACACGCTGGACAGCCGCTTCCGCGACAATCCGCTGGTGACGGGGCCGGCGCAAATACGCTTTTACGCCGGCGCGCCGCTGATCACGCCGGACGGCTATGCGATCGGCGCGCTGTGCCTGATGGACCGCAAGCCGCGCAAGCTGGATGCGGCGCAGCGCGCGCACCTGCAGGAGTTGGCAGGGTTCGCGATGTCGCATATCCTGCTGCGGCGCACGGTGGGCCGGGTCGATCCGATCACCCGCATGCCGAACAAATACCAACTGGCCGAGGACCTGGCGCTGCTGCAGAAAAATGCGGCGGGCCAGCGCCGCGCCTTGGCCTATGTCGACATGCCCGACAGCGCTGCCGCCTTCGAAATTGCCACGGTGCTTGGGGTGGCGGTGTACGACAAGCTGGTACTCGATGTATCGCAGAAGCTCAAGCGGCTGGTCGACGGCGCGGCCGATGTCTATCATATCGGCGACACGCGCTTCGGCCTGCTGTCGCTGGACGGGGATACCGGCGCCTTCTGCGCACGGCTGCGCGGCCTGGACCTGCGGGTGCCGGCGGAGAGTATGAATGTGCCGCTCAACCTGCTCGGTTTCGGCGGCATGCTGGATTTCGAAATCGGCGCGGGTGTGGCTGTCGATGCGCCGCGCAAGGCCTTGTCGGCGGTGCACCAGGCGCTGATCGGACAGCGGCGCTGGTCGGTCTACAACGAGCGCGACGATGTCAGTCACCAGCGCTCGTTCCGCCTGCTCAACGATATGCACCAGGCGGTCAAGGGCGACGGTTTCCGCCTGATGTATCAGCCCAAGCTCGATCTGCACAGCGGCCGATACCTGGGTGCCGAAGCGCTGCTGCGCTGGGATCATGCCGAATTGGGCGCGGTGCCGCCGATGGAGTTCATTCCGCTGGTGGAGAAGACTGCGCTGATCGCGCCGTTGACCGATTGGGTAATGCGCAGCACGCTGGCCGAAATGCGCGGCTGGCATGCGCGCGGTTATCCGGTCAAGATCGCGATCAATTTCTCGGCGCGCAATTTCGAGGAAGCGCACATCGCGCAACGGCTGCATGCGGCCTGCATCGAATTCGGCATCGCGCCGCGCTATGTCGAGATCGAGGCGACCGAAGGCGTCTGGATGGAAAGCCCGGAAGCGCTGCGCACGATGCATGAGATCCGTGAGCTCGGCATGGGCATTGCGCTGGACGATTTCGGCACCGGCTATAGCAATTTTTCGTATCTGCAGCAGTTGCCGGCGACGGTAGTGAAGCTGGATCAGTCGCTGATCCGTAATTTGTGCAGCAACCCGCGCGACCAGCGCATTGTGCGCGCGCTGATCACGCTGGCGAAGGGGCTCGATTACCGTGTGGTGGTGGAGGGCGTGGAAACGCGCGAAACGCTGCGGTTGATTACGGAATGGGGCGCCGACGAGGCGCAGGGGTATCTGCTGGACAAGCCGTTGACGCCGGTGGATTTCGAGCAGCGTTTGCTGGCTGGGGCTGGGATTCCGTCGTAGTTTGTTATTTGTGGCGCGGTGCGGCGATTGGCGAGGGTTCGCGATGCGGATTCGGTGGGCGGTTGCTTGATACGGTCTGTGATGGATTACGTGATTATCCTTGATTTGGTTCCGTCAAGGCGCCGCCACGCATCTGCAATGGGGGTTGTGCTCCGTTCATGTCCCCCGTCGGCCTGCGGCCTCCTCCGCCTTTACTTCACTGCGCACAACCCCCATTGCAGCTGCCTGGCGGCGCCTTGCCTGCAATGGCGGGTGCTTTTTGATTCTGTGCTTTTATTCAACTTCCCGTTATTCAATTTCCCGTCGACCTTTTTGACTTCATTGGCACCCCCCTCGCACGCCTGACGGCGCCTTTCCGCGGTGGCGGGTGCTTTTTGGTTTGGCGGTATTACGAAACGCCCAGGGCGGGCTGCGGGTTTACCACTTTCGGAGGGACCTGCAGTACTTGCTGGGCAAGCTGCATGTCGTCGCCGGCCAGCTTGAAGACGCTGATGGCTTGCGCCAGGTTGCCGGCCTGGACCTGCATCGCCTCCGATGCGGCGGCGGCTTCTTCCACCAGCGCGGCATTCTGCTGCGTGACGTTGTCCATCTGCGTGATCGCCTTGTTGACCTGTTCGATGCCGGCGGTCTGCTCCTGGCTGGCGGCGGTGATCTCGCCCATGATGTCGGTCACGCGCTTGACGCTTTCGACGATCTCGCGCATGGTCACGCCGGCCTGGTCGACCAGCTTGGCGCCGACGTCGACGTTGTTGACCGAGTCGTCGATCAAGGTTTTGATTTCCTTCGCGGCGGCAGCCGAGCGCTGCGCCAGGCTGCGCACTTCGCTGGCCACGACCGCGAAGCCGCGGCCCTGTTCGCCGGCGCGCGCGGCTTCAACGGCGGCATTCAGCGCCAGGATGTTGGTCTGGAACGCGATGCCGTCGATGACGCCGATGATGTCGACGATCTTGCGCGCCGAGGTGTTGATCGACCCCATGGTGTCGACCACTTGCGAGACCACGCTGCCGCCCTTGATCGCGACTTCGGAAGCGGAGATCGCCAGTTGGTTGGCCTGCCGCGCGTTGTCGGCGTTCTGTTTCACGGTCGAGGTCAGTTCTTCCATCGAGGCCGCGGTTTCTTCCAGCGAGCTGGCCTGCTGTTCGGTGCGGGAAGACAGGTCCATATTGCCGCTGGCGATTTCGCTCGAAGCAGTGGCGATGGTATTCGTGCCGCTGCGGACTTCGCCGACGATCCTCACCAGGCTGTCGTTCATGTGCTTGAGGGCTTGCAGCAGCATGCCGGTTTCGTCGGTACGGGTGATGTCGATGCGGCGGCTCAGGTCGCCGCCGGCCACGCTTTCGGCCATCTCCACCGCCTGGCCCAGCGGCACGGTGATGGAACGCGTCAGGCTGCGCGCCATGATGGCGCCGATCAGGATGGCAATGCCGCCCAGCGTCAATTGCAGGATGGTGCTTTGATTGGAGGCCTTTTCGATGGCCTGCGCGGTCTTGTCGATTTCAGCGCGCTGGTAATCGAGGAAGGCCTGCAGGCTGGCGATGTAGCGCGGCGAAATCTGGGCGAAATCGGTGTCGAAGATGCGGTTGGCTTCGTCGGCATTGCCTTCGCGCTTGGCCTTCATCAACGCATCGCGCGCCTTTGTATAGGCATTGCGGTTCTTGGCCACGGCGTTGAACAGGGCTTCTTCTTCGGGCGCCAGGCCCATCGCCTTCATTTCCTTGGCGATATTGGCGTTGCCGGCGCGCGGATTGGATTCAATGCCTTCGTTGGCGAACATCGCTTCCAGGCTCGGATCGGAACTTTTGGCGACCGCCTTGGCGCGGGTCAGGCCGGCCGCGACGCTGCGAAACCATTCTTCGGTCAAGCGTTCCTTGGCCAGCGGCGTGGCCATCATGTTGCGCACCGCCGCGGAGGTATTCTGCAAATGCCAGATGCCGCCGCCGAGCATCGCGGCCAACAGTAGAAGAATAATGGCGAAACCGCCGCCCAGCCGCGCGCCGACGCGCAGATTATTGAGTTTCATGGGAAATCCCCTTATGGATATTTCTTTATTAATCTGGATTATTTTTCTAGACGGAAATATACAGAAATTATATGGATTAATCCACAGAATACCCCGCAGGGATTTGTAACTTACGTGGGAATACGCAGCACGTTAAGCGACAAAGTTATTGTTTTAGTAACTTTTATTGCGCTGCGGAAGGGCTGCATCGCCCTCGCTATACCGCCTTTCAATTCGACGGCCGCGGGCGGCGTCTAGCTGAAGGCGATCATGTCCATCGCCAGGACGCCGTATTCATAACTGTCGTGCAGCAGTTCGGCATGCACGGGGGGTCTGCCGTCCGCGCCGGCGGCGGCGCCCATGGCAACGAACAGCGGCAGCAGGTGTTCCTCGCTGGGGTGGTTGCGTTCGCCGGTGGCCGAGCGCGCGCGATAATCGAGCAGGGCCTCGCGATCGTTGTCTTGCAGGCGCTGTTTCATCCAGATGGCGAAATCGCTGACCCATGAAGGAACGGCGGTATCGACGTCGCGGCTGCGCAATTCGTAGAGATTGTGGGTCATCGAACCGGAGCCGATGATCAACACGCCCTGCGCGCGCAAGGCGCCCAGGGCGCGCCCCATGCGTTCGTGTTCGGCCGGCGTGCCGCCGCGAATCAAGGCAATTTGCGCGACCGGAATATCGGCCCCGGGATACATCAGCATCAGCGGCACCCAGGCGCCGTGGTCCAGTCCGCGCGTGGCGCTGCGCTTGACGGCGAAGCCGGCCTGTTCCAGCAATGCGGCGGCCTCTGCGGCGGCTTCGGGCGCGCCGCCCGCAGGATAGCGGATGTCGAACAGCGCCTGCGGAAAGCCGCCGAAATCATGGATGGTTTCCGGCTGCGGCGCCAGGCTGACGGCGGGGCTGCCCACCGATTCCCAGTGCGCCGAGACCATCAGGATCGCGCGCGGACGCGGCAGGGTACGGCCGAGTTCGGCCAGGAAGCGATGCGCCGGGGTGTCGGTCAGCGCCAGCATCGGCGAACCGTGGGAGATGAAAAGGGCCGGCAGCAGCGCGGTGGAAGCGGCTGCGGTGGCGGTATTTGCGGCTGGGCCGGTGTTGCTGTTCATGATCGTCCTGTAAAGGCCAGAGTGAATAGTTACACTGTATAACTAACTCGTCGCGAGATAAACAGGCTAATCAGGATTGATTGTTCCGCTGGCGGGCCAATAGGGCGTTGGCGCAAGGCATGCGCAATGAATTGGTCAGTCGGCCTGGGCGTGTTGCAGATCGCCGATCTGGGTGACCGAGCAGGCCTGCTCGACGCGATTGCGGCCGGCATGCTTGGCCTGGTACAGCGCGGCGTCGGCGTGGCCGTAGGCGGTTTCGAAATCGCCGCCGGTGGCGCTCCAGCTGACGCCGAAGCTGGCGGTGACCTGGTGCGTCGGCAGGCAGACGAACAGCTTGTCCGCGATGGCGTGCCGCACCGTTTCGGCCAGGCGCATCGCGTCGGCCACCTCCATGCGCGGCAGCAGCACGGTAAATTCTTCGCCGCCGACCCGTCCCACTTCGCCGATGCCGGCTTCGCCCAGCGTTGCATTCAGGCGCGATACCAGTTCGCGGATCACGGCGTCGCCGGTCGGATGGCCGAAGGCATCGTTGATGCGCTTGAAAAAATCGATGTCCAGCACGATCAGCGACAGCGGGCCTTGCTGCAGATAGTGCGCCGCGCGCTCGAATACCGCGCCGCGGTTGAGCGCGCCGGTCAGGTTGTCGTGCTTGGCCTTGTAGTCGAGTTCGCTGCTCAGTTGCTGCAGCGTGGCATTGACGGTATTGAGCTCGCGCTCGGTGCGGTCGCTGCGGGCGATCAGGCGCCGCGTTTCGCGCATCAGGCGTTCGTAATGCTTGATCAGGTCTTCCAGCGCCGGCCGGTAGCCGTCGGCCGGCAGTCCGTTGGTAGCAAGCGCCTTGTAGGCGCGCGCCAGCGCGGCGGTTTCGGCTTCGAAGAGGTCGATATCGCTCATCAGGTTTTTACAATGCAATCGTTAAACGACAGATCCGAGAAGTCCTCGCACAATTCCTGGCCGAATTCGAAGATGGTGTCGTCGTCCTCATCGTGGTACCAGTGCAGTTCGACCGGCGTGCCGGCCTTGGCCTTTTCGTTCAGCGCGCCGAACAGCGCGAACAGCATCTTGGTGCTGGAGCTGTTGAAATAGGCCAGGGCGACGTGCACCGTGATGGTGGCACCGGACGCGTCTTCTCCCAGATATTCGCGCAGCACGCCGATGATGTCGCCCCAGAAGACGGCAGCGTTCTCGGGATACGATTCGCCCTTGATGGAAAGCAGGTGCTGGTCGAAACGGAAATCGACTTCTGGTGAACTCGCCGTTGCCGCGATAAAGAAATTATTCATATTTTTATATTCGATAAATAAGGACGGTCCTGCCGCCGGTCCGCCGGCATGTCAAATGGTGGCTTTCAGGAAAAACATGGAATTGCCGCCTTCGGCCGGGGTGAAGGCGAACTCCAGCGGCTCGCTGGCGTCGCGCGCCACCGTCAGCAATCCCAGTCCCGCGCCCTTGCTGTCTTCCGGCGTTTCCGAACGCAGCATTTCCTTGTACTCGCGCTTGATTTCGTCGATGGTCAGCGTGCGCAGATGCTCCAGCTTTTCACGCAGGCGCTCGGCGACGTCGGCCAGGATCGGATTAGCGCAGTGCAGATAATAGCGATCGTCCTTGGCGGTAATGCAGACCGAGCCATGACGCATGGCATGTTCGGTCTGGCCGGCTTTTTCATAGGAGTCGGCGGAATAGTGGACGATGTTCTGCGCCATTTCGATGAACGACGAAAAAAGCTTGCGCCGGGTCAAGCCCTCGGCGCCGACGTGCTCGATGCGCATCTTAACCGCATCTGCCATGGCGGCGATGATATTTTGCGAGAAATAGCCGACATAAAAAAAGATGACCTCGCCGGTGCCCGAGCAATGGCAAAAATCATCCAGTTGTCCGCCTATCGATTTGCTTTCCATCTGTGGTTCTGTTCCTGTTGGTGATTCGATTCGATGACTGATATTTTTTTCGTGCCTGTTCGGACGGTCCTGATCAACTGGCCCGGAAGCCGAAAAACGTCAGGTCGTCGCGGCGCCGCTGGCGGCCCTGGTATTGCTGTTGTTCCTGCATCAGCGCGTCGGCCACGGCCGGCATCGGCAGGGCGCGGTGCCGCACCAGGGCATCGCGCAGGCGCTGCTTGCCGAAGGCGATATTCTTGGCGCCGCCGATCTGGTCGATGATGCCGTCGGTGGTGGCGAAGACGATCGCGCCCGGCGCCAGTGGGACGGTGCGGTTTTTCCAGACCATGTCGTGCCGCGTATCGACGTAGCCGAGGCCGGTGCGTTCGCCGTCCACGGTCTGCACCTGCTCCTGGTCCGGCGTCAGCACGAACAGCGGCATGCGGGCGTTGGCGCAGGTCAGGGTGCTGGCGGCGGCGTCGAACCAGAAAAAGGTGGCGTCCATGCCATCGTCGGATTCGGACAGGCGATCGATGGCGGCATGCTGGCCCAGCGACTGCTTCATGCCGCGGTTGACTTCGCCCATCAGCAGCGCCGGATCGCGCGGACCGTGCCGGTTCACGGCCTGGGCCAGGGCGGACGACGCAATCAGCGTCAGGAACGCGCCCGGCACCCCATGGCCGGTGCAGTCGGCGACGGCGGCGAACCAGCCGTCCGGGAAGCTTTCGAAATGATAGAAATCGCCGCCGACCAGGTCGCGCGGTTCCCATACCATGCAGGCGTCGGCCAGGGTCGCGCCCATCGCTTCGCGCGAAGTGCTGAGCTTGGCGCGCTGGATCACGCTGGCATAGTCGATGCTCTGCATGACCTGGCGGTTTTTCTCGGATTGCAGCTCGACCATCATGCGCATCAGGTCCAGGCCGGAGCCGACGCCGACGAAGCGGCCCTGTTCGACAATCACAAAGCCGTCGGCCAGGGTCTTGTCGCCGGAAGCGACCGCCTGCGCGGCCAGTTCCTCGATCGGCGTGGCGGCTTCCACGATCAGCGGATCCTTGTCCATGAAGGCGATGCAGGATTTTTTTTCGTACAATTCCCGATGGTAGGGCTTCGACATCTGCGACATGAAGATATTGCGGCTGATCAGCCCCATGGGCTGTTCGTTTTCCAGCACCGGCAGGCTGATCAGCTCGCGGTGCTTGCCGAATACTTCGAGTACGGTGGCGTTGGACTGTTCGAATGTGACGGTCGGCACCGCGATGGCAAGGTCATTGGCGGACGGTTGCTGAATAATTCGACTGAGGGCCGGCATCACATGAAATTCCGTGTCCATTGCGCTTATTGTCTTGATAAAGAGGCAATAGTAGACGCCTTGTATTACGAGCGTGTGACGCAAGCCGCGACAAGCTCAAATCCGCACGCAAAATGGACTTGATAACTCATATTCATACAATAAATTAGACCGCCATGTTGCAGTGCGATATATTGGGTTCGTCTCCTCCAATCTCCTCCTAAAGAAATTGGATTCAGCCCGCACCGCAAGGTCAGCGGGCTTTTTTTTGCCTGTCGATGTTAAAGTATCGGGCCCGGCGGTCCGCGGTCCTTCGATCTGCTGTATTGCCGCCGCATTGTTGCGCATTTGTCGCTTTCCCGTTTCGCAAAAAAGGTTGCCATGTCCGCCCCCGAACGTCCCGATACGCCCTGTGTGGCGGTCTGTTCCACTTTATTCGACGATGTTTGCCGCGGCTGCGGCCGTACGGCCGACGAGGTGTCGCAGTGGGTGGCGATGACGCAGGAGCAAAAGGACCTGGTATGGGAGCGTATCCTGGCGCAGGGCTATCCGCGCCGCCAGTCTTGAAGTTGCGATTGCATGCAGCGCCGGAAACGGCGTTTTTAGGCGATTATTGTTGCTGTGCAAAAAATGCCACGCCGCATTGCCGCAGCATGCCGCTCAGCGCGATCAGCGGCAGGCCGGTGAGGGCGGTCGGATCGCTGCTTTCGATCTTCTCCAGAATGGCGATGCCGAGTCCTTCATTCTTGGCGCTGCCGGCGCAATCGTAAGGCTGTTCGATGCGCAGGTAGGCATCCAGCTCGGCATCCGGCAGGTTGCGGAAATCGACCAGGGTCTGCACGTTTTCGCTCTGGATCACCGGCTCCGCGCCGCGGCCGTCCCACAAGCACAATGCAGTATGGAAGATGACGCGCCGGCCGCGCATGGCCTGCAACTGCCGCAGGGCGTTGTCGTGATTGCCGGGCTTGCCGATCTGGGCGCCGTCCAGCGTGGCGACCTGGTCCGAGCCGATCACCAGCCGTCCCGGGGCACGCAGGCCGATGGCGCGCGCCTTTTCCTGCGCCAGCCGCATGGCCGTGGCTGGCGGGGTTTCGCCCGGGCGGGCGGTTTCGTCGATATCGGGCGCCATGACCTCGAAGGGCAGGCCCAGGCGGGACAGCAATTCGCGGCGATAGGGCGAGCTGGAACCGAGGATCAGGAGGGGCGGGGCCGGGAAGGGTTTGCTGGGCGCGATTGGCATATTGTCTTATTTTGGTCGATGCGGGCAAAAAAGTATCGTAACACTTTGACGGATAAGGGAAAACACTGCTATTATCGCCGGTTTTACAGATTCCCTTCGCATGAATCCCTTCCTGATCGACGCGTTTAAATTCAGCAAGCAGTCGGAACGCCTGGAAGGTGAAACGGCGATCGCGGAGATGGGGCGCCTGGCCGAGCTTGAAGTGGCGCAGGGCAAGCAGGGCGTCATCGCCTGGTCCCTGCAGGGCGGGCAGCATCGGCTGGGTTATCCGCAACTGACGCTGAAGGTATCCGGCGCGATCAATCTGCTGTGCCAGCGCTGCCTGACGCCGATGCCTGTGGCTATCGATTCCGAATCGGTACTGGTGCTGGCCAAGGACGAAGCCCGCGCCGATGAAATAGAAGCGCAACTGGAAGACGACGAAATCGATGTCGTTCCGGTGCCGGAAGAATTGAATTTGCGTGATTTGGTCGAGGACGAGGCATTGTTGTCGCTGCCCTTTGCGCCGAAGCACGAAGTATGTCCGGACCAGGCGGCAGCGGCTGATCCGGCAAAAAGCGAGAAACCCTCGCCGTTTGCGGTATTGAAAAATTTGAAGTGACGATGTTTTGCACTGCAGGATGACCGTCCGGCAGTTGCGGCGGCGCAGGAGTGCAAGCGCATCGTTATTTCTTCTTTAGCCAGTTTTATACTGGGTATGTTAATATTTCGGAATTGAGAATTAGGAGTTGTCATGGCTGTTCAGCAAAACAAAAAAACCCCTTCGAAGCGCGGCATGCATCGCGCCCACGATTTCCTGGTCGCGCCTCCGCTGGCTATCGAACCGACAACCGGTGAAACGCACCTGCGTCATCACATCAGCCCTAACGGTTTTTACCGTGGGCGCAAGGTTCTCAAGACCAAGAACGACGAGTAATAAATTGTTGTTTTCAATAAAAGCGGCGCAGTGACTATTCGGTTTGCGTCGCTTTTTATATGCCTGAAAACAATGTCATTTTGAATCGCGCCCAATCTGGCCCGGCAAGCGGGTTGGCGGCAGGCTCTGAATCAATATAATGACAATAAAAATCTCTATCGACTGCATGGGTGGCGATCACGGCCCATCCGTCACGATTCCTGCCGCCATTTCATTCGTCAAGCGCGAGCCTGACGCGGAATTGATCCTGGTCGGCCAGGAAACGATCATCCAATCGGTTCTCAAGAAGCACAAGGCGGCGGACCATCCGCGCCTGTCGATCCGGCACGCCTCGGAAGTCGTCACGATGGACGACTCGATCGAGGTCGCCCTGCGCCGCAAAAAAGACTCCTCGATGCGGGTCGCCATTGCCCTGGTGAAAGACAATACCGTCCAGGCCGCGGTCTCGGCTGGCAATACCGGTGCGCTGATGGCGGTGTCGCGCTACGTGCTGAAAACCATTCCGGGCGTCGATCGCCCCGCCATCTGCACCATTCTTCCCAATCAGAACGACGGACCGACCTATATGCTCGATCTGGGCGCCAACGTCGATTGCGAACCGCAGCATCTGCAGCAGTTCGCCTTGATGGGTTCGGCGCTGGTTTCTGCGATGGAAGGCAAGCCGCGGCCGACGGTCGGCCTGCTCAATATCGGCGAGGAAGACATCAAGGGCAACGACCTTGTCAAGCATACGGCCGAGCTGCTGCGCGCCGAGCATGAAAAGGGCGTATTGAATTTCTACGGCAATGTCGAAGGCAACGATATCTTCGAAGGCACCACCGATCTGGTCGTGTGCGACGGCTTCGTCGGCAACGTCACGCTGAAGGCCTCGGAAGGCCTGGGCCGTTTCGTCAAGAGCGTGCTGACCACCGAATTCAAGAAGGGCTGGCTCAACATGCTGGGCGCGGCGATCGCCTTCGGCGCGATCAAGGCGTTGTCGCGCCGGCTCAATCCTTCGCGCTACAATGGCGCCAGCCTGCTGGGCTTGCGCGGCCTGGTGTTCAAGAGCCATGGCGGCGCCGACATGTATGCATTCGAATGGGCGATCCGGCGCGCCTACGACGCCGCCAAATTCGATGTGCTGTCGCGCATCGAAGTGGCGATCGACAAACTGATTCCGTCGGCCCGGCAGGCGGCCGATACCGCCGAATTGCCGGCGGCAGGTACAGGTTCAAGCCAGGTTTCCGCCTCAGCCACGGCCACGGTCATTTCCGCCGCCGATTAATACAACGCATCATTATTCAATCAAGCGATGACTCTCTACAGCAAAATTGCAGGCACCGGCAGCTATCTGCCGCCGAACCGCATCACCAACGCGCAACTGGCGGACCAGCTTGCGCAGAACAACATCGAAACCAGCGACGAATGGATCGTCACGCGCAGCGGCATTTCGGCGCGCCATTTCGCGGCGGCCGGCGTCATGTCGAGCGACCTGGCGGCCATCGCGTCGAAGAACGCATTGCAGGCGGCGGGTTTGCAGCCGAACGATATCGACCTGATCATCGTCGCCACTTCCACGCCCGATCACCTGGGCGGTTTTCCGAGCACTGCCTGCGTGGTGCAGCGCAAGCTCGAAATCACCAACGGCTGCGCCGCGATGGACGTGCAGGCGGTCTGCAGCGGTTTCGTCTATGCGCTGTCGGTGGCGGACAACTTCATCAAGTCCGGCGCGCATAAGAACGTGCTGGTGATCGGCGCCGAAGTCTTTTCCCGCATCCTGGATTTCAAGGACCGCACCACCTGCGTGCTGTTCGGCGACGGCGCCGGCGCCGTGGTGTTGCGCGCCTCCGAGCAGCCCGGCATCCTGGCCAGCAAGCTGCACGCCGAAGGCAAGTACGGCGATATCCTCTGCATGCCGAACGGCCCGGCCGACGGCATCGTGCGCGACGCTTTCCTGTACATGGACGGCCAGGCAGTGTTCAAGCTGGCGGTCTCGCTGATGGAAAAAGTCGCCGGCGAAGTGCTGGATGCCGCCGGCGTGGCCCACGAAGCGATCGACTGGCTGGTGCCGCACCAGGCCAATATCCGCATCATGCAAAGCACCGCGAGGAAATTGAAGCTGCCGCTGGAAAAAATGGTCGTTACCGTCGACCAGCACGGCAATACCTCGGCGGCATCGATTCCGCTGGCGCTGGACCAGGCCGTGCGCGACGGCCGCATCAAGCCCGGCCACAATGTAATGATGGAAGCGGTCGGCGGCGGCTTTACCTGGGGCGCGGCATTGGTGCGGATGTAAGGCGCGAGGCAGGGCAGGGCGGCGGAGCGGGACGTTAATCATATTGAGAGGCTGCAACCAGCCTTCGAATAAAAAACATTTATTGCATCGACTAATTACATGACTACATTCGCATTTGTTTTTCCGGGCCAGGGTTCGCAGGCCATCGGCATGTTGAACGGCTTTGCCGACAACGCCGTGGTGCGCGACACCGTGGCCGAAGCGTCGGACGTATTGCAGTTCGACCTGGCCAAGCTGATCGCCGAGGGGCCGAAGGAAGCGCTCGACCTGACCACCAATACCCAGCCGGTGATGCTGACGGCGGCCGTGGCCACGTATCGCGCGTGGCTGGCGGCCGGCGGCAAGCTGCCGGCGCTGGTCGCCGGCCACAGCCTGGGCGAATATTCGGCGCTGGTCGCCGCCGGCGTGGTCAGTTTCCGCGATGCATTGCCGCTGGTGCGCTTCCGCGCGCAGGCGATGCAGGAAGCCGTGCCGGTAGGACAGGGCGGGATGGCGGCGATCCTGGGGCTGTCGGACCAGGACGTGCGCGATGCCTGCGCCGAAGCCGCGCAGGGCCAGGTGGTCGAAGCCGTTAATTTCAATGCGCCGGCGCAGGTCGTCATCGCCGGCCACAAGGATGCCGTGCAGCGCGCCTGCGAAGCCGCCAAGGCCAAGGGCGCCAAGCGCGCACTGGTGTTGCCGGTATCGGCGCCTTTCCATTCTTCGCTGCTGCGTCCGGCTTCGGATCGCTTGCGCACCTATATGAATGACGTGGCCTTCAACACGCCGAACCTGACGCTGATCAATAATGTCGACGTCGCGGTGGCGACCGATCCCGCCGCGATCAAGGATGCGCTGGTGCGCCAGGCCGCAAGCGCCGTGCGCTGGGTCGAGACGGTGCAGAAAATGGCCGGCGAGGGCGTCACCCATATCATCGAATGCGGTCCGGGCAAGGTGCTGGCCGGGCTGACCAAACGCATCAACGCGGACCTGACCGGCGAAGCCATCGTCGACCAGGAATCGCTGAATAAAATCATGGAGCTGCTGGCATGACGACCAATTCATTGCAGGGCCAGGTGGCCCTGGTCACGGGCGCATCGCGCGGCATCGGCCGTTCCATCGCGGCCGCACTGATCGCCCACGGCGCGCGCGTGGTCGGCACCGCCACTTCGCAACAGGGCGCGGAATCGATCACGAATTACCTGGAAGAGTTGTCGCCCGGCAACGGCAAGGGCGAAGTACTGAACGTCAACGACGCCGAAGCCTGCACGGCAGTGATCGACGCTGTGCAAAAGCAGTACGGCGCCATCTCGATCCTGGTCAACAACGCCGGCATCACCCAGGACCAACTGGCGATGCGCATGAAGGACGAGGAGTGGGACAGCGTGATCGCGACCAACCTGACCGCGGTCGGCCGGCTCTCGCGCGGCGTGTTGCGCGGCATGATGAAGGCCCGGCAAGGGCGCATCATCAATATCACGTCGGTGGTCGGCGCGGCCGGCAATCCCGGCCAGATGAATTACGCGGCGGCCAAGGCCGGCGTGGCCGGCATGAGCCGGGCGCTGGCGCGCGAAATCGGCAGCCGCAACATCACCGTCAATTGCGTGGCGCCGGGCTTCATCGACACCGACATGACCAAGTCCCTGGGCGAACAGCAAACCGCGGCGCTGCTGCAGCAAATCCCGCTCGGACGCCTCGGCGCGCCGGAGGACGTGGCGGCGGCGGTATTGTTTCTGGCTTCGTCACAAGCCGGTTACATTACCGGTACAACATTGCATGTGAATGGCGGCATGTACATGGGGTAAATCCCGGCTGGCCGCCAAGCGGCTGCCGATATTGCGGCCCTGCTCGCTAAAAGTAAATTTTCAACGCGCAAATCTGCTAAAATGCGCGCACTTTCTGTAACCGATCCAACTGGAGGTATGACAATGTCCGATATCGAACAACGTGTTAAAAAAATCGTTGCTGAACAACTTGGTGTTGCTGAAGCCGACGTCAAAATCGAATCGTCGTTCGTTAACGATTTGGGCGCGGACTCTCTCGACACCGTCGAACTGGTGATGGCCCTCGAAGATGAATTCGAAATGGAAATCCCGGACGAAGAAGCCGAAAAAATCACTACCGTGCAGCAGGCGATCGATTACGCCAAGGCACACCTGAAAGCTTGAATCTGTTGAACGACTCTAGGAGAACTGCTTGAGCCGCTCACGTGAACGCCGGGTAGTCATTACCGGCCTGGGTTGTGTTTCACCCGTCGGCAATAATGTTGCCGATGCCTGGGCAGCCATTGTTGCAGGCACCTCCGGCATTGCGACAATCACCAAATTCGACGCCTCGGCCTTTTCCACCCGGTTCGCCGGCGAGGTAAAAGGCTTCAACGTCGAAGATTACATGCCTGCCAAGGAAGCCCGCCATATGGATACGTTCATCCATTACGGCATGGCGGCGGGGATGCAGGCAATTCGGGACAGCGGCCTGGTCGACGACCAGGAGCAGCTCGACGATAAGGTCGATGCGGATCGCATCGGCGTCATCATCGGTTCCGGCATCGGCGGCTTGCCGCTGATCGAGGAAACCCACGCAGAACTTACCAATCGCGGCCCGCGGCGCATCAGTCCATTCTTTATCCCGGCCTCGATCATCAATATGATTTCCGGCAATCTGTCGATCAAATACGGTCTCAAGGGACCGAATCTGGCGATTGTGACTGCCTGCACCACCGGTTTGCATTGCATCGGCTCGGCCGGCCGCATGATCATGTACGGCGACGCCGACGTGATGATCGCCGGCGGCTCCGAAGCCAGCATTTCGCCGCTCGGCCTGGGCGGTTTCGCTTCCGCGCGTGCGCTTTCCTCGCGCAACGACGATCCGGCGGCGGCCTCCCGTCCTTGGGACAAGGACCGCGACGGCTTCGTGCTCGGCGAAGGCGCCGGCGTGCTGGTGCTGGAAGAATATGAGCACGCCAAGGCGCGCGGCGCAAAGATCTATGCGGAACTGGCCGGTTTCGGCATGAGCGGCGACGCTTATCACATGACCGCACCGAATATGGACGGTCCGCGCCGCTGCGTACAGGCGGCATTGAAGGACGCCGGCATCAACCCGGATGAAGTCGATTACCTGAACGCGCACGGCACGTCCACGCAACTGGGCGACCAGAACGAAAGCGATGCGATCAAGGCGGCTTTCGGCGATCATGCCAGGAAGCTGGTCGTCAATTCCACCAAGTCGATGACAGGTCACCTGTTGGGCGGCGCCGGCGGATTGGAATCGGTCTTCACGGTAATGGCGCTGCACAAGCAGATTTCGCCGCCGACGATCAATCTCGACAACCAGGATCCGCTCTGCGATCTCGATTACTGCGCCAATACCGCGCGGGACATGAAAATCGACTACGCGGTGAAAAACAACTTCGGTTTTGGCGGCACCAACGGCACGCTGGTGTTTAAAAAACTGGTTTGATCGCCGGATAGTGGCGGATTGAGCGCAAGAGGCGTCCGGTAATGTCGATCGCGATATCAGTGGAGTCCAATCCTTCGCGTGGCAGGCTATTATTAATGGCAATTGCGCCGATCGCTTCGATAGCGGTCGGTGCAATTGCTTTTTTGCAATTTGTTGGTGAATTCAATGCAATTGCCGGTACGATTGCCGGCGGCATGGCATTGGCCCTGTCCGTGTATGGTATGCGAAGCCTGCAGGCCGGTGCGGGCGGCGCGAAAATCAGGCTGGCGATCGCCGGAAATGGCGAACTCACGCTGGTGCGCTGCCGGGAAAAACATCCCCCTGCCGCGGATCGGTCCGAAATTGTGCAATTGATGCCTGGATCGACCTTATGGCCATTCTTTATTCTGTTACGCTTACGTCAACAAAATAAAAATATGATCGTCGTGCCTTTTTTTTGGGGAAGTCTTTCACCGCAGCATTTTCGCAGGCTGTCAGTTGCCTGCCGCTGGATCGCTGCCCGGAATGACGTCTTGCAGTCGGCGGATCAGGTCGATTTTCAGTAAAAAATGGCTTATTACGCGAATTATTCGCAATTACGGCCCATGGGCTGTAAAAAATAATAAAGGAACGGTTCTTGTCCACAGAACGCGAAATTGATCAACTTTTAGTCGAACGGGTTCAGCGCGGCGATAAAAAGGCGTTTGAACTGTTGGTGATCAAATACCAGAGAAAGCTGATGCGGCTCGTGCTGCGGCTTGTGCGCGACCAGGCCGAGGCCGAGGATGTCGTGCAGGAGGCCTTTATCAAGGCCTACCGCGCCTTGCCCAAATTCCGCGGCGATTCGGCCTTTTATACCTGGCTTTATCGTATCGGGATCAATACCGCCAAGAACTATCTGGTGACGATGGGCAGGCGCGCGCCGACATCGACTGAAGCAGATGCAGAAGAAGCTGAAACTTTTGACGACGGAGAGCAACTAAGGGATATCAATACCCCGGAATCGATGTTGGCGACTAAGCAGATAGCGCAAACGGTGAATCTGGCTATGGATGCTCTTCCCGATGAATTGCGCATGGCGATAACCCTCCGAGAGATCGAGGGCTTGAGCTATGACGAGATTGCCGAGGCAATGGGCTGTCCGATTGGCACTGTACGCAGCCGTATCTTCCGCGCACGAGAGGCCATAGCTGATAAATTAAGGCCGTTACTGGGAACGGCCATAGATAAACGCTGGTAACTTTTGTATTTGGAAGAAAGGAACGAGGCTTTAAGCCATGGACACCAAAGAATTGAGTATGGAACAAATTTCAGCCTTCGCCGACGGCGAACTGTCGGATGCGCAGGCCGAGGTCGTGCTGGCCGCGCTGCGCACCGAGCAGGGACTGGCTGCATGGAACGCCTATCACCTGATCGGCGATGCCGCGCGCTCGGACGAGACCGCGGTCGCCATGAGCCCGGATTTCTTTTCGAAGTTTTCGGCCCGCCTGGACGCAGAGCCGACCGTGATCGCGCCTGCCCAGGCTGAGCGCGCACAGGAAAACCGCACGGCCCAGGTCAAGTCCATGCGTCGTTTTGCAATTCCGGCAGTGGCCTTGTCGGTGGCCGCCGCGATTGTCTTCATGCTGCAGCCGCAGCCCGCCGCCGTGGTCGCGACCGCTACGCCGGCCGCGACCAGCCTGCCGGCCGATACCGCAACGGGCGGCGCTCCGGCAGTAGCCACGGCGGCCGTTCCGGCCACGGTTGTCGGTTCGCCTGCGGTGGCGACCCTAGTGCAGGACGGCGAAGTCGTGCGCGATCCGAAGATCGACAAGTTCCTGGGCAAGCATGAAGGCTTCGCGCCGCAGCAAGGCGGCGAGCAGTACAGCCGTTCCGCTGCATTCAAGGTCGATGCGGACAAGGACAAGTAAATCTTCAAACAGATTTTTGCGCCGGCTTCAAGCCGGCGTATTTCTTTCGGCCTTCCCCGGGCATTTTGTTTCAGCATGTATCATCGTCCGCGCCGGTTTCTCTCTTCAGTCGGACTGTTTTCGGTTCAATCGGCTTCGCCTTGCAAGCCGTCCTGTTTTACAATTCCACATACTTTTGGTTTTTATCTTTACCCTAATTTTCACGCGATCGGCGGGATACGGGCGATTATGCCATTGTGATCCGGCGTCTTGATCCTATATCCTACATGGCGCGCATCATGCTTTGGCTATGGCTTGGATCACGCCCTGGGATTGTAAACTTTAATAATAGATGGACGAGCTTATGAAAATGACCCTGCGCTTTACCACTTTATGCCTGTCCGCGCTGCTCGGCGGCGCGGCCCTTGCTCCATACAGCCTGGCGCAAGCCGCCCCGGCCGGCGCCATGATCAATCTGCCGGACTTCGCCGACATCGTCGAGAAAACCGGGCCGGCGGTGGTAAATATCCGTACGACGGAACGGATCAAGTCGGATCCGGCGCAAGCGGCGCAGGGCGACGAGGAAATGCAGGAATTCTTCCGCCGCTTCTTCGGCGTGCCGATGCCGCAGCAGACCCCGCAGCAGCCGACGCCGCGCCGCCGCGCGCCGGCGCAGCCGCAAGCGCAGGAAGAAGTGCCGCGCGGGGTGGGCTCCGGCTTCATTACCTCGCCCGACGGCTACATCATGACCAATGCCCACGTGGTCGAAGGCGCCAGCGAAGTCTATGTGACGCTGACCGACAAGCGTGAATTCAAGGCCAAGATCATCGGCAGCGACAAGCGCACCGACGTGGCGCTGATCAAGATCGAAGGCGGCAACCTGCCGCGCCTGACCATCGGCGATTCGGACAAGATACGCGCCGGCGAATGGGTGCTGGCGATCGGTTCGCCGTTCGGCCTGGATAATACCGTCACCGCCGGCATCGTCTCGGCCAAGGCGCGCGACACCGGCGATTACCTGCCGCTGATCCAGACCGACGTCGCCGTCAATCCGGGCAATTCCGGCGGACCGCTGATCAACCTGAAGGGCGAAGTGGTAGGGATCAATTCCCAGATCTATAGCCGTTCCGGCGGCTTCATGGGCATTTCGTTCGCGGTGCCGATCGACGAGGCGCTGCGCGTGGCCGACCAGTTGAAGGCCGGCGGACGCGTGACGCGCGGGCGCATCGGCGTGCAGATCGGCGAAGTGACCAAGGAAGTGGCCGAATCGCTGGGCCTGGCCAAGGCGCAGGGCGCGCTGGTCTCGCGGGTGGAAACCGCCAGCCCGGCCGAAAAGGCCGGCATCGAACCGGGCGACATCATCCAGAAATTCAACGGCGTGACCATCGACCGTCCGAATGACCTGCCGCGCATGGTCGGCAGCATCAAGCCGGGTTCGCGCGCCACCGTGACCGTCTGGCGCAAGGGCGCAAGCCGCGATTTCACGATGACCGTGGCCGAAGTCGAGCCGGACAAGGTTGCCAAGGCCGACGATAACGGCGGTTCCAAGTCGGCGCCTTCGGCCAATGCGCTGGGGCTTTCCGTCAGCGACCTGACCGAAGCGCAGAAGAAGGAGCTGAAAGTCGACGGCGGCGTGCTGGTCGAATCGGCTGAAGGCAATGCCGCGCGCGTCGGCATTCGTCCGGGCGATACGATCCAGCGCCTGAACAACACCGACATCCGCGACGCCAAGCAATTCAACAGCATGGTGGCCAAGCTGGATCCGAAGAAGATGGCGGTGGTACTGGTGCGCCGCGGCGATTCGTCCCAGTTCGTGCCATTGCGGCCGACCGGATCGGGGAACTGATCGCACATCAGCCAAGGCTGCAAACTCTCCCGGGTTTGCAGCCTTTTTTTATTGCGCCTTGCTCTCCCTTCGTACCCGATAAGCCCAGTCCATGCCCCGTTATCAATTCACGATCTATTCCCGTTCCTATTGCCATCTATGCGACGACATGCGCGATGCGCTGGCAGCGGCCATGGATGAGAGAAGTGCTGCAGATCGCGGTATTGTCGAATATGCAATAAAAATGATCGACGTCGATGCCGATCCTATCCTGCTGTCGCAATACGACGAACTGGTACCGGTGTTGCTTGCAGGAAAAAACGGGGAGCCGATGGTGCAACTTTGCCATTATTTCCTCGATCGTGAGCGATTGTCGGCGTTCTTGACGGTTTGAACCTGTTTTCAGGGGCCGCCGCCGCGAGTCGATTGCAGGCCCGGCTCAGAGGGAAACCCCCTTATTTGACGGGCTTTTTAGGGCGGAATCCGGTAAAATGCGGCATCGAATAACCTGCAGAACTTCATTACGGACAGGCGCCCGCCTGGGGTAATTACCCCCGCTCGGAGCGCCTTTTTTGTAATCGTGTTTTGTAACAGCCTCTTAATGAAAAACATACGCAACTTCTCCATCATCGCCCATATCGACCACGGCAAATCGACGCTGGCCGATCGCATCATCCAGCTTTGCGGCGGCTTGTCCACCCGCGAAATGGAAGCGCAAGTGCTGGATTCAATGGATATCGAACGCGAGCGAGGGATCACCATCAAGGCCCAGACCGCGGCGCTGTCCTATAAGGCGGTCGACGGCACGGTCTATAACCTGAACCTGATCGACACTCCCGGGCACGTCGATTTCAGCTACGAAGTCAGCCGCTCGCTGTCGGCTTGCGAAGGCGCGCTGCTGGTGGTCGATGCGTCGCAGGGCGTGGAAGCGCAGACCGTGGCCAATTGCTACACGGCGCTGGACCTGGGCGTGGAGGTGGTGCCGGTGCTCAACAAGATCGACCTGCCCAATGCCGACCCGGACAACGCCATTTCGGAAATCGAGGACGTCATCGGCATCGACGCCACCGACGCCGTGCACTGCTCGGCCAAGACCGGGCTCGGCGTCATGGAAGTGCTGGAAGCCCTGATCGCCAAGGTGCCGCCGCCGAAGGGCGACGTCGATGCGCCGTTGCAGGCGCTGATCGTCGATTCCTGGTTCGACAACTACGTCGGCGTCGTGATGCTGATCCGCGTCATCAACGGCACGCTGCGGCCGAAGGACAAGATCATGCTGATGGCCGGCGGCAGCCAGCATCTGACCGAAAGCGTCGGCGTGTTCACGCCCAAATCGCAGAGCCGCGAGTCGCTTTCGGCCGGCCAGGTGGGCTTTGTCATCGCCGGCATCAAGGAATTGAAGGCGGCCAAGGTGGGCGACACCGTGACCCTGGCCAATCGTCCGGCCGCCGCGCCGCTGCCCGGTTTCAAGGAAGTCCAGCCGCAAGTGTTCGCCGGCCTGTTCCCGGTCGAAGCCAACCAGTACGACGCCTTGCGCGATTCGCTGGAAAAACTCAAGTTGAACGATGCCGCGCTGCAGTACGAGCCGGAAGTGTCGCAGGCGCTGGGCTTCGGCTTCCGCTGCGGCTTCCTCGGCCTGCTGCACATGGAAATCGTCCAGGAGCGGCTGGAACGCGAATTCGACATGGACCTGATCACCACCGCACCGACCGTGATCTACGAGGTCGTGATGCGCGACGGCACCATCCTCATGGTGGACAACCCGTCGAAGATGCCGGAAACGGTCAAGATCGAGGAAATCCGCGAGCCGATCGTCACGGTCAATCTCTACATGCCGCAGGAATACGTGGGCTCGGTGATCACGCTGTGCACCTCCAAGCGCGGCATCCAGACCAATATGAGCTACCACGGCAAGCAGGTCCAGTTGACCTACGAAATCCCGATGGCGGAAGTGGTGCTGGATTTCTTCGACAAGCTGAAATCGACCTCGCGTGGCTACGCCTCGATGGACTACGAATTCAAGGAATACCGGCCGGCCGACGTGGTCAAGGTCGACATGCTGATCAACAGCGAGAAGGTCGATGCGCTGGCGATCATCGTCCATCGCGCCAACAGCCAGTATCGCGGCAAGGCCGTGGCGGCCAAGATGCGCGAGCTGATTCCGCGCCAGATGTTCGACGTCGCGATCCAGGCCGCCATCGGCGTGAACATCATTTCGCGCGAGAACGTCAAGGCGCTGCGCAAGAACGTGCTGGCCAAATGCTACGGCGGCGATATCAGCCGCAAGCGCAAACTGCTGGAGAAACAGAAAGCCGGCAAGAAACGCATGAAACAAGTCGGCTCCGTCGAAATACCGCAGGAAGCATTCCTGGCAATTTTACAAGTGGACGAAAAATGAACCTGCAGGCTCTCTTAAGCAATTTCGCACTGATTCTGTTCGTACTGATGATGGTGACCGGCGTGATCTGGTTCTTCGACCGCTTTTACCTGGCCACGCAGCGGCGCGCCAACGCCGATCGCGCGCTGGCGGAGTTCGACGCGCGCAACGCGGCGCTGGCCAGCCAGGGCGTGCATCCCGATTTCACGACCCGCGCCAGCATCGAGGCCGGCTTGTTGAAGCAACCGGTCTGGATCGAATATTCGGGCAGTTTTTTCCCGGTGATCGCGCTGGTTTTCTTCCTGCGCTCCTTCCTGTACGAGCCGTTCAAGATTCCGTCCAGCTCCATGGTCCCGACGCTGATGGTGGGCGACCTGATCCTGGTCAACAAATTCGATTACGGCATTCGCCTGCCGATCATCAACAAAAAGATCATCGATGTCGGCAATCCGCAACGCGGCGACGTGATGGTATTCCGTTTCCCCAAGGATACGACGGTCGACTACATCAAACGCGTGGTCGGTGTGCCTGGCGACAGAATCGTGTATAAAAACAAGAAGCTGACTGTCAACGGCGAACCGCTGTCCTACAAGGCGCTACCGGATTTCCTGGATGAGCAGACGCTCAGCTATTCCGGCCAGCTGGAAGAAACCCTGGGCGGCGTCAAGCATCGAATCCTGAACGACCAGCGCGCGCCGACCTATGTGCCGAATCCGGACAATTTCCCGCAGCGCGAATTATGCTCGTACGATATCGAGGGATTCAGCTGCACTGTTCCCGAGGGGCAATATTTCATGATGGGCGATAATCGCGACAACAGCCTGGACAGCCGCTACTGGGGCTTCGTCCCGGACGAAAATATTGTCGGAAAAGCATTTTTTGTGTGGATGAATTTTGGCGATTTGAAGCGCATCGGCAGTTTTCATTGACTATGCGGCGCAACGCAGCGGCAAGACGGTTAACCGACTTGTGCAGGACGGCGTAAGATGCCGGACAAGGAGTAGCGACATACATGGATCCATTATTGCAAAATCGGCTAGGCCACACGTTCAAGGATGCCAATCTGCTGCAGCAAGCCTTGACGCATCGTAGCCATAGTAGTTTGCATAACGAACGGCTGGAGTTTCTGGGCGATTCGATCCTGAACTGCGTGGTTGCGTCGCTGCTGTTCGAACGCTACAGCACTATCGACGAAGGCGACCTGTCGCGCCTGCGGGCCAACCTGGTGAAGCAGCAGTCGCTGTATGAAATCGCGCAAAGGCTGGAGTTGTCGCAATTCCTGCGGCTGGGCGAAGGCGAGTTGAAGTCCGGCGGATTCCGGCGGCCGTCGATCCTGGCGGATACGCTCGAAGCGCTGTTCGGCGCGATTTTCCTCGATGCCGGCTTCGATGCCGCCTGCGGCGTGATCCGGGCACTCTACATCCCGATCCTCGATACCGTCGATCCCAAGACGCTGGGAAAGGACGCCAAGACGCTCTTGCAGGAATACCTGCAGGGCAAGAAGATCCCGCTGCCGCAATACAATGTGGTCGCCACCCATGGCGCGGCGCACAGCCAGGAATTTGAAATCGAATGCCTGGTGCCGAAATTGGAAATCCAGGTATTCGGCACCGGCGGCAGCCGCCGCGCCGGCGAACAGGCCGCGGCCAAGCTGGCGTTGGAAGCCGTGCAGGCCGCGCTGGTGAAAACCCCGGCCTCGGCCCGCAAGCCGCGTCCGCGCACGGCGCAATTGAAACTGGCCGGCATCGCCACCATCCAGCCCGACCCGGCAGCCGACGCGCCAGCCGTGGCGGCGACGGAACCGGCGCCGTCCAAGGCGGCAAGCGCCAAAGCGGACAAGGCAGCAAGCGATAAAGCAGCCGGCGACAAGGCAGACAAGGCCGACAAGCCGGAAAAATCCGAGAAACCAGAAAAGAGCGACAAGAATATCCCCTTGTCGCCGACCACGCCCAAATCGAAAAGCGCATGACAGAATCCACCGCCAGCCCAGAGTCCGACTATCGTTGTGGCTACATCGCCATCATCGGACGCCCCAACGTTGGCAAATCGACTCTGATGAATGCGCTGATCGGCGTCAAGGTCAGCATCACGTCGCGCAAGGCGCAAACCACGCGCCACCGCGTGACCGGCATCCAGACCATCGACAACACGCAGTTCGTGTACGTCGACACGCCCGGTTTCCAGACCCGTCACAGCAATCCGCTGAACAAGACGCTGAACCGCACCGTGACCAATACCCTGATGGCCTCCGACGTCGTGCTGTACGTGGTCGAGGCGGGCACTTTTACCGATGCCGACAAACAGGTCATGGACCTGCTGCCGAAGAATGTGCCGGCGATCCTGGTCATCAACAAATCCGACCGCGTCAAGGACAAGGCTGTGCTGATGCCGTTCGCGCAGAAACTCGCGGCGCAGCACGATTTCGCGACCGTGGTGCCGGTCTCGGCCCAGCAGGCATTTCAACTGGATGCCCTGCAACGGGAAATCGCCAGGCTGCTGCCGCATAATCAGCCGATCTTCGATGCGGACGACATTACCGATCGCAACGAAAGCTTCCTCGCCTCCGAAATCGTGCGCGAAAAGCTGTTCCGCTTCGTCGGCGACGAGCTGCCCTACACCAGCACGGTAATGATCGAAAAGTTCGAGCAGGAAGGCGACCTGCGCCGCATCTTCGCCGCCATCCTGGTCGAGCGCGATACGCACAAGGCCATGGTGATCGGCAACAAGGGCGCGCGCATGAAGGAAATTTCGACCCAGGCGCGGCTGGATATGGAGAAGCTGTTCGGCGGCCCGGTGTATCTGGAAATCTTCGTCAAGGTCAAATCGGGCTGGGCCGACAATGAAATCGGCCTGCGCGCCTACGGCTACGAATAAGGCCCGGCGCATTCGCCATGGCCGATCCGAGCGCGACAATGTCCGATAACAACCTGGAGGCGGTGCCGCCGGCAGCAGTCATGGCGGCCGCCGCGCCGACAGCGCCCACCGCACCCGCCCGCCTTGCCGCCGGCCGCACCCGCAGCAGCAGCGCCACCCGCGGCAAGGCCAATTCTTCCGATTCGCGCATCGCCGGCCAGCCCGGTTTCGTACTGCATAGCTATCCCTACAAGGAAACCAGCCTGATCATCGACCTGCTGTCGCGCGACCATGGCCGCGTTGCGCTGGTGGCCAAGGGCGCCAAGCGGCCGCATTCGAAATTGCGCGGCGTATTGCAAACCTTCCAGCCGCTGTCGGTCAACTGGACCGGCAAGGCCGAAGTGCGCACGCTGGTGGCGGCCGAATGGGTGGGCGGCCTGCTGCCGCTGGAAAAATCCGCGCTGCTGTGCGGCTTCTACCTGAACGAATTGCTGGTCAAGCTGCTGGCGCGCGACGATCCCCATCCGGAATTGTTCGATCATTATGTGGCGACGCTGAATCAACTGGCGCATGGCGAGTCGCCGCCGATCGTCCTGCGTCAGTTCGAACGGGCGCTGCTCAAGGCCAGCGGCGTCGCCGTCGACCTGTCGCGTTGCACCGCCACCGGCGGCCTGGTCGAGCCCGACCGCATCTATGTCGTCGATCCGGAACACGGCACCCGTCCCGCGCTGGCCGCCGACATGTGGCCGCGCGTCAACGGCAAGACCCTGCTCGACATGGAGCGCGAGGACTACAGCGACAGCACCACGCAGAGCCAGAGCAAATTCCTGATGCGCTTTTTACTGGCGCATTACCTGGGCGGGGCGCCATTGAACACGCGCCAGATATTGATCGACCTGATGCAACTATGACGCCGTGACGCCGCGATGCGATAACATCGCCATGACGAACCTTTTTCCGAATTTTTTGCGATTCCATCATGAGCTATCTGCAACCCGCCGGCCCCGGCATTGAACTCGGCATCAATATCGACCACGTGGCGACCGTGCGCAACGCGCGCGGCACCGTTTATCCGGATCCGCTGCGGGCGGCGCTGGAAGCCGAACAGGCCGGCGCCGACGCCATCACGCTGCATCTGCGCGAAGACCGCCGCCATATCCGCGACGCCGACGTCGAAGCGATCCGGCCGCAACTGATCACGCGCATGAACCTGGAGGCGGCGGTCACCGCGGAAATGCTGGATTTCGCCTGCCGCATCCGTCCGCACGATGTCTGCCTGGTGCCGGAACAGCGGCATGAGCTGACCACCGAAGGCGGGCTCGACGTGGTGCGTTATTTTGCGCAGGTGCAGGCGGCGGTGCGGCAGCTGCAGGGCGCCGGCATCCGGGTCAGCCTGTTCATCGATCCCGATCCCCGGCAGATCCAGGCCGCCGCCGAAGCCGGCGCGCCCGTGATCGAACTGCATACCGGCCGCTATGCCGAAGCCGGAGGCGGCGAGCAGGCGCGGGAACTGGCGCGCGTCGAACAGGGCGTGCTGGCCGGCTTGCAGCGCGGCCTGCGCGTGAATGCGGGGCATGGGCTGCATTACACCAATGTGCAGACCATCGCCGCCATTGCCGGCATCTCGGAACTGAACATCGGCCACGCCATCGTCGCGCATGCGATTTTCGCCGGCTGGCAGAATGCCGTGCGCGAGATGAAGGCGCTGATGGTGCAGGCGCGCCTGGCGGGGCGGAAGTCGTCATGATTTACGGTATCGGCACCGACATCATTAAAATCGACCGCATCGAGGCCGCCCTGGCGCGCAACGGCGAGCGATTCGCCGCGCGTATCCTCGGGGCCGAAGAAATGGCAAAATTCAGGGATCGCTATGCCAGGGTGCCGGCGCGCGGCATCAGTTTCCTGGCCACGCGCTTCGCCGCCAAGGAAGCGTTCTCGAAGGCGATCGGACTGGGCATGCGCATGCCGATGACCTGGCGCGCGATGCAGGTGCTCAACGCGCCCAGCGGCAAGCCGGTGGTGGTGCTGAGCGGCGCCTTGCAGACATGGTTTGCCGAACAGGGTTTGAGCGCGCACGTCACCATTACCGATGAAGCGGAATACGGCGTGGCGTTTGTGATTGTGGAGAAATGATGCAAAGCGGAATTCAAGTGGATGCGGGAATCGAACCCGCCGCCGGCAGCTTCGGCCCGGTCATGCTCGATGTGGTCGGCAAGACGCTGGCGCCGGACGACATCCGCCGCCTGCGGCACCCGCTGACCGGCGGCGTGATCCTGTTCGGGCGCAATTACGAAGACCGCGCGCAATTGTGCGCGCTGACCGCCGCCATTCGGGCGGTGCGGCCGGGCCTGCTGATCGCCGTCGATCATGAAGGCGGCCGCGTGCAGCGCTTTCGCAGCGACGGCTTCACGCGCCTGCCGGCCATGCGTCTGCTGGGGCAGTTATGGGAGCGCGATGTGCTGCAGGCGACCGAGGCGGCCACCGCCACCGGTTTCGTGCTGGCGGCCGAATTGCGCGCCTGCGGCATCGACCTGTCGTTTACACCGGTGCTGGACCTGGATTACGGCCAGTCCGGCGTGATCGGCGATCGTTCCTTTCATCGCGATCCGCGCGTGGTGACGCTGCTGGCAAAAAGCCTGAACCACGGCCTGCTGCTGGCCGGCATGGCCAACTGCGGCAAGCATTTTCCGGGACACGGTTTCGCGCATGCCGATTCGCATGTGGCGATGCCGGTCGACCAACGCGAACTCAAGCAGATACTGGAAGACGACGCGCGGCCTTACGAATGGCTGGGCCTGGGCCTGGCGGCGGTGATGCCGGCGCATGTGATCTATCCGAAGGTGGACCGGCATCCGGCCGGCTTCTCGAAGAAATGGCTGGCCATCCTGCGCCGCGATCTCGGTTTCCAGGGCGTCATTTTCAGCGACGACCTGAGCATGGAGGGCGCAAGCGTGGCCGGCGATGCCGTGGCGCGCGCGCAAGCGGCGCTGAGCGCCGGATGCGATATGGTATTGATGTGCAATTCACCGGACCAGGCCGACCTTTTGCTGGAGCAATTGCCGCGCAAGCAGAGCCTGGCCTCGGCCGACCGCGTGGCCGCGCTGGTTCCGCCGCCGTCGCGCGCGCAAGCCGGCGATGCGAGCGATCGCTGGAACCGATTGCAAAACGACCCCCGTTACCGCAGCGCCGTCGATATCGTGCTGGCGCTGATGAAGGACTGATTCGCCATGGCCGATATATTGCCGCCGGATAGGGATGACGATGCCGATTTGCCCGAGGCGGCAAAGCCGGCGCCGCAACCGGAACTGAAACCGGAGTTGAAACCGGAACCGGTTTCGACAACCGCGGCCGGCGCGAGCGCGCCGAAAGCGCCGCTGCGCGACGCGGCCGAGCTGCGCGCCGCGGTGCTCAAGACCGTCGCCAAGTTGCCCAACCTGCCCGGCGTCTATCGCTATTTCGACATCGACGACAACCTGCTCTACGTCGGCAAGGCGCGCGACCTGAAAAAGCGCGTCTCCAGTTATTTCCAGAAGACCATGACCGGTCCGCGCATCGCCATGATGGTGGAGCGCATCGTGCGGCTGGAGACCACGGTCACCCGCAGCGAAGCCGAAGCGCTGCTGCTGGAAAACAACCTGATCAAGACCTTGCAGCCGCGCTTCAACATCCTGTTCCGCGACGACAAGTCCTATCCCTATCTCAAGATCACCGGCCATGCCTTTCCGCGCATGGCGTACTACCGCGGCTCGGTGGACAAGCGCAACCAATATTTCGGCCCTTTCCCGAACGCCTGGGCGGTCAAGGAATCGATCCAGATCCTGCAGAAGGTCTTCCTGCTGCGCACTTGCGAAGACACGGTCTACGCCAATCGCACGCGGCCCTGCCTGCTGCACCAGATCCAGCGTTGCAGCGCGCCGTGCGTCAACCTGATCGCGCCGGAAGACTACGCGGTCAACGTCGAGAATGCCGCACGCTTCCTGCGCGGACGCCAGAGCGAAGTGCTGGCCGCGCTGGAGCAGAAAATGCACGCATTCGCCGGCGAGTTGCAGTTCGAACGGGCGGCGCTGGTGCGCAACCAGATCGCCGCGCTCTCCAGCGTGCTGCGCCAGCACAACATGGAAACCGGCAGCGACGCCGATATCGACATCATCGCAGTGGTGGTGCAGGGCGGCCGTGCCTGCGTCAACCTGGCGATGGTGCGCGGCGGCCGCCACCTTGGCGATCGCGCCTATTTCCCGGCGCATGTCGACGGCGCGGCGGTGACCTCGGAAGCATCGGAAGCGCCCGAGGCGCCGGGCAATTCGATCGGCGCCGAAGTGCTCAAGGCCTTCCTGGCGCAGCATTACATCGACAAATTCATTCCGGGTTCGCTGGTGGTCAATTGCGAAATCGACGAGCCGGCGCTGATGCTGGCGCTGATGGAGCAATGCGGCCATCGCATCAACGTGATCTTCCAGCCGCAGGAACAGCGCCGCCAATGGCTGGAAATGGCGCAGAAGGGCGCCGAGATCGCCCTGGCCCGGCTGTTGTCGGAACAGGGATCGCAGCAATCGCGCACGCGCGCGCTGGCCGACGTGCTGGCCGGCGACGTCGAAGACCTCGACAACCTGCGCATCGAATGTTTCGACATCAGCCACACCCAGGGCGAGGCCACGCAGGCCTCCTGTGTGGTGTTTCATCATCATGCCATGCAGAATGGCGAGTATCGCCGCTACAATATCAACGGCGTCACGCCCGGCGACGATTACGCCGCGATGCGCCAGGTGCTGATGCGGCGTTACGAAAAGGTCGCCAACGGCGACGGCGTCATGCCGGATATCGTGCTGGTCGACGGCGGCAAGGGCCAGGTCGAGATGGCGCGTCAGGTTTTGACAGAACTCGGACTGGACATCGGCCTGATTGTCGGCGTGGCAAAAGGCGAGGGCCGGCGGGTCGGACTGGAAACGCTGATTTTCGCCGACGGCAGGCCGGCCGCGGAACTCGGCAAGGAATCGGCCGCGCTGATGCTGATTGCGCAGATCCGCGACGAGGCGCACCGCTTCGCCATCACGGGCATGCGCGCCAAACGGGCCAAGGCGCGGCAGACCTCGCGGCTGGAGGAAATCGAGGGCATCGGCGCGCGCCGCCGGCAAAAACTGCTGGCGCGTTTCGGCGGATTGCGCGGCGTGACCGATGCCAGCGTGGCCGACCTGGCGTCGGTCGACGGCATCTCGCGCCAGCTGGCCGAAGAAATATATAAGCAATTACATTGAAGATTTGGTAGATTTCAGGGTTTGGCTGCGGACCGCCGAACACCAGTCGCCACAAAACCTATATCAAGAGCCTATGCCTTTTAATATCCCGATTCTGCTGACCTGGTTGCGCGTTGCGCTGATTCCGCTGGTAGTCGGCGTATTTTATTTGCCGGAATTGGGGCTGTCGCGTTTCGAGCAGGGCGTGGCCTCGACCATCATCTTTATCGTTGCGGCCGCCACCGACTGGTTCGACGGCTTCCTGGCGCGGCGCTGGGACCAGACCTCGGCCTTCGGCGCCTTCCTCGACCCGGTCGCCGACAAGCTGATGGTCACCGGCGCCTTGCTGGTGCTGGTGCACCTGGGGCGGGTGCATCCGATCTTCGCCTTTGTCATCATCGGCCGCGAAATCACCATCTCGGCCTTGCGCGAATGGATGGCGCAGATCGGCGCCTCGAAATCGGTCGCCGTGAGTTCGCTCGGCAAGATCAAGACCACTGCGCAGATGGTCGCCATTCCGATGCTGTTGTATTACGACATGCTGTGGGGCGTCGATACCCGCTTCTGGGGCGACGTGCTGCTGGGCATCGCGGCGCTGCTGACGGTCTGGTCGATGCTATATTATTTACGCAAGGCCTGGCCCCTGATCAAAAAGATGCAATAAAAAGAAGTAGGAAAAGTTGGCCGCGATGCTTGACAACAAAACGCAGGCCTTTATAATAGCGGTCTGTTGTGAATGCGGGAGTAGCTCAGTTGGTAGAGCGCAACCTTGCCAAGGTTGAGGTCGAGAGTTCGAGACTCTTCTCCCGCTCCAGGATACGAAAGGAAGCCTTCAAAGCTTCCTTT
>DASYEK010000013.1:0-14593 GCA_036499085.1 Herbaspirillum sp. | reverse complement strand
ATAAATATACAGGCGGCATGGAATAAATCGGCGGCGCTCTCGTCTATCCCTTTGCAGGCCCTTCATTAACGAACGCCCAAGGAGAACTCCCCATGAAACGCACAATCCAGACCCAATCGCTGATCGCCGCACTGTTGCTGTCCGTGGCCGCCATGGCGCACGCCGCCGACGTCAAAAAATCCGGCGGCATGCTGGTCACATCCGACGGCATGACCGTCTATACTTTCGACAAGGACAGCGCCGACAGCGGCAAAAGCGCCTGCGCCGGCCCATGCACCGGCCTCTGGCCCGCCGTCACGACCGCCGACACCGGCCTGAAGGCGCCATACGGCTCGATCAAGCGCGACGACGGCTCGATGCAACTGACCTACAAGGGCAAGCCGCTGTATCGGTATTCCGGCGACAAGAAGGCTGGCGATGCCAGCGGCGACAACTTCAAGGACATCTGGCACGCGGTCAAGGACTGAGCGCCGGATTTTTAACAACCCATAGGCCAGGCGAGCGCCGGAGCATCGATGCACGAAGCAAGCGCACAATTGTTGTCCTGCCTGCCCAGCCTGCGCCGGTATGCGCGCGCGCTGGTCGGCGATCGCAACGGCGCCGACGACCTGGTGCAAGACACGCTGGAACGCGGCTGGCGCAAGCTGGCCACGCGCCGGCGCGACGGCGACATGCGCGCCTGGCTGTTTACCATCATGCACAATCTGCACATCGATCAATACCGCAAGCCCGCCGTGCCGACCGAGGAAATCGACGACGATGCGCCTTTGCCGTCCGCTGCCGTGCCGGGCGACCACACGCAGGGCCTGCAATTGCGCGAAATGGACCGCGCGCTGGCCACGCTGCCGGCCGAACAGCGCGAAATACTGCTGCTGGTGGCACTGGAGCAGATGCCTTACGAGCAAGTGGCGGCGACACTGGATATTCCGATCGGCACCGTGATGTCGCGCCTGTCCCGCGCGCGCGAACGGCTGCGCCTGGCGCTCGACGGCCGCGCCGCCGCGCCTTCCCTGAAGGTGGTGAAATGAAGCAGGCGATGACATGAACAAGGTGATGACATGAACCAGTTGCCGGTCACCGAACAGGAACTACAGGCCTATGTCGACGACCTGCTGCCGGCCGCGCGCCGCGCCGAGATCGAGGCCTATCTGCAGGCGCGGCCGGCCGAAGCCGAACGCATCGCCGCCTATCGCGAACAGAACCGCGCCTTGCACGCCCTGTTCGATCCTGTCCTGCAACAGCCGGCGCCGCGGCACCTGGCCTTGCCTTCCGCGCCGTTCGCATCCTTGCCGCCGGCGCCCGCGGCAAATGCCGGCCTGTTCGCAACGCACTGGCGTCAATTGGCGGCGTGCGCCGTGCTGGCCTTGTGCAGCGGCATCGGCGGCTGGCTGCTGCATGGCGCCGCCAGACAGAACGGCTATTCGGCGGCCACCGCCAGCGCCGGCTCCGGGAACGGCGCATATATCCATGGCGACGATGCATTGGCGCGCCACGCCGCCATCGCGCATGTCACCTTCAGCCCCGAAGCGCGCCATCCGGTGGAGGTCGGCGTCGACCAGGAAGCGCACCTGGTGGCCTGGCTGTCGAAGCGCCTGGACACGTCGCTGCATCCGCCCAAGCTGGGGGCGCTCGGCTACGACCTGATCGGCGGCCGGCTGCTGCCTGGCGACGACGGACCCGTGGCCCAGTTCATGTACCAGGACCAGGCCGGCGCCCGCCTGACGCTGTATGTCTCCACCGAACAGGACAGCAAGCATGAAACCGCCTTCCGTTTTTCGCAGGAAGGCGGGGTCAGTGTGTTCTACTGGATCGACGGCAAATTCGGCTATGCCCTGTCGGCCGCGATGCCCCGGGATGCACTGGGCCATATCGCCGATGCGGTGTATCGGCAACTGGAACCGGCATCCTGACACTCTTCTGATTGCCCTTCTTCTGCGGCATATTTATTCGGATAAATCGAATAGATTTAGTCTCTCCTATAAGAATAATCTTATTGATTTTTTAAATTCTAATAACGCGAATTTGCATACTGCATATCCTGCCGGTTGACTGATAAGGTTTACGTATTGCCTTCCATGAAAAATGAAAGGGCCTTCTTCAATACAGTTAATCGGGAGTAATGCATTGACCATTCTATTGACGTCCAATTTAGCCTTGTCGGGTTTCAAGCCCCAGTTCTTTGAACAAGAGCAGTGCGGAACGCAAGCTCCCGCAGGCATATCGTTTCCGCTGAAGGATGGACAGACAGTCGACGAATTCGAAGCCGACCACGAGGTCTATGAAATCTTTCAGAAGGAATTTATCTCGCAGTTGGAAGTCCTGCGCACGTTTACAAAAACCCATCTCAGCGGACGCATGGCCTCTGACGCCATCCAGGGATTCAATCTCCTTCAGGACCGGCTTTTCAATCCCGGCAATGTGGACTACGGCGGCTGCAAGGGCGTCCTGTACGGTAACGGCAAGCAAATGCTCGATCAGATCGTTGCCCTTTTGGACAATGGCCCGCGCCTGGATCGTTGCATCAATACCGTCGCTGAATTAGGGCGCCAAGTCAGACTATGTCCCACCGGCGCGGCGGAAAATCTTACGCTGGCCCTCAATCGCCTGCGGCCCGACAGCGAAGACATTCTTCGACTCAAAGAAGAAATGGCGATGCAATTGGTCCTGGAATTCATGCCCCATGCCGGCTTCGAATTGAATACCGGGATCATGGAAACGCATTACGGCACTGCATTTACCAACGTCATGGCAGCCAAATTGGGGCTCAAGGTCCAGGAAGATTTGCATGCGGCAGGTTGCGGGATCACCCAGGATGATATCGACGCATGCGAACGCTATATCGAAGCACGCCTGACGCCTCTCGCCATCGCGCGGGCGCTGGCCGAAGAATACCTGGCCGACTTCGCCGGCGCGATGCAAGGTTTCCTCGAGAACACGCCCAACACACTCGAATCGTTCGACTATGAGGATGCGTTGCTTTACGAACAGGTCGGCACCGCCGTTTCGCTGCAGAAACTCAAGTGCGGCGATGTGGATGCCGATTGTTTCATCACGCAGACCGATAAGGAAGATGGGCGCTTCTGGCGCCTCAACACCGATCCCACCCTGCTGTTGGTGAAAATTCTCGGCTCGGATGTGTTCGCATCCTATGTGGCCGAACCGTTCCGGCCCGAAACGAAATTCCCCCTTTCCGACCGGCTCGACGCCATCGATCCGGACCAAACCCGCATCATGCAGTACAAGGATTTGATCTGGGCTACGGAAGACGGCCAGGATCGTTTATTGCAGGCCAGGCACTTGCAGGGCGTTGCGCCGCATGACCTGGGCAATATCGCCGCACCGGCGCTGGCCGCCGCTATCAAGAATTCATCGCCGTCGAATCTGCTGCGCTACATGAGCGCGGCCGCGCCGAAGCAAACCAACGAGACAGGGCCGCGGACAAAGGCGGCGACGTCCTGGCTGAGCGACACCGACGTCAGGTCGCTGCTTTCCGAAAAGGACGGCCAAGCCTTGGCCGAGTTCCTGAAAGAAAACGGCAATATGCAAGTCCTCGATCGCGTTCCCGATATCGCGGAAAGCATGATCGCCGACGGCAATCCGTCGAACCTGGACTTCAGCAAGCTCGCTCCGGCCACACTGCTGACGATATTGAAAAGCGCTGAAGATGCGGCGCAGCGATATTTTTCCGCTGCCATGCAACGCAACGACGCGCCGTTGATCCGGGCCATGGGCGCTGCCTTGCTGAGCGTGGAAAAAGAACAGGCCCTGCCGCTGCTGAACCAACTATTCCCGGCGGCCGGATCCGAACTTTCCCCCTCGCTGTACCATGCGCTGACCAACAATATGCACGTCGATACGATCGTCGCATTCGGCGATATCGCCATCCAGGCCGCGGACAAGGAATATCTTTCATCGGGCCAACTGATCGGCGTGCTTGCCGCCCGAAATAACAGGGGCATGTCCGGATGGACCCATTGCATGCAGGCTGGCCTGCCGGAACCATTCCTCGCACTTCACAAGCTGCTCCGTTTTGCCAAGGGCTACAACCATTTGAGCCCTGCGGCGTTTTTCAAACTGTTGAGCGATCCAAGCTATGCCAAAGGCGTACTCAATTTGCAGGTTGGACTCGAGCACGATCGCTCCGAAGCCGTGGCCGGCCTCGGCAATCTCGCATGCATGGCTTACAACGACAACATGCTTGCCACGCCGGACATCGAGAAATTCCTGGCCTGCGATGACGGCAATGGCGAAGGACTATTCGGCGCCCTGGCGAAAACCAGCGGCACTACCCAACTCGCCTTTGCCGATGTGCTGCTGAAATTCGAAAAAACCGGGCGCGATAGAAGAGGATCCGCATTCAGCCTTCTTTCACTGCCGCGATCCGAACCGAAAGAATCCCTTCCCGCGATTTCCCCCCTCAATCTTCGGCAGGCGCGATCGATGGATGGCCTTGCGAACCTGAAGAAGGCCATCGCAAGGCTTCACGATGATTTCAGCGCGAAGAAAAAAACCGCCAGGGAAGTGATACAAGTCCTGCCGCAGCTCAAGGAAAAAATCTTGACCAGCAGGCTCGGCCTCTATCTGGCATCAAGCGATATCAGAGAGAAGAAAGAAGAGATGTTTTTCGACATCATGAAAAGATGGGATAGCCTGGATGAACTCGCCCATTCCCAGCTCAACCGTCGAAGATATTTTTCCGAGCCGAGTTCGGCCAACGGCGCTCATGCGCCAACACACTGATCACACGAATCACACTGATCACATCGACCACGCCGGCGAATAACCCGGCTTTTCCCGGCATCGACCGCGGAAAATCGCAACGGCGAGCCTTCCGTCCAGGACGCCGTTGCCGATGCATGCGCGAAATCGAAACATAAAGCGACCTTCTTCAATACTGCTCATCGGGAGTAATGCATTGCCTATTTCATTGACGTCCAATATCAATTTGCAGGGTTTCAAGAACGAATTCTTTCAACCGCACCATCCGCAAACATCCGCGCCCTCCGGTATATCCTTCCCCCTCAGGGAAGGGCAAACGGTCGAAGAATTCGAAGCCGACCGCGAGACTTATGAAATCTTCCAGGAGAAATTCATCTCGCAGCTTGAGGTCTTGCACAAGTTTGCAATAGAACATCTCACCGAACGCGAGGCCATCGATGTCACCGAAGGCTTCGAGCTCGTGGCGCAACGGCTCTTCAATCCGGATAACGTGAACTACGGCGGCTGCAAGGGCGTCCTGTACGGCAACGGCAAGCAGATGCTCGATCAAATCGTTGCACTGCTGGACAACGGCCCTGGCCTGGATCGCTGCATCAATACCGTCGCTGAACTGGGCCGCCAGATCAGGGTATGCCCTACCGGCGCGGCGGAAAATTTCACGCTGGCCCTCAATCGCCTGCGGCCGGACGGCGAGATCATCCCCCGGCTCAAAGAAGAGATCACGACGCAATTGATCCTTGAATATATGCGCGATGCAGATTTTGAATTGCACAATGGCGGCATGGAAGTTCACTTCGCCACCGGATTCATGAACGTCATGGCGGCCAAATTGGGGTTCAAGGTCCAGGAAGACGTGCATGCGAACCATTGCGGGATCACCCAGGGCCATGTCGATGCCTGCGAACGGCATATCGAAGCGCGCCTCACCCCCCTCGCCATCGCGCACGCGCTGGCCGAAGAATGCCTGGCCGATTTTTCCGGCGCTATGCAAGGCCTCTTCGAAAATACGCCCCATACCCTCGAATCGTTCGACTATATTGCACTTTTCCACGAGGTGAACGCCGCCATCGAACCGCAGAAATTCAAGTGCGGCCATGTCGATGCCAACGCATTCATCGCCCAGATCGATGAGGACGACGACCGGTTCTGGCGCGTCAACACCGACCCTACCCTGCTTCTGCTGAAGATCCTTGGCGCCGACAATGCGTTCACATCCTATGTGGACATGCCGTTCCAGCCTGAAACAATATTTTCCCTGCCCGGCCAACCCGGATCCGGCGATCCGGACCAAACCCGCATCATGCATTTCGGCAAACTGATCTGGGTCACGGAAGACCGCCAGGATCGTCTATTGCAAGCCCGGCATTTGCAGGATGTTTCGCCGCACGACCTGGGCACCATCGCCGCGCCGGCGTTGACGGCCGCCATCAGGAATTCCTCGCCATCGGATCTGCTGCAATACCTGTACCCCGCGTATCCAGCGGCGCCGGAAGAAACGGCCGCTGGCGAAACATGGATGGAAGCAAGGCCGGCTTCGCCGTGGCTGGGCCACACCGACATCAGGCACCTTGTTTCAAAGCTGGAAGGCGAGTCCCTGATCCGGTTCCTGGACGAAAACATGCAAGCTCTCGACGATCTGCCGTCCGCACAAAGAAGAGACCTGGCCGAAGCCGTTATCGCCAACGGCGATCGGGCAGCCCTGGACTTGATCAAGCTCGACTCGGTCACGCTGCTGACAATATTGAAAAGCCCCGCGGCCGCCGCGCGACAGTGTTTTTCGAGTGCCATTCAACACAACGACGTGCAACTGATCAGGGAGATGGGCGCGGCGTTGCTCAACGCGGGAAAAGACCAGGCCCTGCCGCTGCTGAACCAGCTCTTCCCGGCGCCTGGGTCCCATTTCGCGCCATTGCTGTACCATGCGGCGACCGGCGATATGAACGTCGATACGATCGTCGCATTCGGCGACATCGCCATCCAGGCCGCGGAACAGCGATATTTTTCGGCGGATCGGCTGACCGACGTCCTCGCCGCGCGAAACAACAATGGCGTTTCCGGATGGACGCGTTGCATGCAGGCCGGCCGGGCCGGGCCATTCCTCGCGCTCTATCGACTGCTGTACCTCGCCAAGGACGGCAAGCATTTGAATGCCGCGTCGTTTTTCAAGCTGGTAAACGATCCAAACCACACCAAAGGCACGCACAATTTGCTGGTCGGACTCTGCTACGATCGCGCCGAAGCCGTAGCCGGCCTCGGCCGTCTCGTGTGCCGGGCCTATGAGGACGGTATGCTGGATACGCCTGCCATCGAGAAGTTACTGGCCTGCGATGGCGGCGACGGCGAAGAATTATTCCTTATCCTGGCCAAGGCGGGCGAAGAGACGCAATACGCTTTCGCCAATCTACTGCTGAACATCGACAGCATCAAGCGCGACAAGGAGGGAGATGCATTCGGCTATCTTTCACTGCCGCGTCCCAAGCCGAAAGTATTCCTTTCCTCGATTTCCCCTCTCGAGCTGCGCCGGGCGCGATCGCTGGATGGCCTTGCGACCTTGCGGAAAACCGCCATGAAACTGTCGGAAGATTTCAGCGCGAAGAAGAAAACCGTCGAAGAAGTGGCCGATCTCCTGCCGGACCTCAGGAGAAAAATATCGAAGAGCAGGCTTGGGCTCTATCTCGTGCCGGGCCAGATGCGCAAGAAGAAAGAAAAAATATTTTCCGATATCGTGAAGATATCGGAAAGACTCGACATGCTTGCATATTCTCCCAACCGCGGCGGGCGCGAATAATCCGATTTTCGGCGCAATCGGCCGCATGAATCGCAACGAAAACCGCAACAAGAATCGCAACGGCCCGCGCTTCATGTCCGGGCCGTTGCCAAACCGATATATACGCAGAAATCGAACGAGAGTGAGAAGCGCCACGCGACGCGTTTGAAGCGGCAAGCGCCGTACGCCGAAGTCAAATCGGGTAGATAATCCGAAGCGACCATCCACCAAAACACCCGAGAGGGAAGAACAATGACAACGCTCACCATCAACGGCCGACAGCATCAGGTCGACTTGCCCGAAGACACACCGATTCTCTGGACCCTGCGCGACCAGCTCGGCATGACCGGCACCAAATTCGGCTGCGGCATGGCGCTCTGCGGCGCCTGCACCGTGCATCTTGACGGCGTGGCGATCCGCTCCTGCGTCACGCCGATTTCCGCCGCCGCGGGAAAAAAGATCACCACCATTGAAGCCGTTTCCGAAGACAACGTGGGCCAGGCGATCCAGCAGGCCTGGAAGGCGCTCGGCGTGCCGCAATGCGGCTATTGCCAGTCCGGCCAGATCATGTCCGCCACCGCGCTGTTGCGCAAGACGCCGCATCCAAGCGACCAGCAGATCAAGGACGCCATGAGCGGCAATATCTGCCGCTGCGGCACTTATACGCGGATTCATGCGGCGATCAAGGATGCGTCCAGGAATGTTGCGCAACATGCCGCTTCGGCAACGGGAGACGCGAAATGAAAACCTTCTTCGATGCAACGGATCCAGTCTCGGCCGCCCCCGCTTCGCCGGCGCGCCGCAATCTGCTCAAGACCGCCGGCGCGCTGACCGGGCTGGCGTTGACGGTCGGCGCGTCCGGCCTGGTATCCGCGGCGGATTCCGCTCCCGCGACGCCCAAATTCGGCGCCGACGCCATGCCCGGCGGCCTGGTGCAGGATGTGCTGGTCTTCCTGTCGATCGATGCCGACGGCATCGTCAGCATCGTGGTGCATCGTTCCGAAATGGGACAAGGCATACGCACCAGCCTGCCGATGGTGGGCGCCGACGAACTGGGCGCCGACTGGGACCGCGTGCGCGCGGTACAAGCCGACGCCAACGAGGCGCGCTACGGCAGCCAGGATACCGACGGCTCGCGCAGCATGCGCCATCACTTCGCCGCCATGCGCCATATCGGCGCCACCGCCCGCCTGATGCTGGAAACCGCTGCGGCGGCGCGATGGAATGTGCCCGTGGGCGAGGTCAAGACCGTCAATCACGAAGTGGTGCACGCCGCCAGCGGCCGCCGCCTCGGCTTCGGCGCGCTGGCGCTGGAAGCGGCCAGGATGCCGGTGCCGGCGGCCGATCGCATCAGGCTCAAGAACGCCAGCGAGTTCCGCTACATCGGCAAGAACAATACGCGCGGCATCGACTTGCACGATATCGTCACCGGCAATACCCATTACGGCATCGACACGCGGCTGGACGGCATGCTGTACGCCGTCATCGCCAGGCCGCCGGTGTTCGGCGGCAAGCTGGTCAGCGTCGATAAGACCGAGGCGATGAAAGTGCCGGGCGTGGTGCAGGTCATCGAACTCAAGGGCAGTCCGCCGCCGGCGCTGTTCAATCCGCTGGGCGGCGTGGCCGTGCTGGCCTCGAATACCTGGGCCGCAATGCAGGGCCGCGCCGCCTTGAAACTGGAATGGGACGACGGCCCGAACGGCAGTTACGATTCGGCCGCATTCCGCAAGACGCTGGAGCAGGCCGCCAACAGTCCGGCCAAGGCGGTGCGCGACCAGGGCGCGACCGTGGATGCGCTGGCCGCCGCGCCGGCCGCGCGCAAATTCTCGGCGCAATACTATCTGCCGCATATCGCGCACGCCACCATGGAGCCGCCGGCCGCGGCCGCGCGCATTGTCGACGGCAAATGCGAAGTCTGGGCGCCGGTGCAGGCGCCGCAGGCCACCGTCGCCACCGTGGCCCGCCACCTGGGCATGCAACCGGAAGACGTGACCGTGCATGTGACCCTGCTGGGCGGCGGCTTCGGCCGCAAATCGAAACCCGATTTCGCGGCCGAGGCGGCGCTGCTGTCGCAGGCCATGAAGGGCGTGCCGGTCAAGGTCACCTGGACCCGCGACGACGACCTGCAGCACGATTACCTGCACACGGTCTCCGTGGAACGGCTGGAGGCCGCGCTCGACGCCAAGGGCCGGCCCACCGCCTGGCTGCATCGCACCGCCGCGCCGACCATCGCCTCGACCTTCGCGGCCGGCGCCAAGACCCAGGCGCCGTTCGAATTGTCGATGTCGGCGGTCAATGTGCCGTTCGCGATTCCGAATATCCGCGTCGAAGTGCCGGACGTCGAGGCGCATGCGCGAATCGGCTGGTTCCGTTCGGTGTCGAATATTCCGCATGCGTTCGCGATCCAGTCGTTCGCGGCCGAACTCGCGCATGCGGCGCGGCGCGATCACAAGCAATACCTGCTGGACCTGCTGGGTCCGGCGCGCAAGATCGACCCGCGCAGCATGGCCGACGGCTGGAACTACGGCGAATCGCCGGATCGCTATCCGGTGGATATCGGCCGCATGCGCAATGTGATCGAAATCGCCACCGCCAAGGCCGGCTGGGGTCGCAAGCTGCCCAAGGGCCGCGGACTGGGACTGGCGGTGACCTACAGCTTCGTGACCTACGTGGCGGTGGTGATCGAAGTCGCGGTCAACGACAAAGGCGAAATCGATATCCGACAAGTCGACATCGCCATGGATTGCGGCCCGCAGATCAATCCGGACCGCATCCGTTCGCAGATCGAAGGCGCCTGCATCATGGGCCTGGGGCTGGCGATCAGCGGTGAAATCTCGTTCAAGAACGGCCGCGTGGAGCAAAGCAACTTCCACGACTATGAAGTCATGCGCGCCGCCGCCGCGCCGCGCGAGATCCGCACCCATCTGGTGACGCACGGCCTGGACACCGAACTCGGCGGCGTCGGCGAACCGGCCACCCCGCCGATGGCCCCGGCCCTGTGCAACGCCATCTTCGCCGCCACAGGCCGCCGCATCCGCGATTTGCCGATCCGGAACCAGTTGGCGAAAACCTGAGGCCGTGACCATGCCGCCGGGGCCGGAATACGGTCGCCGGCGGCAAATCCGAAACGACGCCGCGCTGATTGCGCCGCGTCGTTTTTTTTCGCGAAATGCGGAACGGATTGCCCTGAATTCCGTCATTCCCTACGCATTATCTATAATGCAGATCCGGCTTTTGGACGAATTTCCCTGGAAGAAAGGTCGCAATCCCCCGATGCGCACACGTACCTGGTTGCTGTACCTAGTCCTGGCAGTTCTCATTCCTGCCTTCGTGGTGGCCGCTCTCGGCATCTTCTATCTCTATGGGGAAGAGCAGCTCGCATTCAAGAAAAGCGTGCAGGAAACGGCGCGCGCGCTGGCCACGCTGCTGGACAAGGAAATCACCAACCGCGAAGCGCTGCTGCGCGCCCTGGCGGCGTCGCCCGCCATCGACAGCGGCGACCTGCCCGCTTTCGAACGGCACGCCCGCGCGGTCTTCCCCCCGGAGTCGGAGAACAGTATCTTCCTGAGCGACCTGGAAGGCCAGCAACTGATGAATACCAGTACGCCGCACGGCGCCGCCAATCTGCCGCGCTCCGATACCCTGATGGCTCTGCGCGAACTGGCCGGCCCGGACGCCACCGTGGTCAGCAACGTCTTCCCGGCGCCGGTCGGGCACGCCTACAGCGTGGCGGTGCAGGTGCCGATCAAGCGCGACGGCGTGACGCTGTATTACCTCAGTTCCGGCACTTTCGTGCACCAGTTCCAGTCCATTTTTTCCAACCAGAAACTGCCCCCCGAATGGATCGGCACCATCGTCGACCGCAACGGCATCGTGGCGGCCCGCTCGGCCAATGCCGAGCAACTGATCGGCAAGCGCATCTCGACCCGACTTACCGGGCTGGCGACGCATGAAATGGAAGGCCGCTATGACGGCCTCAACCTGGAAGGCGTCGACATGACGGCGTTCTTCAGCCGCGCGCCCCTGTCCGGCTGGACCTTCGTGGTCAGCGTGCCGAAGGCCATCATCCGCGGTTCGGCGATGCGCGCGATTTTCCTGCTGTCCAGCATCTGGCTGGGGTTCGCCGCGCTGGCCATCCTCGGCGCCCTGTACATGGCGCACCGCACCTCCAAGCCGATCGAGGCGCTGCGCCACGCGGCGGCGCGCCTGGGACGCGGCGAAGCGGTGCCGGAATTGCATAGCGGAATCGTCGAAATCGACGCGGTCGCCCGCGAAATGCGCGGCGCGGGCGACCGCCTGCTGGCCAGCAAGACAGAGCTGGAAATACAAGTGGCGGATGCGGTCTCGGCCACGGCCCGTTCGCAGCGCGCCTTGCTGCAGGCGCAGAAACTGGAAGCGCTGGGGCGCCTGACCGGCGGCATCGCCCACGATTTCAACAATGTGCTGCAGGCCCTCAACACCGGCCTGCATGTAGTGCGGCTGTCGGCCCAGGAAGGGCGCGCCGCCAATGCGCTGGAAGCGTGCCAGCGCGCCATCAAGCGCGCCACCGAATTGACCGGCCAGTTGGCAGTATTCGGCCGCACCCAGGATTCGCGGCTGGAAGTCTGCGCGCTGGAGCAGCAATTGAAATCCATACTGCCGTTGCTCGACAGCGCGATCCGCTCGGATATCGATATGCGGATCCGGCTCGACGAGGCCTTGTGGCCGGTCCGGATCGACACCCTGCAATTCGAACTTGCCGTACTCAATATCGTCATCAACGCCAGGGACGCCATGCCGGATGGCGGACGGCTCGACATCGTCGCCTGCAACGCCAGCATCCGCGACGACCGGCCCGACCTGTCCGCCGGCGACTATGTGGAACTGGCCATCGTCGACAGCGGCAACGGCATGGACAACGAAGTGCTGGCCATGGCGCTGGAGCCGTTCTTCTCCACCAAGGCGGTCGGCAAGGGGTCAGGCATGGGCCTGCCGCAGGCCTACGGTTTCGCCAAGCTGGCCGGCGGCGTGCTGACGCTGGAAAGCACGCCGCACGTGGGCACCCGCGTGACCATCTACATGGCGCGTACGCTGGAGTCGCCGCGCCCGGCGCCGGATGCCGGCGGCGAGCGCGGCGCGGCGCGCAGCGGCGGTTCGGTATTGTTCGTGGAGGACGATGCGCTGGTGCGCGAGGTGGTGGAGCCGGCATTGATCAATGCCGGCTTCCAGGTCGAGACCGCCGCCAGCGGCGACGAAGCCTATCGCCGCTTGCAGAGCGGCCGCCATTTCGATGTGATGTTTTCGGATGTAGTGATGCCGGGCACGCTCAGCGGCATCGACCTGGCCGAACTTGTCGCAAAACAGTTTCCGGCGATGCGGGTGGTATTGGCGAGCGGCTATTCCGACCGCCTGACGGCGTCCAAGGGTATCCGCATCCTGCCCAAGCCCTACGAGACGAGCGTGCTGATCGCTACCCTGAATGGCGTTGGCGCCGGCCCCGGCGCGAGCGCGGGCGCGGCCTGATCAACGCCAGACGTCGTTGACCGTCAGTCCCCATTTGGCCGGATCCTCATGCGACATGATCATGTCGCGCGCCGACGGCTTGGCCAGGTCGATCATTTCGACCGGAATGCGCGATTGCGAACTTACCGAGAAGAACAGTTTGACGGTAGGCTGCAGCAACAGCAGCGGATTGTGATCGATCACCACGCCCAGCCGGCCGGATTTCATGCGCACCAGCGAACCGACCGGATAGATGCCGATGATTTTCACGAACGCATGGAACACATGGTTATCGAAATGGGCGTTGTTCCATTCGGCCATGCGGCGCAGCGATTCGCCCGGCTCCCAGCCATGCTTGTAAGGACGGTTCGAGGTGATCGCGTCGTACACATCGCAGACCGCCGACATCTTGCCCGGCAGGCTGATCTGGCTGGCCTTCAGGGCGTCCGGATAGCCGCTGCCGTCCACTTTTTCATGATGATGCCGAACCACGTCCAGCGCCATGCGGGAGATGTTTTTGCCGGCGCGCAGCATTTCATAGCCGGCGGCCGGATGATTCTTGACCGTGATGTATTCTTCCTGCGTCAATTTGCCCGGTTTCTGCAGGATATCCTTAGGCACCGCCATCTTGCCGATATCGTGCAGCAATCCCGCCAGGCCGGCCTGCTTGGTATCTTCGGCCGACAGCCCGCACTCGCGTCCCAGCGCGACCATCAGCGCGCAAACGGCGATCGAATGCATGTAGGTGTAGTCGTCGGCGGTCTTCAGGCGCGCCAGGCCGATCAGGGTGCCGATATTGCGCGATACCGAGGCGTTGATTTCCTCGACCAGCGGCAATACGTCGGCGGCATCGACCGCCCGGCCCATGCGGACCTCTTCAAACATCGAGGTAATCGCCGGCTTGGCCGCGCCCAGCACTTTCGAAGCGCGCGCCTGTTCCTGGTCGGCGGTGGTTTTTTCCGCCAGGTGCGCCGGACGCGGCGGCCTGGCCGGCACCGCGGATCGGCTTTCCGCCGCGGCGACGCCCTGCGCGCCGGAGGCCTCGCCGCCTGCTTCGATCTCTTCCGCTTCTAATTCTTCTCCGTCGTCATTATCGTCATTGTCGCCCTCGCCGCCCACATCGAGACCCTTGGCGGTGTCGATCACCACCGCGCCAATGCTGCCGGAACGCAGCAGTTGGAGATCTTCCGGCTTTTCGAGAATGAACGACTTGCGCCAGAAGGGATGGTCGATCCAGGGACCGCCCAACTCCTGAATGTACATGCCAAGCCGAACTTCCTGAATTGTGATGCGCTTAAGCATTGGCACGCACTACGGCTGTTTGACGCACAACTTCCCCTTTTTTATGACTTTGGAAACAACGTTTTTTATAAATTGTTGATATTTTAACAATTTAGCAAAAAATGGATGCGAGCAGGCGAAAAATTATTGCAGCAATGCGTCTTTTTTGTCAGAACTTTTTTAAAACTGCTCCCAGTCGCCGTCCGCCGGATTGGCGGGGATCGGTTTGTCGGTCGGGTCGGTGCGCAGCGCGACGGCTCTCCTTGCAGCCCGGATCGGCGTCATGGCCGCCAATGCGGCAGCCTGCGCGGGAAGCCGGGTAGCGGGCGCCGTTGCGGCAACCGC
>DASYEK010000012.1:0-52326 GCA_036499085.1 Herbaspirillum sp. | reverse complement strand
ATCAGACCGGGCGCCGCACCCGCGTCATCTCGGCCGCCGCCCGGGTAGCGAAATATCGTCCCGCCAGCGGCAAATCGACCCGCTCTTTTTTCTGATAGGCGTCATGCGTTCTTTTTATTCCCTTGAAGGTGTTGCAAAATTTAGCGGGCTAGGCGCGCCGACGCAGACAGTACGGCTGTACGGCAAGGCGGCGCAACAACGCCAGATTGATTTTGCGGCGGCTTCGTACTGATATGGCTGACGAACAAACCTCCGGTTCTGAAGACACCTTCATCTCCCATCTGGTCGAGTTGCGCAGCCGCGTCGTCAAGTCGGCGGTCGCCATCGTGCTCGTCTTCCTGTGCCTGATGCCATGGGCCGCCCATATCTTCGACGTGCTGGCCAGGCCGATGATGATCGCGCTGCCGGCCGGCAGCCACATGATTGCGACAGGCGTCATCACGCCGTTCCTGATTCCCGTGAAAGTGACCATGCTGGTCGCCTTCATCATTTCCCTGCCCTGGGTGCTGTACCAGGCCTGGGCATTCATCGCACCGGGTTTGTACAAACATGAAAAGCGCCTGATTGCGCCGCTGGTCATTTCATCGTCGGTGCTGTTCATCGCCGGGGTCGCGTTCTGCTATTTCTTTGTCTTCGGCACGGTTTTCCCATTCATCAATCACTTTGCGCCAAGCTCGGTTTCGGTCGCGCCGGACATCGACGCCTATGTCGATTTCGTCATGACGATGTTCTTCTCGTTCGGCATGGCGTTCGAAGTGCCGATCGTGGTGATCATCCTGGTGCGCATGGGACTGGTGCCGCTGGGAAAATTGAAGCAGATTCGTCCGTATGTGGTAGTCGGCGCGTTCGTGATCGCCGCCGTGGTGACGCCGCCGGACATCATGAGCCAACTGCTGCTGGCGGTGCCGCTGGTGTTGCTGTACGAGATTGGCTTGTTCGCGGCGCCTATCTTCGCCAAGGCCGGCAAGGCGCCGGAAGAGGAAACCGAAACCGTCTGAAACAGCCGGGCAGCGCTGTTTCAGGCCGCGGTATCAAGCCCTGGTATCAAGCCCTGGTATCAAGCCGCGGTGCCATGCTGCGGTGGCAGGCCGCAATATCAGGCGGCTGTTTCAGGTGCTGTTTCAATCCCGCGCAACCAGGTGACCAGCGCCTGCGATTGCTTGAACGCCGTCGCCAGGTCCTTGCCCAGATCCGCGGGAATCTTCTTCCTGATGTCGATCTCTTTCCAGACGATAAAGCTCTTCAGCTTGATGTATTCGATATGCGTCGCATCGGCATCGAAACCTTTTGGCGGCCGAGTCAGCTTGCCTTCCTGCTGCAGGTCGCCGAAGCTGGTCTTGAGCGTTCTGTTCTTCAATACCTTTGCAAAGCCGTCGGCATCGTCGATGACGCGCCGGCGGATCGCGCGCAGCCGTTCGGACGGCGGCATGTACTCGCCGGCGGCGATCAGCAAGGTGCCGGTTTCGTCGATATGGAAGTAATACGCCGGTCCACCGCCCTGGCTCGGTTTCTTCAGGCCGCTGGCCGTGATCGCGGCGGAAAAATGCGTCTTGTATGGAATCTTGTGATGGGAAAAGCGCATGTCCCGATTGATGCGGAACATGGCCTTTTTCGGATTGCAGGCGGCCACCGCCGGATCGAATCTGGCGATGTCGGCAATCAGCTTGACCACCACCGCCAGGAATTCGGCGCGCAGGATATCGTAGCGCGGCTTGTTCATCACGAACCAGGCGCGGTTATTGTTTTCGGAAAGCTCCGCCAGATACTGGGTCAGGTCGCGAATATGCATCCGGCTTATTCCTCTTGCGGCTGCGGCTGAGGCTGTGGCGAAGGCCGTTTACCGACGGTCACGTTCAGCGCCGTTTCCTTCGATTTGCGCAGCACGGTCATCTTGGCCTTGGCGCCCGGCGTCAATTGCGCCACCAGGTTGGTCAAGGCGGTGGTGTCGGTCACCGGCTTGCCCTCGACGGACACCACGATATCGCCCGGTATCATGCCGGCCTTGTCGGCCGGGCCATTCTTGAGCACGCCGGCAATGATGGCGCCGGTCTTCTTGGTCAGGCCGAAGCTTTCCGCCAGTTCCGGGGTGATTTCCTGCGGTTCCACGCCGATCCAGCCGCGCACCACATGGCCGGTCTTGATGATCGATTCCATCACGCTCTTGATGGTCGTGACCGGAATGGCGAAGCCGATGCCCAGGCTGCCGCCGCTGCGCGAATAGATTGCGGTATTGATGCCGAGCAGATTGCCGTTGGTGTCGATCAATGCGCCGCCCGAATTGCCAGGATTGATCGCAGCGTCGGTCTGGATGAAATTCTCGAAGGTATTGATGCCGAGGTGGTTGCGTCCCAAGGCCGAAATGATGCCCATGGTGACAGTCTGGCCAACGCCGAACGGATTGCCGATGGCGAATACGACATCGCCGACACTGGTGTTGTCGATATTGGCCAGCGTGATCGCCGGCAGGTCGGGCAGGTCGATCTTGATCACGGCCAGGTCGGTATCGGGATCGGTGCCGACCACCTTGGCGCTGGCCTTGCGGCCGTCCGACAGGGCGACTTCGATGCCGTCCGCCGCTTCCACCACGTGGTTGTTGGTCAGGATATAGCCTTGCGGACTGACGATCACGCCGGAACCGAGGCTGGCCGATTTGTCTTCCTGGTCATCGCCGTTGTTCTGGTCGCCGAAAAATTTCTTGAAGAACGGGTCTTCCATGAAGGGATTGGTCTGCGGCTTGGCTTCGGATGTCGTGAAGATATTCACCACCGAAGGCATCGCCAATTGCGCGGCCTTGCGGTAGGAACCCGGGGCCGGCTGTGCCAGCGCCGCTTCCTGCATCGCCACGCTGGAGGTGGCGACCGGCTTGCGCACGGTATTCATGGCACCGGTGATCCAGGCTGGCTTCAACGTCGTTACAATGAACCAAAGCGCCAGCGCAATCGTTACGGTTTGCGCGAACAACAGCCAAAAACGTCGTATATACATAGGAAAGAAAAATGATCCGAAAATTGGTAGATAGGGATGCGCTGGCCAAATACCTGGCGCAAAAGCTCAATGTCGAACAATACAGGGATTATTGCCCAAATGGCTTGCAGGTGGAAGGGTGCGCGGAAATCGGCGGCATCGTCAGCGGCGTCACGGCCAGCCTGGCGCTGATCGAGGCGGCGCTGGATCTGAAAGCCGACGCGATCCTGGTGCATCACGGTTACTTCTGGCGTGGCGAAGATCCGCGCGTGGTTGGCATCCGGCGGAAACGCCTGGCGCAATTGCTGGCCAATGACGTCAATCTGTTCGCCTACCACTTGCCGCTGGACATGCATCCGGAACTGGGCAACAACGCGCAGTTGGCCGGATTGCTCGGATTTTCCGATCATGGCCGCTTTGCCGAGAACGGCATCGGCTGGCTGGGACGGGCCGAAGCGCTGCCGTCGGGTGCGGATACGAGTGCCGCACCGGCACCGGCCACGGTGGCCGAGCTGGCGGCGCGCATCACGGAGAAACTGGGGCGGGCGCCGCTGGTGATCGGCGATCCGTCCCAGCGGCTGGGGGACATCGGCTGGTGCACGGGTGCGGCGCAAAGCATGCTCGGCGATGCCATCGCTGCCGGCGCGACTGCCTATATCAGCGGTGAAATCTCGGAGCCGACCGTGCATTTGGCCCGCGAAAGCGGCGTCGCCTACCTGGCGGCGGGACATCACGCCACCGAACGTTACGGCGTGCAGGCGCTCGGCACGCATCTGGCCGAACATTTCGGCCTGCGGCATCAATTTGTCGATATCGACAATCCGGCCTGACAAAGCCGCTGCGGCGTCGATCGCCGCGGGGATGGGATGTCAGGAGACGAATTGCGCCATACGCGAAGTCTTCGTCCGGCAAATGGCTTCTTTAGGCCTGCTTTTTCAGGGAATCGCGAATTTCGCGCAGCAGCACGATATCTTCCGGCGTGGCGGCCGGCGCCGGCGCTTCCGGATGCGCCGGATTGGCCATTTCGCGCGCCCGGTTGATCAGGCGCACCATCTGGAAAATGATAAAGGCCAAAATCAGGAAATTGATCAAGATGGTAATGAAATTGCCGTAGGCCAGCACCGCGCCGGCCTTTTTTGCCTCGACCAGGGTCAATTGCGTGCCTTGGCCGTTCAGCGGCAGATAGTAATTGGTGAAATCGAGTCCGCCGAAAATGCGGCCGACGATCGGCATGATGATGTCCTGCACCAGGGATTCCACGATTTTCCCGAACGCGGCGCCGATAATCACGCCGACCGCCAGATCGACGACATTTCCTTTGATGGCGAAAGCCTTGAATTCCTGCATCATGCTCATATCGATCTCTCCATGGGATAAGGGGCGGGGCGGCGCATGGTTCTGGAAGATTCTCATTCGCCGCGACAAGTTCCCCGGGATCGGCGGAAGGTAAAGACCGCCGAAGGGTAGCCGGTTTATAGCGCGATAATATTAAAAAGTAAATCCATTGGACGCGATATTGCCGTCCGGCGGCCATTGCCGGCATGCCGCTCACAAGGCGTCTACAGGAAAAATATTGTTAATATTCCCCACTCCGTATGCGATTAGCTTTAAAAGCTTGATCGAGTCCGATATAATCTAGGGTTGCAAGGAGTCTATCGGACTTATGGAAGTTAGCCATGAAGTGTCCAGGCAGCCAGTTCCAGTCGAATCCGGAATTCGGTCCAATCTGGATATTTCTCCGCTCAACAGCCTTAAGTCCGATAGGTTTGTGGGGAAGTTGCATACAAATTGAGCAGATTTCGTATTTTGACTGATTGGGGTTGGTATGAGTAACGAAAAGCAGGTCGATTCTGGTCGACGTGGTTTGCTCGTCGCTACGTGTGCGGCGGGTGGAGTGGCTGGATTGGCCACGGCGGGGGCATTCGTGTCTACCTTCCAACCGTCCGAGCGCGCAAAAGCAGCGGGTGCGCCGGTTGAAGTGGATATTTCTACCCTGGCGCCAGGCGAGATGAGAACCGTCGAATGGCGCGGCAAGCCGGTCTGGCTGATCAAGCGCACGCCTGAAATGGTCGCGTCGCTGAAGAAAACCGATGCGCTGGTCGCCGATCCGAATTCAGCACGCCACGACTTTTCGGTCACCCCGGATTACGCGCTGAACGAATATCGTTCGATCAAGCCGGAACTGCTGGTCCTGGTCGGCATCTGCCCGCACCTTGGCTGCTCGCCGGGCGCGAAATTCCAGGAAGGCGCGCAGCCATCGCTGCCGGACGACTGGGAAGGCGGCTTCCTCTGCCCATGCCACGGTTCGACATTCGACATGGCCGGCCGCGTATACAAGAACAAGCCGTCACCGGATAACCTGCAAGTGCCGCGCCACATGTTCGAAGGCGACGCGAAACTGATCATCGGCAAAGACGAGAAAGGCGAGGCTTAATCATGGCTGCGTTTCAAGAAAAAAAATTGCCCGCCGATGCGCCGATTTCGGCCAAGGCACTGAACTGGGTTGACGCCCGCTTCCCGGCCACCGCGCTGTGGAAGGCGCACATTTCGGAATACTACGCGCCGAAAAATTTCAATTTCTGGTATGCATTCGGTTCGCTGGCGCTATTGGTGCTGGTGATCCAGATCGTCTCCGGCATTTTCCTGGTCATGCACTATAAGCCGGACGCCTCGCTGGCGTTCGCCTCGGTCGAGTACATCATGCGCGACGTCCCATGGGGCTGGCTGGTGCGTTACATCCATTCGACCGGCGCTTCGGCATTCTTCATCGTGGTGTATCTGCACATGGTGCGCGGCCTGCTGTACGGCTCGTACCGCAAACCGCGCGAGCTGGTCTGGCTGTTCGGCGTCGGCATTTTCCTGTGCCTGATGGGCGAAGCCTTCTTCGGCTACCTGCTGCCTTGGGGCCAGATGTCGTACTGGGGCGCGCAGGTGATCGTCAACCTGTTCGGCGCGATCCCGTTCATCGGTCCCGACCTGTCGTTGTGGATCCGCGGCGATTACGTCGTGTCGGATGCAACCCTGAACCGCTTCTTCGCATTCCACGTGATCGCCATTCCGCTGGTGTTGATCGGCCTGGTCGTGGCGCACATCATCGCGCTGCACGAAGTAGGTTCGAACAATCCGGACGGCATCGAAATCAAGGAAAAGACCGATGCCAAGGGCATTCCCCTGGACGGCATTCCTTTCCATCCTTACTACTCGGTGCACGACATCTTCGCCGTGTCGATCTTCCTGATGGTGTTCAGCGCCGTGATTTTCTTCGCGCCTGAAATGGGCGGCTACTTCCTGGAGTTCAACAACTTCATCCCGGCCGACTCCCTGAAAACGCCGTTGCATATCGCACCGGTCTGGTATTTCACGCCGTTCTATTCGATCCTGCGCGCGACCACCTCGGACTTCATGGTCTACCTGATCGCCGGCGTGGCGGCCTTCGTTGCGCTGCTGATGCTGAAATCGCGGCTGAGCAAGCTGGCCAAGATCGCCGCCGCCGTCATCGGCCTGGTGATCATCGCCGGCATGCTGACGCTCGATGCGAAGTTCTGGGGCGTGGTGCTGATGGGCCTGTCGGTGGTGATCCTGGCCGGCTTGCCTTGGCTGGATCATTCTCCGGTCAAGTCGATTCGCTATCGTCCAAGCTGGCACAAATATATCTACATCCTGTTCGGGATTGCGTTCGTGGCGCTGGGTTACCTGGGTGTCGAGCCTCCTTCCGCGATCGGCAACGTGATTTCGCAGGTCGGAGCCTTCATCTATTTCGGTTTCTTCCTGCTGATGCCGTGGTGGAGCCGCATGGGGCAATTCAAGCCCGTACCCGATCGCGTCAACTACCACCCGCACTAAGCCGTACAGAGGACATCAAATGAAATTTATAACAAAATTGATCGCGATCCTGGCGCTGTTGCCGACACTGGCTCTGGCTGAAGGCGGCGAATTCCCACTGGATGCGCAGCCGAAGGGCACGACCGATCTGTCGTCGCTGCAAAACGGCGCCAAGCTGTTCGTCAACTACTGCCTGAATTGCCACTCGGCTTCGTCGATGCGTTACAACCGTTTGCGCGATATCGGCCTCTCCGAAGATCAGATCAAGAACAACCTGCTGTTCACCGGCACCAAGGTCGGCGACCTGATGAAGACCACGATGCTGCCGGCCGACGGCAAGGCATGGTTCGGCGCAACGCCGCCAGACCTGTCGGTGATGGCGCGGGCCAAGGCATCGCACGCCGGCAGCGGCGGCGATTACCTGTACACCTATCTGCGTTCCTTCTACAAGGACGATACCCGTCCGACCGGCTGGAACAATATGGTATTCCCGAACGTCGGCATGCCGAATGTCTTATGGGAACTGCAAGGCATTCGCACCGTGAAGATGGTCGAGGAAAAGGATCCGCATGACGAAAGCAAGTCGATCCAGACATTCGGCGGCTATACCCAGGTCACGGCCGGCAAGCTGTCGCCGCTGGAATACGATAATGCCGTGGCCGATCTGGTTTCGTACATGGTGTGGATGGCTGAACCGGCGCAAAATACCCGTCGGCAACTGGGCGTCTGGGTCCTGTTGTTCCTGGGACTTTTCGCGGTCCTTGCGTGGCGTCTGAACGCTTCGTACTGGAAAGAAGTCAAATAGTTTTCGTACCCGCAGCGTCTTGCGGGTGTGCGTTTTAGGGTGAGCCGTCGAGGCTCGCCCTGTTTGCTTTTTAAGGCACAATAATCATGATGGTTCTCTACTCAGGTACTACCTGCCCCTTTTCCCAACGCTGCCGCCTGGTCTTGTTCGAAAAGGGCATGGACTTCGAAATCCGCGATGTGGATCTGTTCAACAAGCCGGAAGATATCTCCACGATGAACCCGTACGGCCAGGTCCCTATCCTGGTCGAGCGCGATCTGATTCTGTACGAATCGAACATCATCAATGAATACATCGACGAACGTTTCCCGCATCCGCAACTGATGCCGGCCGATCCGCTGATGCGCGCCCGGGCGCGGCTGATGCTGTTCAATTTCGAAAAGGAATTGTTCGTCCATGTGCACACGCTGGAAAATGAAAAGACCAAGGCCGCCGAGAAGAATCATCAGAAGGCGCGCGAAGAAATCCGCGACCGCCTGACTACGCTGGCGCCCTTGTTCCTGAAGAACAAATATATGCTGGGTGATGAGTTCTCGATGCTGGACGTGGCATTGGCGCCGTTGCTGTGGCGTCTGGACCATTACGGCATCGAACTGTCGAAGACGGCTGCGCCGCTGATGAAGTATGCCGAACGGATTTTCTCCCGTCCGGCCTATATCGAAGCGCTGACGCCTTCCGAAAAGGTCATGCGCCGTTAAAATATGCCTGAGATTTCAACCAAACCTTATATGCTGCGCGCCATTTACGAATGGTGCACGGACAACGGCTATACGCCGCATATCGCGGTGTCGGTCGATTCGCAGACGCAGGTGCCGATGCAGTTTGTGCGCGACGGCGAAATCGTATTGAACATCAGTTTCGATGCGACCAGCGGCCTGAAAATGGAAAACGACCTGATTCATTTCAGCGCGCGCTTCGGCGGTGTGGCGCGGCAGATTTCCGTGCCGGTCGCCAATGTCATTGCGATTTATGCGCAGGAAAATAACCAGGGCATGGCGTTCGAAGTGACGCCGGCGGCCGAGCGAGGCGATATCGCAACAAATGATGCGGAGCCGGCAACGGAGCAGCCAGCGGTCGGCGGTCCCAAGCTGACATCGGTTCCGCAAAGGTCCAGCGATGAAACGCCGCCCGATCCAGACGACGGCGGACCGGCAAAAAAAGCCGATCGGCCGACACTCAAGCGTATTAAATAGAGTATAATTTCGTTCTTCAAAGTTTCGCTGGCTTAGCTCATCTGGTAGAGCACCTGACTTGTAATCAGGGGGTGGCGGGTTCAAGTCCTGCAGCCAGCACCATCATTCGAAAACCCTTCATAATCAATGCGTTATGAAGGGTTTTTTCTTACCTGTTTACCTGTTGGTGTACCTGACACCAATTTATGAACCTGCCAAATTTGACGAAATCTCGTCATGGAATCTACTACCTGCGTCTTCAACGAAATGGCATGGATTGCCGAATTAGTTTCGGACCAAAAATTTTAGTGAGGTCAAAATTGGGCGCTCATTCCTGAGGCTCGTGAATTGGTGCAGCAATATTGCTATCCATTTCTCGAACCACGATAATCTCGGCGAATCCTTCCACGAGAGTCGGAGGTTCAAAATGAAAAAACACATATTCAATGACATCTTGCGGCACCTGCTCTTCCAGTATCCGCTGACGATTGCGATATAGCGCAATTTCCAGAGGGACATCCATCCATACTGCTTTTACCGATGTGCCTGTGTCCTTTGCAAGAGATAAAATCCTTGCCCGATGACGTACTCCCGGCAATGCGGCATCAACAAATATCGCATTTCCACCAAAACGTTTGCCGTGCTTCTTGATCCATGTCGATTTTCCGGAACCTTGAACGCCAAGTACGATAAAAAGATCCGATGCTCCATGTGCCGAATATAAGAAATGAGCGAGATCGCAATATAGTTTCTCCCAAGCCGCCACATTGCGTTCGGGCGTAAAGACACGGCCGTTTTCGGTTTGCAAATAATGATCTGGATTCAGATGAATCATTTTGGAATTCAATAAAGACGAGCTAAGACCAGGAAAACTACGGAACATCCAACCAATAGCGATTCACGCCATCCTCTTTGGGTAAGAATACCCTTGAATATCGGAGAGGTGATTCCGATTACGATGCATTGTCAAAATTAGTTGCCACTTAATTTTCACTTAATTTTCCAAGCAAAAAATATTCTATGCTTAAGAAATCCATATTTTTTTTGCTAAGAATCGTGGCGTAGATCCGAAAATTTCACTATATAAATCATCCTGCCAAAGATGGTGTTGTGATTTTAAATTTTCCGTCTTGCCATTCCTATTAAGTACGTCAAAAATAGCTCATCAACGTTTTCTATTTCAGTGAAATATTTCCGATCATGATTCGATGCGCACATCTTGTCGACGCTGAAAGAATTCAACAACGACAGTAAATTTGGGTTTGTAAAATACCATAAGGAATTTTCCGATTGCGTCAAAGAGGAAAACCGTAATAGTGAAAATGTTGTTTGAATTTTATCGGAGGCATCCCATTTAGTTCATTCGAGTATCTTCTCGGTGTGAATGCAATGAAGACCATATGTTAGAAGAAAATGCAACCATCGCAGTTATTGCACCATCGGGTATCCCGAATATGGAGAGCCTCGAAATGGGTATGTCACTCCTTAAAAAATGGGGGATTGATATAGTAGAGGGAAGATATTTGCGCAAACGCCATCGTTACAATGCGGGCACCATCGAACAACGTAGCAGCGATTTAAATTGGGCCCTTTCGGATAAAAATGTTAATGCGGTCTGGTTAGCTCGTGGTGGTTATGGTTGTTCGCATTGTCTTCCCTATTTGCAAAATGACTTGCCTACCGACCGAATCATTATTGGATTTTCAGACGCTACCTCCTTATTTGGTACTCTTCGGAAGCGTGGCTTTAAAAATCTCATTCATGGCCCAGTGTTAGAAACCTTGGCAACTGACATAGATAAAGAAACGAAGGAAAGTATCTATTCTCTGTTATTCGGTTTAACGCGTATGGACATTAAAGGGCATCATTTGTGCGGCCCGATGAATTCAATTAATGGACCATTGGTAGGGGGAAATCTTTCGGTTCTGGCAAGCATAGCCGGAACAGCGGGAGCGATATCGGCTAGGGGGGCAATCGTCTTACTAGAAGATGTTAATGAATTGGCCTATAGAATCGATCGCACTGTTACGCAGTTAATTGCTAGCGGATTTTTTGATGGAGCACTAGGGATAGTTCTGGGAGAATTTGTTCGGTGCTCTTTACCAGAAAATGCCAGTTTTTCCTTAGACGACCTGTTCGTCGATTTATTCAATCCATTGGATATTCCGGTAGCAAGTGGCCTGGGGGTTGGACATGGGAAAAAAAATCTTTCATGGATATTTGGTGAACGTGTTTCCTTCAGTAACGGGAGTATTTATTTTTAGGCCTTTTTTCCTAGCGGTCGGTGGCCAAAAAATAAGCCTTCGGTGACCTATATTTATAAGCACTCTTTCTGTTTGTCTGAAAGCTTCTGAATTTCTTCTTTGTTATTGTCTGATCTGATGGGCGTAATTCCCGGTTTTGTATCTCGCTGTATTACATCAATGATTAAAGGATTTTTATTTCCAATTGTGGGGTTTTCTGAAATGTTGGTGTGGGTTCCTATGACCAGCACCGGCAATCCAAGTCATGTGGGCCTTTTTGTTTTGCGCCGCATTCGGCATTCGCTTCCCAAATACCAGTTACAATACGTCCACTCTTTGGGGAGTAGCCATCTTCCGAGCAATTCGGAAGAGCCGTTGTCAACATTCTCGACTGTCTTTACGGTCGTGGCACCGGTAGCCAACCTGGTAGGCGAGACCAACGACGTTCCGCGCATTCGGTCAGGCGCGCGGAGGCGTCGTTGAATCCAGCCTGGCCAGGATCTCTCCAAATGAATCTCGCAGCCCTGATTTTCCTCGCTCTCGCCATGTCCACGGATGCTTTTGCCGCAGCAATCGGCAAGGGCGCGGCGATGCATAAGCCCCGCTTCTTCCACGCGCTGCGCATCGGTGTATTGTTCGGGGTCATCGAGGCGATTACCCCGATTATTGGATGGCTGATCGGCTCCCTGGCCAGCAGATGGGTCGCGGCCTGGGACCATTGGATTGCATTCGCGCTGCTTCTGGTTTTGGGCGGCCACATGATCCGGGCAGGGATGAAAACCGATCCTGAAGAAGCCGTGCAAGCGCCGCGCAATCAATCCATGTTGATGCTGGCGCTGACCGCGGTGGCGACGAGCATCGACGCGATGGCCGTGGGCGTGGGCCTGGCATTTGTCAACGTCAGCATCGTCGAAGCCGCCCTGTTGATCGGCTTGGCGACAACCGTCATGGTCACCGCCGGCGTGTTGCTGGGACGCTTGCTCGGCAGCCTGATTGGCAAGAGAGCGGAAATCGTCGGGGGCCTGGTCTTGATCGGCGTTGGCACAACGATTTTGTACGAACATCTGGCGGCCTGAAAATTGCCTATCCGGCTTCAACCGGTATCGAAGGGGCCCGCGCTTGAGACCGCGCCGCAAGCGCGCCCCGGCATCGACGCCGCGGCAAACCCCGGAAGCAATGATGCCGGTGACGGCAAGCATCGCGGCAGTGTGGACGCCCACGGCCGCCAAGGCCAGCGTCAATGGCCCTGAAGCGGGCAGCGCATGCGATGCGCTGCTTCCCGTGCAAAGCGGGATCAAGGCCGGCGCAAGCATCAAGCCGGCGCCATGCGCGCTGGATATCATGAAGGACCAGAGCGCCAGGCCGATATGCCCGGCAGGTGCGCGAGGCAGCTTGGCTTTGCGCGCAGCCAAGCGATACACCGCGCCGACCACTAGCAAGCCGCCTGCCATTACCTGCGGCAAAACGCGATTCAGCGACAGGCCGAGCGCGACCGCGCAGGCCACGATAGCGATGGATGCGACGTGGCCGACCGCAATCGGCGCCAGCGCGCGCAAGGCCTGCATCCGATCGCGCGACCGCAGTCCCCAGGCAGCGGCCAGCATCCAGCCGGTCGCGGGATTCGCCCCGTGCAGGGCGCCGACGCCTGCGATCGCCAGCCATGGCCATAGGTTTGACATGATTGATGTTCCCGCACGTTCAGGCAGCCACGTCTCAGGCTTGAGTACTGCAGCATGACCCGGTTGCACTCGCCGGTTTTGCGGCCGGTTCCGGCTCGTAACGATCGTGATGGCGCACCCACTCCATTTTGCGCGGGACATCCCTTTCGTCGCGCCCCTTGGGCGTGAGATCCAGCAGGGTATAGGCGCCTATCATGGCCTCCACGCCGCGACCGTAGGTCGAATAGGTGTGGAAGACCTGGCCGGCGTCGTCCTTGTAGAACACGCTGATGCCGGGCATTTCCTCGGCCTTGAAGGAGCGTGTGCCGTAGTTGTAGTAAATCTCGCCCTTGGCCTGCGCTTCCGGCGTGAAGCTGACATCGAAATCGAAATTGAAATCGCTGTCGTGCGAGGACACCCAATCGAACCGCCAGCCCATGCGCCGGCGGAAACGTTCGATCTCGGCCAGCGATGCGCGCGAAACGGCCACCAGCGTGATGTCGCGGTGCGCCAGGTGCACGTTCATGCCGTCGGTATGGTCCGCCATGAAAGAGCAGTTCGGGCAGCCTTGTTCCCAACCGGGGCCGAACATGAAGTGCTGTACCAATAGCTGGCGACGGCCGCCGAAAAGTTCGGCGAGCGTGCGCTTGCCCTGCGCCGTGTCGAAGATATAGTTCTTCTCGACGCGTTCCCAGGGCAGTGCGCGGCGCTCGCTCGCAATCTGGTCGCGCAGGTGTGACAATTCCTTTTCTCGCGCCAGCAGCGCCCGGCGCCGGCTCCGCCATTGTTCGCTGGAGACGACGGGATGATTGGCGATATTTGCTTCGGTAGTCATGGTGTTCATGATGCGCTCCTTGGCTCGAAGAGCCGTTCAAGGTTTCTGATGGCATTGCAATGCGCGGGAAGTGAATCCGATCACGGCCTGGCGCGCTTGGGACGGCGTACGGCGCGGATCTTGCCGCTGGAGCCGCCGCCGCAGTAGAACAGGTCCGCACCGTCGGATTCGAGTCCGCTGACCGCGGTGCCTGGCGGCATTTCCAGTCGTTCAAGCACGGCGCCGCTATCGGGATCGATGCGGCGGATATCGCTCTCGTCGCCTTCCCAGGTGCCGTGCCACAGCTCGCCGTCGACCCAGGTCACGCCGGTGACGAAGCGATTGGAATCGATGGTGCGGATGATGGCTCCAGTGGCGGGATCGACCTGATGAATCTTGCGGTCGCGATACTGGCCCACCCAGAGACTGCCCTCGGCCCAGGCCAGTCCCGAGTCGGAGCCGCTGCCGGGCGCCGGAATCGATGCCACCACTCTGCCGTCGGCGGGATCGATCTTGTCGATGCGAGCCTCGCTGATCTGATATAAAAAGGCGCCATCGAAAGTGGTGCCGGCATCGCAGGCGATCTCGATCGAGCGTGCGGGTTCCTCGCCGCCGGCTTCGAAGGCGATCAGCCTGGCGCCGGTGGCGGCCCAGACATGCCGGCCGTCATGGGTGACGCCGGCGACTTGCGTGACGCCGGGGAAAGGGCCGTATTCGCGCACGATTTCGGCCGTCTGCACTGCTGCCGGAGCGTTCCTGCCGGTTTTGCTGGTGTTGCGGGACATTGTGATCTCCTTGTTACGCCTCGAATCGGCGCGCAAGAGAACTTTAATCCATCGCCAGCGTAGCGGGGAGTAACAAGATTGTCGTGAATCCCGCCAACGGCGGCGACAGCCAGCGCCGTGTCCGGGTTTGTCCGGTCGAGCGCACGCGTCCGGCGGCTTCAAGATCGGCGAGCGCGCGCTGGATGCTGCGCTGGCTGGCGCCCAGGGCAAGCGCCAATGCCGAAGTCGACCAGGCCGCGCCGTCGGAAAGCAGCGCCACCAATGATGCCTGTTCACCGTCGATAGGCGGCATCAGCACGGCAACGCTGCGATTTTGAAGAGGACGCAGAGTGAAGCCTTTTGCGGTGGCCTCGATGCGCGCCAAGGACGCCACCAGTGTGCGCAGGCGGCCGATTTCGACGCGTAGCCGGGCGCGGTGCGTTTCGTCGGGATGACTTGTGTGGAACGCGCTCGCGATCAGGCTCTCCCGATCTATATCTCCAGGCCACGCTTCGGCAAGCGCCCGCGCCAATGCGAACAGTATCGGCCGGCGCGCCAGCGGTTGCCATGCGGCGCCGACGCTGATTCCGCGGCGGCAGGCATCGACCACCAGCGCGTCGGAATCCCGCAGCGCCGCAACCTCGTCCAGGCGCAGCATCCGTTCGCCATCGGCGCAAAGGCATCGAGCGGCGGGACGATCGAGCGCCGTGCCGGCATCGGCGACTTCCGCCAGCAGCGCTTGTACGCCTGAACGGGCGGCCGCCTCATGCGCCCACTTCAACGCGGCCCGCGCCGCATCGATGCGCAGCGAGCGCGATGCCAATTCCGCCGCGATCAATTGGGCTACCGCCGCCAGCGACGGCGGCAGTCCGCGCATGTCCAGCCGCGCCAGCGCGGCTTCGGCCTCGTCGAGGCGGCCCAGCAGAAGCAGCCTGCGCGCGGCGATGAGCCGCGCCTGCATCGCGTTGGCGTGATCCGCGTGGGCTTCAAGCGTGGCCGCGGCCGCTGCCAGAGGCCGCGGCGAACCGCCGATATCGCGTACCGCCAGCGCGACTTCTGCTTCGGCGACGATGCAGCGGGCGCGCGCCAGTTCTTCATTGGCGCCGAAACCGCGTGCGGCGCGTCTCAGAAGTTCGCGGGCGCGCGGATGTTCGCCGAGCTGCGCCATGGCAATGCCGCGCAGGGCCAGGGCGGGCGGATCGTCGCGCAGGGCGATGCGCTTGAGGGCGCCCAGCGCGTCGCCACCGGCAAGGGCGCGCGCCGACGCGGCGATCAGGGAGTCCATATCAGGCGGGAAACTTTAAGAACAACACTGGGCTGAAGATTATTTATCCTTGCCGTTGTAGTGCGTTACCTTGAGCGTATCCAGATCGACCGCCGGCACGCAGCGCAAATTAATCGAAGCCATCGGCGGGCCGCCCGGCGCGGCGCCTTCGCCAAAAGGCGCAATGCCGCATTTGGCGCAGAAATGATGTTGAATCGAATGATGGTTGAAGGTGTAGGTCGACACATTCGCCGCAGGCGTCTTGAGCGTCAGCTGATCGCGCGGGACGAAGGCCAGCAAACCGCCCCGGCGCCGGCAAAGAGAACAATTACAGTCGATCGCTTCCTTGAAATCGCCTTCCACCTCGAACGCGATATTGCCGCAATGGCAGCTTCCTTCGTAGCGCATGGTCTCTCCCGGTAATGTGCCCGAGCCTGCATGGATCGGCCTGGCACATTATAGTCGGCGCCGGCCTGCCGTCCATCCCATGCGAATCCGCTATTTGCTAGCTTCGAATCCTAATATCCGCATGCCCTTGGCGACGCTCTGCGAAAGGAAGGGCACGTTTTCCCAAGGGCGATTGCCGACATCCAGGCGGGTATGGATATTGGCAATATTCCACTGCGCGCTGCCATGCAATTTTTCGACTTCCTCCCATGCGATCGGCACCGATACGCCCAGGTGCGGCCTGGCGCGCGCCGACCAGGCGCAGGCGGTGGTGGCGCCGAAGCCGTTGCGCAGATAGTCGATGAAAATCTTGCCGACCCGATTGCGCGGCCCGCTCTTGGCGCTGAAACGTTCGGGCAGCGTGGCCGCCAGGTGTTCGACAATCGTGCGCGAAAAATCCTTGATCGTATCCCAATCGTATTGCTTGCGAATCGGCACCACTACATGCAGGCCCTTGCCGCCGCTGGTCTTGACCAGCGCTTCCAGTTGCAATTCCTGCAGGAAGGAGCGCACCAGCAGCGCGGCCTCCTGCATGGCGCGCCATTCGCTTTTTTCGCCGGGGTCCAGGTCGAAGCTGAAGCGATCGGGTTTCGATAAGGCGTTCCTGACGCCATTCCAGGTATGGAATTCCACCACGTTCATTTGCGCCGCCGATAATAGGCCGGCCGGCTCCGCCACTTCCAGGTAGGGCGGATGATCCGGATCGAGCGCCTGGGGCAGGGCGCGCACGCCGGCCATGTTGGCGCGTTCGAAATGCTTCTGGAAAAACAATTGGCCGCCGATGCCGTCGGGCGCGCGCACCAGCGATACGGGCCGTCCCTTGAGATGAGGCATCATCAGCGGCGCCACCAGGGCGTAATAGCGGATCAGTTCGATTTTGGTAAGGCCGGATTCGGCATCGATGACCCGTTCCGGATGCGTCACCTTCAGGCCCGCCAACGACGAATGCACCTCGGGCGCGGCTGCCTGGGCCGCTTTCCTGGAGGAAGACGCGGCCGGCGCGGATTTTCCGGCGGGGGCAGCCTCGGCTACCGGCATCGGCTTTTCGCGGGTAATCGCACGCGGCTTTTTGTCCGTGCGCAACCCGTGGAATACCGAATGGCGGATGCGGCCGTCGCCGGTCCACTGCGCAAACGACACTTCGGCCAGCAGTCGCGGCTTGACCCAATGCGGCTTTCGATAGCGTCCGGTGGGGCCGTCGAACGGCGGCGTATCGGTATGCAGCGCCGTCAATTTTTTGTGCAGCTCGGCCAGCGACCGATCGTCGAATCCGGTGCCGACATTGCCCGCATAACGCAGCTTGCCGTTCTCGTCATGGACGCCGAGCAGCAGCGATCCGATCGCCGTGCGGGAACCCTGCGGATCGGTGTAGCCGCAAATCAGGAATTCCTGCCGCTGCGAACATTTCAGCTTGATCCAGTTGGGCGAGCGGCGCAATTCGTAAGGTGCGTCCTGGCGCTTGCCGATCATGCCCTCCAGGCCCATCTTGCAGGCGGAATGCATGATTTCGTCGGGTGCGATATCGAAGGTTTCGCTGAAGCGGATATCGGATGGCGCATCGGTCAGCAACGATGCCAGCGCCTGCCGCCGCTCCCTTAGCGGCACGGAACGCAGATCGTAGCCGCCGCAATACGGCAGGTCGAACAGATAATAAATCAGGCCTTGCGTATTGGAGCCGTCGAAGGCCTGTTGCAGCGTCTGGAAATCCGGCATGCCGTTGCGGTCGAGCGCGATGATTTCGCCGTCGTACCAGCCGGCCGGCAGCTTCATTTTGGCGAGCGAGGCGGCCAGCCCCGGCAACTGTTTGGTCCAATCGTTGCCGTTGCGGGTAAATAACTTGAGCGACTTGCCGTCGATCCGCGCCAGCAGGCGATAACCGTCGAATTTGATCTCATATTCCCAACCCGTTGGATCGGCGGGCGGCTGCTCGACCAGGGTGGCGAGTTGCGGCGAGAGTTTTTCCGGCAGCGCGGCCTTTACCGCACCGGCGGGATGCGCACCCTTGCCGGCCGCGGCCCTGCTTTTTGCGCCTTTACTTTTTTCCGCTGGCGATTTTTGCGTCCCGGCTTCTGCCGCCGCCTCGGACGGCGCGGCCTTGGCGGCGATCTTCGGATCCTTGAGGCGGGCCACGCTATCGGGCATTTCGTCGATCACGCTGAATTCCGCGGCCGGCCGGGCGTGCTCATCCTTTTCCTTGATCAACAGCCAGGCTTCCTGCTTTTCGCCGCGCGACTTCATGCGCACCAGCGCCCAGCGGCCGGCCAGTTTGTGTCCGTGCAAATTGAATTTCAGATGGCCTTCCCGATAGCCTTTGGCCGCATCGCCGATCGGCTCCCAACTGCCCTTGTCCCAGATGATCACCTTGCCGGCGCCGTATTGCTTTTCCGGTATCCGACCTTCGAATTTGTTGTAGGAAATCGGATGGTCTTCGACATGCACCGCCATGCGCTTGTCGTGCGGATCCAGGCTCGGTCCTTTCGGCACCGCCCAGCTTTTCATGGAACCGTCCAGTTCCAGCCGGAAGTCGTAATGCAGCCGGGTGGCCCAGTGCTTCTGGATAACGAACGCCAGCGCGCCGAAGCTGCCGGGGCCGGATTCGGCCGGTTCCGGCGTGATCGAAAAATTGCGTTTGGCCTTGTATTTTTCCAGTAGGTCGGTCATATGCCTGCCGTCTTGGGATGCGGGGCAATGCGCCCGAATGTCGCAATGCGGCGCGCGCGAACGCTCATTGTGGAAAACAAAGCGGACACTTGCTATAGGACATTGTCGCAAGCTGCTGTAGGCGCGGCGCGGCGGCAATTATTCGTTACAACAGTTATACATTTACTCTATCCAGATGCGGCCCGGCAATGCGTTACTGATGCAAGGGATAAACTATGTGAGATTTCGGGATAACGAGAGGATCGCCATGAGACAGTTATCGATTATCGCAATGTCGGCGGCCGCGCTGCTGGCGGGCTGCGTCCAGGCGCCGCCGCCGTATAGGGAATCGGCGGCGCAGGACGGCGGGATTGTTCCGGCGGAACCGCGTTATGTGTACGGCGCGCCGCAGTCCGATTACCAGGATCCGGGCGGCGCCGGCTACGGCGATGGCTATTCGGATGGCGCGGCGCCGCAGGACGAAGCGCCCGTCGAGGTGTATATCGATCCGCCGCTGGATCAGCCGCCGCCGGTCAGGGTGGAATGGGCGCCGCCGCCGTTGCTGGACGAGCCGGTGCCGCCGCCGCCTTACCCGGACGCAATTTGGACCGGCGGTTACTGGGCATGGCAGGACAACTGGGTGTGGGCGCGCGGCCGCTGGCTGGCGCCGCCGCGTCCGAATTATCGCTGGGTGCGGCCCTATTACGAGCATCGCGGCAATTCGGTGATTTTCATCAACGGTTTCTGGGCCGCGCCCGGCGTGGGCTTCCGTCGGCCGCCGCCGACGCTGAATATTCCCTACGCCCATGTGCGGCCCGGCGTGCGGCGCGGCCCGCGTCCCAGCGGTCCGGAGGGGTCGTTCGTGCCGCCGCCGCATGGCGCAAGGCGGGGATCCTTCGTTCCGGCGCCTTTGCCTGAACCGCAGGCGGTGCGTCCGCCCGAGCGCCGGCCGCCGCAATCTGCAACACCGGGGACGCGCGACCCACGGCCGGCGCCAGCGCCGGGAAGAGCCTCGCCGGATCGTCCTTATGAGCCGGGAACGCAAATGCGCCCCGGCGCTTCTCCACAGGATCGCAGTCCGGACCGAGGCCCCGATCAAGACCGGGGCCAGGACAGGAACCGGGATCGCAATCAGGGCCAAGACCAGGGGCGAGACCCGGGCCGGGACCAAAATCGGGACTTCAATCGCGGCGTGAACCGCGGTCCCGATCGAGACCAGGCCAGGCCGCCGGGCATGACGCCGCCGCCGGTGCCGACGCCGCAAGTCATGCCGACGCAGCCCGACCGATCGGAGCGTGCGGGGCCGGAAAACGGTTCGCGCAGGTCATCCATGCCGAATCCGAATGCTGCCGGGCGGCCGCCGGCGCAACGCCCTCAGGCCGATCGGCATCCGGACCGGAATCCCGCCATGCGTCCGCCGCAGGTCCAGCATGCGCCAAGGCCGCAACCACAACCGCAGGCAGCGCCAAGGCCGCAACCGGCGCCGCAGGCGCGGCCGCCGGTGCAACGTCCCGCGCCGCAGGCAAGGCCTGAGCATCGCGCTCCGCCGCCGCGCGCGAATCCGCCGGCCGAAGCCGCTCCCGTGCAACCTGAAGGGAGGGGGCGCGGCAATCGCGAACATTAGCGATGAAATTCAATATCCCCGGCCGTAGATGAATAGTTTGTTGAAAGCCGGAGTGTTGCCGTGGAATTGCGTCGGGCGATGCGCCATGGCGGTTTGCGGAACCAGCAGGGTATGCATGCACCAGTAGCGCAGCGGGTTGTCCGGCGCCGACAGCAGCCGCAGCGCCATGGCGCAACACATGCAGACCAGCAGCCCGCGAATTGCGCGCGGACTGATGCGCATGGCGCAAGCTGCGCCGCATTGCGCGCCCAGGCCGGCGCCGGCAATCATCGCCAGCGCCACCGGCCAGACAATCGCCCCCTGTATCGCGAACGCCGCCAACGCGCCCAGGTTGCTGGCGGCGTTCAGGGCCTTGGTGTGGGCGATGGCCTGCAGCAGTGCGCAGCCGGACAGCAACACCAGCGCCACCATGTAGAACGCGCCGACGCCCGGACCGAATACACCGTCGTAGAAACCCAGCACCGGCGCCGCGACGAGGGCGAAGGCCGCCGGCGACAGGCGCGCCCTGCCTCCTTCCGTGCGAATGCGCGGCCCGAAGGCGAAATACAGGGCGACCGCGATCAGCAACAGCGGCACCCCCCAATCCAGTACGCCTTCAGGCAGCACGCCGACCGAGGCCGCGCCCGCCATCGAGGCCACGGCGGCGGTGGCGGCGGCCGGCGCCAGCGTTCTCCAGGAAATCAGGCCGCGCCGCGAAAACGACACGCCGGCGGACACGCTGGCTGCCACGGCCTGGCATTTGTTGGTGGCGATCGCCGCGACGGGGTCGAGTCCGGCCAGCAGCAGGGCCGGCAAGGTCAGCAAGCCGCCGCCGCCCGCGATCGCGTCCAGGAAGCCGCCCGCCAGCGCCACCAGGAACATCGCCAGCACGCCGGCCAGTCCCACATCTCCGCTCATGATCATCGTTATCCCCGACTGTATTGACGTGAGGACAAACTAAACAGATCGATGCGGCTGCGCTATAAGGTTGCGGCTTAAACGCTGTACGGATAAATCCTATAATCATGTGTAGAAGCCAAAACTGTTATTTATGGCATCATTTGCGGCCCAGGCCATTCGGGCCAGTCCGGCCAACCCATCGACTTCCTTATCCATCATGAGCGCTTCCAAATCCGACCTGATCCCCGTTTCCCTGCTGACCGGCTTCCTCGGCAGCGGCAAAACCACCTTGCTCAATCATCTGGTACACCAACCCGCCATGCGCGACACGCTGGTGATCATCAACGAATTCGGCGAAATTGGCCTGGACCATCTGCTGGTCGCGCACAGCGAGGAAAACGTGGTGGTCGAAATGAGCAGCGGCTGCCTGTGCTGCACCATTCGCGGCGACCTGCAAAAAACCCTGAAGGACGCGCACTGGCGTTTCGCCCGCGATGCGCAGCGTCAGTTCAATCGCGTGTTCATCGAGACCACCGGCCTGGCCGATCCGATGCCGATCCTGCATACGCTGATGGCCGACGCCGAGTTGTCGCAGCATTACCGGCTGGACGGCGTGATCGCCACCATCGATGCGGTCAACGGCATGGCGACGCTGGATGCGCACCAGGAGGCGGTGCGCCAAGCCGCGGTGGCCGATCGGCTGCTGCTGACCAAGACCGACCTGGCGGACGCGGCGCAATTGACGGCGTTGCGGCAACGGCTGGCGGCAATCAATCCGGGGGCTGCGCAGACGGTCATTCTGAACGGCGCGGTCGAAGCCGATACGCTGTTCGATCTAGGCCTGTTCCGCGCCGAAGGCAAATCGCTGGACGTGCAGAAGTGGCTGAACGAGGAGGCCTACAAGGAAGCCGGCGGGCATGGCCACGATCACGATCACGGCCATCATCATGGCCATGACCATCATGCGCACGGCCACGATCGCCACGGACAGGACGCCCACGACGTCAATCGCCACGACGACCGCATCCGCGCCTTCTGCTTTACGTTCAAGGACCCGATCGATCCGGTCCTGTTCGAGGAATGGCTGACCTTGCTGATGTCGCTCAAGGGCGGCGACATGCTGCGCCTGAAAGGCATTCTGAACCTGGCCGGCCGCGCCGGTCCCACCGTGATCCACGGCGTGCAGCATATCTTCCATCCGACCATCGAATTGCCGGCCTGGCCATCGGACGACCACAGCACCCGCATCGTCTTCATTACCCGCGACATCGATAAGGACCTGATCGAAAAGACCTTCGACGCCTTCATGCGCACCCAATTGCAGATCGATCAGGCTTCAAGGGCCTGGTAGGACAATGGAGAACGGCAGTCTCCTGATGGAGGCTGCCGTCTGGTTTGCTGCATTCGATAGGGCGTTGCGACGCAGTGAACCGGATTCAGATAATGCCTTCAGGCAATCCGCTCAGGCCGGCGGCATGCCGTGCTGGACGCGCAGCTTGTTTTTCGCCGCAAGCAATTCTTCGCCCAGTTGGTCCAGGTTCACGCCCGATTTTTCCGCCTTCGGAAACATCTCTTTTTCTTCCTCGTCGACGTGATGCTGGATCTGCTCGCTCAGGACCTTGACCTTGGCGTCGAACATGGGATCTTCCGGCTTCAGGGTTCCCAGTTGGGTGATCAACTCCTTGGCGCCGTTATGTTCGACCAGGGCTTCGTTCATCAGGTCGTCATCTTTCACCGGCCCGCGCATGCGGGGATAAAAGATTTTTTCCTCGATTTCCATATGAATCAACAGCGCGCCGCAGACCTTTTTGGCAATGGCGAATTTTTCCTGGGTCTTGTCGGCGTCCTTCAGCTTTTCGTATTGCTCGAACAGATCTTCTGCTTCGCGATGGTCGGCTTTCAACAGCGCAATGGCGTCTTGGGTAACGGTCGTTGTCATGATGGGATCCTCATCCTGTAAGAGACATGCGATATGCATGTTGTGAGGCGGATTATGGCCGTGCCCTTGTGCGGCCTGTATCAGACAAATGCTGTAACGACTGTGAGGAAACGGCGCGATTTGATGAACTGCAGGGGTGAACCGCGCGGGGAACGCGGAGGCGATCTGACGAGCTATTACGCAATGCATTACGCCTTGCGCGCAGTGGGACTCATGCCTGCGCCTGAATTGCCAGCCGGGTTTCCGTCAGCAGCTTCTTGATTTCCGGCACGCAGGAGCCGCAATTGCCGCCCGCCTTGAGACAGGCGGTCACCTGCGCCACGCTGTCCAGGTTCCTGTCGCGGATGGCATCGCAGATGATGTTGCGGCCTACGCCGTAGCAGGAGCAGATGGTGTTGCCGGTGTCGACGCCCGGTTCGGCAGGCTGGCCCAGCAACACGCCGGCCCGGTCGAGATCGTCCAATTGCGTTTTATCGAACAGGCCGGCCAGCCATTTGCGGGGCGGCAATGCGACGGCGCTGCCGAGGAAAATGCAACTGTCGATACGCTGGTCGACCAGGTGCACCGCGCGATACACGCCGGCCGCCTTGTCTTCGTATTCCAGCCAGTCGGCCTCGGGATCGGCCACGCCAAGCAAGGCGCGCGCCCAGGCGCCGTGATCGCGCACGGTTTCGCGTCCGGAAAATTCATAGCGGAGCAACTGCCGCCCGCGAATGCGGGTCCAGTGCGCCAGGCTGTCGAGCGCCGGCGCATTGCGGCTCAGGATGAATCCCTGCCAGGCGATGTGGAACGGTTCGATGCGCGCCGGCGTGTGCTTGAATTCAGGCTCGCCCGAGACCGGATCGACCACCGGATTGACCAGCCCGCCCACGCGCGCATCCGAAGCGGTTTGTCCGTTCCAGTGGATGGGCACGAATACGCTGCCGCGCGCGATGCCGCCGCTGGTCTGCACGCGCGCGACCATGGCGCCCCAGCGCGTGGCGATGCGCGCCAGCTGGCCGGCTTGCACGCCATACAGCAATGCATCCTGTGCATGGAGGTCGATAAACGGTTCCGGCGTGTGGTCGGCCAGCCGCGCCGATTTTCCGGTGCGTGTCATGGTATGCCATTGATCGCGCATGCGGCCGGTATTCAGGATCAATGGATAGTCGGCGTCGGTGGCATGTGCCGGCGCGCGCGGCGCGGTCGGAATGAAGCGCGCCTTGCCGTCGGCGTGCGCATAGCGGCGATCCGCGAACAGCCGCGCAGTACCGGGCGCCCCGCCTGAAGAACGCCGCGAAACGGGCCACTGGATCGGTTGCAGGCCGTCGAATTGCGCGCGGTCCATGCCGGTCAGGCCGTCCAGGTTGAAGATGCGTGTTGCCACCCCGGCCACCCCGGCCGCGCCGGCTGCGTTGCCGCCGTCGCTGCCGTTGCTGTTACGGTAAGCACTGAGCCGCGCATGTTCGTCGAACACTTCGTGCACTGCATTGAAATCGAAGCCGTCATAGCCCATCCTTTGCGCGACCTGGCAAACGATCTGCCAGTCCGGCCTGGTTTCGCCGGGCGGCGCCAGGAAGCGTCGCTGGCGCGAGATGCGCCGTTCCGAATTGGTGACGGTGCCGTCCTTTTCGCCCCACCCCTGCGCCGGCAGCAGGATATGCGCAAAGGCATTGGTGTCGGTGTGTTCGACGATGTCCTGGCAGATCACCAGTTCGCATTGCTTCAGCGCGCGCTGCGCCTGGTCGGCGTCGGGCAGGCTGACGACGGGATTGGTCGCAATGATCCAGACCGCCTTGACGCGGCCGGCCTCGATGGCCTGGAACAGGTCGACCGCCTTCAGGCCGGGTCGATCCGCGATACGCGGCGAGGTCCAGAAAGTCTGGACGGTATCGCGGTGCGCCGGCTGGTCCAGGTCCATGTGCGCGGCCAGCATATTGGCCAGGCCGCCGACTTCGCGCCCGCCCATCGCATTCGGCTGGCCGGTGATCGAAAAAGGCCCCATGCCGGGCCGCCCGATGCGTCCCGTCAGCAGATGGCAATTGATGATGCTGTTGACCTTATCGGTGCCGGCGGACGATTGATTGACGCCTTGCGAGAAAGCGGTAATGACCTTGGCGGTGGCGCTGAACTGCCGATAGAAATCGAGCAGGTCCGGCAGTGCGATGCCGCAGATCGCGGCGACCGCGGCCGGGTCCGCGCAATCGGTTTCGGCGGCCGCCAGCGCGGCGTCGACGCCGTTGGTATGGCCGGCGACGAAGGCGCGATCGGCGGCGCCGTCGCGCGCCAGGTAGCTCAGCAGTCCGTTGAACAGCCAGACATCGGTACCGGGCTTGAGCGGCAGATGCAGGTCGGCCTGTTCGCAGGTCGCGGTGCGGCGCGGATCGATCACCACCAGTTTCATGCCGGGCCGCTCCAGCTTGGCCTGCATGACGCGCTGGAACAGGATCGGATGGCACCAGGCGGTGTTGGCGCCGACCAGCACCACCATGTCGGCCTGCTCCAGGTCGTCGTAGCACAAGGGCACCAGGTCGGCCCCGAATGCGCGCTTGTGGCCGGCCACTGCCGACGACATGCACAGGCGCGAATTGGTGTCGATATTGGCGCTGCCGATATAGCCCTTCATCAGCTTGTTGGCGACGTAGTAGTCTTCCGTCAGCAATTGGCCCGACACATACAGCGCCACCGCATCCGGGCCATGGCGTTCGACGATGCCGCGCAGGCCGTCGGCCGCCGCCGCCAGCGCCCGGTCCCAGCCGACTTGTTTGCCGTGTACTTGCGGATACAGCAGGCGGCCTTCCAGGTCGACGGTTTCGCCCAATGCCGAACCCTTGACGCACAGTTTGCCGGCGTTGGCCGGATGGGTCTCGTCGCCGGCGATGGCGATGTTGCCGTCTGCTCCCAATGTGGCGCGCACGCCGCAGCCCACGCCGCAATACGGACAGGTGGTCAGCGTGCCGCCTGTGGCGGAGGAGGGCGTGGAAAGGTCCAAGGGCTTGCTCCGCTCAGGCCGCCTGCCGGCAGAGGGCCTGGCCGAACAGCAGTTGATGGCGCAAGGCGGAAATGTCGGCGCCGCTCTGGATCAGATCGAAGTAGAACGGTCCGTCCTTGACGTCGCCGTACAGCACGGCGCCGATCAGCCGGCTGTCCTTCACGACCAGCCGTTTGTAGACGCCGCGGCGCGGATCGCGCAGGATCAGGTCTTCGCTGCCGGCGCCGCCGATGAAGTCGCCGGCCGAATACAGGTCGACGCCGGTGACCTTGAGCTTGGTGGCGGTGGCCTGCTGCACATAGCGCCGGTGGCCGGCGTTGGCCAGATGCGCGCCGCAGACGCGCGCCTGGTCCCAGATCGGCGCCACCAGCCCGAAGGTGGCGTTGCGATGCTGCACGCATTCGCCGACCGCATAGATGCGCGGATCGTAAGTCTGCAGCGTATCGTCGACCACGATCGCGCGTTCGCAATGCAGGCCGGCCTGCTGCGCCAATTGGATATTCGGACGCACGCCGGCGGTCATCACCACCAGGTCGGCCGGAACCGAATCGCCGTCCCTGAAGGCGACAGCGGTCGCGCGCTCCTTGCCGATGATGGCGCTGGTATCGGTGTCGAGCAGAAATCGCAGGCCCTTGGCCTCCAGGGCTTTTTTCAGCAGCGCGGCGGCGGACGGATCGAGTTGCCGGTCCATCAAGTGCGCCCCCTTATGCACCACGACCACGTCCATGCCCTGGCGCAGCAGGCCGTTGGCCGCTTCCAGCCCCAGCAGCCCGCCGCCGATGACCGCCGCGTGACGCCGGTCGCGCGCGGCGGCCAGCATGGTTTCGACATCCTGGATATCGCGGAAGCCGATCACGCCCGGCAGCCGATGGCCTGGAACCGGAATGATGAAAGGCGTCGAACCGGTGGCGATCAGCAGACGGTCGTAACAGGCTTCGACGCCGTTGCGCGAACGCACGAGACGCCGCTTGCGATCGATGAATTCGACCGGGTCGCCGGCATGCAGCACGATGCCGTTGCTGTCATACCATTCGCGCGTATGCAGCATGATGTCGTCGACCTGTTTGTCGCCGGCCAGCACGGGCGACAGCAGGATGCGGTTGTAATTGCCGTGCGGCTCCGCGCCGAATACGGTGATGCCGTACAGGCCGGGCGCCAGCTTCAGCAATTCCTCCACGGTGCGCATGGCGGCCATGCCGTTGCCGATCACTACCAGGGCCAGCCTGGCCGGAATCGGGGCGAAGGTCGGCGTGGATATATGCGCGGGTGCGCCGGCTTGCGTGGTCATCTGTGCGTTCATTTTTGTATCCGCCCTCTATGCCGCGACCCAGACCTTGCCGTCCTCGACGCGGGTCGGATAGGCTGTCACGGAATGCTCGGGCGCTTCCAGGCATTCGCCGGTCTGCAGGTCGAAATGCTGTTTGTAGATCGGCGAGGCGACCACGATGCGTTCGCCCAGGTTGCCCACCAGGCCGCGCGAGAGCACGGCGACCCTGGAATTCGGATCGACATTCTGGATGGCGAAATAACGGTCGGCCTGCGGTCGGGTTTGTGCTTGGCCCCGGTCATTGACGCGGACATGGAATACCGCGATCTGTTCACCCTCGACCAGGGCGCAGACGCCGGTGTTCGGCACGATCTCGTCGAGCCCGCAGACCGGGGTCCAGCGCCGGATGGCTTGTTCGCTATGCATATTGAGTCCTCTGTTCTTGGTTGGGCAGGGTTCAGGCGACCTGCACGATCGGGATCGCGGCGCGCTGCCGTTCTTCCGGCGTGGCCGGACGAATCTGCCCGCGCTCCTGCATGAAGACGACATTCCGGTCTTGCTGATCGCTATTGACGAAATGGCGGAAGCGCTTGCGCGTTTCAGGATCGGAAACGGCTTTCTTCCATTCGCATTCATAGGCGTCGACCACCTGCTGCATCTCGGCTTCGAGTTCGGCCGCGATGCCGAGTTTGTCTTCCAGCACCACTTGTTTCAGATATTCCAGTCCGCCTTCCAGGTTGTCGCGCCAGACGCTGGTGCGTTGCAGGCGATCGGCGGTGCGCACATAGAACATCAGCACGCGGTCGATGGTGCGGACCAGCGCGGCGCGATCCAGGTCGACTGCCAGCAGCTCAGCGTGGCGCGGCTTCATGCCGCCGTTGCCGCAGACGTACAGGTTCCAGCCCTTCTCGGTGGCGATGATGCCGATGTCCTTGCTTTGCGCTTCGGCGCATTCGCGCGTGCAGCCGGAGACGCCGAACTTGATCTTGTGCGGCGCGCGCAGGCCCTTGTAGCGATTTTCCAGGTCGATGGCCAGGCCCATGCTGTCGTCCACGCCGTAGCGGCACCAGGTGGAACCGACACAGGATTTGACGGTGCGCAGCGACTTGCCGTAGGCATGCCCGGTTTCGAAACCGGCCGCGATCAGTTCTTCCCAGATCGGCGGCAATTGCTCCACGCGCGCGCCGAACAGATCGATGCGCTGGCCGCCGGTGATCTTGGTGTACAGGCCGTACTTCTTGGCGATATGGCCGATGGCGATCAGGCCGTCGGCCGTGACTTCGCCGCCGGCCATGCGCGGCACCACCGAATAGGTGCCGTCCTTCTGGATATTGCCGAGGAAATAATCGTTGCTGTCCTGCAGGCTGGCATGCTCCTTTTTAAGCACGAAGTCGTTCCAGCAAGACGCCAGGACGTTGGCCGCGAGCGGCTTGCAGATATCGCAGCCGAGGCCCTTGCCGTGCTGCGCCAGGAGGGCATCGAACGACTTGATGCCGCCCACGCGCACCAGGTGATACAACTCCTGGCGCGAATAGGCAAAGTGTTCGCAGACATGGTTGTCGACCGTCATGCCTTGCTTCTTCATTTCGGATTTCATGATCTGCGTCACCAGCGAAACGCAGCCGCCGCACGAAGTGCCGGCGGCGGTGCAGCGCTTGACCGCGCCGATCGAGGTGGCGCCGTCGCGCACCGCTGCGCAGATCGCGCCCTTGGACACGTCGTTGCAGGAACAGATCTGCGCGCCTTCCGGCAAGGCGTCCACCCCCAGGCCGGGTTTGGCATTGCCGTCGGCTTGCGGCAGGATCAGGAATTCCGGCGAGGCCGGCAGTTCGATCCGGTTCAGCATCATCTGCAGCAGCGTGCCGTATTCGCTGGCGTCGCCCACCATCACGCCGCCCAGCAGGTATTTACCGCAATCCGACACCACGATTTTCTTGTAGATCTGTTTGCGCTCATCGGTGAACTGATACGAACGGCTGCCGTCGGCTTTGCCGTGCGGATCGCCGATGCTGGCCACGTCCACGCCCATCAGCTTGAGCTTGGTGCTCATGTCGGCGCCCTTGAATTCGCCGCTCTCGCCGACCAGGTGCCTGGCCGCGATACGCGCCATTTCATAGCCTGGCGCCACCAGGCCGAAGATCTGGCCGCCCCACAGCGCGCATTCGCCGATGGCGTAGATGTCGGGATCGGAAGTCAGGCAACTGTTGTCGATCGCAATGCCGCCGCGCGGCCCGACTTCCAGGCCGGCGGCGCGCGCGAGTTCGTCGCGCGGACGGATGCCGGCCGAAAACACGATCATGTCGGTTTCCAGATGGCTGCCGTCGGCGAAGTTCATGCGGTGCGTGGCGTGTTCGCCGTCGACGATCGCCAGCGTGTTCTTTTGCGTATGCGCGGTCACGCCCAGGTCTTCGATTTTCTTGCGCAGCACGCGGCCGCCGCCCTCGTCGACCTGCACCGCCATCAGGCGCGGCGAGAATTCGACGACATGCGTTTCCAGGTCCATGTCGCGCAGGGCCTTGGCGCACTCCAGCCCCAGCAGGCCGCCGCCGACCACCACGCCGGACCTGGCGCGCCGGCCGCATTCGAGCATCGCTTCCAGGTCCTCGATGGTGCGGTAGACAAAACAGTCCTTGCGATCGTTGCCCTCCAATTGCGGCAGGAACGGATAGGAGCCGGTCGCCATGATCAGCTTGTCGTAGGACAGCACTTCGCCGGTATTGACCGTGACGGTCCTGGCGGCGCGGTCGATGCCGGCGGCGCGTGCATTGAGCTTCAGCAGCACATTGTTGCGTTCGAAAAAGCCGGCCGGCGCCAGCGACAGATCCTCGGCCGACTTGCCGGCGAAGAAATCCGACAGGTGCACGCGGTCGTAGGCCGGCCGCGGCTCCTCGCACAGGACAGTGACTTGCAGCGCCGGCATGCCGCTGTCGACCAGGCTTTCCAGGAATTTATGACCGACCATGCCGTGGCCGATGACGACGATTTTCATGATGCTTGGCTCCCTGAGCGATAAATGTTCGCGCAAACAAAAAGCGTCCGCTCCGCATGGTTGCAAAAGCCCATGCCGAGCGGACGCCGTTGTCCTTGCAGGCCCGACATTGGACCTGCGTGAATTTTGTGGATCGTCATTGATCCTGCCAGGGATATAAGCAAACACCATGCCATCGATATTGCACGCTGGCCGCCGGGGCAATGCCGGCGTCATCGAAGCACATGGCCGGCATCGCCCAAAAAGGGCGGTGCGCCGTAATGGATCGTTTGAACCTGTTTGGAACCTTCTTGCGGCAGTCCCGCCTGAAAATGGTGCAGCGGTGTTTCGGTGGATTCACATGTGCGATTGCGACCGCTCCGATTCGGATTCGCGGCGGCCTGGCGCCGCCCGGTTTGCGGACGGTTTTCGCGGTGCCATGCGGGGCTGCGGTGATTTTTATGTCGCATCGACACCGAAATCGGCCTTTCGACGCGGTACCCGCGTAGGAGTGGATGAATGACCGGTACGCCGCAGTGCGATTTATAATGGCCCGATTCCTTGATTGGAAGGCGATTCGGGTGACGGAATCGAGCCGCCGATCAGGCAAAACGAAATTAGCGAAATTAGGCTTGCATAAATCACTGTTTTTTTATACAGTGCTGTTTGCCTGACGAAAATCCCGATCTCCCTTTGCTGAAAGACCATTTTATGAACGATAAGAAACCCGTCGACGCGTCGGAAAAGAGCAAGGCGCTGGCCGCCGCTTTGGCGCAAATCGAAAAGCAATTCGGCAAGGGCTCGGTGATGCGCATGGAGGACGGCGTCGTTGTCGAGGAAATCGCCGTCGTCTCCACCGGTTCGCTGGGCCTGGATATCGCACTGGGCGTCGGCGGCCTGCCGCGCGGCCGCGTCATCGAAATCTACGGTCCGGAATCGTCGGGTAAGACCACGCTGACCCTGCAGGCCATCGCCGAAATGCAAAAGCTCGGCGGCACCTGCGCGTTTATCGATGCGGAACATGCGCTCGACGTCGGCTACGCGCAAAAGCTGGGCGTGAACCTGTCCGAGCTGCTGATTTCGCAGCCGGACACCGGCGAACAGGCATTGGAAATCACGGATGCGCTGGTGCGTTCCGGCGGCGTCGACCTGATCGTCATCGACTCCGTGGCGGCGCTCACCCCGCGCGCAGAAATTGAAGGCGACATGGGCGATTCGCTGCCCGGCCTGCAAGCGCGTTTGATGTCGCAAGCCCTGCGCAAGCTGACCGGCAGCATCAACCGCACCAATACCATGGTGATCTTCATCAATCAGATCCGCATGAAGATCGGCGTGATGTTCGGCAGCCCTGAAACCACCACCGGCGGCAATGCGCTGAAGTTCTACGCTTCGGTCCGGCTGGACATCCGCCGCACCGGTTCGATCAAGGCCGGCGACGAAGTCATCGGCAGCGAAACCAAGGTCAAGGTCGTCAAGAACAAGGTCTCGCCGCCGTTCAAGGAAGCGCGCTTCGATATTCTCTATGGAGAAGGCACATCGCGCGAAGGCGAAATCATCGACCTCGGTTCCGATGCCAAGATTATCGAAAAGTCCGGTGCCTGGTACAGCTATAACGGCGAACGCATTGGCCAGGGCAAGGACAATGCACGCAACTTCCTGAAAGAGCGTCCCGAATTGTCGCGCGAGATCGAAAACAAGGTGCGCGCCGCATTGGGTGTACCGGAACTGGGTTTGATCAAGGGCGAAAAACCTGCCAAGCCGGCCAAGGCAGCGAAGGCAGGCAAGGCGGCCGACGTGGATACGGAGTCCTCGGACGCGGCCGAGTCGGACGCGTAAGCGTTCGATCGCCAGGCTGAATCCGCTGCGTTCGCCATATTCCATTGCGCCCGCTTGCGTTCGCTTCGGACCTTGTTTCCGAACTTTGTTTCATCCCACCCGTGCTTTTAGACTGAGATGGCAAGACCGCCCCTCAGCCTGAAAGCACGGGCTTTGCGTTATCTGTCGATGCGCGAGCACAGCCGTCTCGAACTGGCGCGCAAGCTGGCGCGCTACGCCGAAGAGGGCGACGACATCGAGGCGTTGCTGGATACGCTCGAAGCCGCCAATTTCCAATCCCAAAGCCGTTTTGCCGAGTCGCTGGTGCATCGGCGCGCGCATCGTTTCGGCAACAGCCGCATTACGATGGAACTGCAAAGCCATAAGCTCGATGCCGCGACCCTGGCCGCCGCCAAGGCCGAACTGGCCCAGGACGAGGCCGGCCGCGCCCGCGAGGTCTGGCGCAAGAAATTCTCTCATCCGCCGCGCGACGCCGCCGAACGCGGCAAGCAGATGCGCTTTTTGCAGCAGCGCGGGTTTTCCCATCCGGCCATCCAGGCCGCCATGCGCGCCGCGGAGCGGGATGAGGACGAGGAAACGTAATCTCCCTATGCCGTTCAAGTGCTCTTGCCGCGCCAGCTGTGCTAGAATTTCGCAGTTTTGCTGCGCCGCAAACCGGTGTTGTCGGAAAATATTCCGGCGGCTATTGGCAAGCGGCAACGATTAATGGCGTTCCACTGGCATCTTATGCCCTTATCAAACCTTAATTCCCGCCGAATTCCGCCGTCCTCATCTGCGATAGCCACTGTCCTCATGTGCGACAGCAACCGGCGGCCTGCAATCCAGCATGACCAGGTTTCATCATCGTCACCAGTTTCGTTCGTTCAATTTCAATATCAATCAGTATCTGAAGGGAAGCTCGCATGAAAATCCATGAGTATCAGGGCAAAGAAATCCTCCGCAAGTTCGGTGTCACCGTGCCACGCGGCATTCCATGTCTGAGCGTCGACGAGGCTGTCAAGGCCGCTGAAACGCTGGGCGGCAAAGTCTGGGTCGTGAAGGCGCAGATCCACGCAGGCGGCCGCGGCAAGGGCGGCGGCGTCAAGGTCGCGAAATCGCTGGAACAAGTCAAGGAATACGCGCAACAGATCCTCGGCATGCAACTGGTCACGCACCAGACCAGCGCCGAAGGACAGAAAGTGCGCCGCCTGCTGATCGAAGAAGGCGCCGACATCAAGAAAGAACTGTACGTCAGCCTGGTGACCGACCGCGTCAGCCAGCGCGTGGTGCTGATGGCATCGAGCGAAGGCGGCATGGACATCGAGGAAGTCGCCGAATCCCATCCTGAATTGCTGCACACCGTCGTGATCGATCCGGCCACCGGCCTGACCGACGCCGATGCCGACAGCATCGCCAAGAAAATCGGCGTGCCGGACGCGTCCGTGGTCGATTGCCGCAAGAACCTGCAAGGCCTGTACCAGGCCTACTGGGAAACCGATGCATCGCTGGCCGAAATCAACCCGCTGATCCTGACCGGCGACGGCAAGGTTATCGCCCTGGACGCCAAGTTCAATTTCGATTCGAACGCGCTGTTCCGCCGTCCTGAAATCGTCGCCTACCGCGATCTGGACGAAGAAGATCCGGCCGAAATCGAAGCATCGAAGTTCGACCTGGCCTACATCTCCCTGGACGGCAATATCGGCTGCCTGGTCAACGGCGCCGGCCTGGCCATGGCCACCATGGACACCATCAAGCTGTTCGGCGGCGAGCCTGCCAACTTCCTCGACGTCGGCGGCGGCGCCACGACAGAGAAAGTGACAGAAGCCTTCAAGATCATGTTGAAGAATCCGGGCCTGAAAGCCATCCTCGTCAACATCTTCGGCGGCATCATGCGCTGCGATGTGATCGCCGAAGGCGTTATCGCCGCATCCAAAGCCGTTTCGCTGAATGTGCCGCTGGTCGTGCGCATGAAGGGCACCAACGAAGAGCTGGGCAAGAAATTGCTGGCCGAATCGGGTCTGCCTATCATTGCAGCCGACAGCATGGAAGAAGCCGCGCAAAAAGTTGTCGCGGCGGCCAAGTAATTAACGGATAAGCGAAGGAATTAATATGTCGATTCTCATCAACAAAGATACCAAAGTCATCACCCAGGGGATTACCGGCAAGACCGGCCAGTTCCATACTCGTCTGTGCCGCGATTACGCAAACGGCAAGGCCGCGTTCGTCGCAGGCGTGAATCCGAAGAAGGCCGGCGAAGATTTCGAAGGCATTCCAATTTTCGCAAACGTCGCGGACGCCAAGGCCAAGACCGGCGCGACCGTTTCGGTCATCTACGTGCCGCCTGCAGGCGCCGCCGCAGCCATCTGGGAAGCCGTTGAAGCCGAGCTGGACCTGGCCATCTGCATTACCGAAGGCATTCCGGTACGCGACATGCTGGCGCTGAAAGACCGCATGGCCAAGGCCGGCAGCAAGACACTGCTGCTCGGACCGAACTGCCCCGGCCTGATCACGCCTGACGAAATCAAGATCGGCATCATGCCGGGCCACATCCATAAGAAGGGCCGCATCGGCGTGGTTTCGCGTTCGGGCACATTGACCTATGAAGCAGTGGGTCAATTGACGGCGCTGGGCCTGGGTCAATCGTCGGCGGTCGGCATCGGCGGCGATCCGATCAACGGCCTGAAGCATATCGACATCATGAAGCTGTTCAACGACGATCCGGATACCGACGCGGTCATCATGATCGGTGAAATCGGCGGCCCGGACGAAGCCAACGCTTCGTACTGGATCAAGGACAACATGAAGAAGCCTGTGGTCGGCTTCATCGCCGGCGTTACTGCGCCTCCAGGCAAGCGCATGGGCCATGCCGGTGCGCTGATTTCCGGCGGCGCCGATACAGCGCAAGCCAAGCTGGACATCATGGAAGCCTGCGGCATCACCGTGACCAAGAATCCATCCGAAATGGCGCGTTTGCTGAAGAAGATGCTGTAAGCAAATTTCAGGTCTTGCAGATGGAAAGGAGGGCCTTTTGCGGCTCTCCTTTTTTTTGTATAAAAATTACGGAAAAACGGTATTCGAGACGCAGTCGCATTTAGAATAGCCGCTGACGCTGGGTGGCAGCGATGAATAAGGGATCAAGATGGAATTTTTAGCGAATTTGAATTGGGTCGCAGTCGGCCAGATTATTCTGATCGATATCCTGCTGGGCGGAGACAACGCAATCGTCATCGCCCTGGCATGCCGCAATCTCCCTCCGAAAATGCGCACGCGCGGCATCCTCTGGGGCACCTTTGGCGCGGTCGGCATTCGGATCGTTCTGATCGCGTTCGCGGTGACCTTGTTGAATTTGCCCTATATCAAAATGATCGGTGGCCTGCTGCTGCTGTGGATCGGCATCAAACTGCTTTCGGACGACGACAGCCATGGCGACATCGCCGGCAGCGATCGCCTGCTTGCCGCCGTCAAGACCATCATCGTCGCCGACCTCGTCATGAGCGTGGACAATGTGCTGGCCGTTGCCAGCGCCGCGTCCCAGGCCGCTGGCGAGCACCAGTTCCTGCTGGTGGTATTCGGCATCCTGGTCAGTATTCCGATCATCATCTGGGGCAGCACGCTGGTATTGCGCCTGATGGAACGCTTCCCCATCATCATCACCCTCGGCGCGGCATTGCTCGGCTATCTGGCCGGCGGCATGATCTTCACGGATACCGCCGTGTCGCCATGGCTGATCGCCAACCTGCCGATCGCCAACGATTTCGTGGTGCCTGGACTCGGCATGCACATGAGCTTGCCGGGCGTGGTGCTGGCGATCGTGGTGGTGGTGGCCGGCACGTACCTGGCGCGCAGGAAACAGGCTGCCGCGGCATCGCAATCGCATTCCTGAAAGGATGCACGCGTCGCGGACTAATAACAGGTCCGGGCACAATCGGCCGTCGGTATAATCCGCGACACAAAAAGAAATTTTCTGAGGATGGAATCATGACCGCAACACAAAGCCCGGCTTCGCCGATCAAGCAGCCCCGGCAAACGCCTTACGCCAAGTCGCTCGGCTTCACTTTGATCGAGTTGATGATGGTACTGGCGATCATCGGCATCCTGGCCACGATTGCGATTCCACAACTGCGCAATTACATGACGCGCACCCGCGTCACGGAAGGCCTGAACCTGGCGGCGCCATACAAGCTCGCAGTCGAAGAACTTGCCGCCAGCAACAACAATACCTTCACCAAGGAACAACTGGCCCTGATGGATTTCGTGCCGACGCAGAATGTGCAGAATATCACCGCGACGCCGATGACCAACGGCGCCGGCGGCATCGTGACCATTACCTACAGCCAGAACGTCGACAAGGATGCTACGCTGACTTTGACGCCGACCGTGACCAACAGCGGCATCCAATGGCAATGCGCGGCGCAGGGCGCGAACAAGGCAGCATTGCCGCCCGCGGGCGCCATGGATAACAAGGAATTCGTTGCCGGAACATTGCCGGCACGGTTTGCGCCTGCCAATTGCCGCTGATGCAATTGGCGTCGGAGGTCGAAGGATATTGACCTACACGAAGACTGCATCGAATCCGATAGCAGCGATAAATCCGGAGGGGGAAGATTGAATTCCCAGTAGGGATTGGCGCTGGCGAAAGAGGATCGATGCCATGGAAGCGGTCAAGGCAACAGAAGAAAAATTATCAAGGCGGATGACCGTCGAACAGGCCTTCCAGGAAATCGCCGGTAATTGTCTGGATCAGATTCGGGCGAACAGGGATGCCGTGGCGCATCAAGACGATGTTGAAGGCCTGCATCAGATGCGGGTCGGCTTGCGCCGGCTGAATTCCGCGCTGGATCTATTTGCGGATTTTTTCAGTCTTCCGCGGAAAATACGACGAGACCTGGATTGGTTGGGCCAGCAATTGGGCGCTGCCCGCGATTGGGATGTATTGCGGGATTCGACATTGCCGCATATTGCCGGTCTGCTAGGCGATGTGTTCCAGTTGCAGGAAATAAAGACCGCCGCCGCGGCGAAATCATTGGAACAGCACGGCATCGCTGCCCGTGCCGTGAAATCAGTGCGATACCAGGGCTTGATACGCCAGTTCGACCATTGGCTGCTGCGCCAGGGCTGGCGCCATGCCTTGCCGCAAACTGCATCCCTACCACTGACGGCCAAGATCCCCGGTCTGGCGCAGGATCTCTTGTCGCATGCGCAGCACCGCCTTCTCAAGCGCGGCAAGAAGCTGCGCGATGCCGATCCGGAAGCCCGGCACAAAGTCCGAATTGCGGCCAAGAAAGCGCGTTATGCGACGGAATTCTTTGCGTCGCTACTCCCGAAGAAAGCGGCCAAACGCTACATCAAGACGCTCTCGGGCTTGCAAGACACGCTGGGGCGCCTTAACGATATGGCGGTCGCGGAACGTCTTCTGAAAGACCTGGCGTTGCAGCATGCCGATCTGCGGGAAAGCACGAGTTTCATTCGCGGTTTTCTGACGGCATATACCGAGAGCGAAGCGAAAAAGGTTCTGCCGTCATGGAAGAAAATCGCGTAATCGGACCGGCTCCATGCATGAAATTCCGATTCTCATTGAATCATGAATGGCGCTGGGACCGTGCTTGTTTCGAGATGCGGGCGGGCACGAATAACGAGCGGAAGCTTTGCCATGGTGAAAAAAGAAAAGACAGGACGCGCCTGTCTTTTCTTGTATTTACGCAATGATTACTTGGTTGCGTCTACCTTGGCATCGGCCTTGGCGCCGGCAGTATCTGCCTTGGCTTTAGCCTTGGTCTTGGCGGCTTTCTGATGCGCCTTGGCCTTGCTTACCGTGGCGTCTGCTTTCTCGTCGGCGACCTTGGCGTCTGCCTTGGCATCGGCCTTCGCTGCCTTGGCGTCCGCTTTCACGTCAGCCTTGGTTTCCTTCGATTCAGCCTTCATGGTCTTGGTAGGAGCAGGCGCAGGAGCGGCTGGCGCAGTAGCTTGTGCAAAAACGGAAGTAGCGAACAGACCAGCGATCAGTGCAGCGATTAACTTGTTCATCTTTAAATCTCCTCAGGTTATTAATGAGCTCAAATATTTGAGTTCTGAGGCAAAGAACGGGAGCGGCACCGGCAGAGTTGACGGGTATTACATGTCGTTACAGGAATGATTGGATTAATACATTTACTTCGGCGATGGCGGTTCGCCATATCTCGACTGTTTCAAGTCCGATTGCGCCGCCGCCATGCCGGATTGAGCCAGCCCGGGAGAAATGGAATTATTTATGAAATCATTCAAATGGGCAGGTTTAAACCTTCGCACTCCAATCTCCCGACTTCCCCCCATGCTTCTCCAGCACCCGCACATCCCCCATCACCATCCCGCGATCGACAGCCTTGCACATATCGTAAATCGTCAGCAGCCCGATCTGCACCGCTGTCAATGCTTCCATTTCCACGCCGGTCTTCCCGACCGTGCGCACCTCCACCGTACATCCGATACTGCTGGCCGCTTCATCGATATCAAACGCCACCGATACATGTGTCAACGCCAGCGGATGGCATAGCGGGATCAGGTCGCTGGTGCGCTTGGTCGCCATGATCGCGGCGATGCGGGCGATTCCCAGAACGTCGCCTTTCTTGGCGCTGCCTTCGGCAATGATCTTCAGCGTCGCCGACTGCATGCGGATCGTGCCGGCGGCCGTTGCCGTGCGCTGCGTATCGGCTTTATCGCCGACGTTGACCATATGCGCCTGCCCGCCGGCGTCGAAATGATTCAGGCCGGCGTTGGCTGCATCGGATGGGGTATCGGATTTGTTTTCAGAGGTGGACATAAGCGCTAGGTGAAGCAAACAGGAAATGAAAGGAAGGGCGAATCGATAACGGCACGGCGCCACAGTGCGAAATGCGACATCTACCGCCGGTTGCGTTAGTATCATAGCATTCGTATTTCGTCCCAATTCAAGATTTCAGTCTATGTCCCTGTTGCCGAAACTTCGTACAGGCTTGCCGCTGGCGTTGTTGACCGTTTCCCTGCTGTCTCCCATTCCCGCCGCGTTGCAGGCGCAGAGCCTGCCGACGCTGGGCGATACCGAGCGCGAGGCGCTTTCGCCCATCTTCGAGCGCAAGGTCGGCGAGGAAATCATGCGCGATATCCGGAGCGACGGCGATTACCTGGACGACGCGCCGTTGCTGGAATACCTGCATGACTTCGGCGGTACCCTGGTGGCGGCCCGGCCCGACGTGCGCGGCGAGGCGGACTACGATTTTTTCTTCTTTGTAATGCGCGATCCCGTGCTCAATGCCTTTGCCTTGCCGGGCGGATTCATCGGCGTGCATTCCGGGCTGATCCTGGCGGCGCAAAGCGAATCGGAACTGGCGTCGGTGCTGGCGCATGAAATCGGCCACGTCGCGCAACGCCATATCGCGCGCATGGTCGGCCAGGCCAAATACAATTCGATCATCCAGTTGGCCTCGATGCTGCTGGGCGCCTTGACCATGCGCTCCAGTTCGGATGTCGGAATGGGCGTGATGATGGGCGGCACCGGGCTGGCGGTGCAGCGGCAACTGAATTTCAGCCGCGACGCGGAACGCGAGGCCGATCGGGTCGGGCTCCAGATACTGACGGAGGGCGGTTTCGATACCTCCGGCATGGTGGCGTTTTTCGGCCGGCTGCAAACCGCTTCGCGTTCGATGAACGATTCGGTGCCGCCGTTTCTGCTGACGCATCCGCTGACCAGCGAGCGCATCGCCGATATCGAGGCGCGGATTCGCGACCGGCGTTACTTCCAGCGCCGCGATAATCCCGACTATCAACTGATACGCGCCCGGGTGCGTGTGCTGCAGGGCAAGTCCAATCAGGACCTGCTCGATGCGCAGGTATTTTTCCAGAACCAATTGGCGCAGAACAGCATTGCCTTGAACGCGGCGTCCAAGTACGGCATGGCGCTGGTGGCGTTGCGGCAGAATCGCCTGGATGCGGCGCGCGGCTTGCTCAAGGAAGCGCGCGCGGCTTCGCCGCAGCCGGCGGTCAGCGTGGTGTTGGCGGGGACGGAAATCGAGATCGAACTGGCGGCCAGGAATTTCGACAACGCCATCGCGCTGGCCGATGCGGCGCGCAAGAGGTTTCCGATTTCGCGCGCGATCGCGCGGCAATACGCGAGCGCCCTGATCGCCGCGCATCGATATGGCGATGCGGTGGCCGAATTACGCGACCAGGCGCAGCTTTATCGCTCCGACGACCAAGTGCAGAAGCTGTTGGCGCAGGCCTATGACGGCCAGGGCCGGCGCGCCTTGCAGCATCTGTCCTTGGCGGAATCGTATGCACTGAGCGGGGCGCTGCCGGCGGCGATCCAGCAATTGACGATTGCGCGCAAGGCGCCCGATGCGACGTTCTACGATCAGTCGCTGATCGACGCACGCGAGCGCGAATGGAAAGCGAAATACAAGGAAGAAGTCGAGGCGGAGAAGAAATAGGGCAGGCAATAAATTGCCCGATCAGCCGCCCTACGGCTGCGGCCGCAATACGAAGGCGAAATGCCGCGGCACATCGGCCTGGGCGATATGGGATACCGGAAGGTCTCGCCCTTCATGGCGCAAGGTCGGCGCGGAAAAATCGGCATCGGCATCGACATCGGCACTGGCGCCATCGGCGGCTTGCATCCATTCCAGCAATTGTCCTTCGTTCGCATCGTCCAGCGGTGCGCCGTCGATGCGCAACATCGGCAGGCATTGGGCCAGGTCTCGATCGTCCAGCGCGGCCACGGTTTTTTTGCCGTTGGCGTCCGTGAATTCAAGCAACAGGCAGCCGGCGTCGCTGAACCAGGCCCGTTCGATATTTTCCAGCGCCGCGCCGGTATGCAGGACGAAGCCATGTTGCGGATCCGTGCGGACGATGTAGGGCGTCAGCGCCAGGTCGATATACACCCGCTGCGGACCGTTCTGAAAATACCAGCGCCCTTGCGCGTCGCAATCGACGTTGCGCTCGATGAAGCCGATCAGCGCGGCATGCATGATCTTGTCGCCGGGCAGATCGTTGTCCTGCGCATGCTGGTCGCGCATGCGCCAGCGCCCGCGCGCATCCAGCGCCAGCCAGCCGTAGCAATGCGGCACGTTCGGCCATTTCTTGAGCGCCTGGGCGACGATGTCATCCATGGCGCAGGCCTCCCTCGTCGGCGGCGGCCAAAATGTCTTGCGCGCCTTGCAGGAACGTTACCGTCTGCCGCGGCAGCCAGCCCAGCATGCCGGCCGGCCCGATCGGACGCGCCGACAGAAAGCCGACATGGCCGCCCTGTTCCGGGTAGGCCAGCCGCACCGACGGCGCGGCCTTGCGCGGCAGATGCCGCGGGGGCAGGAAAGGATCGTTGCGGGCATTGAGCACCAGCGTCGGCACGGTGATGTCGCCAAGTACATGTTTGGCGCTGGCGCGATGCCAGTAGTCGTCGGTGTCGCGGAAACCGTGCAGCGGCGCGGTGACGATGTTGTCGAAGGTGTACAGGTCGCGCGCCTGCATCAGGCGGTCGCGGTCGAACAGCGTCGGAAACTGCTCCAGCTTGGAGAGCGATTTGGCGCGCATGGTGCGCAGGAAATTCTGTGCATACAGGCGGTTGAATCCCTTGCCGAGCGCCGCGCCGCCGCCGGCCAGGTCCAGCGGCGCCGAAATGGCGCAGGCGGCGTCGACGAGCTCGGCCTCATGCTGGAATTCGCCAAGCCAGCGCAGCAGGGCATTGCCGCCCAGCGAGATGCCGACGGCATACAGCTTGCCGGCGCCGATATTGCCTGCATGCACTGCCAGCTTGCGCATGATCCAGTCGATTTCCTCGGCGTCGCCGGAATGATAGAAACGCGGCGCCAGGTTGATCTCGCCGGAACAGCCGCGAAAATGCGGCACGGCGCCGGACCATCCCATTGCCGCCGCCGTGGCCATCATGGCGCGTGCGTAGTGGCTGTCGGAAGATCCTTCCAGGCCGTGGAACATCACCAGCAACGGCTGGCCCGGCCGGCCGTCGATGAAGTCGATGTCGATGAAATCGCTGTCCGGCGCGGTCCAGCGCTCGCGCCGGTAGCCGATGGCGGGCTTGCGAACGAACAGGGCTGGATAAATGGTTTGCAGATGGCCGCCCGGCAGCCAGCTCGGCGCGCGGTACGGTATGGACAAGATGGCTGACGGCGAATCGATGATGGCCTCGAAAAAGGAGCCGGGAACCCGGCAATGCGCATTCCCTCGCGGAACGCGTCCGATGCCGATAAGACTACAGCAAACCGCTTCGGTTCGTTGTGCGGCGCCTACTTGGAGGTTATTGCAAAATCAAGATGGCTAGGCGCGCCGACGCAGACAGTGCGATTGCACGGCAAGGAGAAGCAACAACGCCAGGTCGATTTTGCTGCAAGCTCTTCAATGCAGCACCGCGGTGCCGACATGTTCCAGCGGTGCGCTGCCTTCGGCCACCGAGGCGTGGTGGATCACCATGCGCCAGCCGTGCGCGGTTTTCATGTAGACGTTGGTGGCCAGCACATGCACGTCGACCGCGGCATGGCCTTCGCGATGCACGTTCTCGATCAGGTTATGCACCGCGCTCATGACGTTCTGCGTGGCATGCAGGCGCTGCGGCTGGATATGCAGGCCGCCATGCGCGAAGATCGCTTCCCAGGAGGCGCGGATGGCGTCGTGGCCGACCAGGCGCGGCGCGCTGGGATGGATGCAGACGATTTCGTCGTCGTCGGCCCACAGCAGCATCAGCGCATTCAGGTCGGCGCGGGCCAGCGCATCGTAATACGCGGCCTCGATGTCGTCGGCGGATCCGTGGATCAATTTGGCGCGTGGCATGGCGGCTCCCGGTGGCGTCGCGAATCAGTGGGCGTGGACGACCGCGCCGGCTTTCATCTGATACTCGGTGCCGCAGTATGGACACTTGGCGTGGCCGTGCGCATCGATTTCAAGAAACACGCGCGGATGCGAAGACCAGTTGGTCATGTTCTTGTTCGGACAAAAGGCCGGCAGGTCCTTGGCGTCGAGTTCGACGGCGGGGCTTGAAGTGGTGCTCATGCAAATCTCCAGTGAATTCCAGTGAATGACGGATAGCGAATGGTTTGGCCGCCGGATCAATACGGCGTCAGCCAGTGCTTGTATTTATCCTGCTTGCCCTTGACCACGTCGAAGAACAGCGCCTGGATCTGGGTCGTGACCGGGCCGCGCTTGCCGTCGCCGATGACGCGATTGTCGAGTTCGCGGATCGGCGTGATTTCGGCGGCGGTGCCGGTGAAGAAGGCTTCGTCGCAGCAGTACATTTCGTCGCGCGTGATGCGTTTCTCGGTGACTTCGAAGCCGAGGTCGCGCGCGATCGTGACCACGGCGTCGCGCGTGATGCCGTCCAGGCAGGAGGCCAGGTCCGGCGTATACAACTTGCCGTTCTTGACGATGAAGACGTTTTCGCCGGAGCCTTCGGATACATAGCCGTCGGTGTCCAGCAGCAGAGCCTCGTCGTAGCCGTCGGTCAGCGCTTCCTGGTTGGCCAGGATCGAATTGATGTAATAGCCGCTGGCCTTGGCGCGCACCATCGAGACATTCACGTGATGCCGGCTGAACGACGAAGTCTTGACGCGGATGCCCTTGTTCAGGCCGTCGTCGCCCAGGTAGGCGCCCCACGACCAGGCCGCGACCGCCACGTGCACGGTGTTGCTCTTGGCGGCAATGCCCATCTTCTCCGAGCCGATCCAGATCAGCGGACGGATATAGGCCGAGGCCAGCTTGTTTTCACGCAACACTTCGAGTTGGGCGTCGACGATGGTCTGCATGTCGAACGGCACCTGCATCTGGAAGATCTTGGCGGAATTGAACAGGCGTTTGGTATGTTCCTGCAAGCGGAATACGGCGCTGCCCTGCGCTGTCTCATAAGCGCGCACACCCTCGAAAACGGCCATGCCATAGTGCAAGCTATGCGTCAGAACGTGGATTTTCGCGTCGCGCCAGTCCAGCAGCTTGCCGTCTTTCCAGATTTTGCCGTCGAGGTCGTCCATTGCCATAGTATTTCGCTCCAGATTGATGAGATAAGCGCGAAGCCAGGCTGTCGCCGGCGCACGCCAAAGCGCAATTCTAACGCGCATTTCCAATGGCGCGGGGGACTCTTCACAGGGCGCGGCGGAAGTTGTCGCCCGTTTGCCGGCGTTCCTGGCGCGGCGTGGTAAATCTGCGTAAAAACCGATGCATCGCCAAAACGGGATTTGACCCCGTGCGTAGAGTAAAATAACGCTTTTTTCCGTATAACCTTTTTGCCTACAATGACTTTTAAGCGACTCAGCGATTTGATCGCAGCCAATCTGCTGCAAGGAAAACGTGTTTTTATCCGTGCAGACCTGAATGTTCCGCAGGACGATGCCGGCAATATCACCGAAGATACGCGTATTAAGGCATCCATTCCCGCAATCCAGCAGGCCCTGAAGGCTGGCGCCGCCGTGATGGTGACGTCGCACCTGGGCCGCCCGGTCGAAGGCGCCTTGCGCCCAGAGGACTCGCTGGCCCCGGTCGCCAAGCGTCTTTCCGAGTTGCTGGGCATGCCGGTGCCGCTCAAGCAGGGCTGGGTCGACGGCGTCGATGTCGCCCCGGGCCAGGTCGTGCTGCTGGAAAATTGCCGGGTCAATCCGGGCGAGAAAAAGAACGACGACGCGCTGTCCAAGAAGATCGCGGCCTTGTGCGATATCTATGTCAACGACGCATTCGGCACCGCTCACCGCGCCGAAGCCACGACTTACGGCATCGCGCGTTTCGCGCCGATCGCCTGCGCCGGCCCGCTGATGGCGGCCGAACTGGATGCGCTGGGCAAGGCATTGTCCGCCCCGGCGCGCCCGATGGTGGCGATCGTGGCCGGTTCCAAGGTATCCAGTAAATTGTCGATCCTGAAAGCCTTGTCGGATAAGGTCGATAACCTCATCGTTGGCGGCGGCATCGCCAATACCTTCATGCTGGCGTCGGGCTTGAAGATCGGCAAGTCGCTGGCCGAGCCGGACTTGCTGGACGAAGCGCGCGCGATCATCGAGCTGATGGCCAAGCGCGGCGCCACGGTGCCGATCCCGGTCGACGTGATCTGCGGCAAGGCCTTCGCGGCCGACGCGGTGGCCACGATCAAGCGCGCCAATGAAGTGGCCGACGACGACATGATTTTCGATATCGGGCCTGAAACCGCCGAAATCCTGGCGGCGCAGATCGCCAAGGCCGGCACCATCGTCTGGAACGGTCCGGTCGGTGTGTTTGAATTCGACCAGTTCAGCCACGGCACGCAGCGCCTGGCGCAGGCGATCGCGGCTTCGAACGGCTTTTCGATCGCCGGCGGCGGCGACACGCTGGCGGCGATCGCCAAATACGATATCGCCGACAAGATCGGCTACATCTCCACCGGCGGCGGCGCTTTCCTGGAGTTCCTGGAAGGCAAGACCTTGCCGGCGGTCGAGATCTTGCAGCAGCGCGGTTGATGGCCGCGAGAGGCAATTGCAGTCGTAAGCGTAGTGAATGATCGCGGTAAATAATAATAAAGCAGGTGCAGTAAATGGCGGATACACGACAACAGGGCAGCTTGACAAAAACCGGGCGCAGGGCGGCAGGGATGCCGCTTGCGCTGTCATCAAAATAGCAATGGGAAAGAAATACCATGGATAGAGCTACCAAGATTGTCGCCACAATCGGTCCTGCTTCAAGCGACCGGGCCATACTGATGCGGATGATCCGCGCCGGCGTCGATGTCGTCCGCCTCAACTTTTCGCACGGCAAGGCCCAGGATCATATCGATCGCGCCGCGCTGGTGCGCGAGGTGGCCGACGAATGCGGCCGCAAGGTTGCCATCATGGCCGACCTGCAGGGACCGAAGATCCGTGTCGGCAAATTCGAAAACGGCAAGGTCGAGCTGAAAAGCGGCGACAAATTCATCCTCGACGCCGATTGCGAAATCGGCAACCAGGATCGCGTCGGCCTCGACTACAAGGGCCTGCCGCGCGATCTGAAGCCGGGCGACGTGCTGCTGCTCAACGACGGGCTGCTGGTGCTGACCACGGAACGCGTGATCGGCAACGAAATCCATACCGTTGTCAAGATCGGCGGTGAACTATCGAACAACAAAGGGATCAATCGGCAGGGCGGCGGCTTGACCGCGCCGGCGCTGACCACCAAGGACATGGAAGACATCAAGACCGCGATGAGCTTCCAGGCCGATTACCTGGCCGTGTCGTTCCCGAAGAACTCGTCCGACATGCAGATGGCGCGCCAGTTGGCCGATCTGGCCGGCGAACCTTACGAACACAAGCCGATGCTGATTGCCAAGATCGAGCGCGCCGAGGCGATTCCGGCGCTGCAGGAGATCCTGGACGCTTCAGACGGCATCATGGTGGCGCGCGGCGATCTGGCGGTGGAAGTCGGCAATGCCGCCGTGCCGGGTTTGCAGAAGCGCATGATCAAGATGGCGCGCGCATCGAACAAGCTGACGATCACCGCGACCCAGATGATGGAATCGATGGTCGTCAATGCGGTGCCGACGCGCGCCGAAGTGTCGGATGTGGCCAATGCGGTGCTGGACGGCACCGACGCCGTGATGACCTCGGCCGAAACCGCCTCGGGCCGCTATCCGGTCGAGACGATGGAAGCAATGGCGGCGATTTGCCTGGAAGCGGAAAAGTTCGAGGAATGCAAGCTCGATGCCGATTTCCTCAACATGCAGTTCACCCGCATCGACCAGTCGATCGCCTACGGCGCGCTGTTCACGGCCTATCATCTGGGCGTGAAGGCGATCGCGGCATTGACCGAATCCGGTTCGACCGCATTGTGGATGAGCCGGCACAACATCAATGTGCCGATCTTTGCGATCACGCCGAACCTGGCGACCTGCCGCAAGGCGGCGCTGTACCGCAACGTGCGCACCTTCGAGCTGGCCCAGTCGAAAGATCTCGAGGCAGTATTGAAGAGCGTTCAGGAATTGCTGCTGGCGCAAGGCGTCGTGCAGAAGGGCGATCTGATCGTCGTCACATGGGGAGAGCCGATCGGACAGGTCGGCGGCACCAATGCGATGAAGATCATGAAGATCGGCGAATACTAGTTTTTGTTATTTGGAGAATTACCATGCCTCTCGTATCCATGCGTCAATTGTTGGACCATGCCGCCGAAAACGGCTACGGCCTGCCTGCGTTCAATGTCAATAATCTTGAGCAGGTTACCGCCATCATGCAGGCCGCCGATGAAACCGGCGCGCCGGTGATCATGCAGGCTTCCGCGGGCGCCCGCAAATTCGCCGGCGAGGCGTTTTTGCGCCACCTGATCGAAGCGGCCGTGGAAGCGTATCCGCATATCCCGGTCGTGATGCACCAGGACCACGGCCAATCGCCGGCGGTCTGCATGGCCGCGATCAAATCCGGTTTCACCTCGGTGATGATGGACGGCTCGCTGGAAGAAGACGGCAAGTCGGTCGCCAGCTATGAGTACAACCTGGAAGTGTCGCGCAAGGTGGTCGAGTTTTCGCATGTGATCGGCGTTACCGTGGAAGCCGAACTGGGCGTGCTCGGTTCGCTGGAAACCATGAAGGGCGACAAGGAAGACGGCCACGGCGCCGAAGGCACCATGACGCGCGAGCAGTTGCTGACCGACGTGGGGCAGGCCGCCGACTTCGTGAAGCGCACACAATGCGACGCCCTGGCGATCGCCATCGGCACCTCGCACGGCGCCTACAAGTTCTCGCGCAAGCCGACCGGCGATATCCTGGCGATCGAGCGCATCAAGGAAATCCATGCGCGCATCCCGAATACGCACCTGGTGATGCACGGCTCGTCCTCGGTGCCGCAGGAATTGCTGGCCGAGATCCGCGAATTCGGCGGCGACATGCGCGAAACCTACGGCGTGCCGGTCGAAGAAATCCAGATGGGCATCAAGCACGGCGTGCGCAAGGTGAATATCGATACCGATATCCGCCTGGCGATGACCGGCGCGATCCGCCGTTACCTGGCCGAAAACCCGAGCAAGTTCGATCCGCGCGATTATCTGAAGCCGGCGCGCGAAGCGGCCAAGATGGTCTGCAAGGCGCGCTACCTGGCGTTCGGCTGCGAAGGCCAGGGCAGCAAGATCAAGCCGGTGCCGCTGGAAAAAATCGCCGAGAAGTACAAGAGCGGCGCACTGTCGCAAATCGTTCAGTAATCCTGTCCGGCCAATCGACGCCGCGCTCGCCGTTTTCGGCAGCGCGGCGTCGCTTGCATTAGATCGCAATCTTTTTTTTGCCCACCTCGTCATCCGTTGAGAACATTATGACCAGTCTGTATGCATCCTCCATCAATTCACTTGCCCTGCTCGGCCGCGGCAAGGTGCGCGACAACTACGCGGTCGGCGACGACAAGATCCTGATCGTGACCACCGATCGCCTGTCCGCCTTCGACGTGGTGATGAACGAGCCGATTCCGGGCAAGGGCAAGGTCCTGAATCAGATGTCCGATTTCTGGTTCGAGCAATTGAGCGCGCTGGTGCCGAATCATCTGACCGGCATCGCGCCCGAATCGGTGGTGGCGCCCGAGGAGATCGAACAGGTGCGCGGACGCGCCGTGGTGGCCAAGCGTTTGAAGCCGATCCTGGTCGAGGCCGTGGTGCGCGGTTATCTGATCGGCTCCGGTTGGAAGGATTACCAGGAAACCGGCGCGGTCTGCGGCATCACGCTGCCGGCCGACCTGCAACAGGCCGCCAAGCTGGCCGAACCGATTTTCACGCCGGCGGCCAAGGCCGATTTGGGCGAGCATGACGAGAACATCAGCTTCGAAGACATGGAGCAACGCATCGGCGCCGAGCTGGCCGGCAAAATGCGCGCCATCAGCATCGCGCTGTACAAGGCCGCCGCCGATTACGCGGCAACGCGCGGCATCATCATCGCCGACACCAAATTCGAATTCGGCCTCGACGATCATGGCGGCCTGCACCTGATGGACGAAGTGCTGACCGCGGATTCGTCGCGCTTCTGGCCGGCCGACAGCTATCGCGTCGGCATCTCGCCGCCGTCGTTCGACAAGCAGTTCGTGCGCGATTATCTGGAAACCATCACGACCTGGGACAAGACCGCGCCGGCGCCGAAACTGCCGGCCGACGTCATCGAAAAGACCGGCGCCAAGTATCGCGAAGCGCTGGAACGCCTGACCGGCGCCAAACTGAAGGAATAACCATGTCGACGACGGGCGCACAGGATGCAAAACAGGTTAAAGACGCCGGCGCCGAGGCAGCCGGGCCTCTGGTTGGCGTGGTGATGGGGTCTTCGTCCGATTGGGAGGTGATGCAGCATGCGGTGGCGATCCTGAAGGAATTCGGCATCGCGCATGAGGCGCAGGTGGTTTCCGCGCATCGCATGCCGGACCAGATGTTCGACTACGCCGGCAGCGCGCGGTCGCGCGGTTTGCGCGCGATCATCGCGGGCGCCGGCGGCGCGGCGCACCTGCCGGGCATGATCGCCGCCAAGACCATCGTGCCGGTGCTGGGCGTGCCGGTGCCGTCGAAATACCTGCGCGGCGAAGACTCGCTGCTGTCGATCGTGCAAATGCCGAAGGGCATTCCGGTGGCCACCTTTGCCATCGGCGAAGCCGGCGCGGCCAATGCGGCGCTGGCCGCCGTGGCGATGCTGGCCGCCACCGACGACGCCCTGGCCGCGCGCCTGCTCGCCTATCGCGAACGGCAGACCCAGGCCGCGCTCGACATGAAGTTGCCGTCATGAGCGATAAGCAGCAAACGGCGCCGAATCCACTGAGTTCGTTGCAGCCGGCGGCGCCGGTCAATCCCGGCACCACGCCGGCGACCTGGCTGGGCGTGATGGGCGGTGGCCAGTTGGGCCGCATGTTCGCGCAAGCCGCGCAGTCGCTAGGCTATCGGGTCGCCACGCTGGAGCCCGAAGCCGACTGTCCCGCCGCTCAAGTGGCCGACCGCCATCTGCAGGCCGCCTATGACGACGATGAAGCGCTGGACCGCTTGTCGGACCTGTGCGCGGCCGTCACCACCGAATTTGAAAACGTATCGGCCGAGAGTCTCGCGCGCCTGGCCCGTCACAGCCTGGTGGCGCCGGAGGCCGCTTCCGTTTCGGTGGCGCAGGACCGCCTTGCCGAGAAACGATTTTTCACCGCATGCAGTGTCGATTCGGGCGTGCTGCCGGCGCCGCATCGCGCCATTCTGCGTGCGGCCGATATCGATGCCGTGCCGGACGATCTGCTGCCCGGCATCCTGAAAACCGTGCGTCTCGGCTACGACGGCAAGGGGCAGGTACGGGTTGCCACGCGCGAGCAATTGCGCAGCGCGTTCGACGACATGCAAGGCGTGCCGTGCGTACTCGAGAAAATGCTGCCGCTGGCCTATGAAGTGTCGGTGCTGGTGGCGCGCGGCGCGGCGGGCGAAGCGGTGGTCTATCCGATTGCCGAAAACGTGCATCGCGACGGCATCTTGTTCAGCACCACGGTGCCCGGTCCCAATGTCAGCGCGAAAAGCGCGCGGCTGGCGCAGGACGCGGCGTTGTCGATCGTGGCCAAGCTGGCTTACGTCGGCGTCCTGTGCATTGAATTCTTCGTGCTCAAGGATGGTTCGCTGGTGGTCAACGAGATGGCGCCGCGTCCGCATAACAGCGGCCACTACACCATCGATGCCTGCATCACCAGCCAGTTCGAGCAGCAGGCGCGCGCCATGGCGCGGCTGCCGCTGGGCGATACGCGCCAGCATTCGCCGGCGGTGATGCTGAATATTCTCGGCGACGTCTGGTTTGAAGGCGCGGACGATGCGGATGAGGCCGTGCCGGCACGCGAACCGCACTGGGACCGTATCCTGGCCTTGCCCGGTGCCCATCTGCACCTGTATGGCAAGACACAGGCGCGCCGGGGCCGCAAGATGGGCCACATCACCTTCGTGGCGCCGACGCTGAAACAGGCGCAGCAGCAGTTTGCCAAGGCTTGCGCATTGCTCGGCATTGCGCTGTAAGCGGGCGGACCGCGACATCATGCCCATGCCGGAAATCCCTTCGTCCGATATCGTGCTTGCCGCCCGCGCGCTGGAAGCCGGCGGCCTGGTGGCGTTTCCCACCGAGACCGTGTATGGGTTGGGCGGCGACGCCGAAAATCCCGCCGCCATCGCGGCCATCTACGCCGCCAAGGGCAGGCCCGCGAATCATCCGGTGATCGTGCATATTGCGCCGGAGGCCGATGTCGCTTATTGGAGCGGCGCCGTGCCGGCGGCGGCGCGGCAGTTGATCGATGCCTTCTGGCCGGGTCCGTTGACACTGATCCTGCCGCGCGCGGCGCATATTCCCGATGCGGTTTCCGGCGGCCAGGATACGGTGGGCGTGCGCTGTCCGTCGCATCCCGTTGCGCAGGCATTGCTGCGCGAATTCAAGCGGGGCCGGGGCGGTGTCGCCGGCCCCTCGGCCAATAAATTCGGCCACGTCAGCCCGACCACGGCGCAACATGTGCGCGATGAATTCAACGGCGTCGACGCCCAGGCGATCGCCTGCATTCTGGACGGCGGCCAGAGCGAGGTCGGCATCGAATCGACCATTCTGGATGTATCGCGCGCAGGCACGCATGGCGTGGCGCTGCTGCGTCCCGGACATATATCGGCCGCGCAAATCGCCGAGGTGCTGGGCGTGGCGCCGAATGCGCCGGACGCCGCCGCGCCGCGCGCTTCCGGCACGCTGGATGCGCATTACGCACCGGCTACGCCGGTTGTTCTGGTGGGCGCAGATCGTCTCGATGCGGTCGCGCGGCAACTGCATGACGCCGGCAAGACCATGGCGCTGATTTACCATCGCTCGCCCGCCGTATTGGCCCTGGCCGCCATAGCGTTGCCTGCCAATGCGGCCGGCTATGCGCATGGCCTGTATTCGGCCTTGCGCGCCATGGACGGCGTAGGCGCCGATCTGATCGTGGTCGAAGCGCCGCCTGCCGAAGCGGCCTGGCAGGGCGTCAATGACCGCTTGCGGCGCGCTGCGTTCGATTCGGCAGGGTGGCTATCGCGCCTCGCCGCAGCGAAAAAATAGCAATTTCTCCCGTGGCAATCGGATTGGTTGCCAAAAAAAGACACGCGCTATACAAACTCTTACAAACCTGCCATAGTTACCGCTAAAGAATAGCACGCCCGTTCTTTTATTTAGTATCAGTGAATTATGTAGAGCGAAAACATATTCGCCAAGTCCAGGCCCACCAAAATATTTTGGAGACAAATAAATGACATCAACATTCAAAGCTGTATCCTGCGCCGCCGCCCTGTCCGTATTCGCGGCTTTTTCTTTGCCTGCCGCCGCGCAAAGCGCCGGCAGCAACGTCGTCAACCTGGGT
>DASYEK010000011.1:0-16028 GCA_036499085.1 Herbaspirillum sp. | reverse complement strand
TTTTCGGCGACCAGCGCGTTGATTTTTTGGACGGCAATCTCGTCCAGGCATTCGTTCCGGAATACCTTTCTTGCCGCCTCGATCAATTCCGGTATCCGGCCATCGTATCGTCCTTCGCGCACGTCATCGCCGAGACAGGCCATTTCCATTTTGGTCAATGTCTGCAGTATGCGGTCGCTGCATGACTCGGTCGCATCCCATGCGGCATCGAACGCCGCTTTACGCAGGTTGGGACTGGCGGCGATACGCTCCAACAAAGTCCAGATCCGGTCGCGGAACCCCCTGCTCTCGGCATTGGATGTCTTGCGCAACCTGGACAAAAATCCGAAAAAAACTTTTACCTTGCTATCGATGTCCATGATGATGCGGTCCCAACCCGGCGTCATCTCGCCGTTCTCCGCACGGTGTTGATCCAGCATCGAATTGGTGCCGGCCGGACGCCATTCCGCCAGCGATTTTCGGTATTCGGGAAGCTTCGCCAAGCGCTTCACGTAGCGACGCAAAAAGAGCCGCGACGCCTCCGACAACGGGTTTTGCTTCAGATTGATGCGATTCCCCAAAGGCATCTCCCTGATCCGCTCCTCGACTTCGCTGATGCAATTGGTCTGAAGATTGATTTTCCTGACGTGCAGGAGCGAGCCGGGGATTTCCGTCAGCGCGTTGTCGCTCAAATCGATGTCTTGCAAATTCTTCGCATACGACAAGTCAGGGATGGCGGCAAGCAGATTGTCGCCGGCATCGAGATGCTGCGTCGATACGGGAATCATGGGCAACGATTCCAATGCGTTCTTGCCGATCACCAGCGTTTCCAGATGCGCATACGACAAGTCGGGGATGGAAATAAATTCATTGTCGTACACATCGATATGCCGGATCGATGCCGGGATCGCCGGCCAGGAGTCCAGTTTGTTACGCCTGAGCACCAGCGTTTCCAGTTGCCTTGCATACGACATGTCAGGAATGGCGATACCCGCATTGCCGCTCGCATCGAGATGCCGTATCGATTCCGGAACCGTGGGCATCGATTCCAATTTGTTGTCGCCGATCAACAGCGTTTCCAGCTGCTCCGCATACGACAGGTCGGAGATGGACGCAAGCAGATTGCCGCGCACATCGAGATGCCGCATCGATATCCCAAACGCGGGCAACGATTCCAATAAATTATTGGCCATCAGCAGCTTTTCCAGATTCGCCGGCAGGACGATATCCGATGTCAATCGATTGTTATCGAGGACGATCATGCGCAGGGAAAGCGGCAGGATCGGCAGGCTGCGCAAGCCGAGGCCGGACAAGTCCAGATAGGAAGTCTCGCGATCGAAACTGTCCTTGATGCGCCTTACCGCGATATCGCGTTGCTCGTCCCTTGGCCCTTCTTTTTCCCATCGGTTCAATTCCGCATGGATTTCCAATCTGCACTTCTTGCCGTCGTTTGGTTCCGATTCTTTCAATTCGGCGGTCGATGGCCGCAGGAGCGGGGAACGGTACAGAAGATCGATCATAAGAAATCCTATATAAGAAAAATCCATCTTATATAGGATGCAAAGTTCGAAAAACCCGATTTATCCTAATTCTATTATTCGAGTTTTACTCATAATCTAGTGTCCGCCCTGCAGCGCGGCCCCAGCGGTAACCCGCGCCACCATGCAATTGGCGATTTCCTGCTCGCCGATGATGATCTCGGTGGCACCGTGGCCTTCCAGGTGCGCGGTTTCGGCCTCCGTGTGCGAACGCGCGATGATATGCAGTTTCGGATTGATTTTCAGGGCATGCTCGATGATCTGGCCGGCTTCCAGCACCTCAGGAATGGCGACCAGCAGATAGCGCGCGCCGGCGATATGCGCCGCGTCCAGCATGCCCGGCGCGGCCGCGTTGCCGTAGATGGCCGGCGTGCCGGCCGCGCACAGGGCCTCGACGACCTCGACGTGATCCTCGATCACGATGAACGGCTGCCGAGCATCCCGCAACGCATCGGCCGCGCGGTGGCCGACCCGGCCGAAGCCGACCAGCACCGTATGGCCGTGCCGCGGCAGCACCGGCTTGGCGATCTCGTCGGCATCCTGCGGCAAGCCGGCGGCGGGATCTTCCTCGCGCCGCTTGAGCCAGGGATTGAGCCGGTCCAGGCCGAAAAACAATAAGGGATTGATCAGGATCGACAGGATCGCGCCGCCCAGGATCAGGTCGCGGCCGGTGGCCGACAGCAGGTTCAGCGAGATGCCCAGGGTGGCCAGGATGAATGAGAATTCGCCGATCTGCGCCAGGCTGGCGGCGATCGTCAGCGAGGTGCTCAGCGGGTATTTGAAGAAACGCACGATCAGCAGCGCCGCCAGCGATTTGCCGATGACGATGATGAAGACAGTGGCCAGCACCAGCAGCGGTTCGCGGATCAGGATGGACGGGTCGAACAGCATCCCCACCGAGACGAAAAACAGCACGGCGAAGGCGTCGCGCAGCGGCAGCGATTCTTCCGCGGCGCGATGGCTGAGCTCGGATTCTGCCAGGATCATGCCGGCGAAGAACGCGCCCAGCGCGAACGAAACGCCGAATATATAAGTTGCGCCCAGGGCGAAGCCCAGCGCGATCGCCAGTACCGCCAGGCGGAACAGCTCACGCGAACCGGTATCGGCGGTGCGTTCCAGGATCCAGGGAATCAGGCGGCGGCCGAATACCAGCATCACCGCGACGAAAGCGATCACCTTGCCCAGGGTAATGGCCAGCGTGATCAGCAACGCGCCGGTCGATACCGCTTCGCCGGTGCCGCCCAGCACGCCGCTGAGCGCCGGGATCAGCACCAGCGCCAGCACCATGATGATATCTTCCACGATCAGCCAGCCGATCGCGATCTGGCCGCGCCGCGTTTCCAGCAGGCGGCGTTCCTGCAATGCCGTCAGCAGCACCACGGTGCTGGCTACCGACAGCGCCAGGCCGAAGATCAGCCCCGCGCCGAGATTCCATCCCAGCAGCCAGGCCAGCCCCATCCCCAGCAGCGTGGCGATGGCGATCTGCACCAGCGCACCGGGAATCGCGATGGCCTTGACCGCCATCAGGTCCTTCAGCGAGAAATGCAGACCGACCCCGAACATCAGCAGGATCACCCCGATTTCGGCCAATTCCTGCGCCAGGTTGGCGTCGGCCACGAAACCAGGCGTGAACGGCCCGACGCAGATGCCGGCGACCAGGTAGCCGACCAGAGGCGGCATGCGCAGCCGATTGGCGAGCGCGCCGAAGATGAACGCCAGTACCAGGCCGCCGACAATGGTGGCGATGAGGGGCGTGTGATGAGGCATGGACGGGCTCCTTGATCGTTGCGGGCAGGTCGCAGTGTATCATCGGCGATGCGCACGGCGCATTCGGTTTATGCCCCTCGAGATCAGGCCGCCGATGGCCAGCGCGGATTCATGATTTCCGCATGTCCCAGTTTTTTCGCCATTTCCTGCATCGCCAGGGTAATCGCTTCCACGCCGCAACGACGCCATTTTTCGGCGCCGAGCAGGATTTCGGCATTGTTCTGCGCCATGGTGGCGCGGAACGTGCCGTCGTTCAGCAGTTGTCCGCTTTCTTTCATGCGTTCGATCTCGGCCGGAATCTCTGCGCTCAGTTTTTCCATCGACAGTTCCGCAATTTCATTCTTGCGCGACTGCATTTCCGCATATTCGGCGGGATACCGTTTTTCCATGAATTCGATCCACGGCGCCCAGTTGGAAAGCCAGTCCGCGAATTCGGCGTTTTCCAGCTCCTTGACGCGTTCGCCGGCGGCGGCCACTTCCTCGTCGCCGACGCCGTCCACGCCCAGGTAGCACATGCCGTCGAACGGTTGGTCGATATCCAACAAGGTCTTCTTGCCTAGCAAACGGATATATACCTCCAGCTGTTCGCTGGTTTCCAGCAGTTCTCCCTGCCTTGCCTCGATTTCCTCGACGCTCATGTTCGCGATGCCCCCGGTCGACGCCGCGGAAAGATCAATCCTGCTATTCAGTTGTCTTTTCACTATCGCATCGGCAATTCCGCCCAGCTTCGCTTTCCGAAAATGCTGTCGTCCCGCCCCGACCATGCCGGGCAAATCGAATTTGCCCTTCTGTACATCGTCGTACACGCGCGGTTCCTGCATCTGCGTAAAGATAAACAATAAGCGGTCGGCGCAAACGCCATACGCTTCCAGCGACAGGGCGGCGGTTTGCATCAGCAACTCCGGCGATTCCGCGACTTGCGTCAGCCATGCCTGCACGTAGCTCCTGAAGGACTCGGTACGCATCAGCGTGGTCTCGTTCAGTTTCACCACGCCCAGTTTGGTCAGATGTTCTGCAAACGCATTGATGCCGGGAACATCCGTTTCCATGAGGCCGTGCCACATTGCAACGATTTCCTCCCGTTTCCCGGCTGGATACCATTGGGCGACGACCTCGTCGATGGGGCCGATGATGCCCAGGCCGATATGGTCGTTGGCGGCTTCCGCGGTTCCTTCAGGCGGATACCAATCGGCGGCGGCATCGTCAAAGGGCAGAAAAATACCCGGGCCGGAATCGTCGATCGGCGCCGGACTGGCTCGCATGGATTGGAGGAAATCCAGGAGATCGGGCGACAGTTGCCGGAAGCAAGGCTCGGCGTTCGCCGCCGCCATTGTTCGTGAATAGATAGTCCGGTCGCGATGGCGGCCAAGAGCGGCGGTCCGCCCGGTATTTTGAGGAAGGGTTCTGGCAAGTGCATTCGTCACTTCCCGCATGTTGTCTTGCGGCCCCAAATCCCTGCTTGATGCCAGGCCCGCCTGGTCTGCCGGATCGGCTTGGCCGGCCTGTTCGGCAGGCGCTTGCGGCTGCGCTTGTCCGCCGTCGTGCGATGCCGCGGCAGTCTCTTGCGGCGTTGCGGATGGCACAGTCGCGGCCTGCACTTGCCGCACCCACAAATCGGCAACGGCGGCCGTCACGGCGACTGCATCGCCGACGTCGGGCGTCGGCGCCGGTGCAGGCGCATCGGCCGCATCCGGCAAGCTCGACGCCAGCGATGACATCGACGCCAGCGGCGAGATCGATTCGCGGCGCGGAATCGGCGGCGGCGCATAGTCGGGAACCGCGAGGGCCGCCGGCGCCGCCGGGTCCTGTGTCGCGTCGGCCGTTGCCGGCGCTCGCGGCGAAGCCGGGGTCGGGGTCGGGGCCGACCAGTGAGTTGCGCGGGCAGGCGCATTGCCCGCCGCTGCCGACTTTCCCGTGAGCCGCATCACCAGTGCCGCGCCGCGGCGAACCGCGTTGCGGATCGTTTTCGCCAGGAAATTGCCCAATTTCTTGGGTTTTCCCATGGACAGGGCATAACCCCGATGATTGGATGTGGCAGTGCCGGCGACAGGGGATTCGCCGGTTTTACCCGGGTCGGCAACGCGTGGGCGCGAAAAAAGAAAGACGGGCATGTATTGCTCCAATGGATTGACGGCAAACCTTGGGGAACTCGACATTCGCCCGCATCGGCTTGCTTTCTGGTTGGATCGATACTATTCCGCCTTACATCACATCGCGATCAGACCTGTCTTATTTTCAAGGCATCCCGCTGGTCTCGGGCCGCGATATCCGCGCACGCATGCGCATGCCTGCCGCCATGAAAAAAGCCGCGACTCTCGCCGCGGCCTTCTTCCCTTCGATTCAACAACGCAAATCAATAACCAACGTTCGGCAACACAAATGCAATGGCCTAGCGGCGTCCCACCGCCTTCAGCAACTCGGCCTTGTTCATGCCCGAGCGGCCGCTGATCTTCCTGCTGCGCGCCTCGGCATACAGCTGCGCATAGGTGCGGCCGCCGGCGCCGCTATGCGATCTTTCGCCGCCCCGCTTCGATGGCGACATATCGTTCAACGATGTCTTGCTGGCGGTCTTCGCCTCGCCCTTCTGCGCGCGCACCTTGTTGACGGTGCGGCCGGCGATTTCCTTGGCCCGTTTTGCCGATCCGCCTCGATGCAATACGCTGTCCTTGATGTGTTCGTACTGCCGTGTGCGCTTGGCGCTTTGTCCGGTTTGTGGCATGTTCAGCTCCTTTCGATGAAACTGTTGACCTCTGGAGTTTCATCGTAAAAATGCCCGCCATGCCGCGCCAGCGGCGCAATGCTGAAAATCTTGTAGGAATATTAACGACAAATCAATTGCCCGCGCGCCCCGGCCAGATGCGGCGCAGCGCATTGTCCCGCCGCACGAACTGGTGCCACAAGGCGCCCAGGATATGCAGCCCGACCACGTAATACACCGCATTGCCGAGCAATTCATGGATATCGTGCAGCGAGCGGCCGAGCGGCTTGTCCGGCGCGATCAGTTGCGGCAGCACCCAGCCGAAATAGGCGACCTCGCGGCCGGCCGCCTGGTTGAACAGGATGCCGGTGATCGGCAGCGCGAACATCAGGATATACAGCAACGCGTGCACGATATGCGCGCTCCAGACCTGCCAGCGCGGGCCGGGAACCAGCGGCGGCACGCCGAACAGGAAACGCGCCAGGACCCGGAATGCCACGAACAGCAGCACTGTCTGTCCGGCCAGCATATGCCAGATGCGCAGCGGATTCTTCATCGGATCGCCCTTGGGCAGATAGCCGCGATATTCGATCAGCGTCAGCGCGGTGGCGATCAACAGGAAAATGGCCCAGTGCAGGAATATCGACGACGGATGATAACGGTTTGTTTTCATTGTTCATGTCCGGTAAAAAACGTTGTTGACGGCTCTCGAGAGTGCTCGATCGCTGCGAATAGAACAGCGCGATTATACGGTGCAAGGGTGAGCAAAGGCGACCGAAGGCGAGCCGCAATATAAGACGCATCTTATACACCAGCGCCATCAATCAAATCTAAGATCAAGGCCTTATCAATTGCATCAGCATCCGGGCGAAGCGCAGCAAATACTTGGCCGGAACATTTTTCGGGACGGATACCATGACGATCAATCGCACTACCTCAACCGTATTTAGCCAACCGGCGCAGGTCAGCTACGACGATGTCAGGCTTCGAATGGCGCAATCGCGCGGAACCGCCCTGGATGCCGCGAGCCGGCAACGTGCCAACGAAATATTATTTCGCGGCCGGACCATGAGCACCGAGACCGCTTCGGGAGAGTCGATCCGGAAACGCGTCGCATCGTTTCTTCAAACGACCCTGCATGCCGTCCAACGCAGGTTTACCAGTCGAGGCGCCGAATCGCCCAAGCTGGCCGTCGCGCCGAGCCTGACGAACAGCATCTCGGCCTGGCGTAACGGCGGCCTGGGTTTTTTCGAAAAGCGGGCCTGGCTCAAAGCCGAAAAATCCAACCCGCAAGGCGCGCAGGCGTTCAACGAATTCTTGCAAAAATTGAGCGCCACGGAGATCGCGGAAGAAAACCAGGATTTCCGGCGGCATGTCGATACGCTATTGCAGAAAATAGGAAAATCGCCCACCCTGATCGACCAAGGCTTTGCCATCGCGGTCAATGCGACCGAAACCTGCAACGACGGCGTGACGCGCACCTTCAGCCTGCTGCAGGGCGCCAATGTCAGCCACAATATGTGCACCGGAAAATACGATCGGCATGTCAGGGCCGCCTATAAGGTCGCCGGCGATATCTTCATGCGGGAATGCATGGGTTCGATCGCAGAAAAAACCGTGCAGGCCAGGCTGAAGGAACACCTCGCCCAGGACCCGGAGGCGCTTCAGGATTATCTCGAAGTCGATGCCGAGACACTGGCCGGCATGAGCGAGGAACAGAAAATAGAGGAAGTGCTGGCGAGAATCGATCCGCTCGAAGTTCACATGGCCTACCAAATGGAATTGCAAACGCCGTGCGGCATCCGTTTGCCCGCGCCGCAAATGGCATATGCCGAAAATTGGGCGGATCTGAAGCCCGCCGATATCGAGGCCGCCACGGCCGAAATCAAGGAGCGTTTCGAAAAAGACTTCCCCACCTGGCTGACAAAATGGACGCCTTGGGAAACGGTGATGGAGCGAGTCGATCCCAAGCTGCATGCCGCCATGCTTGCAGGACGCGATGCCGCGATGGAAGCCCTGATGGAGAAATCCGGCAGCCTGGTCGACGCGGCAATCCGGCGGATGCATCCCGATGCCGATGCCGGCACCATCGCCCTTCTGCAGAACGATGCCGATGCACGTCGTCCTGTCGAAAAGAGAATTGTCGACCGTGCGATCGCCGCGGTGCAAATCCGCTTTCACGCGCACTTCATCCGCAAGCACGCCCAATGATGCGATAGCGCCGCCGCGTCCCGTCGAGCGGGGCGCGGCACTGCCCGGCATCGATGGCGTCAAGCCGCCTTCGCCACCGGATGCGCCTGCTTGCGGTACAGGAATTCCAGCACCGCGCCCCGATACTGCGCATAGTCCGCATCCTGCGCCAGGGTCACCCGTTCGCGCGGACGCGCCAGCCTGACGTCGAGAATCTCGCCGATGGTGGCCGCCGGTCCGTTGGTCATCATCACGATGCGATCCGACAGCAGCACCGCTTCGTCCACATCGTGGGTCACCATCACCACGGTGGATTCGGTCTTGGCGACGATCTTCAGCAACTCGTCCTGCAGGTGCGCGCGCGTCAATGCATCGAGCGCGCCGAACGGTTCGTCCATCAGCAAGACCTTGGGCGCCATCGCCAGCGCGCGCGCAATGCCGACGCGCTGCTTCATGCCGCCCGAGATTTCATGCGGACGCTTGTTGGCCGCCGCTTCCAGTCCGACCAGCGCCAACGCTTCCAGCGTGCGCTGTTTCAGTTGCGCCTTGCTTTCGGCGGCGGCGAATACGCGTTCGACGCCGAGATGGATGTTTTGGTAACAGCTCAGCCACGGCAGCAGCGAATGGTTCTGGAACACCACCGCGCGTTCCGGCGAAGGTCCGGCGATTTCGCGATTGGCGCAAAACAGCAAGCCGTCGCTGGGCCGGGTCAGGCCCGCGATCAGGTTCAGCAAGGTCGACTTGCCGCAGCCGGAATGGCCGATCAGAGTGATGAATTCGCCCTTGCGCACGGTCAGGCCGATATCGCGCAGCGCATGAAAATCGCCCTTCCTGGTGTGGAACACCATCTCGGCCTTCTGGATATCGATGAACTTGTTGTGCATTTCCATGATGCCTCCTTGAATGCCTCAGTTGGATACTTCTTCGAATGTGAAGGCTTTCGCCAGCGCCACCAGCAACTGCTCCAGCAGCAGGCCGACCACGCCGATGACGACAATCGCGATCAGGATATGCGGCACATTCAGGTTGTTCCATTCGTCCCAGACCCAGAAGCCGATGCCCACGCCGCCGGTCAGCATTTCAGCCGCGACGATCACCAGCCAGGCAGTGCCGATGGCCAGCCGCACGCCGGTCAGCATGTACGGCAGCACCGACGGCAACAGGATCTTGGTGAAGATTTTCCATTCCGACAGATTCAGCACCCGCGCCACGTTCATGTAGTCCTGCGGCACGCGCTGCACGCCGACCGCGGTGTTGATGATCATGGGCCAGATCGAGCAGATGAAAATCGACCAGATCGCGGCCGGGTTGGCGGACTTGAACACCAGCAGCCCGATCGGCAGCCAGGCCAGCGGCGACACCGGCTTCAGCAGGCTGATAATGGGGCCGAACATGCCCGACAGGAACCGGAAGCGGCCGATCAGGAAGCCGAGCGGAATGCCGACCGCGGCCGCCAGGCCGAAGCCGATCGCCACCCGCTGCAGCGACGCCAGGATATTCCAGCCTATGCCCTGGTCGTTGGGGCCGGTGCGGTAGAACGGATCGGAAAACAGTTTCAGCGCTTCGGCGAAGGTCGCCGCAGGCGTCGGAAAGCCGCTGTTCCTGGCGGCGACGAATTGCCACGCCAGCACCAGGAAAACCAGCCCGGCCAGCGGCGGCACGGCGGTTCCGACGCCGGCGGCGAGTCCCTTGCGCAGTGTATTCATGCCGTCTTTTTTCGGTTTCGGCGGCGCTTGCACGGCGGCCTTGATCGGCATTACATGGGCTGCATGCGTTGCAGTCGCTGCCTGAAGCGCCGGCGCCGGGGCGGCCGGGGTAGCGGCGGGATGCGGTACGCCGTCCAGCGGCGCCGTATTGGTCAATGCATTCATAAGCGCTCCGTATTACACGTGGATCTTGAACGACGCGGCATAGGCTTTCGGATTCCTGCCGTCCCATACCACGCCGTCGAACAGCCTGGAACTGCGCATCGGATCCTTCGGCACCGGGGTCCCGGTCATGGCCGCGGCTTCCTTGTACAGGTCGATCCGGTTGACGGCCTTGGCCACGGCCAGGTAATCCGGATCGTCCTTGAGCAGGCCCCAGCGCCGATGCTGGGTCATGAACCACATGCCGTCCGACAGATACGGGAAATTGACCTGGCCGTCGTTGTAGAACTTCATGTAGTTCGGGTCGTCCCAGGCCTTGCCCAGGCCGTTCTGGTAGCGGCCCATGATGCGCTGATCGATCACGGCCTTGCTGGTGTTGACATAGGATTTGTCGGCGATCACCTCGGCCATCCTGTTCTTGTTCGCCAGCGAGGCGTCGATCCACTTGCCGGCCTCCAATACCGCGGCCATCAGCGCGCGGCAGGTGTTCGGATTTTTCGCGACGAATTCGGCGGTGCAGCCGAGCACCTTTTCCGGATGGTCTTTCCAGATGTCCTGCGTGGTGATGGCCGTGATGCCGACGCCGTCGACAATGGCGCGGTGGCCCCACGGTTCGCCGACGCAGAAGCCGTCCATATTGCCGACCCGCATATTGGCCACCATCTGCGGCGGCGGCACCGTGATGACCTTGGCGTCCTTCATCGGATTGATGCCGCTGGCCGCCATCCAGTAATACAGCCACATCGCATGGGTGCCGGTGGGAAAGGTCTGCGCAAAGGTATATTCGCGCTTTTCCATCGCCATCAGCCGGGCCAGCGAGGCGCCGTCGACCGCGCCCTTGTCGGCCAGCTTCTTCGACAGCGTGATGGCCTGGCCGTTGTTGTTCAGGCCCATCAGCACCGCCATGTCTTTCCTGACGCCGCCGATGCCGGTCTGCACGCCATAGACCAGGCCGTACAGCACGTGCGCGGCGTCCAGTTCGCCGTTGCTCAGCTTGTCGCGCACGCCGGCCCATGAGGCCTCCTTGCTGAGCACGATCCTGATGCCGTATTTCTTGTCCAGCCCCAGCACCGACGCCATCACCACCGAGGCGCAATCGGTCAGCGGGATGAAGCCGATCCTGACCTCTTCCTTTTCCGGCTTGTCGGAACCGGCCGCCCAGGCGCCCGCGCCCGGCAGTCCCAGCACGCTCGCGCCCACGGCGACGCCGGCGGCCGCTCCCGCGCTTTTGATCAGATGGCGGCGTTTGCCGAGTACGCTGTCGCCGGCGCCGGACAGATCCTGCCCGCCTGGCCTGTTTTCCGTGACGCCTGCTGCTGCATTCAATTTGCGCTCCATGAATTCTCCGAATCGATCGCCAAATAAAAAAGGCGCCCTGCCGATCGACGCGCAGTCGATCGGCAAGACACCTTTGTCCGATGAATCCGACCGCCGTTGGCCGGACCATGCAATCACTTAAGCAAACGGCGTGCCACCCGATCGCGACTGGATCGAAGCCGCCGTCAAAAACCAAAAACGCCGGGATATATCATCGAGCTGAGCTATTTCGGAGCCATTGCCGCCGCCTTCCGGCGCCACCGCAATTCAGCCCCGCGCCTGTGCATTGCCTGCCGCCATGGCGCACCGCCCTTGTGCTTCTGCACCAATTGGGGAGATTGCGCCGGCCCCGGCTAGCCCAGCAAGTCCTCGACATCGATAATGCGCTGCGCGACTTCCGATAATTTGAGGTTCTTGTTCATCGCCAGTTGGCGCAGCTTCCGGTATGCCTCGTCCTCGCTGATCTTGTGGCGCTGCATCAGCAGCCCCTTGGCGCGCTCCAGCAACTTGCGTTCGGCCAGCTTGTTCCTGGTGTCGGACAGCTCGGCGCGCAGCTTCTCCTCCTGCCGGAAGCGCGCGATCGCCACATCCAGCACCGGCTTGATGCGCTCTTCCTGCAGGCCGGCGACGATATAGGCCGAGACGCCGGCCGCCATCGCCATTTCCATGCTGTCGGTATTGCCGTCTTCGGTGAACATGACGATCGGCCGGCGCTCGCCTCGGGTGGCGATGACGATATGCTCAAGCACGTCGCGCGCGTCGGATTCGGCGTCGATGATGATCATGTCGGGCTGTAGCTGGGCGATGCGTTCCGGCAGATGGATATCGGCCGGCAGCGAGGCCACGATGTCGTAGCCGGCCTGCAGCAGGCCGATGCTCAAGGCGGCGCCGCGCGCGGCTTGCGCGTGCAGGGACGCATCGCTTTCCTGTTCCGCGCCGATGATGGTGTTGACGACGACGATGCGTAATTTGGACATGGATTCCTGTTCGGTGCGCTTGAATGCTTGCGAGAAAACGCCGCGGATGACGCATGACGCATGACGCGGCAGCGCCCCGGCGTTTCACCAGGAAACGCCGGGCCCTGCAGCAACATAAGCAAAGAACACGCCAGGCCAGCCTGCCGGCGCGAAAAAAAAATCGGCCGGCGATATGGCGCCGGCCGACTCCTGCTTCATTGTCGAGACTTACATTGTCGCCAACTCAAGCGGTTGGACGCGTATGCAGTGTCGCCAACGCATGCGTATTGTTGGGATCGCTGTCGGCGTAGAAAACATAGTCGCCGTTGCCATAGAACTTCCAGTTTTCGCCGGCCACGTCGCTAATCTTGACGCTGTCGTGATCGTCCAGGTTCAAGGTCAGTTCGGTGCCGTTGACGCCGCCGCTGTTCTTGCCCAGCGCCAGGATATCGTTGTAGTCGATGGTGATGTCGGTATTGACGCCGTCTTTCAGGTCCACGACCGTCAGATTATCCGCATGCCCCTTGAAGGAATGCATGTTCAACGCAATACCCTCGTCTATGCCGAACACCTTCATCGTCGCGGTAGCGCCCGCCGCGGACGAACCGTGCACGCCGCCGGCGATGATATTGGAGGCCAGGTTGCCCGCGCCGTCGGTGCTGACGTCGAAGATGGTGTCGCCGACATTGCCGGCGTTCAGCGTATTGATTCCGCCCAGGCGGCCGTCGAGAACGTCGCTGCCGCTGGAGGCGCCGCCGCCATTCAGGATATTGATGGTATGGTCGCCCATCGCGGTCAGGACGTTGGCGGCGCCGTCGCCGGTCAGGGTGCTGTGGACGCCGTCGATCGCGCTGCCCATCAGGTTGCCGATATGGGAGTAGGTGTCGCCCGCCGCATCGCCGGTGTTGCCGGCGGGCGCCGCCAGGCTGGCCTGGACGTCGGTGCTTGAATACTCGTAGCTGACCGTATCGGAACCGCCTGAGCCGCCATCGTATTTGTTGGCGATTGCGCTGTGGTCGGAAATGAACAGGTCGCTGCCCGACGAACCGATGACGTTTTCAATGCTGGTGTAGGTATCGCCCGTCGCCCAGTGGCCGCTGCCGGTATTGTGGAACAGATCGACGATCACGCCGGTCGTGGCCAGCGTCGGATGCGCGGCGTCCACCAGCGTGCCGGTGGTCGATCCGGCGTAGCTGACCGTGTCGCTGCCGTTGCCGCCATCGAAGGCATTGTTCGCGTTACCGGCCAGGAACAGGTCGTTGCCGCTGCCGCCGATCGCGTTCTGGATATGGGTCAGCGTATCCTGCACCGCGGAATTGGCGGTGCTGTAGCCATGGCCGGTGGCGGTGGAGAGGTCCACCGTCACCGCGGCGATTTCGTTGGCATAGCTGACCGTATCGACGCCGCCGGTGCCGCCGTCGACCGTATTCCTGTCCGCCGCCCCGCCGCTCGTGGCGCCGATGATGAAGATATCGTTGTCGCCGGTACCCATGATGTTCTGGATGCCGCTCAGCGTATCGCCGTTGGCGTCGCCGCCGCTGCCGGTGCCGTGCACCAGGTCGACCGTCACGCCAAGCAGCGAGGTCGAATAGCTGGCGGTATTGGCGGTCGCCGCCGCGTTGGCGCCGTTGAAGCCCTGGCCGATCAGCACGTCGGCGCCGCCGCCGCCGGTCAGCGTCGAACCGCCGCCGCTGACGCCCTTGAGCGTATCGGCGTACTGGGTGCCGATCAGGTTGCGGATATTGACGTAGGTATCGCCCTGCGCGTAGTTGCCGGTGCCGGCCGACACGCCGGTCGACAGGTCCACGTTCACGCCCGAAGTGATCGAGGCATTCAGGTCCTGTTTCGCATAGCTGACCGTATCCGTGCCAGCCAAGCCGCCGTCCAGCTTGTTGGCATCGGCGCTGGCATAGAACAGATCGTTGTTGCTGCTGCCGATGACGTTCTGGATATCGGTGAAAATATCGCCCTCGGCATCGCCACCGCTGCCGGCGCCGGCCAGGTTGAGGTCGATGGTCACGGCCTGCGCGGAACCCTTGTAGCTGGCGGTATTGTTGGTGCCAAGGCCGGTCAGCCTGTCGCCGCCGGCGCCGCCGGTGAAGGTGGAATTGCCGCCGGCGGAACCGGTCAATATATCGTTGCCGCCGCCGCCGATGATATTTTCCATGTTGAAATAGGTATCGCCGGCCGCCAGCGCATCGCCGCTGGCGACGATCGTGCTGTCGCTCAGGTTGACGGTAACCGCCGTTGTCGCGCTCGAATAGTCGACCGTGTCGCTGCCCGCGCCGCCATCGAATTTGTTGGCCGACGTGCTGCCGACGAACGTATCGCCGCCGCCGCCGCCGGTGGCGTCCTGGATATTGGTATAGGTATCGTTGGCCGCATCGTTGTTGGAACCTTGGCCGTTCTTGAGGTTGACGGTCACCGCGGCGGTCGAGTTTTCGTACGACACCAGGTTGTGCGAACCGCCCCCGCCGTCGAAATTGTTGGCGGCATTGCCGGCCACGAAAGTATCGTTGGCCGAACCGCCGATCGCGTCCTGGATATTGGCGTAGGTATCGCCCTGGGCATCGCCGCCGGTGCCGGTGCCGATCGTGGTGGACAGATCGACCCTGATCGAGGTCGTCGAACTTTCGTACGACACCACGTTATGCTGGCCGCCCTTGCCGTCGAACACATTGGCCACGCCGTTGGCGATGAACTTGTCGTTCTGCCCCGTGCCCGTCACGTTCTGGATATTGGCGTAGGTATCGCCGCCCGCATCGCCCAGCGCCGCATTGCCTGCGCCGTTGCCGGCGCCGGTATTGCCGACCAGGTCCACGATCACGCCGAACGCATCGGTCGAGTTCGAATAGTCCACCGTGTTGTTGCCGCCGTCGCCGTCGAATCTGTTGGCGGCGCCGCTGGCGAAGAAGGTGTCGTTGCCGGCGCTGCCGGTCGCGTTCTCGATGCCGTTGTAGCTGTCGCCGTTGGCAAAACCGGTTCCCGTTCCGGCACCGTTTTTCAGGTCGATGCTGTTGTTGCCCGCCGTGCCGGCATAGCTGACCGTATCCACCCCGCCGCCGCCGATAAACTTGTTGGCCACGTTGTTGGCGATGAAAATATCGTCCTGGTTCGTGCCTGTCGCATTCTGGATGTTGGCGTAGGTATCGCCGCCCGCATCGCCCAGCGCCGCATTGCCGGCGCCATTGCCGGCGCCGGTATTGCCGAGCAGGTCGACGATCACGCCGAACGCATCGCCGGACTTCGAATAGTCCACCGTGTTGTTGCCGCCGTCGCCGTCGAAGTGGTTGGCCGTCGCGCCGGCGTAGAAGGTATCGTTGCCCGAACCGCCCGTGACGTTTTCGATGCGCACATAGGTGTCGCCGTTGGCGAAGCCGTTGCCGGTCGCCGCTTCGCCCGGCGTCTTCAGGTTGATGCTGTTGTCGCCCGCGGTGCCGGCATAGCTGACCGTATCCACGCCCTGGCCGCCGTCGAAATTGTTGGCGGCGTTGCTGGCGATGAATTTGTCGTCCTGATCGCTGCCGATCAGGTCCTGGATATTGACGAAGGTGTCGCCCGCGGCGCCGCCGCTGGTGCCCAGGCCGGTGGTGTTGGTCAAGTCGACCGTCACGCCGGTGGCCGACTTGGCGTAGCTGACCACGTTGTGCGAAGCCGCCGTGCTGGCGCCGCCGTCGAAGTTGTTGGCGTCGCCGCTGGCGATGAATTTGTCGTC
>DASYEK010000010.1:0-7522 GCA_036499085.1 Herbaspirillum sp. | reverse complement strand
CTTTGCATCGATCACCCCGCCCACCTCGCGGATCACCGTCAATGCCTTCTGCAGTTGCTCGGTCGCCGCGATTTCAACCACGAAGGTCATCCGCGCCTGGCCCTTGGCGCTCTGCGTGCTGACGCCGATCACATTGATTTTCTCGCGCAGGAGGATTTCCGAGATATCCCGCAGCAAACCCTGGCGATCGCCGGCCAGCACGAAAATATCCACCGGATACACCGTATCGCCCGGCGCCCCCCAGGTGGTCTGGATCATGCGTTCCGGCGCCTTCTTGCGCATCTCCAGGTAATTCTTGCAATTGCTGCGATGGATCGAGACACCCTTCCCGCGCGTGATGAACCCGACGATATCGTCCGGCGGCGCCGGCTTGCAGCACTTCGCCAATTGCGTCAGCAAGCCGTCCGTGCCCACCACCAGCACGCCCGATTTGGCGCCCTGCACCACGCTCGACGCGCGGCTCTTGCGTGTGATGGCTTCGTCGGCCACCGGATTGCGTTCCGGTTCGCTGCCGTGCAAGGCCTGCTCGACAAGGCGCAGGCTGAATTCGTCCTTGCCGACCGCCAGGAACAGGTCGTCCAGGCGCGGGAAGCCCAGCTTGTGCGCCAATTCTTCCAGGTTGACCGCGGTCTTGCCCTCACGCTGCAAGGTCTTTTCGATTTGCCCTCTGCCATTGGCCAGGGTCTCCTGTTGTTCGATGGCGTTGAACCAGGCGCGCACCTTGGAACGGGTGCGCGAACTGACCGCATAGCCGGGGCTGAGCCAGTCGCGCGACGGCCCTGCCGGACCGCTCTTGGCGGTGATGATCTCGACCGTCTGGCCATTCTTTAGCACCGTGTTCAAGGGCACCATCACGCCGTCCACGCGCGCGCCGCGGCAGCGATGGCCGACGTCGCTGTGCAGATGGTAGGCAAAGTCGATCGGCGTGGCCCCGCTCGGCAATTCGATCACGCGCGCCTGCGGCGTCAGCACATAGATGCGATCGTCCAGCGTGGTGGTCTTGAGTTTCTCGGCCCAGTCGCGCCGCACTTCCTCGCGCTCCACCACGGCATCCGACACTTCGCTTTTCCAGGCCAGCAATTGCCGCAGCCAGGCGATTTTTTCGTCGTATTTCTGCGCGGCGCCGGCGGCCGAGCCGCCCGTTTCCTTGTAGCGCCAATGGGCCGCCACGCCGTATTCGGCGAAGTTGTGCATGTCGTGCGTGCGGATCTGCACTTCCAGCGGCCGGTTGTCGTCGGCCATCACCACCGTATGCAGCGATTGATAACCGTTGGCCTTCGGGCGCGAGATGTAGTCGTCGAATTCCTCGAGCAACGGGGTCCAGATGTCATGCACCATCGCCAGCACCGCATAGCAGGACTTGACGTCGTCCACGATCACGCGGAAGGCGCGCACGTCGTACAGGTCGGCGAAGTCGAGCGACTTGCCGTGCATCTTGTTCCAGATGCTGTAGATATGCTTGGGCCGTCCCGACACCTCGGCCTTGATGCCGGCCGCGGCCAGCTCGGCGCGCAGGCGCAGGATCGCCGCTTCAACGAAGCCTTCGCGCTCGATGCGCTTCTCTTCGAGCATCCTGGCGATGCGCTTGTAGGTGGCCGGTTCGAGAAAGCGGAACGACAGGTCCTCCAGCTCCCATTTCAACTGCCAGATGCCGAGCCGGTTGGCCAGCGGCGTGTACAGGTCCAGCGTATCCCGCGCATACTTCTCGGACAGTTCGCTTTCCAGCTTGATTTCGGCGAAGTAGCGCAAGGTGGCCACGCGCGAAGCCAGCCGCACCAGCACCACGCGCATGTCGGACGCCATCGCCAACAGCATCTTGCGCAGCGTCTCGACTTGCGCGGCCGCCTGCTGCGAAGCGTTCTTGCCGCGCAATACTTCCTGGCGCGGATGCTGGGCGATGCTGTTGAAGCGAATCAGTTGCCGGATGCCCGCCATCAGGTCGGCGGTGACCTGGCCGAAGTGCGCGGCAACGGTTTCGGCGCCGTCGGGATCGAACGCCGGCATGCTCAGCAGCAGCCCGGCCAGCCGCGTTTCGACGTCGGCGTTCAGCGATGCCAGCACCTGTCCCACGCTCAAGGCATGCGCCAGCGCGTCCTGCCCCGACGGTACTTCGCGCCCGGCATAGGCCGACTCGATCAGCGCCAGCGCCTCCAATACCTTGGCGCTTTCATCGGCACGCAGATTCTTGGTCAGGTATGCCTGGACATCGCTATTTGTTGATGCAATCGAAACCATCTAATCCCTAAAATTATTTCTGCGCCGCCACCACGACGATTTCAACCAGCAAAGCCGGCCGCGCCAGCAGCGCCTCGACCGTCGCCCGCGGCGGCGAATTGCCCTCCGCCACCCACTCATCCCAAGCAGCATTCATGCCCGGGAAGTTTTTGACATCGGATAAATAGATTTGGCACGACAGGATCATGGATTTGTCGCTGCCCGCTTCGGCCAGCAGCCGATCGATATGGCCTAACACCTCGCGCGTCTGGCCGACGATATCCTGCGACGTGTCTTCCGCGATTTGGCCGGCCAGATAAATCGTGCCGTTATGGATGGCCGCCTCGGACAAGCGCGGTCCGACATGCAGGCGCCGGATCTTGTTCATGCTCATTATGATTCCCTTAGTTTTTTGCGGCGGCCGCCGTTGCAGCCGACCCGGCCGTTGCCGAGTCCGCGCTTCCGTCCAGCAGCCAGTTTTCAATCAATGCGATCTGGTCTTGATGCACCAGCGTCGGCGCATGGCCGATATGCGGCAGTTCGACCAGTTGCGGGCGCGGACCGCGCTGCGTCATTGCCAGGGCCACCTCTTTGCTCAACAGGTCGGATTCGGCGCCGCGGATCAGCAAAGTGGGACAGCGAATCGCATCGTAGGCCGCCCACAGCATGCCTTCGGCCATCTGGCCGCCCGGGTCCGACGCCGCGGCCGCCGCAAAGGGCGCGGCCAATCCCAGGTCGTAATGGCGGATCCATTGTCCATCCGCGTCCTGGCGCAGCACGTCGGCGGCCAGCTTGCGCCATTCGGCGTCGGTATGCGCGCCGAAGGTAGCGGAGATGGCGCGGATATACGCGCTGGCCTCGTCGAAAGTGGCGAAGCGGACCGGCTCGCCCACGTATTGGCCGATTCGCGCCAGCGCTTCGGCGTTGATGGCGGGGCCGATATCGTTGAGCACCAGCTTTTCGATCGGATTCCCCGGCAGCGAGGCCAGCGCCAGCCCGATCAGCCCGCCCATCGACGTGCCGAGCCAATGCACGCTCTGCGCATCGGCGCGCGCCAGCAAGGCCACCATGTCGCTGACGTATTGCGGAATCACGTAATGGCTGGGATCGGCCAGCTTGCCGGAGCGGCCGCGGCCGACCACATCCGGGCAGATCACGCGGTAATGCGCCGCCAGCACCGGCGCCAGCGCATCGAAATCGTCGGCCACGCGGGTAAGTCCATGCACGCAGACCAGCACCTTCGGATTATCGGCGTCTCCCCACTCCTTGTAGGCCATGCGATGCAGGCCGGCCGGCGACAGGCACTGTACGGATTTGAGCGAAGGCGTCATGGGTCGGCGTCGTGGAATGGACGAAGGGTGAACGAAGCCTCCATTCTACTATCCGGCGCGGGCGGCGGCGCAGTTGCGGGCGGGTGCTAAATCAGGTATCGTGCGAACCCTGTAACGGCGCCGCATCCGCGTTCACTTGTGTGTTCGCATGCCGCGGCGCCTGCAACGACTGCCCCGATGGTGAAATTGGTATACACAAGGGACTTAAAATCCCTCGCTCTAATAGGCTTGCCGGTTCAAGTCCGGCTCGGGGCACCATGCGCGGCGTGCACGAACAGATAATCGATTCAGCGTAACCCCATCCCTGGGGCGAAATCCCAGCATATTTCCTTGGATCAAGATTTAATGATGTTCGGGTGCTTAAAAAACCTCGTTGCGATGCACCAGCCCGCAGTCGCGGATCGCGTCGATCAGTATCTGCGTCTGCGCACTGGGCTTGCTGTTGGTCCGCATCATCAATCCGACCGCACGCGCCATCAATCCCGGCGACGTGGCCTTGCCCTTTGCCGCGGGCAGTAACTTCACCAACGTACCCGCTGTCACATCGTCTTCCACCGCGCTCCACGGTGCAAACCAGATGGCATCGCTTTTGAGTACCAGCGAGCGCCCCAGGAAGGTCGAAAGGCTTTCGACAAAATCCGTGATCGGACCAATGCCGAGCGCCAGCGCAAAAGAATCGACCGCCGGCCGGTTGATCGACGTCTTCAGCGGAAGGATCGCCGTATAAGGGCAAACCCCATAGGCCTCGATGCGTCCCGGTTCGCATTCCAGCAGCGGGTGCCCGGGCCGCACCACTACCACCAGCGGATCGGCATACAGATATTCAAACGACAGGCCAGCGGTCTGTTCCGGATCGGAATATCGGCAAAGCACGAAGTCGAATTCATTCGAACGCAATTGCGCCATCAAATGCATCGTGGTGCCGGTCAATACATTCACCTGGATATTCGGCACGCGCTGCCGGAATACGATCAGCGCATCCGGCAGGAACGAGGCGGTCAGTGCCGGCGCGGTTCCGATTCTGATCACCGGCTCGCCATTGCCGCGATCGCGCGACATCGCATTGGCCGCCTGTTGCAGCGAATTGATGCAAGCTTCCGCATGCATGAAAAAAGCCTCGGCCTGCTGCGTCAACACGGTGCCCTTGCGATTGCGGTCGAACAGGCGCGCATTCAGTATCTCTTCGAGTTCCTTGATGGTATTGGAAACGGCCGGCTGGCTGACCGACAGGATGGCGGACGCTTTCTGCAGACTGCGCTGCTGCGCAACCGTTAAAAAGCACTGGAGGTGACGAAATTTGATGCGCTTATCGAGCATGAGAAGCTTTCGGCTGGGGTAGAGAACTGTAAATACATACAAATTTCGTTATGTATCCTACAGTCAAATGTGAATTTACATCATTTTTTCCGCGATCTATAGTCTGCTTCATGGGTAGTCCGGCAGTCCAATAAAAATTCGTCCCATTCCTTGTTTAGCGGATATCCATACGAAATTCCAAGCCGAGGCTTGCCAGTAATTTCTTTAAAGGATACCGAGATATGAACATGGTCCGCCGCGCATCTTCCAATACCTTCTCCTGCTTTTTCTGCCGCTTTATTTCCCGCTTTCCGGCCCGCGCCCTGGTGCTGCTGAGCGCAACGCTCTGCAGCACCATGCTTTTTGCACAAACGCCCGATTCGATCGCAACACTGGCCGTTTATACCGGTGCGGATCGCGAACAAGTCATGCTCAAAGGCGCACAGAACGAAGGCACGCTCAATGTTTACACCTCGCTGGCAGTGCCGGACATCACTGAAATAGCGGCCGCGTTCGAGAAAAAATACGGCATCAAGGTCAAATACTGGCGCGCCGCGCAAGATGTGATCCTGAGCCGGGTCATGTCCGAAGCCCATTCGGGACATCCGACCGTCGACGTTGTGCAGACCGACGACATGCAGCTGGAAGCCATGGCACGCGAGAAATTGCTGGTGAAAGCCAATTCGCCTTACGACGCGGATCTGGTCAAGGGCGCGATCCGACCGCATCGGTTGTGGGTCGGCGTGCGGCTGAACCTGATCGGCCAAGCCTACAACACCAAGTTGATCGGCGACGATGACCGGCCTAAAACCTATCAGGATCTGCTCGATCCGAAATGGAAAGGCAAGCTCACCTTGGAAGGGACCGAAATCGGCTGGTTCTCGGCCGTCGTCAAGAGCATGGGCGAAGAGAAAGGCCTGAAACTGTTCCGCGACATCGCCGCAAAAAACGGGTTTTCAATCCGTCAGGGCCATACCCTGATCGCCGGAATGGTTGCCTCCGGCGATGCGCCATTTGCCTTGGCGACCTTCGATCACGGCGTGCAACGCCTGAAGGGCAAGGGCGCGCCGATCAACTTCTACGCTATCTCGCCGGCATTTGCGCGGGTCGGCGCGCTGGGGATTTCCAGCGCGCCGTCCAATCCGCATGCAGCCGTGCTGTTCTATGACTACATGCTGAGTCCCGAAGGCCAGTCCATCCTGGAGAAGGCCTTATATACGCCCACCAATCTGAAGCTCAACGATCCCTCGAGCAAGACGCCGTTCGAATTGATCGATCCGGCCGTGCTGCTGGACGAGTCACCCAAGTGGCTGAAACTCTACAAGGAAATCACCGCAATCCATCCTTGATCATCGATCCCAACGTTAGGAAATCAGCATGCCAACCAATCGCATTCTCAGTCTGGATTCTCTCGCGCCCGGCGTTCCCGCCTCGCTGCCGGGCTTCGACTACCCTGCCCCGCGTCATCCGGCGTATCTGACGCAGGAGCGCTGCACCGACCCCGAAGAACTGATGCCGCTGGCGCGCTCGCACCTGCAGCGCCGTTATGGGCGCTCCGCGCTGGGCGATATCCGCGAAAACGATCATCTGCTGATCGTGACCTTTCCGCATCAGAACGATATGGTGTTCGATGTCATGAAACGTGCGCTGCTGGAACGCGGCGCGGCGCGCGTGGACCGCGTCAACACGGTCGACCTGGGCATGGAGGAAGTCGTCTACAGTGCCGCCGACGGCTGGCGCGAGATTACCGACCGCCTGCCGCCGATGATCGAAAGCGGGGTCGAATTCAACGTCGCGGCGGCGGCGCTGAAACGCTTCCTCGACGACCGGCCAGGCTATACCGGCGTGTATGCCGGCGAAGCCGGACGGCCGCATTGGGAACGCGCGGTCGGCAAAAAGGTGCGCAATAACTGGGTCTATGCAACCTATGAGGATCTGATTTCGCGCGCCAATGGCTATCCGGATGAAATCTGGCGCACCGTCGACCTGAAACTGGTGGCCGCATTCGGCCGCGCCTCGGCGGTGCGCATCACCAGCCCGGAGGGTACCAATATCGGCTGGGACGTCACGCCGGAGCAAGCCGATTTATGGCCGAAAGGCGCTTATCTGTCCGGTCACATTCTCGGCTCCACCATTCAAGGCATCCGCTTCGGCCATCCGGTCGACACCTTCCTGCGCGAAGCCAAGATATTGATGCCGACCTTGAACGGCGTGATCGGCGGCACCAGCAACCACACCGGTTATTTCCCGCATATCGAAATCCATGTGGAAAGCGGCATGATCACCAAGATCGTCGGCGGCGGCAAATACGGCGACCTGTGGCGCGAAGTGGTCGAGCGCTACAAAGACGTGCAGTATCCGGGCTTTCCGTATCCGGGCTGGGCCTATTTCAACGATGCGTCGATCGGCACCAATCCGAAGAGTTATCGGCAAATCGAGACGCTCTGGAACTACAACGATTCCTGGACCAACCTGCCCGAACGCGCGCAGGCCGGCGTGATCCATTTCGGCTTCGGCGCCGAGCATTGGGACCAGACTTCCCTCAGCTATTGCAAGCAGAACAAGCTGCCGACCATGCACTTCCCGCATGTGCACAATGTGTTCGCGACCTACGAGATCAAGGACCGCGAAACCGGCGAGTGGGTCAAGCTGATCGACAAGGGCCGCCTGACCATGCTGGA
>DASYEK010000009.1:0-11770 GCA_036499085.1 Herbaspirillum sp. | reverse complement strand
TTTTTTAGGACATGTCTGATGGTTGTGCCGCTTCTTAAACAATAACATTCATCCCAAGTTAAGAATGTCTTCAGCCAAACGGCACAGCCAGCAAACAGCGATCGGATTTTTGGATGCGCTCCCTGCATGTGCAGTGCGATTTACAAAAGGAGCAGTCAATGATGCCTATCGTGGAGCAAGCCATGTTCGCCCTGGCGCCCGGCGTGTTTGCCGGACAGTCCGCGGCTACCCCCCGGATCATGATGTTGCAGGCCGGCGCAAATGGCGTCACGTTGTCAACTGCAGATACCGGCAGTAACGAAGTGCAGCAACATGTATTCGGCCCCGGCTGGTCCGGACTGATCGTTCTGGACCGTGTCGCCTGCGAGGTCGAAGCCGGCGGCGGCGCGGCCTATGAAGTCGAGATAGCCGCGCTGACCAAGTTGCAGGCTTTCCTCGATGCGGCCTTGACGGAGACGCTGGGTTCGGCATTGAATTTGTCGCTGACCGCGGCGAAGCCGGATGACGCCACTGTCAACAACGCGCCGCTGCTGATCGCGGTGGATTTTCCCGCCGCGCTGGATATCCGCAACTGGTCGGCCATCGAGCGCTGGTTCCTGGCGCAGTCGGTGAAGGCCGGCAATCAGGCCGACATCGCCGGCGCCGTGCTTGCCGATTTCTCGTATATCGCCGCGGTGCTGCGCACGCACGAATATTACAAGCTGGTGCGTTTCCTGCTGAGCCAGCCGGCCAGCCGCACCATGCATGAACTCAGCGTCGAGTATGGCCTGTCGTATTCCCATTTCCGCAAGCTGTGCCGCGAAGCGCTCGGCCGCGGCGGGAAGGCCGAATTCCAGTACTGGCGCAATGTGCGCGCCTTGCTCGACATGGTCGACCACGCCGGCCAAGGCGCCAGCCTGACCGACGTCGCCCTGCGCCAGGGTTTTGCTTCTTCCTCCCATTTCTCCGACGCCATGAAAGGCCAGTTCGGCATCGCGCCGCGTTACCTGACGCGCGCACTCAATATTGGAAAACCATGAATACCACATCCAACACTTGTTTTTCGAGCTGCCTGAAGCCCATCGCGCGCGGCGTCCTTCTCCTGCTGCTGTCGGCCACGATGGCGCTGCCCGCGCATGCATTCGACGGCGCCGGCGCGGCTGTTCCGGTTAAACCGGCTGCCGCCGCGACGGCCAGCATCTTCCCGCCCGCCGCGGCCGACCGCGCCGTGAAATCCGTCGGCGCCGCCGAGAGCGAACCTTCCGGCTATGTGGCCCGCAAGGACGGCCTGCGCAATTTCTTCAATGCGCTGTCGGCGCGCCTGAAAAAGCCGGTCATCGTCAGCCAGAAAGCCTCGCGCAAGCAGATCAGCGGCGACTTCGACATGACGCGGCCGCAGGCGCTGCTGGAAGCCGTCTCGGCCCAGCTCGGCCTGATCTGGTATCACGACGGCCAGACCGTCTATATCTATGACGCCGGCGAAATGCGCAACGCCATGGTGGCGGTGCCGAACGGCTCGCTGGCCGCGCTCAACGACTTCCTGCGCAAATCCGGCCTGTACGACCGCCGCTTTCCCTTGCGCGACGGCGGCAGCAACGGCCTGTTCTATGTGTCCGGCCCGCCGATGTATGTCGAACTGGTGGAAAACGCCACCCGTTTCCTGGGAAAGCAGGGCGGCGGCACGCTGGGAAAGCTGCGCGTTGAAGTGGTCCGCCTGGAAAACACTTTCGTCACCGACCGCAATATGACCGTGCGCGACAGCCAGGTCACCGTGCCCGGCATCGCCACCGTGATCGAGCAATTGCTGCGCGACGAGCAAATGGATGTGGAAGTGCGCATCGAAGACCAGTACGTCCGCCAGGATGCGGCGCCGGGGCAAGGCGTGAAGAATCTGCCGAGTGCGCCGAATGTGCCGCACCTGCCGCAATTGCCGGACATGCCGATCTTTCCCGACAACGGCGTGCAGGCGCAGCCGGTGCTGCCGTATCCGCCGCCGGTGGCCAAGACCTTGCCGCCGCTGGGTCCAGTGCCGGACCATCCGCCCGAAAAGATCCGCGTGATCGCCTACCGCGACACCAACAGCCTGCTGGTCCGCGGCACCCAGGAACAGGTCGATTTCGTCAAGAACCTGATCAGCCGCCTGGATATCGCCAAGCGCCATATCGAATTGTCGCTGTGGATCATCGACCTGAAAAAGGGCGACCTGGATCAACTGGGCGTGAACTGGAGCGGCGGCGTGTCGCTGGGCAGCAAGGTCGGCGCCACCTTCAATAATTCCATCAGCACGCTGGACGGCGCCAGTTTCGTGGCCGCCATCCATGCCATGGAAAAGAACGAGCAGACCCGCATCGTCTCGCGTCCGGTGGTGCTGACCCAGGAAAACGTGCCGGCGCTGTTCGACAACAACCAGACGGTCTATACCAAGCTGCTGGCCGAACGCATGGTGCAGATGGAAAAAGTCACCTTCGGCACCATGGTCAGCGTGCTGCCGCGCTTCGCGCAGGACGGCGAGATCGAGATGTCGCTGACCATCGAGGACGGCAGCCAGCTCGGCGCCGACGGCAACGCGGCCAGCGACATCAATGTGTCGCGCACCCATATCAGCACCGTGGCGAGGGTGCCGAAAGGCATGAGCCTGCTGATCGGCGGCTATACCCGCGACGTCAGCACCGATACCGTCGACAAGATCCCGTTCCTGGGCGACCTGCCCGGCATCGGCGCGCTGTTCCGCTCGCGCAAGGTGAAAGAGGACAGCCTGGTGCGGGTCTTCCTGATCCAGCCCAAGCAGATCGAACAGGCCATGCCGCGCGACGCCAGCGACCTGGCCGACGAATTGCTGGCCGACCGTCCGATCGACCCGCGCCAGAAATTGCTGCGCGACTACATGGAGCGCAAGCATGGCGACGATTAGCGGATCGTCCTCGCTGCCGTTCATCCGGCCGCAGGAAACCATCCAGACCAAGAAAAGCGCGACCCGCAACGCCCAGCAGCAAGGCATCAAGCAGCGCGGCGTGCGCCAGCAGCTCGAACGGCAGGCCGAGGGCAATGCGGTCGAGCGCGCGCAGCAGGACGTGGCGCAGGAAGACCTGAGCCCGGCGGCGCAATTGCAGAGCTTTATCGACGCCAGCGACAATATGTCGATGCTGGCGGGCCAGTTCCGCCGGCTTGGCGACCTGAAGAAGAGCGGCGAGACCAGCAGCGAGCATTTCGAGCGCGTGCTGGACGAGGACGCGCATCCGAAGGCGCAGCAGATCCTGAAGGTCGCCAAGGGCCAGGACGTTTCCGCCGAGGACCTGTTGCGCCAGGCGCGCAGCATGTTCCCGGACGCCAGCGACCTGATTATCGTGCTGCGCGAACTGCTGCGCCGGCGCCAGCTGGACGAAATCGTCCGCATCCGCTTGCAGCAGGCCTTGGCCCAGGCCGAGGACGACGCGCCGCCGAAGGCCCTGAAGGCCGGCATCAATATCGCGCTCAAGGCGCGGCTGTTCGGCGCCAAGCTGGCGCTGAGCGCGCTGCTGCTGCGCGCCAGCTATCGCCAGTTCCTGGAAAGCGAAGAGCACGAAGTCACGATCTACGAAGACTGGATCGCCAGCTACGGGCATGAACGGCGCGAACTGGTGGTGGAGTTCCTGGAAAGCGCGCTGGTGGCAGACATGCTGTCGCAGGACCCGAGCTGTTCGCGCATCGAATTCGGCAACCTGCTCGGCAAGCTGAACCAGCTGAAACTGCTGCGCTCGTCCGAGGCGCTGTTCATCGACAGCATGCTCAACGATCCGGTGGTGAACGCGCACAACAATCGTGAAGCCGACTGGCTGATCTTCATGCTGGGCCTGATGCAGGCGCCGCGCGAACTGGACGAACTGCTGGCCGATACCGTCGGCGACCGGATTTTCATTTCCTCGCACGCCACCCGTTCGCAGGTGCTGCAGGCCATCCGCCAGGCCTGCAAGGCGCTGCCGCGGCATTTCTTCTTCGACGAAGAAGAAATCGAGCCGCTGTGGGATCGCTTCCGCGAACTGGCGGCGGTGTCCTTCCGCAACGAAATGATGGAAATGCGGCGCGGCGGCGTGGTTGATCTGTTCGACCGCGTCAACGACGACAATGCCGGCCATGAAGATGAAAGCGGCGGCGACGACGCAGACAACAACAAAGACAACAAGGACCAATGATCATGTTCGGTAAAACCCTGAGCGGCATCGCCGCGCGCCCTGAGCTGATAATCCTGTCGCTGATGGTGATGATCATCGCGATGCTGGTGATTCCGCTGCCGACCATCCTGGTCGATTTCCTGATCGGCCTGAACATCGTGATCGCGATCCTGGTGTTCATGGGATCGTTCTACATCGAACGGGTGCTGCAGTTTTCGGCGTTTCCGTCGATCCTGCTGATCACCACGCTGTTCCGGCTGGCGCTGTCGATCAGCACCAGCCGCCTGATCCTGATCGAGGCCGACGCCGGCGAGATCATCGCCAGCTTCGGCCAGTTCGTGATCGGCGACAGCCTGGCGGTCGGCTTCGTGATCTTCTCCATCGTGACCATCGTGCAGTTCATCGTCATTACCAAGGGTTCGGAGCGGGTGGCCGAAGTGGCCGCGCGCTTTTCGCTGGACGGCATGCCGGGCAAACAGATGAGCATCGATTCCGACCTCAAGGCCGGCATCATCGATGCCGACGGCGCCCGCGAGCGGCGCAGCGTGCTGGAACGCGAAAGCCAATTGTTCGGCTCCTTCGACGGTTCGATGAAGTTCATCAAGGGCGACGCCATCGCGGGCATCGTCATCATCCTGGTCAATTTCATCGGCGGCATCGCTGTCGGCATGAGCTCGCACGGCATGGACATGTCGACCGCGCTGAGCACCTACACCATGCTGACCATCGGCGACGGCCTGGTGGCGCAGATTCCGGCGCTGTTGATTGCCATCAGCGCCGGCCTGATCGTGACCCGCGTCAACGGCGAGGACAATAACCTGGGCCGCATCATCATGCGCCAGCTGCTCGGCAATTCGTTCGTGTTGCTGGTGACGGCAGTGCTGGCATTGGCCATCGGCCTGCTGCCGGGCTTTCCGTTCCCGGTGTTTGCGGTGCTGGCGGTCTTGCTGGCCGGCCTGTACCTGGTGCGCAGCCGGCGCAGCAAGCGCGAGCAGGCCAAGGCGGCCGGCGGCGAAGCCGGCGCGGGCAAGGACGGCGGCGCCGGCGAAGAGGGCGGGCTGGGCATGTTGGGCGACACTGACCGCATGGCCGCCGAGACCGTGCCGCTGATCCTGCTGGTGGCGCCGCAGCGCCTGCAACAACTGGAACAGGCCAAGCTGGGCGAACGCTTCCGCAGCCAGTACTTCATCGACTACGGCGGCCGCCTGCCCGATCTCGCGCTGCGCGCCGCCGACACCGTCGCCGACAATCGCGCCGTGCTGGTGATCAACGAAATCCGCGCCGCCGAGCTGATCGTGCATTTCGATCTGCTGCGGGTGGTCAACTATGCCGACGAAATCGCGCATATGGGCATCGAGCCGCTGATGGAAGAAAGCGACGGCGTGGTCAGCGCCTGGGTCACGCCGGACGACAAGGAAGCCCTGGGCACGCTGAATTATCAGTTGCGGCCGGCCCTGGACGAACTGTATCAATGCGTGGCGGCGGTGCTGGCGCGCAATGTCAACGAACATTTCGGGGTGCAGGAAACCAAGCACATGCTCGACAAGCTGGAAGAGAAATATCCGGACCTGCTGAAGGAAGTGTATCGCCACACGCCGCTGCAACGCGTGGCCGAGCTGCTGCAACGCCTGCTGTCGGAACGCATTTCGATCCGCAACATGAAACTGATCATGGAAGCGCTGGTGCAATGGGCGCCGCGCGAGAAGGACGTGCTGATGCTGGTCGAGCATGTGCGGGGCGCCCTGGCGCGCTATATCTGCCACAAGTTCGCCGTCGGCAACGAATTGCGCGCCGTGGTGATTTCGCCCGAGATCGAAGAGACCGTGCGCAAGGGCGTGCGCCAGACCTCGGCCGGCTCTTTCCTCAACCTGGAACCGGCGGTCAGCGAAGACCTGCTGGACCGCCTGGCGGTGACGCTGGGGCAGATTTCGCTGGCGCACAAGGACGTGGTGCTGTTGACCGCGGTGGACGTGCGGCGCTTCGTCAAGAAGCTGATCGAAACCCGCTTCCGCGAACTGGAAGTGCTGTCCTTCGGCGAAATCACCGATAGCGTATCGGTCAATGTGATACGGACCGTATAGTTTTTTTTAATCACGATAAACAAGGATTTATATGATGCAGAACACAGATATATCGAGCCTGCTGACCGCGGCCCTGCTGGAAATGGGTTGCGACCCGGCGCTGATCGCCGAACTCGATGCGCACAGCGACATCGTGCTGGATTTCCATGACATGCCGAGCATTCACCTGCTCAACGACGGCGAATCGGTGCGGCTGTGGGCGGCGCTGGGCGAACGCCACAATTACCGCCAGTTGCTGGAAACCAGCGGCGGCCGCATCGCGCTGGAGTTGACCGAGCCGCAGGCGTATGCCGTCGGCGGCGCGCTGATGCTGCAGATCCACGACGAAACCCTGCAGGCCACCGCGCTGGTGCATCCGGACTACCTGAGCGACAGCAAGGTCTTCGGCGAGGCGCTCAACGCGTTTTTCGCGCGCCTGACGGCGTTCAATCAGATCATCGGCGCCTGAGGTCATGGACCCGATGCAATTATTGCGCCGCCATGCGCGTCCGACCCATCTGCGCGGTTCGGTGATCGAAGCGCCGCTGTCCGGCGTGGCGGTGGGCGAGATCTGCGAACTGCGCCGCAGCTGGGAGCAGCGCGAGGTAGTCGCCAAGGCGCAGGTCATCGGCTTCAGGCAGGATGTGGCGGTGCTGAGCCTGATGGGCGAAGCGCGCGGCCTGTCGCGCCATGCCGTGCTGGCGCCGACCGGCGCGCCCTTGCGCGCGAAAATCGGCCCGGCCCTGCTGGGCGCGGCGGTCGATCCGTCCGGCGCGATCGTGGAGCGTTTTGCGTCGGGCAGCGGCCAGGAGGGCGATGAAAATAGCGTGGCCGGCCTGATGCAGGCGGCGCAATGGCGTCCGATCGACAGCAAGCCGCCGGCCTACAACGAACGCAAGGGCATCCATGAACCGCTGGTCAGCGGCGTGCGCGTGATCGACGGGCTGCTCACTTGCGGCGTCGGCCAGCGCGTCGGCATTTTCGCCTCGGCCGGCTGCGGCAAGACCACGCTGATGAATATGCTGATCGAGCATGCCGAGGCGGACGTCTTCGTCATCGGGCTGATCGGCGAACGCGGCCGCGAAGTCACCGAGTTTGTCGAGATGCTGCGCGCTTCCGGCAAGGGCGATCGCTGCATCCTGGTGCATGCGACCGCCGACTTCTCGCCGGTGGAGCGCTGCAACGCCGCGCTGCTGGCGACCACGGCTGCGGAATATTTCCGCGACCAGGGCAAGCGCGTGGTGCTGTTCATGGATTCGATCACGCGTTACGCGCGCGCCTTGCGCGACGTGGCGCTGGCGGCAGGCGAGGCGCCGGCGCGGCGCGGCTACCCGGCATCGGTGTTCGACGTGCTGCCGCGGGTGCTGGAACGGCCCGGCCTGACCAAGACCGGCAGCATCACCGCGTTCTATACGATCCTGCTGGAAAGCGACGACGAGCCGGATCCGATCGCCGACGAAATCCGCTCGATTCTCGACGGCCATATCTACCTGAGCCGCAAGCTGGCCGGCCAGGGGCATTTCCCTGCCATCGATGTGCTGCGCAGCGCCAGCCGCGTCACGTCGCAGGTCTGCCAGCCGGGGCATCTGAAGGCGGCCAGCGGCGTGCGCGGCATGCTGGCGCAACTGGAAGACCTGCAGATGCTGCTCGATCTGGGCGAATACAAGCGCGGCCAGAACAAGGACAACGACCGCGCCATGGCGCGCCGCGACGCCATCCGCGACTGGGCGTGCCAGGCCGTGGGCGACAGCAGCCCCTTCCGGCGCACGCTGGAGCAGATGCAGGAGATTGCGCGATGAGCGTGCTGCAGAAAGTCGGCGCGATGATTCGCCACACGGAACAGACGCAGGCGCAGGTGGCGCAGCGGCTGGCGCAGCAGAAGGCGCAGCAGGCCGGCTTGCAGCAGGCGATCGATGGCTTGTCGCTGCAATGGCAGGAAATCGAAAAGCTGCTGCAAGGCCAGAAGCTGGCCAACCGCGTGATCGACCGGGCCGACTTGTTCATGTTGCAACAACGCCAGGCGGTGCTGCGCCAACAGCAATATCAATTGCATTTCGAACGTGATCGCCTGCGCGAGGAAACCGAGGCGCTGGAAAAGATGCAGCAGGAAACGCGCGCCGAAATGCTGTTGCTCAAACGCAAACAACAGAAATTCGAGCATTGGTCGAGCCTGCAGAAGCGGCAGCGAATGTTGCAACGCCTGCAACGCGATGAAACGGAAAGCGAAGAGCGGATCATGGCCTGCGGCCTGCGCTGAAGGCCTGGCCCGGCTTTTCTTATATCTGTTTTCTTTCTTATGACTTGATAGGAATTGAGGAAATTGCAGGGGCAAAGGGCGCCACCTAGAATCTGAGGCCGTTCACTTTATATGGAGTTCTCCATGGTCCCGATTTCCTTGCCTTCCGTGTCTCCCATGTCTTCCGCGTCTTTTGTGTCCTTGCCGCCTTCCGCGCCGGCGCCATCCCCTTGCCTGTCGCCGGACGACCTGAAAAACCTGTGCCGCCCGCTTCCCATCGTTACGGCGCTTGCCGGCGATGCCGTTCCATTGACGATCGCGCCGGACAAGATGCGCGACGCCGTGATGATGCGTTCCGAACTGGACGACGCCGGCCGCGATGTGCTGGCGCGGATCGTCAATATCCTGTGCGGAAGGGAGCGCGGCGTCCGGATCGTGGCGGATCGAAGGGCCGCCTTCGCCGGGCCGGATCCGCGCAATGTGCTGGAACTGGATCCGGATACAAGCGATTCCGATGCTTCATTTGAATTGAACGATGTCTATTATCCGCAGGATGCGTCGGGGGCGAAATCGATGTCGGGGACGCTGGTGTTCCATGACGATCCAGGCCGGCTGGCGCTGCGCTATGAACTTCGCGCCGAGAGGCTGGCAGGCGAAGGCGGCCTCGGCGTGACCGACTTGGTCGTGCATGATCGGTACGGTGGGCAGTTTCAAGTGATCGGCGACAACCGCTTGCAGTCCTCCACGCTCTGGATGTTCGACAGCGATGTTCCGGAGGAGGCCGACTTGCCGCGGACATATCAGATCCGCACGCCGAAGGATGTGAAACGCGCCACCCTTCAATTCGAGCGGCTTGCCGCCGCGGAATGCGACAAGCTGTATGACCGGATTTTTTTCGGCATACCCGATTCGGAGTTGTCGGATCGTCTTTTTGATGTATTCGACGTGCAGCACCGCCTTTCGCCGGCCAGGCAGGACGATCTGTTCAAGAGAGTCGCCTCGGCCTACCGGGCGCCGGAGAATGAAAGCCATAAACCGGTGATGCGTGGATTCTGTCCCGGCCAGCGAGACGAAGCGGAGGCTTTTCGGCGCATGTCGCCGGAGCAGCGCCAGAAATTTGCGTCTCTGTTCGGCATTGCCGATGGGACAACTGCCTCGCCCCCGGCCTCGATTCCGACCTCGATTCCGACCTCGGCCCCGGGCCGGCCCCTGCCTTGATGCCCACCTGACTCGCCATCCTCCCGCCCATCATTCACGGTAATTCCCGACGATTGGTCCATTTTTTAGGACATATCTTATGGTATGTGCCACCTGTAAAAACTAACATTCAGTTCACGTTAAGAATGTATTTAAGCAGGCAGCACAACCAGCGGCGATCGCGATCGTAACGGCCCTTCGGCCTCGCCCTGGCACGCAGCCGCAACCGAGGACGGGACCGAATGGACGCAACTATCAAATCATTGGCGGGCAAGGGGGCAGGCGCGATAGCGTCGCCGGACGGCATGCCCTTGGAAGACTATGTGCAATCCGCCTGGTCGGCCGTCAATGCCAAGGGCAAGGCCGGCGGCGAAGGCGCAGCCAAGGCACGCCCCCGCGGCCATGCAGCCCGCGCGCCATCCGAATTTTCTCCATTTCCGTTCGCATTGCCCGGCAAAGACGCACTGCCGCCGCAACTGGTGAAACGCCTGTTAGCGCTGCGCGCTGCGCCGTCGGTGGCGGCGGAGCCGGCAAGCGAATCGGCGAAACCGCGGCGCCCCTTGCGTGCCAAGGACGACGCGCAGGATAGCCAGCCGCCGGCAGGCTATGCGCCGCAGCCGGGCTTGCCGATGCGGCAGGCGGAATTGTCCTGGCAGCCGCGCCGCGGCGTTGCGGCGGCCACGCCTGCAACTGTATCCATTTCTTCTGGCGCATCCATGTCGTCGCATGCATCGATGGCCGGTGATCTGCCGGCGGCGATGCCTGCCGCTGGCGTATCGGCGGCGGTGTTAATAAATACACAAGCCGGCGCGCAAACAAGCGCAGGAAGCGGCGCGAAAGCCATCGAAAAAACTGGCACAAAAACGAACACAAAAGCGAACACAAAGACAACTGCAACAACAAGCAAGCAAACAAGCGTCCAAGCCGGCGTATTGACAAAGGCATCGACACCGTTGCCGACAGTCGTCCCAGCCATGGCGGCCGCGTCGAAGGCAGCAGCGCCCATGTTGAGCAAGGCATCGGCGGCAATTCAGAACACAATGCCGATCACGGGCGCGGATAGGGAAGCCGCCGGCGCCGATCGGTCCGCCGTGCGCATCGCCGATGCATTGCCGGCGTCCGCGAACGCTGCGCTGCCGACGCAAGGCAAGCGCGACAGCGTACACAGCAATCGCAATAGCAATGACAGCGGCGATATCGGTATCGGCAACAGTGCCGAGGCCGGCGCGCCTATCCGCAACAAGCCGCCGACCGCCGCGATGCCATCGAAACGCGGCGTTGCCGCCGAAGCCGCCAAGCCGGCTGTCGTCGCGCATGCGACGCTGTCGGCCGCGCGAGCGGAAATCCCGGGCGCCACGGCGGCAGGCCGGCAATCGATGCCCGCCGAATTTGCGCCGGCCCATGCGACGTCTGCGGTTTCGGCCATTGCCAAAACCACAGGCGAACTGCCGCGCAATATGGAACAGCCGGCACAGCATCGGGAAGCGCAAGCGCCGCGCGAGGAAAAGCCGGCCCCGCACAAGGAAACATCCTCGCTGCCAACGGCCGAAGCGCCATTGCCATTGCATCCGGCTTTGCCTCTGCCAACACAAACGCAATCCTCCACCCTGCAGGACAGCGCCGCGCCGCAACTGCCGCAAGCCGAGCAGTCGCGACCGGCGAGGCCCGATGCGCCAAGCGCCGTCCCATCGGACAGCGCGGCGAGCAACGGCGCCAGCCTGACTTATCGCTTCGACAAATGGAACGGTAATCACGCCGTGACAGTGCAGACCGCGACGCCGGCCGAGGCATCGCATGCGAACGGCCGCGGCGCCGAGGGTACGCCGCAGGAAAACCCGCAAGCGGCGACCCAATACACCTTGTCGCCATCCGACCAGTTGGTCGGGCAGCGCCTGGGCGAACATCTGGCTCGTTTCGGCCATGACGCCAATCTGCCGCAACTGCACCTGAAGGACGCCGACGAACGTCAGCGGCAACAGCAGCAGCAACAGCAACAGCAGCAGCAACAGCAGCAGGATGAGGAGGACGAGGCATGACGACGGCACTCGACCTGCGCCGCATCGACGCCGACGCCGCCGCATTGCGCCGCGCCGTGACTTGCCGGCGCGCCGACGGCATGGCGATCGATTTCTACGACCCGGCCGGCGGCG
>DASYEK010000008.1:0-16602 GCA_036499085.1 Herbaspirillum sp. | reverse complement strand
CAGGTCGGCCGACTGCACCTTGACGATGTCGCGCGGCGTCGGCTGGTAATCGTGGATCTCCGCGCCCGGCTTGGTGATCGATTCCACCACCGCCGCCGTGCCCGCCACGTTCTGCGCGATGTCCTGGATGATGGTGAAGGTGGTCACCACGTGCAGCGGCTTGCCGGACGATGGGGGGGACGGCGGCGATGGCGGCTGCTGCGCGCCCGCCGCGGCCATCAGTAGGATCCCGGCGAACAACAGCGCCAGCATCAACAGCTTGCGCGTCAAGCGCCGCGGCGATACGCCATATTTTTCCGTGAATGGCATGCTTGCCTAGCGGCTCGACTTCTTGACGACATCCTCGTACGACTTGCTCCACTTTTCACCCTGATCCAGTGCAATCGCCGGATCGACCACCTTGGTGCGCAGCGAACGCAACGCCGACGGCACCTTGGTGCTGGTCGGCACATAGTTCATCGCCGACAGCACCTTTTGCGCGTCCGTGGAGAGCATGTAATCGTAGAACAGCAAGGCGGCATTCGGATGCGGTGCATGGTTCGCCACGGCCACGCCGCTGGCGGCGGCCACCGCCGGCTCCAGCACGAACCAGTCGATAGGCGCGCCCTTTTTCTTGGAGGTTTCCGGCATGTAGTTGTAGACGGTCAATGCCAGCGGCACTTCGCCGGACGTCACCAGGTTATTGAGCAGGGAATGTCCCTTGCGTACGGAGATGCCGTTCTGCTTTACCAGGTCGCTGAAGAACTTGATGCCCTTCTCCTCGCCCATATCGCGCGCTACCGTCGAATACCATTCCGACACGTCGGCCTCGATGCCCAGCTTTCCCTTCCATTTCGGGTCCAGCAGATCCTGATAGGTTTTCGGCAGATCCTCTTTCTTGATCAGGTTGGTGTTATACGCCTGCACCCACACCGCCAGATAGGTCGCCGCATATTCCCGATTGGTCTGCAAGGCGTTCGGGATCAGGTCTTTCTGATACGGCGAATTGATTTTCTGCAACAGCTTTTCGCGGCTCATGGATTCCAGCTCCATGACGGTTGAATGGATGGCATCGACGTCGTAGCGCTTGGCGCCGGCCTCGGTCACGATCCTTTGCAATACATTCTCCGAACTTGAACGCCAGACCTTGACCGGAATGCCGTATTTCTTCTCGAACGGTTCCGTCAGGGGCGTGATGTCTTTCTGCGCCAGGCTGGTATACAAAGTCAGCGCGCCTTCCTTCTTGGCCGCGTCCACGATTTTCTGCGTCCGGTCCGATGCCGAATAATTCCATAGCGATGCTTCCTGTGCCATGCAAAGCGTCGATGCAAAAAACGCCGCTGCCGTGCCAATACGTCGAATATTCTTATTCAAGTTCATGTCTCCTCCTGAACTGCTTTTTTTTTCGACTGCATCCCCGAATACGAAACTGAACTGCCATCGAGAGCCAGCCGTACTTGTTATTTGTCGCCGGGCCGCATGGAGCGGGCCGGCGCATTATTTCAGATGATATGGATTCCGAAGCGCGGATCGAATATCCGCCCTACAGCCTTGCGAGTTTGGTCTCGAACGGCAAATTGAATACGCGCTGCGCATTGCCGCCCAGGATCGCCCGCTTTGCGCTTTCGGACAGGAACGGCAAGTCGTAGATCACGCTTGGCGCGTCGAAGTCCCAGTGCGGATAATCGGAGGCGTACAGCAATTGCGTTTCGGCCTTGATGAACTTGAAGGTCTGTTCCAGCATTTCCGAATTGGCGGTGAGTTCCATCGGCTGGCAGCCGTAGAACATGTCAGTGATGTATTCGCTCGGCAGTTTCTTGAGCATCGGGCATTCCGAACTGCGCATCATGTATTCGTTGTCCATGCGCTGCATCACGAACGGCAGCCATGCCAGGCCGCTTTCCAGCCAGATCACTTTCATCTTCGGGAAACGCTCCGGCAGGCCGTTGACGATCCAGTTGAAGATATTGAGCATGTTGTAGAACGTGAAGCCCAGCGCATGCACGGTAATGAAACGGTTGGCCTGTTCGAAGTTGCGGTCGGCCGAGTTGAAGCCGGCATGGAAGGCGATCGGCAGGCCGGCCTCCTCCATTGCGGCATAGGTCTTCATGTAGGCATTGTCGTGCACGGATTTATAGCGCACGGTGGTCACCATGAAGCCTGCCACGCCCGGCTTGCCGGTGAATTCCTTGACCATCTTGTAACAGGCTTCGGGGTCGCCGAACGGCAGGTACAGCAGCGACTTGATGCGCGGCTGATCGGACAGCACCTTTTCCACCAGCCAACGGTTGTAGGCCCAGGCCAGGCTGACTTCGAAATCGGCCTGCGGATGCAATCCCAGCGACAGCATGGCGGTCGGAAACAGGATCGCATAGTCGATGCCGAAGGCGTCCATCGAGCGCAACGTCAGCGTGGCGTCGCGATTGGTATTGCCGGCCGGCGTTTTTTCGGTCCTGCGCATCGGATAGCGCACCACGCGGCCGCCCATGTCCTGGTGGCCGTCGCGCCGCGCGATGACCGATCTTCCGGTCTGCGCCGCGCTGCGCGCGATCTGTTGCAGCACCGGGTCTTCGATGTAGTCGATGATTTCGGCGAAGCGTTCGGTTTCGTAATGGTGGCAATCGACGTCGACGATGATGAAGTCTTTGTAGTTGCGCTCGATCGCCTGCTTGCGTGCGTGTTCCAGATGTACTGAGGTGTTGTAGTCTTCGGTAAATATCTTACCCTGGCCGCTGGTTGGCAATTCAATCATTAATGTCTCCTGTAAGGTGCCTGGCTATATTTTTTCTTTGCGTTGCATGCGTTGCTTGGCGGGCACGGCCCGGCGCCGGTCAATGCCTGGACCAGGTCTGGAACATGCCCAGCTCAAACAATTGCACGTTGACCGCTTTCAGCATTTCGGTACTGGCGATCATGACGTCGGTGGCCGATACGCCGTTGCCGTCCCGGAAGATCGGCACTTCGCGGCCGGCGTGGTAATTCGATACGTACAACCGTATCGCCAGCGCCAGCAGAGTCTGCACGTCGTCCAGCGATTCGTCCGCGGCTGCTGCCTGGGCAGAGGCGTCGCTCAATGCCAGCGCGGCATCGGCGCGCTGCAGGCGTTCTTCAAGATAGGCGATGGCGTCGGCGATCCGTGGCGCATTGCCGATTTCAGGCGAGTACATAGATGGATCCCTCCTCTGTCACGACTTCGTATTTCTTGAGTTTGAGTTTCTTGTCGGCCACGCACACGCCGGTCTTGAGGTCGTATTCGAAACTGTGCCAAGGGCAGACAATGTGTTCCTCGTCATGGTTGAAGCGCAGGCCGGCCGAGGTCTTGTCGGCGCGAATCAGTTCTTCCACCTTGTGCATGGTGATGCCCTGGCACGCCGGCCCGCCCTGGTGCACGCACAGGTTCTTGTACGCATAGACATTGGCGCCGCGGCGGTAAACGCCGATTTCCAGATCGCCTTCGCGCACCAGCCGGGAATCGCCATCCTTGAGATCGTCGAGTTTGCCTACAAAAATTTTATTCATCTGCCTTGTCTCCTCTTCGCTTGTGTGTTCGCTATCGGTATCGCTCGAACAAGCCGTTTCGCCGATCCGTTTTGTGTGTGCGGCAACGATATATTTCGAGAAAACCTGTGTAAAGTGACATTTCGGCCCTTCAGACTTAACTAATGTTTAAGCCTGAAGCCGGCGGAAATGAAAGCAGCGAAGGGGATCGCGATGCTGTAAAGGGCGATGGCGGCGACGCGCCATATTGCGCATCGGCATCAAGTGCGGAAGCCGGGATCCGTAACAAATTTATTCAGATGCCACCGCAATAGGTGGAATCCTAAATTCTCAGCTAAAGGTTGTAAAAATCCATGTTAGGACTTGTCAAGGCATGCATTTTAGCCAATAATCAAATAAGAATCATTCTCATTAATGACTATATATCCCGGTAATGCAGTCCTTGGGTATCCGTTTCGATACCCCTATTGCATTGCTGCCGTGTTCAAGGAGACCGCTTTGCAAACAGATCGTCCAACGCATCCACATCCGAATACACATGCGGCAAACGTCATTCCGCTCGGCGCGGCGAAATCCCGCATCGCTTCCGAATTCCTGATCTCCGCCGTATTGCAACTGATCTCCCGGCACGGCACGCTGGCCGCCGATAGCGAAGCCGCCGCCCAGTCCGCGGCAACCATCGAGCAGCATCTGAAAACGCTGGCCGGCCTCCCCGACATGGAACCGATTCTGCGCGCCACTTGCCTGCAGTTGTCGGAACAATGGGGCATGCTGCAGGAACAGCGGCAACCGAAACAGACCTCGTCCGCGTTCATCACACGCCTTATCTCCGGTTCGCGCCAGCAACGGACCAATTAATGGAAATGACATCGCCATGTCCCATGCCGTCCCAAAGCCATTCGCCCAGGACCGCACGCCGTTGACCGCGGTCCAGCGGCTTGCCGTCGGCATCCCGCATCGGGTAACGCGGCTTACAGGCCCGTTTTCCGCGTTGCTGTATCGTCTCGGCGAACTCGGCATCGTCACGATCCTGAGCGGCAACGAGTCGGCCATCCAGGAAAACACCTGCGTCTACGACCATTGCGGTCGGCAACCGCTGCCTTGCCAGAAATGGAAATATGGCTTTGCGGTCAACGACAAGGACGAAGACGGCAAACTGCAGCGCAGCCTGCAATTTTTCGACGGCGACGGCAACGCCCTGCACAAGATCGTCCTGATGGAGTCGGGCGCCGTCGATGCCTATCGCGCCATCGTGGGCGACTTCGCCGCGGCGGAACAGACGCCGGTGCTCGACATTTTTCGCACCCGGCCGCTGACCGCGAACCAGGGCGTCGAGCACATCGACATCAATGCCCTGCGCGCGGACTGGGCGCGGATCAACGACACCAGCGAGTTCCGGGCGCGCCAGACCGAATTCGATCACCTGCGCCTGCACAAACTGCGGCTGGCGGGCAAGGCCTTCGCGCATCAGGTCGCCAACGATTCGGTGCGTGTCCTGCTGCAGAAAATGGCGGAACTCGGCGGCACCGTGATGGCGCTGGTCGGCAATGCCGGCATCGTCCAGGCCTATCAGGGCAAGGTCAAGCAGATCCTGCGCAGCGACGCCTGGCTCAGTATCCTCAGTTCGGATTACCGCCTGCGGCTGCGCGAAGACCATATCGATTCGGTCTGGGTCGCCAAGAAGCCGACCGTCGACGGCATTGTGACCTCGCTGGAATTGTTCAATCGCCAGGGCATCAGCATCGCGCGCTTTTTCAGTTGCACCGAACCGGGACGGCCGGAGCCGCGCGAATGGCGCGAGTCCATCCTGCGCCTGTCGCCGCTGTTCGGCGCCTGAACCGGTAACCGGTATACGGCAGACAAAGATACCGATCGTTGCGGCGGCAACCGTTAGAATAGCGGCACTTCCCATTTCGAAACGGACTGACAATGAAAGAACGATCGCTGATCATCGCGGGCGCCGGCAACATGTTTATCGCCGTGGCGGCCGGTGCCTTCGGGGCGCACGGCCTGAAGCAGATACTCAGCGCCGAGATGCTCGCCATCTGGCAAACCGCCGTCAGTTACCAGATCGCCCATGCGCTGGGTATGCTCGCACTTGCCGCATTGGCATCGCGCCTGCAAGCCAAGCTGGCATCCTGGGCCGGCGCGTCGATGCTGGCGGGCATTGTCTTCTTCAGCGGCAGCCTGTATGCATTGGCCTTGTCGGGTGTACGTATCCTGGGCGCGATCACCCCGCTGGGCGGCGTCGCCTTTCTGCTGGCATGGGCAATGTTGGCGGCGGCCGCCTATCGCGGCAATGGCATGCGCTGAATCGGCGGTCGTCCGCGATCCGCGATGCCCCGCCGGGGTTCATGCGTTCGCATCCTTGGCGAATTGCAGATGGTAAAGATTGGCGTAGGCGCCGTTCAGGGCGATCAATTCCTGATGCGTGCCGACTTCCACCACGCTGCCCGCGACCAGCACCACGATGCGGCTGGCGCGTTCGATGGTCGACAAGCGATGCGCGATGACCAGCGTGGTGCGGCCTTCCATCAGTTTGTCCAGCGCCGCCTGCACCGCGCGTTCGGATTCGCTGTCGAGCGCGGATGTCGCCTCATCCAGGATCAGGATCGGCGCGTCCTTGTAAATCGCGCGCGCGATCGCCAGGCGCTGGCGCTGGCCGCCCGACAGGCGCGAACCGTTGTCGCCGATCTGGGTCTGCATGCCTTCCGGCAGCGCGGCGATGGTATCGGCCAGGTAAGCTGCCGCAGCCGCGGCTTCGATGCGACCGGCATCGGGCGTCTTGTCGCCATACGCGATATTGGCGGCGACCGTATCGTCGAACAACACCACATGCTGGCTGACCATTGCAATCTGTTCGCGCAAGCTGAACAGCGAAATCTCGTCGACCGGCTGGCCGTCCAGCAGTAGCCGGCCGCTGGTGGCCTGGTAGAAGCCCGGCACCAGGTTCACCAACGTCGACTTGCCGCCGCCGGACATGCCGACGAAGGCGATGGTTTCGCCGGGCGAAATCGACAACTTGATATGCGACAGCGCCAGCGCCTCATGGCCAGGGTAGGAAAAACTGAGATCGACGAATTCCAGCTTGCCGGCCGCGCGGCCCGGCAGTTGCAGGCCGCCTTCGCGTTCGGTCTTCTGATCGATCAGGTTGAAGACGGCTTCGGCGGCCGCCATGCCGCGTTGCAGCGGGCCATTGACCTCGGCCAACTGCTTCAACGGCGTCAACAGCATCAGCATGGCGGTGATGAACGACACAAATCCACCGACCGTGATATCGCCGCCGCGCGACTGGATCAGCGCCATCACGATGACCAGCGCAACCGCGCACGCCGTCATCAACTGCGTGACCGGCACCGTCAAGGCAAATGTGCTGGTCATGCGCATGGTGTAGCGGCGCAGATTTTCGGCACGCGATTCGAAACGCGCATTTTCATATGCCTGGCCGCCGAAGATCTTGATGACCTGCTGCGCGCGCGTGGTCTCCTCGATCACCTGCGTCAATTGCGCATTCACGTCCAGCGAATCCCGGTTCAGCTTTTTCAGGCGATTCCCGGTCTTGCGCACCACGATGGCAATCAGCGGCAGCAATACCAGCGTCACGATCGTGAGGCGCCAGTTGATCCACAGCAGGAGGCCCAGCAGGAAAACCACGGTCAGGGCGGAGCGCACGATGGAAGTGAACACCTTGGTGATCATGTCGATGATCTGCTGGACTTCGAACATCATCGAATTGATGATCTTGCCCACCGTATGCGTGGCATAAAATCCGACGGGCACATTGAGCATGCGGAAATACATCCGCCGCCGCAGTTCATGCAGCACATTGCTGGAGACCCAGGTCATCATGTACGTCGCGAGAAAAGTCGAAGCGCCGCGCACGACGAAGACCCCGATCACCACCACCGGCACCAGCCACAGGGAAAAATGGTTTTGACCGACAAACCCTTTGTCGAGCAGCAGCTTGAAGATATAGGGGACAACCGGTTCGGTGCCGGCGGTGACGGCCATTGCCACCAGCGCGATGGTCAGGCGCTTGGTATAAGGCCGATGCAAGGCCCAGAGCCGGCGGAAGTAAAGAGACATGTTCACGAAGCAGCCCTTTGCAGAATGGTGGCGGCGATCGGCGCGGCATACCGGGCCGGCCCGATAATGCCCAATTGCACCGCTATCGATACGACTTTACCGTGCGATTGCTTACGGACATTGGTCAATGCCGTTGAAAACGAAACGGAAAACAGAGACAGCAAAAAAAATATTTTTGCGGAGCCAAGGAAGCCATTTTTATACATATTCTGTGTTCTCGGATGATGCTGTCTCAGCGCCCCTGCCATGAATGGGGGGGAAACAATGAAAAACGGCCATTATAAGTGAATTCAACCAGGCCAAATTCGATAAAGTCCGCGCCATGGAGTCGACGAATCGTCATCGGGTCGAGCAGCGCATGCCTGACCGCGAGACCCGGGCCGAGGCCGGCCCGCGCGACTATCCGCGCCAAAAACCGGCGCAAGGATCTGCGCAAGGATCAGCGCCTCATGCGTCGATCTTGATTGGATAGCGTCGGCGAATATGCATCACGAATATTCGATCGTCGCAGCCTGCAGTCCCAGCTTGTCGATCAGGGCCAGCTTCAGTTCATCGGCTGGCTTGACCTGCCATGCCGACGGCCAGCGCACTTCGCAGCTCACGCCGTCGTTCGTATAGTGCAGCACGAACGGCAAACCGTTATCGCTGCGATATTGCGACAGGATGCTCTTCAGTTGCGCGGCGTCGAAGCCGGCCGACGACACCGCCGAAAACTGCTTGCCGTACTGGGCGCGCGCCGCGCCGATATCGAATACTTTTTCCGCCGAGACGCGCATGCCGCCCGAGAAGCGGTCTTCCGAGACCTTGCCCTGCACCACCAGCAATTCGTCCTCCTTGAACATGGCGCGGTTCGGTTCGTATACTTCGTTGTAGACCGTGACCTCGGCGACGCTGCTGGCGTCGTCCAGCATGACGATGACGATCTTGCCGCGCTGGGTCATCTGGGTGCGGATGCCGACGATGATGCCGGCGATCATGCGCGGCTCGCGCGACGGCTCCAGCGACGACAGCCGGGTGCGCGCGAACTTGCGGACTTCCGCTTCGTAGGCGGTGAACAAATGGCCCGACAGATAAAAACCCAGTGCGGTCTTTTCTTCGGTCAGGCGTTGCTTTTCGCTCCACGGCGGCACATTCACATAGGTCAGCGGCGTTTCCAGGTCGCTGTCGTCGCCGCCGAACAGGCTGACCTGGTTGGCCGATTTCTCGGCCTGCTCAGCACTGTCGAGCGCCAGCCCGATCGAGGCCATCAATATCGCGCGATCGGCGCCGAAGCAGTCGAACGCGCCCGAGCGGATCAGCGAATCGATGGTGCGGCGATTGATCTGGCGCTTGTCGACCCGCTTGGCGAAATCGAACAAGTCCTTGAACGGACCGCTCTGCCGCGCCGCCACGATAGCTTCGATCGCGCCCTGGCCGGAACCCTTGACCGCGCCCAGGCCGTAGCGGATCTGCGTGGCTTTCCGGCCCGGTTCGCCGACCGGCGTGAAACGGTATTCGGACAGATTGATGTCCGGCGGCAGCAGCGTCAGGCCGCAGATATCGAGCGCATCCTCGACCAGGATCTTGATCTTGTCGGTGTCGTCCATGGCCAGCGACAAGTTGGCTGCCATGAATGCGGCGGGATGGTGCGCCTTCAAATAGGCCGTGTGATAGGACAGCAGGGCATAAGCCGCGGCATGCGACTTGTTGAAGCCGTAGCCCGCGAATTTTTCCATCAGATCGAAAATCTCGTCGGCCTTGGCTTCGCTCAAGCCGTCCTTGGCGGCGCCGTCGCGGAAGATCTGGCGGTGCTCGGCCATTTCCTCGGCTTTTTTCTTGCCCATCGCGCGCCGCAACAGATCGGCGCCGCCGAGCGAGTAGCCGCCGACCACCTGCGCCATCTGCATCACCTGCTCCTGATACACCATGATGCCGTAGGTTTCGGACAGGATGCCTTCGGTGCGCGGATCGGGATAGTCGAAGCGTTCGCCGTGCTTGCGCCGGCAGAAATCCGGAATCAGGTCCATCGGCCCCGGCCGGTACAGCGCCACCAACGCGATAATGTCCTCAAAGCGATCGGGCCGCGCTTCCTTGAGCATGCCCTGCATGCCGCGGCTTTCAAGCTGGAATACGGCGACCGTCTTGGCCTTGGTCAGCAGTTCGTAGGAAGCGCGATCGTTCAGCGGCAGTTTCTCCAGGCTGAAGTCGGCCATGGCCGGATCGAGCTGCTTGATGTAGCGCACCGCGCGGTCGAGAATGGTCAGCGTGGTCAAACCCAGGAAGTCGAACTTGACCAAGCCCACCGCTTCGACGTCGTCCTTGTCGTATTGCGACACCACGCCGGCGTCGCCGCCTTGCGTATAGAGCGGACAGAAATCGGTCAGCTTGCCCGGCGCAATCAGCACGCCCCCGGCATGCATGCCGATATTGCGGGCGATCCCTTCGACCTGCTGCGCCAGTTCCACCAATTGCCGGACTTCGTCTTCGTTTTCCAGGCGTTCGGCCAGTTGCGGCTCTTCCTTGATCGCATCGGCCAGCGTCACCAGCTTGCCCGGCTTGAACGGGATCAGCTTGGAAATGCCGTCGCAAAAGTTGTAGCCCAGATCCAGCACCCGGCCGACATCGCGCACCGCGCCCTTGGCCGCCATGGTGCCGAAGGTGGCGATCTGCGATACCGCATCCTTGCCGTAGCGGTCCTTGACGTACTGGATGACGCGGTCGCGCCCTTCCTGGCAGAAATCGATATCGAAGTCGGGCATCGAGACCCGTTCCGGATTCAGGAAACGTTCGAACAGCAGGTTGTAGGCAAGCGGATCGAGATCGGTAATCGACAGCGAATACGCCACCAGCGAACCGGCCCCGGAACCCCGACCCGGGCCGACCGGCACGCCGTTGTTCTTGGCCCACTGGATAAAGTCGGCCACGATCAGGAAGTAACCCGGGAAACCCATCTTGATGATGGTGTCGGTCTCGAACTTGAGCCGCGCTTCGTAGCGCGGGCGCTCGCGCTCGCGCGCTTCCGGATCGGCATACAACTGCCGCAGGCGCGTCTCCAGGCCCTGCTTCGATTCGGCCACCAGGAACTCGTCGATGCTCATGCCGTCCGGCGTCGGGAAATCGGGCAGGCGCGGCTTGCCGAGCACCAGCGTCAGGTTGCAGCGCTTGGCGATTTCCAGCGTGTTCTGCAACGCGCCCGGCAGGTCGGCGAACAGCTCGGCCATTTCGGCCTGCGTCTTGAAGCTTTGCTGCACGTTGAAGCGCCGCACCCGGCGCGCGTTGGCCAGGATCTCGCCTTCGGCGATGCAGGTGCGCGCTTCATGCGCGGTGAATTCCTCCGGCGTCAGGAACTGGATCGGATGGGTGGCAACCACCGGCAGGCCCACTTTTGCCGCGAGGGCAATCGATTGGCGCACCTGGACTTCCATGTTCGGCTGTCCGGCGCGCTGGATTTCGATATAGAAGCTGTCCGGGAAAATTTCGGCCCAGCGCCGCGCGCAACGCTCCGCCACATCCAGCTTGCCGTTTTCGATGGCGATGCCGATGTCGCCGAAGCCCGCGCCGGACAGGGCGATCAGGCCGTTGCCGTTCGGCTCCTGCTGCAGTCCCTGCAGCCATTCGGTGCGGATTTCGGCGCGGCCGCGATGCAGGTTCTCCAGCCAGGCCCGGGACAGCAATTCGCACAATTGCAGATACCCCGCATTGTTCTTGGCCAGCAGCAGCAGACGCGTGGGCTTGTCGCGCTCGGATTCGTTGGTGATCCAGACGTCGCAACCGACGATGGGCTTGATCCCCTTGCCGCGCGCCGCCTTGTAGAACTTGACCATGCCGAACAGATTGGCAAGGTCGGTGATCGCCAGGGCCGGCTGGAGGTCGGCCGCCGCGGCGTCGACCACGTCGTCCAGACGCACCAGTCCGTCGACGATAGAAAATTCGGAATGGAGGCGAAGGTGGGTAAATTGCGGTGTCATTTATGCGGTGCCGGGGGGAATGCGTTGAAGGTCTGCGAAGATCGCGCGGAACGCCTTATTCTAATGCGCTTTGAGGCGGGCGGCAGCGCATATTTTACCGCCGGCGGGGAGCAGCCGGGCGGCCCTCTCGGCAAGTCGGCCGCACAAGTTTATAATGTCGTCAATTCAAAGACTTAGCGATCCGAATACCATGCAGTCCACCCCCGAATACGTCAATATCGCCGCCTACAAATTCGTCACGTTCGACGATACGGCGGCCAAACGTCCCGATTTCCTGGCTTTTTGCAACGCGCAGCAGCTAAAAGGCACGATCCTGCTGAGCCCGGAAGGCATCAACCTGTTCCTGGCCGGAAAACGCGCCGGCATCGACGCCTTCCTGGAATGGCTGCGCGCCGATCCGCGTTTTACCGATATCCCGATCAAGGAAAGCTATTCCGAAAAGCAGCCTTTCAACCGCATGCTGGTAAAGCTGAAGGCTGAAATCATCACGATGAAACATCCGCTGGTCAAGCCGGAACTGGGCCGCGCCCCGTCGGTCGAGCCGAAAACGCTCAAGCGCTGGCTGGACCAGGGCCATGACGACGCCGGCAAGCCGGTGGTCATGGTCGATACCCGCAATGCGTTCGAGGTGGACGTCGGCACCTTCCACGACACCGTCGATTACCGGATCGAGAAATTCAGCGAATTCCCGGCCGTGATCGAGGCCAGCAAGGACGCGCTGGCGGGCAAGACGGTGGTGACGTTCTGTACCGGCGGCATCCGCTGCGAAAAGGCCGCGATCCATATGCACAATGTCGGCTTCGACAGCGTGTATCAGCTGGACGGCGGCATCCTGAAGTATTTCGAGGATGTCGGCGGCGCGCACTACGACGGCGAATGCTTCGTTTTCGACTATCGCACCTCGCTCAATCCGCAATTGCAGGAAACCGCGACCACGCAATGCTTCAACTGCCGCCACGTGGTGACGCCGCGCGAACAGTTGTCCCCGGCCTATGTGCCGGGCAAATCCTGCCCGCATTGCGCGCCGCAGAATGCGCCGGCCGATCCGGGCTTGAGGCCTTCCGACGGCCTGGCAATCCCCTCTTAGACCTGGCGCCAGCCGATCGCCTCGCCTGCGTTCAGCGGCACCACGGTGCTGTCGCCCATGGCGTAATCCTGCGGCAGCGTCCATGATTCGCGCTTCAATGTCACAGTCCCCGCATTGCGCGGCAGGCCGTAGAACGCCGGGCCGTTGAAGGCGGCGAAGGCCTCCAGCTTGTCCAGTGCGCCGACCTGGTCGAAAGCCTGCGCATACAGCTCCAGCGCATGCGAAGCGGTATAGCAGCCCGCGCAGCCGCAGGCATGTTCCTTCAGGCCTTTCGGATGCGGCGCCGAATCGGTTCCCAGGAAAAACTTGTCGCTGCCCGACGTCGCCGCCGCCACCAGCGCCAGCCGGTGCGTTTCGCGCTTGAGGATGGGCAGGCAATAGTAATGCGGGCGGATGCCGCCCTTGAAGATTTCATTGCGGTTGTACAGCAGATGATGCGCGGTGATGGTGGCGGCGGTGCGCGGGCCGGCCTCCGCCACGTATTGCGCCGCATCGCGCGTGGTGATGTGTTCGAAGACGACTTTCAGCTCCGGCATGTCGCGCCGCAGCGGCTGCATCACGCGCTCGATGAAGACGGCTTCGCGATCGAACAGGTCGACCTCCGGATCGGTGACTTCGCCATGCACCAGGAACGGCATGCCGGCTGCCTGCATCGCTTCCAGCGCCGCGTAGCATTTGCGCAGATCGGTGACGCCGGCCGCCGAATTGGTCGTGGCGCCGGCCGGATACAGCTTGACCGCATGGACGAAGCCGCTGTCCTTGGCGCGCCGGATTTCATCCGGCGAGGTATCGTCGGTCAGATACAGCACCATCAACGGTTCGAATGCCGCCCCCGCCGGCAGCGCCGCCAGGATGCGATCGCGGTAGGCCGCGGCCATGGCGGTGCTGGTGACCGGCGGCTTCAGGTTCGGCATCACGATCGCGCGGGCGAATTGGCGCACCGTATGCGGCAACACGCTGGCCAGCGTCGCGCCGTCGCGCAGATGCAGATGCCAGTCGTCGGGACGGGTAATGGTTAAGGTCGAGATTTGCTGCTGAGTCGGCGTTTGCATGGCTATCGGTTGGCGTTCTATCTGTGGTCTGTTGGCTGTCTGCCGGTTGGCTATCTGCTAGTTGCGGCGTTGAATCACATTTTAACGCAGCATATGACGGTGCTGCTTCCAAATCGCGCCGCATAAAAAAATACCCTCCAATCGCTGGGAGGGTATTTTGCATCCGCGCCTTCTGAAACGCCGTGTATCGGATATCGGAGCGTCGAGCGTCGGATATATCGGCGAGACCGGGCAATCCGATCCCGGATCGAATGCATGTTTAGTGAATGATCTTCGCCAGGAAGTCGCGGGCCCGTTCCGAACGGGGCGCGCCGAAGAATTCGTCTTTCTGGCAATCTTCGACGATCAGACCCTGGTCCATGAAAATCACGCGATTCGCGACCTTCTTGGCGAAGCCCATTTCGTGCGTGACCACCATCATGGTCATGCCTTCGTGGGCCAGGCCGACCATGACATCCAGCACTTCATTGATCATTTCCGGATCGAGCGCAGAGGTCGGTTCGTCGAACAGCATGGCGATCGGGTCCATCGACAGCGCGCGCGCAATCGCCACACGCTGCTGCTGGCCGCCGGACAATTGTCCCGGGAATTTGTCCTTTTGCGCGATCAGGCCGACGCGATCCAGGTATTTCAAGCCCTTTTCGGTCGCTTCCTCCTTGCTGCGGCCGAGCACCTTGATCTGGCCGATGGTCAGGTTATCGCGGATCGACAGATGCGGAAACAGTTCAAAGTTCTGGAACACCATGCCGATGCGCGCGCGCAGTTTCGACAGATTGGTCTTGGCGTTGCCGACCGAAATACCGTCGACGGTAATATCGCCCTTCTGGAACGGCTCCAGTCCGTTGACGGTCTTGATCAGCGTCGACTTGCCCGAACCCGAGGGGCCGCATACCACCACGACATCGCCCTTGGCGACGCTGGTGGTGCAATCGGTCAGGACCTGGAAACTGCCATACCATTTGCTGACGTTATTGAGTTCAATCATCTTGCTCTCCTATTCTTAAATACCGGTGGCCGCGCCTGTATTGCGGCGCCTGCCGTTTAATCGATTCAGCGAATGATCGCGACGCGCGTCTGCAGCTTTTTCACCAGATACGAAAGCGCATAGCAGAGTACGAAATAGACCACCGCGACAAACAGGTACATTTCCACCAGGCGGCCGTCGCGCTGCGCGATCTTGGAAGCGGCGCCGACGAAGTCGGTGATCGAGAGCACATAGACCAGCGACACGTCCTGGAACAGCACGATGGTCTGGGTCAGCAGCACCGGCACCATGTTGCGGAACGCCTGCGGCAGCACGACGTGCCCCATGGTCTGCCAGTAGTTCATCCCCAGCGCATAGCCGGCATTGACCTGTCCGCGCGGAATCGACTGGATGCCGGAACGCATGATCTCGCAGTAATAGGCCGCTTCGAACATGATGAAGGTGATCAGCGACGACGCCAGGGCGCCGACCTTGATCGGTTCGGAAGAGCCGATGATCCAGGCGCCGATATACGGCACCAGGAAGTAGAACCAGAAAATCACCAGCACCAGCGGAATCGAGCGCATCAGGTTGACGTAGCTGGTGGCGGTCAGCGACAGCGATTTATGCGAGGACAGGCGCATCATCGCCAGGATCGTGCCGAACAGGATGCCGCCGATCATGGCGAAAAAGGTCAGCTTCAGCGTAAATGTCATGCCGACCGAAAACAGGTAATACCAGGAACGATGGATGACATCGAAATCGAAATTTGCAAACATGATCAGTGGCCTCCCGTATTGGCACTGCCGGAAGCGATGAAACCCGGCACCGCGGTGGCTTTTTCAAGCCAGGTGGCGGCAAATAGCGCCAGGGCCGAAAAGACCAGATAAATGATCAGCGCGCCGGTATAGGCTTCGAAAATCTGGAAGGAAAATTCCCGCATCGAATTGGCGGCCGCGGTCAGTTCGACCAGGCCGATGGTCAACGCGACCGAACTGTTCTTGATGATCGCCGCAAATTCGTTGGTCAGCGACGGGATCACGATACGCCCGGCCATCGGCAGCAGCACATAGCGATAGGTCTGCGGCAAGGTCAGGCCGAGTGCGGTGGCCGCCAGGCGCTGGCCGCGCGGCAAGGCGTTGATGCCGGCGGAAATCTGCACCGCCACGCGCGCCGAGGTGAAGGTGCCCAGGCACAACACCGCGGTAATGAAAGAGGAATTCGGCATGCTCTTGATGGCGTCGCCGAGCGAATTCGGCACCACTTCCGGCATTACGAAATACCAGAGGAACATCTGCACCAGCAGCGGAATGTTGCGGAAAAGTTCTACGTAGCCGTTGCTCAGGCGCACGACCCATTTGTTGGGCGTGGTGCGCAAGGTGCCGATTATCACGCCGAGGATCAACGCGATTATCCAGCCGCTCAGCGATGTGGCAACGGTCCATTTGAGGCCTAGCAGCAGCGAATCGAAATAGGTTCCCGCGCCGTCGGGGGATTCCTGCCAGAAAATTCCCCAGTTCCAGTTGTAATTCATAAGCTTGTCTCGCTGTGTTATCGAGTCTTTGATTCAGAACGTTCGGAATAAAAACAGGGAGGCTGGCCTCCCTGTTTTTTAACTGTCGAAACGATTATTTCTTCTTGCCGGTGTTTTTCTGCGCATCCGGCACCACTGCATAGGCCGAAGGTTCACCCGAATCGGTCGGCTTGGCGATCACGGCCGCCAGTTGCGGACTCATCGGGATATTCAGGTTGATGCCCTTTGGCGGGATCGGCGAATTGAACCACTTGGCGTAGATCTTGTTGATTTCGCCCGACTTCATCAGGTTGATGATGGCAGTATCGACCACTTTCTTGAATGCAGGATCGTTCTTGCGCTCGATGATGCCGTAGGGCTCGACCGACAAGGCTTCGGTGCTGATCATGTAGTCGTTCGGCGACTTCGAAGTGGCGGCCAGCGACGACAGCAGGATGTCGTCCATCACGAACGCT
>DASYEK010000007.1:0-6389 GCA_036499085.1 Herbaspirillum sp. | reverse complement strand
CCCGGCTTTACGAGCAAGTCAATATGATCAACAGTGAATTCTTAAGCAATCCCTATCCGGCCTACCATGCCTTGCGCGAGGCTGGCCCCTTGCACTGGAACGAGGAATTCTGCGGCGGCGCGTGGCTGTTTACCGGCTATGCCGACGTGGCCGCCGTGCTGCGCGATCCGCGCTTTTCGGTGAAACGCGCCGGCAGCTGGGCCAACAGCAGCGGCCCCGGCGCAATGGACGAGCTGCGCGAATTCAAGCGGATTTTTGCGCGCTCGCTCTTGTTTGTCGACGCGCCGCAGCACACCCGCTTGCGCCAGGCGATGAACGCCGGCTTCAAGCCGTCGGCGCTGCAGACGCTGGCGCCGCGCATCCAGGACCTGGTCGATCGCCTGCTCGACGACATTCTTGCCGCGCGGAAAGCGGCCAACCCGGCCGCCGCAAACGCCATCGTCTTCGATTTCATGCGCGATTTCGCGCGTCCGCTGCCGGCGCTGGTGATTGCAAGCATGCTCGGCATCGACAGTGCCGACCGCGCCGATTTCGTCGACTGGTCCGACCACATCGCCGCCTTCATCGGCAGCCCCACGCCAACCCTCGAGATCGCCCGCCGCGCGCAAACCGGCCTGATGGCGATGAACGACTATTTCCGCGGCCTGCTGCAACAGCGCCGCGCGGCAGCCGCGCATCGTCACGGCGCGCACGACGACGATCTGGTCAGCCAGTTGATCGCGGCCGAAGCCGCCGGCGGCATCATCACCACCAACGAATTGCTGGCGCAGTGCTGCACGCTGCTGTTCGCCGGCCATGAGACCACCCGCAACCTGCTCGGCAACGGCATGCTGGCACTGCTGCGACACCCTAGCCAATGGCAAGCCTTGCAGCGCGATCCCGCCTTGATGGCGCCGGCGCTGAAAGAACTGCTGCGCTTCGACAGCCCGGTGCAATACACCGGCCGCCGCCTGAAGGTGGATGTGGAGATGCACGGCCAATGCATGAAAAAAGGCGACCTGGTAATTCCGCTGATCGGCTCCGCCAATCGCGATCCGGCCAAGTTCAGCGATCCCGATACGCTCGACCTGCAACGCAACCAGGGCGCGCACTTGTCCTTCGGCTACGGTCCGCATGTCTGCATCGGCGCCACCCTGACCTATATGGAAGCGGAGATCGCATTCCGCGGCATCATGCAGCGCCTGCCGCAATTGGCGCTTGCCGATGCCGGCGCCGATCAGGCCTGGGGCCGCAATGCGGTCTACCGCGCGCTCGAAACGCTGCCGCTGCAATACCCATCCGCCACCGCGGCTGCGGCCGCCCGGCAAACCGAGGCAGCGCTCGATGCCTGACCTGCGCGACGATATCGCGGCGCAACTGCTGCAACTGGAGCAACAGAAGCTGCTGCGCCGCCGCCGTATCGTCGACGGCCCGCAAGGCCCGGTGCTGGCCATCGACGGCAAACCCATCCTGTCTTTCTGCAACAACGATTATTTGGGATTGGCGAATCACCCGACGCTGGTCGCCGCCGCACAGGATGCCACGGCCCGTTTCGGCGTCGGCGCCGCCGCCTCGGCGCTGATCAGCGGCCACAGCAGCATTTTCGAAGAATTGGAGATGGCGCTGGCGTCCTTTGTCGGCATGCCGCGCGCGCTGTATTTTTCCAACGGCTACATGGCCAATATGGGCATCGTGCCGGCGCTGGCCGAAGCCGGCGACATGGTCTTTTCCGACCGCCTGAACCACGCCTGCCTGATCGACGGCGCGCGCCTGTCCGGCGCCGAGTTCCGCATCTATCCGCACGGCGATACCGCGCGCCTGGAACAGTTGCTGGCCAAATGCGGCAGCCGGCGCAAGCTGATCCTGACCGACGGCGTGTTCAGCATGGACGGCGATATCGCGCCGCTGCCGGCGCTGCTGGCGCTGTGCGAAAAATACGATGCCTGGATGCTGGTCGACGACGCGCACGGCTTCGGCGTGCTGGGGCCGCAGGGACGCGGCAGCCTGGCGCATTTCGGCCTGGCGTCGCCGCGCCTGTTATATATGGGAACCCTGGGCAAGGCGGCCGGCGCGGCCGGCGCATTCGTGGCCGGCGACCCGATACTGATCGAATGGCTGATGCAGCGCGCGCGCACCTATGTCTTCACGACCGCCAGTCCGCCGCTGCTGGCCGGCGCCCTGCTGGCGGCGCTGAAGCTGTTCGAAACCGAGGATTGGCGGCACCGGCATCTGCGCCAGCTGGTCGCCCGCCTGCGGGACGGATTGGCCGGCCTGCCGTGGACCCTGCTGCCTTCCGAAACGGCGATCCAGGCGCTGATCGTCAACGATAATCAACGCGCGCTGGACCTGATGGCCGACTTGCTGCAACAGGATATCTGGGTGCCGGCGATCCGCCCGCCGACGGTCCCGAAAGGCACCGCCCGCCTGCGCATCTCATTGTCGGCCGCGCATAGCATCGAACAGGTCGACCGGCTGACCGCCGCGCTGCGGGCGCTCGGCGAAAAATACATGGCCGAAGGCCGCGCCTGAAGCGTTTTGATCGGGGCCGGCGCGGAACGGCCCGGCCCCGGTTGCCTCACAGTTGCGGCACCACCGAATCGGCCAGCGCGATGCGCTTCATCAATCGCCGCTGCGAGCCGTCGAAATCCATCCGCGCATGCGTCGAGCAACGGTTGTCCCACATCAGGATATCGCCGACCTGCCATTGATGGCGGTACATGAACTCGGGCTTCTCGGCATGGTCGGCAATGCGGTTCAGCAAGGCACGGCTTTCCTGTTCGGGCAGGCCGATGATCTGGTCGGTCATCAGGCGCGAGACGAACAGCGCCTTGCGGCCGGTTTCCGGAATCGTGCGCACCACCGGGTGCACCGCGTTCTGCGCATTTTCGTCGATCACCTTCTTGCCGGCGCTGGTGGCGTCGTAATCGTAGGTATTGAGCGCGTTGCGGCCGGCGATCTTCTGCTTGATGTCTTCGTCCAGCGTGTCGTAGGCACTGTACATATTGGCGAAACAGGTGTCGCCGCCCTGGTCCGGAATCTCGATCGCATGCAGCGCGCTGGCGCGGGTCGGCTTTTTCTGGTGCACGCGGTCGAAATGGAAGGACAGCTCGCCGTCCGGCAGCGAACCGACGGTCTGGCCGTTCTGGCGGATGTTGGAAATGATCATCACCTCCTGGCGCGTCGAAAGCGGGCTCAGCTTGCGCGAATTCTCGATGGTGCCCATGCGCGACATGAGGGCGACGAACTCGTCGTCCGTCAATACCGGGCTCGGCACGCGGATCAGCATCACCAGATGCTTGAGCCAGGCCTCGCGGAAGGCGTCGCGGTCGGCGTCGGTGAAATTGCGGGGATCGAAACCGACTGCCTCGGCGCCGATGGCGGAACTCAATGGACGAATGGTAAAGCTCACGACATGCTCCTTAAATGAAATGCCAGGTGCCGGGGTATGCGCCGACTACGCGCAAAATCAGTGGCGGACGTTCTTGACCACCACCTGTTCGAACAGGTCGTTGGATTTATTGAAACCATCCAGCAACGCCGCCGTGTCCAGCACCTTGATCGGCTTGGTGAAAGTCATCGGGATTTTCTTTTGCGAAACCACGTAGCCGCCGACCTTGGCCAGCACCTGCTGCGCTTCTTCGCTCAACATGTACTCGTAGAACAGCACCGCCGCATGCGGATGCGGCGCCTTGCGCGACACGCCGATGCCGTTCGAAATGGCGATGGCCGGCTCGATCACGAACCAGTCGATCGGCGCGCCCTTTTTCTTCAGGTTGTCGGGATCGCTGTTATAGACTGTCAGCGCCATCGGCACTTCGCCGGCGCCGACCAGGTTGTTCAGCAGCGAATGGCCGGTGCGCAATTGCAGGCCCTGGTTGACGGCCAGGTCGCGGAAGAATTTCTGGCCCTTCTGGTCGCCCATCTGCTTGACCACTTCCGAAAACCATTCGTCGTCCGAAGCCTCCATCGACAACATGCCCTTCCATTTCGGATCGAGCAGGTCGGCATAGGTCTTCGGCAGATCTTCTTTCTTGACCTTGTTGGTGTTGTAGGCCTGGACATACAGATACAACTGGGTCGCGGCCCATTCGCGATGCGCCGGCACGGCCCATGGTCGCAGTTCGCCCAGCACCGGCGATTTGACTTGCTGCAACAGGCCTTCGCGATGCATCGCTTCCATCGGCGTCGAGATCGATTCGACCACATCGAACGACGGCATGGTGCCGCGCGCCTCGGTCAGCACCCGTTGCAGCACCGATTCCGAGCTGGCCCGCCAGAGATTGACCTTGACGCCGTATTTCTTCTCGAAGCCGCCCATGATGGCCCGCATGTATTCGATCGGCGTGGTTGCATACAGCGTCAGCGAACCCTCCTTCTTCGCGCCCTCCACCAATTGCGCCTGCCGATCCGCGCCGTCATACGTCGCGATCGATGCGACGCTTTGCGCCCAGCCTGCCGTACAGGCTGTCATCAACAAAAAAAGAACAGCAGCAACCCTCGCCATTACACGCATTTGTCTCGCTCCTCACAGTCTGATTTACTTTTATTTTTTCGTTATTTTCCAAACATATAGCTTACAAAAAATTATGTAAAGTGATGTTTTGCGTCGCGACCTATAACCGATGGTTATGGCCCGCCATGAAAAAAAGGCCTGCAGCGTTTCCGTTGCAGGCCTTGCGGCGCGGAGGCGTGCGCCCGGGTTCCAAATAGGCGGCAGCTTACTTTTGCTTGACCACGATGTCATTCCACAATTTTTCCCACTTGTCGTACTGATCCAGGAATTTCGGCTGGTTGGTCAGCAGATACTTGGTATTGCGGAACGGCGTGTCGATGTTCTTGTTGGTCGGCGTGTAATCGAGGCCGGCGATGATTTTCTGGCCGTCGCCGAGCATGTATTCATAGAACAGCAGCGCGGCATTCGGATGCGGCGCCTGGTTCGACAGGCCCATGCTGAACGACACGCCGATGGCCGGATCCAGCAGCACATAGTCGATCGGCGCGCCCTTCTTCTTCGCCGCCAGGACGGTGTGCGCATACACGGTCAGGCCGAGCGGCACCTCGCCGCTGGCGACCAGATTGCCCAGCAAGGAATGGCCGGTGCGCAGCGACGGCTTGTTGCCGGCCATCAGGTCGCGGAAATATTTCAGGCCTTTTTCTTCGCCCATGTGCGTGACCATCGCATAGAACCATTCCTCGTCGGTGGCTTCGATGCCGAGGCGGCCCTTCCACTTCGGATCCAGCAGGTCGGCATAGGTCTTCGGCAGTTCTTCTTTCTTGACGGCGTTGGTGTTATACGCCTGCAGCATCACATTGACGAAGGTCGCCGCGTATTCGTTATTGGAGCCGATCGCGCCCGGCACCAGATTGTCCTGCGCCGGCGACTTGAACGATTGCAGCAGCTTTTCGCGATGCGCCATTTCCATTTCGATCGAACCGATATTGACCGCATCGAAAGCCGGATGGCCGGCGCTGCGCTCGGACATCATGCGCTGCAAGACGACCCCATCGCCGGAGCGCCACAGCTTGACCTTGATGCCGTATTTGGCATCGAAGTCGGCGATCAGCTTTTGCGCGATTTCGTTGGTGATGGAGGTGTAGAGAGTGACCGTTCCTTCCTGCTTGGCGGCGGCGATCAGTTTTTGCTGGCGGTCCGCGCCCTTGTAGGCAGCCATTGCGGGAATCGGGGATGGCTCTGCTGCGTAGGCGATCGATGCCGAGGAGGCGATGGCAACCGTCAAGACTGCCAGGACGGACTTCAAGGGAAAGAAATTCAAAACGTTCTCCATATATTTTGTTATGCAAAAGATTCTCGACCGTTTCTGCTGCAAATACCCCCACAATCCGTTTAAATATCTATCGAATTTCGTTATTGCAAGAAATTGTGGCAATATCCGGCGCATAGACAAATATTCGCACTATCCGGTTGACGACGTGGATTGCCGCGCCATATTGGCCGATCGGGCCGATTCGGTCAACCGCTGTCCGGCATGCATGGCCGCTGCATCCTTTCGCCTTATCCGTTTCGCCTTTTCTATTTCGCTGCATTCTTTTTCGCTGCATTCTTTTTTATTACAGGCATGAAGACAAGCACCAGCATCAATCTGCGACACTTGCGCGCTTTCATCGCGGTGGCCGAATCGGGCAGCGTCAGCAAGGCGGCCGAGTCGCTGTATCGCGCGCAGTCGGCCATTTCGCGCTCGATCCATGAAATGGAAACCATGCTGGGCGTGAATCTGTTCGAGCGCAAATCGAGCGGCATGCTGCCGACTGCCTTCGGCCAGTCGCTGCTGTACCGCGCGCATCGCGCCGCCAATGAATTCCGGCTGGCGCGCGATGAAATGGCCTCGCGCATCCGCAAGGCCAACGGCTCGCTGAACGCGCCGATCTTCGACATGCTGTTCAACAAGGAC
>DASYEK010000006.1:0-23145 GCA_036499085.1 Herbaspirillum sp. | reverse complement strand
ATTCCCGCTCCGGTCCCGGATCGCCGATGTAAGCGATCTTGCCTCCGATCACAGTCGCCGCCGGCGCGCCATCCCGAAATAGAATGCGATTGCCGGCGAGGGCTGGAACCTTGTCGCCCGGCAGCAGCGTGCCGCAAAGATTGAGCGGATCGACTCCGGAAATGCGCACCAGGCTGCCGTCATGCGGGCGGCGCCGCACTTCGCGCAACAGCGGGATGGCTTCGGGCAGCGCAAATTGCTCGCCCGAAAAACCGGCCACGAAACGTCCGCCGCGAATGTCGCCGCGCGCTTCCAGGCGATGGTATACCGGCAGCAATTCGCGCCACGACGGCAGCCATGCCGCTTCCCGCTCCAGCAGGCGCCAGAACATCACGCCATAACGGCGCAGCAAGGTCATTGCGACATATTCCAGTATCTCGGGAGCGATGCGCGGCTTGCGCGCCGGTTTGCGGATGGTATCGGCTTCGCCGCCGGCCGTTTCCGTCTCGCCGCGCCGCACCAGCGCCCAGCGTCCGGCTTCTTCCATGCTCGGGCCGGCGCTTCGATGCAGGCGCCGCCGCTTGTCGTTGCTTGCGCGCTTGGCGGCGGGCAGCAGCATCGCGCGCATGCCGGCAAAGCTGTCGGCATTGACCAGCCCGAGCGACACCAGTTCGCCGAGTACATTTTCCAATTCCACCGGCAGCAGTCGCGCCTCCTGCTGCAGTTCGTCGAAGAACATGGCGCCGTCGCGCCGCAATGATTCCAGCACGCCAGCGGCGCGCGGCGAGGTTTCGGGTTGGCCGCAGATGCCCGGCAGCGCATGCCACAAGGCGGTCTGGCGCCGCGGCAGTAGTACGATGGGCGTGCCGCGCACGGGGCCGCCGGCAGCCGAGCGCGGCGCGCCGACGCGGGTCCACACCAGTTTGCCGGATCGGCACAGATCGTCCAGCCAGGCGCTTGAATAATCTCGCAGCCGCAGCGCCAGCAGATCGCTTTCCCAGGCGCCGGCCGCTGCTTCATAGCCTTCAAGCTGCGCCAGCACTTGCGGCAGTGTTTCCTTGCCCTCGAATTGCTCTCCTGGCGCAAGATGCTGCCAGTCGAACAGGAAGCGCATGAAATCCTGGCGTTCGACCGGTTCGATTTCGCGCCGCAGATGTTTGATGGTGTAGCGATGGATGCGCGCCAACAGGTGGCGCTCGCACCATTCTTCTTCCGCCGTGCCCGGCGTGAAGCGGCCGCGCATCACGTAGCCTTCGCTTTCGAGCCGGGTCAGGGCGATCATGGCCGTGCTTTCCGGCAAGGCCAGGGCCGAGGCGATGGCGGCCAGCGGCTGCGGGCCGAAACCGCTGAGGCGGGCGCGCAGGATTTCAACCAGCGCCGTATCGCGCGTCCAGTCTTCGTCGCCGTTGCGGCGATGGCTGTCCGGCACCACCAGCGGCGGCGCGGCCAGCGCATCCGGATAGGCCGCCTGCATGCAGTCCAGCCGTTCCAATGCCACCCAGAAATCGACGCCGCCGTTGTCCCGCAAGCGCGTCGCGCGGCCACCCTTGGCCAGCGCTTTCAGCCAATCCAGCCAGCCGTCCTGTCGCGCCGCTTCGGCCTGCGTAATGCAAGCCAGCGCTACCAGCGCCTCTTGCACTTCATCGGTATTGCGCGCGTTCGGCCAGGCTTCATCGCCCACGGCGGCAATGGCGCCGACGTCCAGCGCGCCCAGATCGTCGGTGGATGCCGGATCGGTCCAGCGCCGGCGCATGACGGCTTGCGTGCGGCGTTCTTCCAGCGGTGCGTCGTCCAGGAAAGCGTAGGGGCGGGCGTTGAGGATTTCCATCGCCAGCGGCGAGGGCGCGGGCAGGTCGCGCGACAACAAGCGGATCTGGCCCGCTTCCATGCGGCGCAGCAAGGCCAGCCAGCCTTCGCTGTCCATGGCGTCGTGCAGGCAGTCGTCCAGGGTCTGGTCGACCAGCGGATGGCTGGGCAGTTCGCGCTCCCCGACGATGTTCTCCAGGCAGGCGGCCTGGTCGGGAAATACGGACGCCAGCAAATCGTCGCTCTTCATGCGCTGCAACTGGGGCGCCACCTTGCGTCCGCCGGTATAGCGCGGCAGCGCCAACGCGGTGGTGGCGTTCCAGCGCCATCGCACATTGAACAGCGGGGCATCGAGCAATGCCTGCACCAGGATATGTTCGGCGCTGCTCGAACGCAGATAGCGCCACACCTCGTCCAGCGGAAAGCTGTGGCTGAGCGAGAGCGAGAGGACGATCGCATCTTCCGTGGCGGCGGCCTGCAATTCGAAATTGAAGTTGCGGCAGAAACGCTTGCGCAGCGCCAGGCCCCAGGCGCGGTTGATGCGGCTGCCGAACGGCGAATGCAGCACCAGCTGCATGCCGCCGGATTCGTCGAAGAAGCGTTCCATCAACAGGGTATCCTGGGTCGGCAGGGCGCCGAGAGCGGCCCGCGAGCGCGCCAGGTATTCGACGATCTGGCGCGCCGCGTCTTCGTTCAGACCCAGGTGTTCCTCCAGCCATGCAATCGCGGCGTCCAGCGACGGCGAGGCGCCGGCGTCGACCGGCGCGGCATCGAATCCGGGATCGGCGCCGGGAGACGTCGCGTGCGGCAGGCAGCGCTCGATTTGCGCGCGCAACCGCGCCACGCCGGCCGACAGTTCGTCGCTGCGGCCCGGCGCTTCGCCCAGCCAGAACGGAATGTTCGGCGCGGCGCCGCGCGCATCCTCGACCCGTACCTTGCCCACATCGACCTTCAGGATGCGATAAGACGTATTGCCGAGCTGGAATATATCGCCCGCCAGGCTTTCGACCGCGAAATCCTCATTCACCGTGCCGACCGATTGCCCCTGCGGTTCCAGCAGCACGGTGTAGTCGGCGTTGTCCGGAATGGTGCCGCCGGAAGTGACGGCGGTCAGCTTGCCGCCGCGCCGGCCGCGCAGCGAGCGGGTTGCCGCATCGCGATGCAGATAGGCGCCGCGCACGCCGTTGCGGGTGGTGTAGCCTTCGGCCAGCATGCGCAGCACCGCGTCGTAGCGCTGCCGTTCCAAGCGCGCGTAAGGCTGCGCAAGGCGGATCAGGTCGAACAATTCGTCTTCGCCCCACTCGCGGCAGGCGACTTCGGCCACGATCTGCTGCGCCAGCACGTCCAGCGGCGCCGTCGGGATATGCAGGGCGTCGAGTTCGCCGCGCCGCACGCAATCGAGCAGGGCGGCGCACTCGATCAGGTCGTCGCGCGAGGTGGGAAACAGGCGGCCTTTGGGCATGCCGCCGACCTGGTGGCCGGAGCGGCCCACGCGTTGCAGCAGGGCCGCGATATTGCGCGGCGAACCGACCTGGCAAACCAGGTCGACGTCGCCGATGTCGATGCCGAGTTCCAGCGAGGCGGTGGCGATCAGCACCTGGAGATCGCCTTTCTTGAGCCGTTGTTCGGCGTCCAGGCGGTATTCCTTGGCCAGGCTGCCGTGATGCGCCGCCACATGCTGCGCACCGAGCCGGTCGCCCAGATGGCGCGCCACGCGTTCGGCCATGCGCCGCGTGTTGACGAAGATAAGGGTGGTCCGGTGCTGCACCACCAGTTCGGCCATGCGATCGTAGACGCGCTCCCATACCTCGTTGGGCATGATCGCTTCCAGCGGCACCGGCGGCAGTTCCAGCGCCAGGTCGCGGGCGCGTATATGGCCGACGTCGACCACGGCGCAATCGCCGCCGCCGCCATGTCCGACCAGGAAATCGGCCACCGCGGACAAGGGTTTTTGCGTCGCCGACAGGCCCACCCGCACCGGCCGTTGCGCGCACAGGGCGTCAAGCCGTTCCAGGCTGAGCGTCAGATGGCTGCCGCGCTTGGTGCCGGCCACGGCATGGATTTCGTCGACGATCACGGTACGCACGCTGGACAGCATGGCGCGGCCGCTGTCGGATCCCAACAGCACATAAAGCGATTCCGGCGTGGTCACCAGGATATGCGGCGGCCGCTTGCGCATGAGATTGCGCTCGGCCGCGGTGGTGTCGCCGGTGCGCACCGCGGTGCGGATGCCGTGCGCGGGCAGATGCATGGCGGCCAACTGTCGTCCTATGCCTTCCAGCGGGGCTTGCAGGTTGAGGCGGATATCGTTCGACAGCGCCTTCAGCGGCGAAATGTACAGCACCTGCGTTTCATCGGGCAGCGCGGCCGTGCCGCTCTCGCGCACCAGGTCGTCGATGGCGGCCAGGAAGGCCGTCAACGTCTTGCCGGAGCCGGTAGGCGCCGCGACCAGGGTCGGACGGCCGCTCTTGATCAGGGGCCAGGCGCGCGACTGCGCCTCGGTGGCGGCCGGAAAGGCCGACCCGAACCAGGTGGCGACGGCGGGATGGAAGTCCTGCCAGATGCTGTCCAGGGGCGCGCGCTTGTTCATGTCGAGTCAGGTGAGGCCGATTTTGGCAATGGCAAGGCATGTATTGTGTACGAATTCCGGCTGCCGGGGGAACTCCGGGGCGCGAGCGCAATTCCAACGGCACGCCGGCGACATGGACCAGTATGCAGGAACGATAACGGAGGAGAGCGAGGATGGCCCAGAAAATTTCCGTAGCGGTATTGATCGGCAGTTTGCGGCGGGAGTCCTACACCCGCAAGATCGCGGAAGCGGCCATTGCGCGCGCCGGCGACGGGCTCGCCTGCGTGACCTTCGAGATCGGCGATCTGCCGCATTACAACCAGGACCTGGATGGGACGCCGCCTGCCGCTTGGGAACGCTTTCGCGCCGAAGTCGGCGCGGCCGATGCGGTGCTGTTCTTTACGCCGGAATACAATCGTTCCTTTCCCGGCGTGCTCAAGAATGCCATCGATATCGCCTCGCGGCCGGAAGGGCATAACCTGTGGAACAGGATGCCGGCCGGGGTGGTCGGCGTCACCCCTTACCGGCTGGGCGGAATGGCCGCCAACCATGCGTTGCGGCAGACCTTCGTTTTTCTGAACATGGCGGTCATGCAGCAGCCGGAAGCCTATATCGGGCAAGCCGCGGATGCGCTGGATGAAAATGGCAAATTGAAGGACGACAAGATCGGCGATCTGCTCGGCCAATTCATGTCTTCTTTTGAAAACTGGGCACGCCTGGTCTTGAACCGGCCGCAATAGCGCGGAGAATGCCGCGGAATCGGGCTTTGAATTGGGCTTTGAGTCGCGGCTTTGATTCGGGGCTTTGATTCGCGGCTTTTGGTTCGCGGCTTTTTGATTCGAAACGATAGAAACGGCCCTACCGAATCGCGGCGATCGGATCGCCCTCTATGCGTCCGCGTCGCCGCCGATGGGCTGGCCGCGCGGAATCTTTTTGATATTGTTCGCCGTCGGCGCATTGCCCGGCGCCACTCCCTGGCTGGCAGCGAGCTGTTTGGCCTTCTGCTGCTGATCCCGTTGATCTTCGGCTTTCTTGCCCCATTCCAGCATCAATTCCACCAGTTGCTTCATGCGGGGTTTCTTCTTGGCGCGTTGCGTTTCGGCAATCGATGGCGGGTCTGGCTGGCTGAGATAGGCTTGCGCCTCCGGCGACAGGCTGATCTTGACCGAGGCCGCAGCCGTAGCTGCCGTAGCAGCAGTTGCGCCGACGCTGCTGGCGTCGCCGTCGGTGGCATTGGCTGCATTGGATGCGGCGGCTTGTTGCCCCGCGATATCGGATGCGCTGTCCCGGGGCGTGGTGGTCGCCGCGGTCGCAGTTGCGGTGGTTGCCGTTGTTACACTTGTCGCTTGCATCTCATTCTCCATTTCGACGGCGGCCGCCGAATGCCAAAGGCCTCCGTCATTAACGGCGCGCCTCGGGCAAACTTTAGGCAGGTCTGCCGCGTTTCTCGATACCGTCCCGGAACCTCCATCCGGCCCATTCTGTCCCAGCGTCATGGGAAAAATTCACATCGGCATTTCCGGCTGGCGCTATGCGCCGTGGCGCGGGGTGTTTTATCCGGAAGGCTTGCGCCAGGCCGACGAATTGTCGTTCGCTTCGCGCGCCTTGCCGACGATCGAACTCAACGGCTCGTTCTATGCGTTGCAGCGTCCCGCCAGCTATACGGCCTGGCATGCGGCGACGCCGCCGGGATTTGTCTTCAGCGTCAAGGGCAATCGCTACATCACGCATATCCAGCGTTTGCGCGATATCGAAACGCCGCTGGCGAATGTCTTTGCGTCCGGGGTGTTCAACCTGCGCGAAAAGCTCGGTCCGTTCCTGTGGCAATTCCCGCCCAGTTTCCGTTACGATGCGGAACTGGTGGAGCACTTTCTCGACCTGCTGCCGCGCGATACCGAGCAGGCGCTGGAACTGGCGCGCCGCTGCGATGCGCGCATGCTTGAACGCTGCGCCCTGGTCATCGACAAGAAACGCAAGCTGCGCCATGCAATGGAAATTCGCCACGACAGCTTTATCGACGATTCCTTTGTCGCGCTGCTGCGCAAATACAATATCGCGCTGGTCGTCGCGGACACCGCCGGCAAATGGCCGTATCGGGAAGACGTGACCGCCGATTTCATGTACCTGCGCCTGCACGGCGAAAAGAAGCTGTACTCGGGCGCCTACGCCGAGGCCACGCTGGACCGCTGGGCCGCGGCGATCCAGGCCTGGAGCGAGGGGGCGCAGCCGGCGCAAGGGCCGCGAATCAGCGACGCCGGACCGCCCCGGCGCGCCAGTCGCGATGTCTACTGCTATTTCGATAACGACATCAAGGTCGATGCGCCGTTCGATGCGCAACGCCTGATCGGCAAGCTGGGACTGCCGCGCAAATCGGCGCCGGATCCGCTGTCGTAAACCTGCCGTTGTCAATCTGCTGTCGCAAGGCCATCCGGCATCGCCATCTTTCTGGAGATAATCATGCAAGCACAGGTACTTGTCGTTGGAGCAGGTCCGGTCGGTTTGACGGCCGCGGCCGAGCTGGCGCGCTACGGCGTGCAGGTGCGCATCATCGACAAGGCCGCGCAGCGCACGGATAAATCGAAAGCGATGGTGCTCTGGAGCCGCACGCTGGAATTGCTGCAGCGGGCCGGGTGCAGCGCGCCGTTCGTGGCCGGGGGCTTCAAGGTGGTCGGCGCCAATCTGATCGCCGGCAGCAAGCCGATCGGCCATATCGGCTTCGAAGGCGTCGACAGCCCGTTTCCCTATGCCTTGATGCTGCCGCAGTCGGAAACCGAACGGCTGCTGGAAGCGCATCTCGAACGCCTGGGCGTGCGGGTGGAACGCAGTGTCGAATTGATCGATTTCAAGGATGCCGGCAGCGGCGTGACGGCATTGCTGCGGCGCGCCGACGGCGGCATCGAAACCATGCAGGCGGATTGGATGATCGGTTGCGACGGTGCGCACAGCGCGGTGCGCCACGGCCTGGGTTTGCCGTTCGCGGGCGAGACCTTGCCGACCGATTGGGTGTTGGCCGACCTGGATGTGGAGGGCATGCCGACGCCGGCCGACGAACTCACGATTTATTGGCACGAAGACGGCGTGCTGGCGGCGTTTCCGATGTCGCCGCGGCGCTATCGCATCATTGCCGATATCGGCCGTTCCAGCGGCCCCATGCCGCCCGATCCGACCCTGGCGCAGATGCAGGCGGTGGTCGACCGGCGCGGTCCCGGCGGTATCGTCTTGCGCGAGCCGATCTGGCTTTCCGCGTTCCGCATCAATGAACGCAAGGTGCGCGATTATCGCGCGGGCCGCGTGTTTGTCGCCGGCGATGCCGCGCATGTGCACAGTCCGGCGGGCGGGCAGGGCATGAATACCGGCATGCAGGATGCCGTCAACCTGGCGTGGAAGCTGGCGCTGGTATGCCGCGGCGTTTGCGCCGAAAGGATATTGCTGGCCAGTTATAGCGCCGAGCGCAGCGCGGTCGGCGAACAGGTACTGGCGGCGGCCGGCCATATGACGGCGGCGGCGGTCATGAAAAACCATACCGCGCAGACGGTGCGCAACTGGCTGGGCAGCCTGATGCTGGGCCTGGCGCCGGTGCGGCGCGCGGCGGCGAATCAGTTGTCGGAACTGTCGATCGGCTATCCAGGCAGTCCGCTCAATGGCGACGGCCTTGCCATATCGCACGCGTCGCATGGCGCGCCCGGGCCCGGCCAACGCGTGGCGCCGCGGCATACGGCAGATGCAAGCGCAAATGCGAACGAAAGTGCAAACGCAAACGCGGACCCGATCGGCGCCGCGCCGCGTTTCGCCTTGTTCGCCACGCACGGCCCCGAAGCCGAGGACTTGCTGCGCGTGCATGCGGACCTGTTGGAGCCTGTGTTGCATCCGCCTTTGGGCAACGCCGCGATATGGCTGGTGCGGCCGGACGGCTACGTCGCAACGGTGGCGCCGGCAGGCGAGGGCATCGCCATCGCCGCCTATTTGAGCAAGCTGCGCCATCCTGCCTGATCGATCGCGCCAACCAGGATGCGGCCGCCAAGGGCCGCTCCATATAAAAAAGGATTTACACAAATTTACGCCGGATGAATTCCGGCCGCAAACTCATGGCTGCCGTTTCGCATGTCCGAAAACCCGGCGCAGGGGCAGCGCGAATATTGACCCCGGTACTTGTCGTTTGACGTCCGGCATGGTAAAACTGCAATAACAAATACAGAACGCGGTTCCGCATATCGGAATCATTGAGACAACCTTTTCCTTCCTTCCGAAAAGAGCAACATGCCATCCCTTCCTGACACTGAAGCCTCAGCCGAGGCGCTCGATAACGTCGATCTAGCTGTATCCAATACCCGGCCGCAAGTGCGGTTATGGGACGTTTTTACCGTTTTTGTCCGCGTCGGACTGACCTCGTTCGGCGGCAGCACCCAGGCCTGGGTCTATCGCGCCGTGGTTGAAGACCGCGGCTGGCTGACCGACGAAGAGTTCCTGGCCTGTACCGCCGTCTCGCAGATTCTGCCGGGCGCCAATCCGGTCAATAACGCCCTGTATGTCGGGCAAAAAGTGCGCGGCTGGGCCGGCGCCACTGCGGGCGCGCTCGGCATGGTGATGCCGGCCTTCGTCGTCATCATGCTGATGGCGTATGTCTACGGCCAATTGGCGCAATACCCGATCACGCACTTCATCCTGATCGGCATCGCCACGGCCGGCGTCGGCGCCACGCTGGCAGCCGGCACCAAGATCGCCAGCAAGATGGAACGCAACTGGATACGCTACCTGGTCGGGGTGATTTCCTTCGTGACAGTGGGCATATTGCACTGGCCGATGGTGCAGGTGGTAGCGGTGCTTGCGCCGATCAGCGTGCTGCTGGCTTTGCGGGGGGGTAAATAATGGATAGCCAACTCCTCACACTGATCCTGGTATTCGCCCCCTTGTCGCTGGCGTCGTTCGGCGGCGGCCAGGTGATCGTTTCCGATATTCAATTGCAGACGGTGGCCGTGCATCATTGGTTCACCAATCAGCAGTTTGCCGATATCTTCGCTATTTCGCGCGCGGCGCCCGGCCCGAGCACGCTGATTGCCTCGCTGATCGGCTGGCGCCTGAGCGGTTTTGTCGGCGCCATCGTGGCCACGCTGGCCATGTATGTGCCGTCGTCGACGGTGTTTGTGTTGTGCACGACGCTGTGGCACAAGCATCACGGTTCGCCATGGCGCATGGCGATCGAGCGCGGCCTGGCGCCGGTCGCGGTGGGCCTGGTGTTCGCCAGCGGCGTGCGTATCCTGGAAGCGATCCAGATGGGCAATATGGTGCTTGGACTGGGAACGGTGGCGGTGTCGACCGGCCTGTTGTACTGGACCAAGATCAATCCGTATCTGCTGCTGTTTTCCGTGGCGGCGTTCTACGCCGTGGTGTTCTATGTGATTTGAGGCACGAACAGCAAAGAGCGGCATTCAGAAAAACATACAGAGAAGCATAAAAAAACGGCTCGATGCAAATTGCATCGAGCCGTTTTTTGTTGCGACGCCGTTCGGCGTCATGCCGCGAAGATAATTGCTTCGTGATTACTTCGCCTGCAGCATTTCGTTGTAGATCTTGGTCCATTTCGCGAAACCGTCCAGCGTCAGCACAGGATCCTCGACCTTGATCTTGGTGCCTTTCATCGGCGACGGCACGGTTGTATTGGTCGGCACATAATCCAGCGATGCCAGGATCTTCTGGCCTTCCGGCGAAATCAGGTATTCGTAGAACAGCAGGGCCGAAGCAGGATGCGGTGCATGACGGGCGATGCCGACGGCATTGGCGCGGGCAATGGCGGGCTCGATGACGAAGGAGGCGATCGGGCCGCCTTTTTTCGCCACGCTGGTCGGCATGTAGTTATAGACAGTCAGGCCCAGCGGCACTTCGCCGGCGGCGATCAGGTTGGTCAGCAGCGAGTGGCCCTTGCGCACCGAAATACCGTTGGTGGCGGCGATGTCGCTGAACAGCTTGATGCCCTTGGCTTCGCCCATGCCGGTGGCGACGGTGGCGAACCAGTCCGTATCTTCGGCTTCAATGCCGAGCTTGCCCTTCCATTTCGGATCCAGCAGGTCTTCGTACGACTTCGGCAGATCGGCTTTCTTGATCAGGTTGGTGTTGTAGGCTTGCACCCAAACGGTCAGCATGGTCGATGCATATTCCCGGTGTTTCGGCACGGCGTCCTGGATCAGGTTCTTGAAGATCGGCGAGGTCACCGGCTGCAGGATCTGTTCGCGGTGCAGGGCTTCCATTTCCGGCGCGCCGATATGGATGGCGTCCACTTCATAGCGCTTGGCGCCGGTCTCGGTCAGCGAGCGTTGCAGCACCTTGTCGCTGCCGGCACGCCAGACGGTCAATTTGACGCCGTATTTCTTTTCGAATCCATCGCGCAGCGGCGGGATATCCTTTTCGGCGATAGACGTGTAGAGCGTCAGTCCGCCTTCTTTCTTGGCTGCCGCCAGCAGCTTGTCGGCACGGTCGGCGCCGGTGTAGTTGAGCAGCGAATAGTCTTGCGCGAATGAAGGCAGCGCGAATGTCGCCAGGCTAACGAATAATGCAGCGACGGAAGCGCGTGCAATGGTTGAAAAAATCATTTGGTCTCCACTAGGGTGAGCGGTTTAAGATCCCGTCTCGATGTCGCAACGGTCGCTCGCGGGCGGGCCGCATCCATGGGATTTCCATGGGTGCGGCAGACCGTCCGCGCGCCTGCATATTACACTGGATTTAGCAGCTTTTTACACAGTTTTTATGCTAAGTTGGCAACTTTTTATACTGCAGCGCTCACCTTTTTGCCGAGATATTGCGCGACCAGTTCCGGCGTCAGCACAACACCCGGCTTGTACTCGGGCGCATCTTCCAGCTGTTCGATATCGTTCAGACCGAATTTCTGGTAAATGCGATTGATTGCCGAGATCAGGCGCACCGGCCGGTCCGGATCGGCATTGAAATGCTGATGCACGGTATTTGGCGGGATGTAGATCACGTCGCCGGCTTCCCAATCGTAGCGCTTGACTTCGTCCTGCACGACCCAGTGATAGGTGTCGGTGATTTCGACGTCGCAATCCTGGTGCTGATCGTAGCCGCGGCCTTCCACCACGTACAGGCACTCTTCGGCCAGGTGGCGGTGCTTGCCCGAACGGCTGCCCGGCGGGATCAGCAGCATGTAGGCGTCGACCGACTCCATGCGCGTGTTCATCTGTTCGTTCAGCAGGTGCTTCAGGATGCCCTGGCGCGACATTTCCCACGGCATTTCATTCGGATGGACCACTTTCTTGCGCTTGCCGTTGCGCACCGGCGCTTCCGCGGCGTCGTCCAGCAGATCCTGGTACAGATTCTTGTTCTCGGTGCCTGTCAACCAGGCTTTCGATTCGCTCCACGCCATTACGGTTCCTTTACTGTTATTTCTTACATCAATGCAGCCGCGTCGCTGCGGCTGCATTGCGGCTGCATCGCGGTTCTTGCGCCGCTGCGCCAGCCTTACTTCGGATGGTTGTAATCGTCCTCGGCGGTACGCGGCACGAAGCCTTCGCCGCCTTCGGCGATTTCGTCGGTGCGGTGTTCGACCTGGTACTGGAACAGCATGTTCATGAACAGGTACATCGGCTTGGTCTTCAGGACCAGTGCGCGCGCCGGCTTTTCATTGCTGCGGTTGAAATGCTGATGCACGCAATTGTTATGGACGATGGCGATGTCGCCCGCGGTCCAGTCGTAACGGATGCCGTCATGGATTTCATAGCCGTCGCCGTCGAGGATGTAGAACGCGGCTTCGTTGACGTGGCCGTGTTTTTGCGACTTGCCGCCCGGCGAATACTCTTCCAGGTGCAAGTGGAAGTTCTGGGTGATGCCGTCCTTCGGTTCGACATAGTGACGGCTGTACGCCTGCGGGCCGTCGGTCATGTCGATTTCAGCACCGCGTCGCACGCGAGGCATGCCGCGCAGGCGCGCCAGCTCAGCCCTCAAGCTGTACGCATCGGAAACTTCACGCACGAAAATGCGGTTCTTGTTGTGGTGATACTTTTCCTTCTTTGGCTGTTCGGTGCTCATTTCTGCTCTCCTGGTTGTGCTATTCGGTGCTGCTCGGTGCTATTCAATGCCGCTCGATGCCGCCGAGCGCCGCTGATGAGATAGTGCAAATACCCCGACGATCAATTTCCCTTGACGACGATCTGGTCGTACAAACGCGTCCACTTGTCGCCGTCGTCCAGCATTTGCGCCGGGTTCACTACTTTCAAGGCCATCTTGCTGAAAGGCGTCTGAATCTTGATGCTGGAAGGCAGGAAGCCGCGCCGCAACAGGATCTGCTGGCCTTCTTCGCTGATGATGAAGTCGTAATACAGAATCGCCGCGTTCGGATGCGGCGCGCGGCGCATCACGCCCAGGCCGTTGGCGCGCGCGATCGCCGGCTGCATCACATACCAGTCCAGCGGCGCGCCCTTTTGCTTGAGCTGGTCGGCGGTGAAGTTATAGACGGTCAGCGCGAACGGCGCCTCGCCCGACGCCACCATCTGGGTCAGCAGCGTATGGCCCTTGCGCACCGACAGGCCGTTGGCGGCCTTGATGTCGCGGAACAACTGCAAACCCTTTTTCTCGCCCAGGGCGCTGACCAGCGTCGCGAACCAGTCCTCGTCGGTGGCTTCGATGCTGAGCTTGCCCTTCCACTTCGGATCCAGCAGATCCTCATATGTCTTCGGCAGGTCTTCCTTCTTGATCAGCTTGGTGTTGTACGCATGCACAAACACATTCAAGCGCGATCCGACCCACTCGTGATGCTTCGGCACCGTTTGCGGGATCATGTTCGCCAGGTCGGGCGAATTGATCGCGACCAGCAGCTTTTCGCGATGCAGCGCTTCCAGCATCGGCGTGCTGACATCGACCGCGTCGACATCGAAACGATTGGCCTTGGCCTCGGTCAGCGTGCGCTGCAAAATGGTGTCGGACGCCGCGCGCCACAACTTCACCTTGACGCCGTATTTCTTTTCGAACGCGCCGTTCAGGTCGGCCAGGTCTTCCGCCGTCAGCGAGCTGTACAGCGTCAGTTCGCCTTCCTTCCTGGCGCCGTCGATCAGGCGCTGGGTGCGGTCGGCGCCGCTGTATTGGGCGATCGCGCTGACCGCGGCCGGATCCGAAGGCGCCGCGACCGCCGCCGTACCGACCCCGACGGCGGCAACGAATGCGCCGAGGGCTGCAAGAACGGCGGTGCGCAGCTTCATGCTCAGGCTCCGTATTTGTCGAGGTCGTAGCGGCGCGGCTTGAGTGTGCGGCAGATTTCGCGCACCAGCCCTGTCTGCGGCAACGAGATGCCGCATTCGGCTGCCATCTCGGAAACGATTTCCATGTCGTCCTCGGCCCAGGCCATGGACTGCTTGCCCCAATTGCCCAGTGCGCCATTGGCGGCGCTGCTGGTCATCAACGCGGTGCGCAAGGCTTCCACATTGACGTCGTAGCGCTGCGCCAGTGCCAGGCCTTCGTGATTGGCGACCAGGCAGGCCCACAGGATCAGATTGTTGGACGCCTTGGCCACTTGCGCGGTGCCGATGTCGCCGCTGCGCACGATGTCCGACGAATATGCCGCCAGCACCGGCTTGAGGCGCTCGACCACGTCTTCCGGACCGCCGACGAACGACAGCAGCGTGCCGTCATCGGCCGCGCGGCCGCCGCGGCAGACCGTGGCGTCGACCACATGCATGCCATGCGCATCGGCTTCCTTGGCCAGTTCCTTCATGGTATTCGGATGCACGGTGCTCAATACCGCGACGATCAAACCCTTCTTGCCGCATTTCAGCAGGCCGTCCTGCGCCTGCAGGATTTCGCGCACTTCCTTGTCGTAGCCCACGCAGATCAAGACCGCATCGGCCTGCTTGCCCATGGCCTGCAGATCGACCACGGCGGCGCCGGTCTTTTCGATATCGGCGCGACGCGCCGCATTGCGTTCGCACACCAGCACCTTGAAACCCTTGCGCACCAGGTGGCCGATAATCGGCATGCCCATCCGTCCCGCGCCGATCAATCCTACTGTCTGCATAACATGTCCTAGAAACTTGGCTTGAATCTTCGCTGAAGATTCGCGCCTTAATTTTTGATTGGCCGGGGCGTCTTACTTGACGCTGTCGGTGCTGACCTGCATTTCCGGCGCGGTATGGATCGCGGCCGAGCGCGGCAGTACGGCGGAAAACGCGCGCACCCGCTGCGACAGCGCATCGGTGCCCGGCGGCGCCTTGCCGGCCTGCACCGCCTTGACCGCTTTCAACAGCCGATTGCGCGTCATGATGATGCCGTTGTCGGTGCCGACCAGGTTTTCCTTGGTCCGGTCCTCGATGGCGCCCATGCTTTCCTGCACCGCCGCGTCCTGCTCGGCCACGCCCAGCACGCCGCAGAATGTCTTCTTGGCTTTCTGCGCGGCGCGGTCCATCAGGTAATCGTTGTCCTTGTTGGCCAGCGGACGCGAAGTGCCCGGAATGGTCAGGCTGTGGATGCCCTTGCCGGCCTTCATCGCCTCGATTTCCTCGGCGGTCAAGGCGCGTTCCGGATGGTAGTCCCAGCTCCAGGTAAAGCAGTGTTCGTCGTCGATCGGCACCCAGGCGTGGCCGCCGTAGGGATTGCCTTCGTACGGCGGAAACAGGTTGAAGCACGGCATCAGCCATTGCGTCACGCGCCAGTAGTAGTTCTCCGCATCGGCGTTGCGGCGCGTGGCGATGTACAGGCCGGCGGGCGACTCCAGCGGCACGAATTCAGGCTGCTGGTCGGCCTTGAGCAATTTCAGGCTCAGCGGGTCGCGCTTGAGCAGCGGGTCTTCGCCGACCGACATCTTGTGCAGGAAAGTCGAGTGGAAGGAATCCAGGCCGCCTTCCATCGCCTGCAGGTAATTGCATTCCTGCGCACGCTTGGAGACAAAGGAATTCGCTTCGGGCACGGTGGCCCATTCGTACATCGGCGGCTCCGGCTGCAATTCCGGCGGGCCCATGTAAGTCCACAGGATGCCGCCGCGCTCGATCAGCGGATAGGCCTTCAGCTTGATCTTGTTGCAGTAGCCGCTCTCGGCAGATTCCGACGGCACATCGACGCATTGGCCGGTGGTATCGTATTTCCAGCCGTGATACGGGCAGCGCAGGCCGCTCTCTTCATTGCGGCCGAACCACAGCGAAACGCCGCGGTGCGCGCAGAACTCGTCCATCAGGCCCAGCTTGCCGTCGGTGTCGCGGAAGGCGATCAGCCGCTCGGAAAGAATCTTCACGCGCACCGGCGCGCCATCGCGCTCCGGAAGTTCGGAAGACATCAGGGCCGGAATCCAATAACGCCGGAAGACCTCGCCCATCGGCGTGCCGGGGCCGGTGCGGGTCAGCAACTCGTTATCTTGTGCATTCATTACAAACGTCCCTCCAGAATCACTACATCAACGGCCGTTCAGAACATCGTCGTATAACTTCACCCAGCGATCGTAGGTGTCGAGAATGTGCGGCGCATCCATATAGATAGGATTGAATTTCGCCAGTGTTTCCTGGTCTCGCTTATTGGTGGTAAATGCCTTGCCTTCGGAGACGATTTTTTGTCCGTCCGTCAGCATGAAATCGTAAAACAGCGTGGCCGCGTACGGATGCGGCGCTTTGGCCGGAATGCCCAATCCATCGGTATAGGCAATCGACGGCGACAGCGCGATATAGTCGATCGGCGCGCCCTTGGCCTTGCGCTGATCGGTCAGGTAGCTGTATAGCCCCAGTCCCATCTGCACTTCGCCGGATACCACCATATTGGTGAGCAGGGAATTGCCGTTATGCTGCGATACCTGGTTGTTCCGGATGAGATCGCGGAAATACTGCAATCCCTTCTTCTCGCCCATCGCCTGCACCAACGTGTAGAACCATTCCTGCTGCTTGGATTCGATGCCGAGACGGCCTTTCCATTTCGGATCGAGCAGATCCTGATAGGTCTTCGGCAGTTCGTCCTTGCTGACCTTGTCGGTGTTGTACGCTTCGACAAACATGTAGACGCGGAAGCCGGTCCACATCTTGTGTTTCGGCAGTGCCGCCGGGATCAGATCCTTCTGCACCGGCGAAATCACCGGCTGCAGCAATTTCTCGCGCACCAGCGCTTCCATTTCCGGCGAAGGATTGCCGACGAAATCGGCTTCATTGCGGCCGGCCCGCGCCTCGGTGATCACACGCTGCAGCAGGATGTTCTTGGCCGAGCGGAATACCTTGACCTTGATGCCGTATTTCTTTTCGAACGCATCGATCAGCAGCCGGTCGTCCGCGGCCGCCATCGATGTATAGAGATTCAGTGCGCCTTCTTTCTTGGCGCCTTCGAGCAGGCGCTGCGCCCGGTCCGGGCCCTGATACAGCGTGATCGGCACCGGCGCGGCTGCTTGCGCATAGGCGCCGGTTGCAATCAAGAGCGACGCTATACCCAAACCGATGCGGCCTGCTATAGCGTCTGCCGTCCCGCGTACCTTTTTAGGGAACACAGTGACGGCCACGATTACGCTGCTTTCCGGTACTGGGCGTTGTCCTGGATGGTGATGCACTTCTCAGGATTGAGGCGCAGGTAAACGGTGCCGCCGACAGTTGCCTTGAACGAAGGATGGACGCGCGCCAGGATCTGCTGTTCGCCGACCTTGACTTGATAGTCCATGTATTCGCCCAGGAACACCTTGAAGTCGACAGTGGCTTCGATCACGTTCGCGCCATCCGGACGTGTCTCGTGCAATTCCACGTCTTCCGGACGCACCGACACCAGCACCGCATCGCCCTTGGCGAAACGATCCATCGATGTCACGCTCAGCTTGCCGATCGACGACTGCACGCGATAGCGGTCTTCTTCGGTTTCCGGCGCTTCGATGGTGGCGTCCAGGAAGTTGGTCAGGCCGACGAAGTCGGCGACGAACTTGTTGGTCGGACGTTCGTAGATGTCGCGCGGCGAACCGATCTGCACCACGCGGCCTGCGTTCATCACGGCGATTTCGTGCGACAGCGCCAGCGCCTCGCCCTGGTCGTGGGTCACGTAGATGGTGGTCAGGCCCAGCTCGCGCTGCATGCGCTTCAATTCGAAACGCATGCGCTCACGCAGCTTGGCGTCCAGGTTCGACAGCGGTTCGTCCAGCAGCAGCAGCTTCGGTTCCATCACCAGCGCGCGGGCCAATGCCAGACGTTGTTGCTGACCGCCCGACATCTTGGTTGCTTCGCGATCCGCCACGTGGTCCAGGCCGACGGCGGTCAGCACGCGCATGACCTTGTCTTCGATTTCCTTCTTGCTGTATTTCTTGGCGCCGACCTGCAGCGGGAACGCCACGTTCTTGAACACATTCATGTGCGGCCAAATCGCATAGGACTGGAACACCATCCCGAAGTTGCGCTTGTTCGGCGCCACGAAAATGTTTTTCTCGGACGAATAGACCGTGATGCCGCCGACAGTGATTTCACCGGCGCGAGGACGTTCCAGGCCGGCGATCGAACGCAGGGTGGTGGTCTTGCCGCAACCCGATGGGCCCAGCAGTGTGAACAGCTTGCCTTCCGGCACTTCGATTGTGACGTTCTGCGCAGCTTTGACAATTTCACCCTTGTCGTTCGGGTACTCTGTATATAAGGCGTTTACGTTTAACATAATTTATATCTCCTACCTTTATTTTGATCAGTCTTCTTTAACACCGAATTTTTTGCCGATGAACTGGGCCAGCATCACCAGTACGAACAGCGCCAGGATGAACATCACACCGAGTGCGGACAGTTCGACGTATTGGCCGTTTTCCCACAGTTCCCAGATCTGCACCGAAACCACTTCGGTATCGGGGCTGTACAGGAGAATCGAGGTCGACAATTCGCGGATCGAGACAATCAGGATGTAGATCCAGCCCGCCAGCATGCCCGGTTTCAGCAACGGCAGGATGATGCGCCAGAATGTGGTGGACCAGGACGCGCCGCTCATCGCAGCCGACTCTTCCAGCTCTTTGTGGATCTGCAGCATCGACGTGGTGTTGTAGCGCAGGCCGTAAGGCATGAAGCGCGTCACATAGGCGATGAACATGATCCACATCGTGCCGTAGACACCGATGTTGACGTTCAGGTAGAAAATCATGATGGCCAGGCCCAGCACCAGGCCCGGGAACACCATCGGCAGCGAGGCCAGGTTATCCAGCAGCCAGCGGCCAGGCAGCTTGGTCTTGACCACGATCCAGCAGATCACGGAAGTCAGCAGCATGACCACGGTTGCGGTGCCGACCGCCAGCCACAGGCTGTTGCCGACCGCGCTGATCAGCGTCGGATAATTCCAGATGAACCTGTATGCATCGAAGCTCAGGTTGCGCAGCGCCGCCATCGATGGCACGCTGTAGAACTTTTGCAGGGAAGACCAGACCAATACCAGGAACGGCAGGATCACGATCAGCGCAAAGTACAGGATGAAGGTGCTCGCGGTCAGGTATTTCCATTTGCCCAGGTCCATGGCGCGCGGACGGAAGCCCTTGCCGGTCACGGTGGAATACTTGCTGCCCTGGCTGGAAAGCTTGGACTGGAAGTAGATGCCCACGGTCGTAATCAGCAGCAGCGTGACCGCATACGACGAGGCCAGGCCGATCTGGCTTGGATACTGATGGATAGCTTCATAAATGGACGACGTGAACACCTGGATGCCGACCGGCAGGCCGAGCAGCGCCGGCACTTCGAACGATTCGATCGAACGCACGAACAGGATCAGGATGGTCGCGAAAATCGCAGGCCAGGTCAGCTTCAGGGTGATGTGCCAGGCGATTTGCGGCACGCTTGCGCCACTCATCATTGCCGACTCTTCCAGCGACGGATCCATCGAGCGGAATGCCGCCGTCATGATCAGGAACGCCATCGAAGAATAATGCAGGCCGTCGACCCAGATCATGCCCCACATCGAATAGATGTTGACGAACACATAGTCGGTGTTGAACCAGTGTTGCAGCATCAGATTGACGATACCGATCTTCGAGCTGGCCAACAGGATCCATGCCACGGTAAACAGAATGCCGGGAATGATCAAAGGAATGATGGACAGTGCGAAAAACAGGGATTTCAGCGGGGTATTGGTGCGTTCGTTCATCCATGCCAGCGCAGTGCCGACGATGAATGCAAACAGGGACGTACCGATCGCGAAGGTGACCGAGTTGAAAAACAGCTTCAGCGTTTCAACACTGGAATACGCTGTAATGTAGTTGTCGAATGTGAATTCAGCCGCCTTGGCGAAGGTTTGCGGCGTGAAGAAACTTTGCCACAACAGAAAGCCCAGCGGCATCAAAGCCAGATAAGCAACTACCAGAACGCTCACCCCAATGATGAGCCATTTTAATTCAAAGTGCTGCCAGCGCTTTCGCCCGGCAGGGGGTGCAGCAGTGATTTGTCCTACAGCTTCCATGTCGCTGTGTCTCCTGAGTTTTGAAGTGTCCTTGCCATTTTTCGGGCCAATCTTAGCGTTAGGCTTAATATTGTTCCGCTATGCAGACCGCCGGTCTACATAGAAAGACATGTGAATTTACCTACCTGAACGACCAATGTCAACAAGATTCGTTGTTGTTTTTTCGGCAATATTTACCTATGGCCGCAGCCTGTTGCCGCTCCCCTAACGGGGGTTGGCAACAGGGATTCCGCGAACCGGATTTGAAAGTAAAATCAGGTAAAAGAAGGTAGTTGGCTTAGCGGTGCAATATTCCCTGGTGATAATCCCACACCTTGCGCAGCAGGTTGGGTTTCCACAGATTGCCGTTGATGACCTTGCATTGTTCCTGGGTCAGGACGGTCGGTTTGCCGATTTGCAGTGCGAGATGCTGGCGTTGCGCCGTTTCTTCCAGGTAAAAGCCGAGCACGAATGCCTCGATGATGCCTTCGGCCGCCACCACGGAGCCATGCGACTTGAGCATGACGACGCGGTGCTTGTCCAGCGCCGCCGCCAGTTCCTGTCCCAGTGGCTTGGTATTGATCGAAGCCGTTTTTGCGAATTCTCGGATTTCACCCAGTACGGCGGCCTGCATGATCACCGGCTCGACCTTCAGGCCGGCCATGCTGAACAGGGTCGACCACAGCGGATGCGTGTGCACCACCGCGTTCACGTCCGGCCGCGCGCGATATATTTCCGAGTGGATATGGAATTCCATCGGCGGCACATCGACGCCGTCGACCAGGTTGCCGTCAAAATCGATCGTCACGATATCGGCGGCGGTCAGGGCGCTGCGCACCGATTTGCCGGAATTGATCAGCATGTGATCCGTGCCCGGCACGCGGCAGCTGAAGTGGCCGTTGAAGTCGATGATCTGCGCGCGTTCCATCATGAGCAACGCATCCACCAGCATCTGCTTCTTCTGTTCTATCGTTTCCATCATGATTCCTTTCAGTGCTGGTGTTCGCCGGGGCCGTCGCCATGCGCATGGTCGTCGTGATCGTGCGAATGGGAATGGTCGCCATGGCTGTGCGAGTGGCCATGGCCGTGGCTATGTGAATGCCCGTGCGCGTGGCCCTGGCCGTGTTCCTTCACATGGGGCCGGTATTTCAGGTCGTTGCGCGCATTGCCCAGCGGGGTGCGCGGGTCCTGGCTGAACACCAGCGACTTGACGGTGACCGGCACGGTCTGCGACGGCATGCGGATGCGGCCCAGGTCGATATAGTCGAAGTCCCACAGCACGATGCCGTCGATCACCAGGATTTCGCTGGTGATGTTGATTTCGTCGCGCAGCAGGTTGCCCAGCGTGTGCGCCAGGTCGCCGTCGAGAATCAGGTACAGCGGCAGTTTCTGCGCGAGCGTGCTGCTCATGGCCTGGACGATGCCGTTGGCGAATGCAAAAATACGCTTGTACGACGGCGCGCCGCTCCAGCGGAACGCCAGTGCCACATCCGATTCGCCCTCGACCAGGTCGAAGGACTTGAAGTGATTGCGGATCGCCTGCGCCAACTCGGACGGATCGATATCGCCGCTGGTGTCGTAGGTCGGCTGCAGCACTTGCAGATTGCGGCGCGGCAGCAGTTTGCCGGGACTGGAAATATAGGTCGTGTTGCCGCTCAGTTGCACCGAATATTCCGATGCGCCCAGCGCGGTGGCGCGGATGCATTCGCCGGCCGGCAGCAACGGCCAGGAGAAGGCGCCGGCTTCGATCTTGCGATGCAGCGCGCGGCCGAGCTTGCGGCCCATGTCGCCGAAATCGCGTTGCTCGCGGTCGTAGACGTATTCGGCCACGCCGCCCGAGAACATCATGCCCTCGATCGGGCCGAAATTGTCCAGCGGATCGGTCAGGCGCAATTGCTCGACGTCTTCCGACAGGCCGCTGGCGCTGCTGACCGCGGCGATCAATGCCTCGGCCATCCAGTCGGCCACGGTTTCCATGTCCGCTTCCGAAGCGGTATCGCCGAGCTTCCAGTCGAAACCGGCGGCATGCGCCAGGTAACGTCCGGTCGGATCCAGGCGGATGATCTTGTGGTTCTCGTCGACCACCAGCAGACGGCCGCCGATATGCACCGCGGCCGTGCCCTTGACCTTGCCGCCTTCGACCATCGCCAGCTTGGTGGTGCCGCCGCCGATGTCGATATTCAGGACGCGCTTGCCCAAGTCGTGCGAGGCGCGCGCGGCGCCGGAGCCGTAGGCCGCCAGCATCGATTCCATGTGATGGCCGGCGGTGGCGCACACGAACTCGCCGCCCATTTCCGCCAGCATGGCCGAGATGCCTTGCGCGTTTTCGCGGCGCAATGCCTCGCCGGTCAGGATCACGGCGCCGGTATCGATATCGTCCGGATGCAGGCCGGCGCCACGGTACGCCTCGTCGATGATCGAGCCCAATGCAGCTTCGTCGATCAGCGTTTCGCTTTGATACGGCGTCAACGCGACCGGCGACTGGAACAGCGTGTCGCGCGAGACCACGAAATAGCGGCTGCACAGGTCTTCGCCCATGCGGCGCAGTTTGATGCGCGAGAAAATCACCTGCGTGCCGGACGAGCCGATGTCGATGCCGACGCTGACCAGCGTGACATGATCCTGCTGGTATACCGGATTGTCTTCCAGCGAACCTTCTTCCACATCGAAATCGTCGTGGTCGTGATCGGCGTCTTCGCCCTCTTCATGCACGTGGTTGAATTCCTCGCCGTACATGTGATCGTTGATGCTGTGGCCGCGCTTTGCTTGCTCTTCGTTATCCGACATTTTGCTTTCCAATTCTTGAACGCATACGCCGACTTGCGCCGGCGTATGAAATTGCTTCCTAGATCTTGAACGATTCGAGTGTTTCCGGGGCGAACAGCTCCTTCGGCGTCAGCAGCTTCTTCGACAGGCCTTGCTCGAAGTGATAGCGCAGGAAAGTCTCCAGCGTCTTCTCGTTCTTCTGGAAGCCATAAGGCCAGAAATCATCGCCCATCACGCGGCGGGTTTCTTCGACGTGCGCGGTCAGGAACGGCAGCATGGTCTTCAGTGCCGCGGTTTCGTACAGGTCCTTGTAGGTCTCCTGCTGCGCTTCGGAGAATGCCTTGTACAGCGATTGCGCGACCCAGCGATTCTTTTCATAGATGTCGCGGCGGATCACCAGCGTGTGCATGATCGGGAAGATGCCGGTGCGCGTGAAATATTCCTGCTCGACCGGCACGAAATTCTCGAACAGGCGCTTGACCTTGTCCGGCTGGGTGCGGAAGGTCGACGGCATGCGTGCGGTGTACAACGCATCGATTTCGCCGGTCGCCAGCATCTGCGCCAGGGTCTGGGTCGGGCCGATGGCCTGCACCTTGATGTTCGACGGCAGGTCCAGCTTCAGCTTCTCATCACGGTTCGGCTCTTCTTCGCCGCCGGTGTAATAGGTGACGCTGTCGACCGGCACGCCG
>DASYEK010000005.1:0-27640 GCA_036499085.1 Herbaspirillum sp. | reverse complement strand
GTTGCCCTGGTGTTTTTCCAGTTTGGATTCAAACAGGTCGAGCAAGGTGAATGCATCGGCGGTGCCGCCGGCAAAACCGACCAGGACCTTGCCTTGATACAATTTCCTGACTTTGCGGGCGGTGCCCTTCATGACGACGTTGCCCAGCGTTACCTGGCCGTCGCCGCCCAGGGCGACGCTGCTGCCGCGCCGGACCGAAAGAATGGTGGTGCCGTGAAATTGTTCCATGCCTGCCTCTGTGGACTGCGTCAATATTGAATTAACGTTAAGTTAGCGTTGATGGCGTTGTCGCCAATAAAATCAAACTTGGGGCCGACATGGATGAATTGCAAGCGCCATTTTCTAGTGCGATTTGCAGACGCCTCGCCATGCCCGTATTACCCGATATTAAGACAAATCCCTTTCGCAGGCATGACAGGATTGTGGCGCGAAATGTCGGGCGTGTTCCAGCCCAAAGGACAAATGAAGCGGATTTAAAGAAAATGAAGACGAACTGCCGTTGAAATGCGTGCGAAGGGCGCCCGAAGGAAAAAAGACGCCCCGCGCAAGCCACGGGAGAAACAGGACAGCCGGCAACCCTATGGAAGATTGGGATTGGACCTGGGCAACCTAAGCCTCGCCCAGATAGGCCACCTTGATTTTGGGATTGTTCAGCATGTCGCTGGCAATGCCGTTCATCGTGACGATGCCCGACTCCATCACATACGCGCGATCCGCCGCTTCCAGCGCCAGCTTGGCGTTTTGCTCGACCAGCAGGATCGTGATGCCCTGCGCCGAGACCTTGCGGATGACCTCGAAAATCTTTTCGACCATGATCGGGGACAAACCCATCGACGGCTCGTCCAGCAGCAACAACGTCGGATGGCACATCAGCGCGCGCGCCATGGCGAGCATCTGCTGTTCGCCGCCGGACAAGGTGCCGGCCATCTGCGAGGCGCGTTCCTTGAGCCTTGGGAAGACCTCGAACCAGCGCTCAATATCGGCCTCGACTTCCGCCCTGTCGTTGCGCGTATAGGCGCCCATCAACAGGTTTTCGCGAATGCTCATGCGGGTGAATACGCCGCGCCCTTCCGGCACCATCGCCAATTTGCTTTCCACCAATTGAAAGGCCTTGCGGCCCTGCAGGCTGGCGCCCAGGTAATCGATCCTGCCCTCGATACGGCAGTCCGGCAGGGTGCCGGTAATGGCTTTCAGGGTGGTGGTCTTGCCGGCGCCATTGGCGCCGATCAGCGTGACCAGTTCGCCTTCGCCGACTTCCAGTGCGATGCCCTTGACAGCCTGGATGCCGCCGTAAGCGACATGCAGGTCGTCGATCTTGAGAATTGTCTTCATTGATTCCAATACTTTCCTTGTGGCCGCTGCCGGCTGTTCTTAATGGCCGCCGCCCAGATACGCCTCGATCACGGCCGGATTGTTCTTCACTTCGGCCGGCACGCCTTCGGCAATCGGCTTGCCGTAATCGAGCACGGTAATCCGGTCGCACAAGCCCATCATCAGCTTGACATCATGTTCGATCAGCAGGATGGTCTTGCCGCTGTCCTTGATCTTGACCAGCAACTCGCGCAGGGCAATCTTTTCCGTGGCGTTCATGCCGGCAGCCGGTTCGTCCAGCGCCAACAACTGCGGCTCGGTGGCCAGCGCACGCGCGATTTCCAGCCGGCGCTGGTCGCCGTACGACAGGTGCCGCGCCGTACGGTCGGCAAAGCCGGCGATGCCGACGAAATCCAGCAGCGCCATCGATTTGTCGCGAATCAGCTGTTCCTCGACGCGCGCCCGCTTGTGGCGCAGGATCGCGCCGAACAGCGTCTGGTGAGTGCGCACATGGCAGCCCACCATGACGTTTTCCAGCACACTCATTTCACCGAACAAGCGAATGTTCTGGAAGGTGCGGGCAATGCCGGCCTTGGCCACTTCATGCGGGGCGGAAGGCGAATAACGCTTGCCGGCCAGCTGGAAGCTGCCGGTATCGGGCTGGTATAAACCGGTGATGACGTTGAAGAAGGTGGTCTTGCCGGCGCCGTTGGGGCCGATCAGGCCGTAGATCTGGCCCTGCCGGATCTGCAGGCTCACGCCGGCCAGCGCTTGCAGGCCGCCGAAACGTTTGCTGACATCGGCAATATCGAGAATGATCGGTGCGGAGGACGCCGCCACGGCAGCGGAACGGGCGGAAATATCGGGAATGGTGGAAACGGTCGCCATCATGCCTCCTTCACGGAAACGACGCCGCTGGCGGGATCGGCCAGGTGATCGCCGATTTGCGCGCCATCGCCGCCGCTGCTGTCTTTATTGAAATCGGGCCGGTCTTCGTGACGCGGCGCAGGCCACAATCCGGAAGGACGGTTGAGCATGATGACCACCATCGCCAGCCCGTACAGCAATTGGCGCAGCACTTCGGCGTCCACCAGTACCCGGCCGAACAGGGATTGCTGCACCGGCTCGACCACGTGCCGCAGCACTTCGGGCAAGGCCGCCAGAATCACGCCGCCCAGCACCACGCCGGGGATATGCCCGATGCCGCCCAGCACCACCATCGCCAGCACAGCGATCGACTCGGTCAGCGAGAACGATTCCGGCGAAACGAAGCCCTGGAACGATGCGAACATCGCACCGGCGATGCCGCCGAACGAGGCGCCCATCGCGAACGACAGCAGTTTCATGTTGCGGGTGTTGATGCCCATCGCCTTGGCCGCGATTTCATCCTCGCGAATGGCGACCCAGGCGCGGCCGAGGCGGGAATGCTGCAGGCGGATCGAGATGAAAATGATCGCGATGCACAGCAGCAGGAACAGGAAATAATAGGCATTCACCGAGGGCATGCCGAAACCGAAAATCTCCACGGTGGAACCGGAACCGGGCTCGCCTGCAAGCGACTTGCCGAAGATGCGCACGGGATCGATCATGTTGATCCCTTGCGGACCGTTGGTGATGTTGACCGGCGCGTTCAGGTTGTTCATGAAGATGCGGATGATTTCGCCGAACCCCAGTGTCACGATGGCCAGGTAGTCGCCGCGCAGCTTGAGCGTCGGCGCACCGAGCAGGGCGCCGAAGAAGGCCGCGATCAATGCCGAGAGCGGCACGATCAGCCAGATCGACAGGTGGATGCCGTTGGCCAATATATCCGGTCCGGACAGCATGACCAGGAAGTTGCCGAGGGCGGGATAGGTATCGACGAACGATTGCAGCACCGCGCCGAACTGGGGCGAGGCCAGCAATGCGGCGGTATAGGCGCCGATGGCGTAGAAAGCGATGTACCCGAGGTCGAGCAGGCCGGCGAAACCGACCACCACATTCAGGCCCAGGGCCAGCATGATGTAGAGCAGTGCGATGTCCATGATGCGCACCCAGGAATTGCCGAACTGGCTGGCAATGAACGGAAACACCATCATGATGGCCAGCAGCAGAATCAGGCTGCGCGTGCTGTTGCGAGACTTGTGGCGGGGACCCGGCCCCGCGGTTTGTGTAGCGTTGGTTTGTGCCATGAGTATCCTTGTAAGCGACTGTATCGGCAATGCTCAGGCGCGGTCGGCCACACGTTCGCCCATGATGCCGGACGGACGCAGCGTAAGCACGATGATGAGCACGACGAAAGCGAAAATGTCCTGATAGTTGCTGCCCAGGAAGTCGCCGGTCAGGTCGCCGATGTAGCCGGCGCCGAGGCTTTCGATCAGGCCCAGCAGCAGGCCACCGACCATGGCGCCGTAGATATTGCCGATGCCGCCCAGCACCGCGGCGCAGAAGGCCTTCAAGCCGGGCACGAAGCCCATCGCGAATTGCGCGGTCGAATAATTGGCGGCCCACATCACGCCCGCGATTGCCGCCAGCGCCGCGCCGATCACGAAGGTCAGCACGATGACCCGATTGACATCCACGCCCATCAGCCCGGCGATGCGCGGATTTTCGGCGGTGGCCCGCATGGCGCGCCCCATCCGGGTTCTTTCAACCATGAACACCAGGCCGCCCATGGCGGCGAACGCCAGGATCAGCAGCATGACCTGCGTCGGCGAAATCAGCGCGCCCATGATGGTCAGCGGTTCCGACGACATCACCTGCGGAAACGCCACCGGGCTGCGGCCCCAGATCATCATGGCCAGCGTCTGCAGCAGGATCGACACGCCGATCGCGGTGATCAGGGGCGCCAGGCGCGGCGCATTGCGCAGCGGGCGATAGGCAATTCTTTCGATGATCAGGCTGACGATGACGCACACCGGAATGGCGCCGACGATGGCGATGATCAACTGTACGATGCCCGGCAATCCGGGCGCGGCGCCTTGCACCAGCTTGAGGATGGTCAGGCCGGCCATCGCGCCGATCATCAGGACGTCGCCATGCGCGAAATTGATCAGGTTCAACACCCCGTAGACCATCGTGTACCCCAGCGCGATCAAGGCGTACATGCTGCCGAGCACAAGCCCGTTGATGATTTGCTGGAAAAAAATGTCCATCTAGTCTCCGTCTTTACTAAGCATAGGCTAATGTAACAAAAAATAAAAACAATGCGGTCAATATCGATATTGGCGAAATTGCATGAAATAGGCCGTTGCAAAACTAACCTGGCGTCGTTGCTTCTCCTTGCCGTGCAATCGAACTGTCTGCATCAGCGCCTGGCCATCTTGATCTTGCAACAACCTCTAAGTAAGTATCACGGCCGCGCGGCGAAAAAAAACGCCGCGGTCGCGTTGAGGTGCAATTTAGCACCGATTGACATGCGGAAGGCAGATACATGCGTTGCGGCGCAAGCCGTATCGTGCCTACCATTGATGAATCATTGCCGTCGAGGTGACGTCAATAGCTGCTGATCGGCGTCGGCAAACCCTTCTGGAAGTTGAAAATGGTGACCGGCGTGTCCTTCAGATTGTGCTGCCGGTCGAATTCATAGGAACCCATGACGCCGTTATATTTGATTTTGGTCAATTCGGCCTGCAGTTTCGGACCGCGCACCGCGTCGGATGCCTTCATTGCCTGCCCCATCAGCATCATCGCATCGTAGTACGACGCCGCGAAGACTTCCGGCGTGCGCTTGAAGCGTTGCTGATAATCGGTGGCGAAGGTCTTTGCCTCGGCGCTCTTGTTCAATTCGCCGCCGGCGCGGGCGCAATAGACCTTGGCGTCGACGTTGGCGCCGCCCAGCCGTCCCATTTCAGGCGAGCAGATGCTTTCGCCGCCCAGCAGGTACATGTCCATGCCCAGTTGCTTCATCTGGCGCCGCATCGGCCCGCCCTGCGGCGCATAGCCGCCATAGAAGATCGCATCGGCGCGCTTGCCCTTGATCGAGGTGAGGATGGCGTTGAAATCGGTCGCCTTGTCGTTGGTGTATTCCATGCCGACCACCTGCAGGCCGTTGGCCTTGGCCACCTTGGCAAACTCGATCGCCAGGCCCTGCCCGTAGGCCGTGCGGTCATCCACCACCGCCACGCGCTTGACCTTCAATTCCTTGGCGGCATACAACGCCATCTTGCCGCCGAGCTGGCTGTCGCTGGGCGCCACGCGAAACAGGTTGGCGTAGCCCTGCTCGGTGATTTTCGGATTGGATGCCACGGTCATGGTGACGATGCCGGCGTCATTGAGCAGGCGCGAAGTGGGAATGACGACGCCGGAATTGTATGGCCCGATCATCGCGTCGACCGGCTTGTCGATCAGTTTCTGCACGGCGCCCATGCCGCTGCGCGGATCGCCCTGGTCGTCCTCGACGATGGCCTGGAAGGTAACCTTCTGGCCGCCGACCGTCATGCCTTGCGCATTGAGCCTGTCGATCGCCATCTGCATGCCGCCCAGGTTGTCGGCGCCGGCCGAGGCCTGCGGCCCGGTCAGCGGCGCGCTGAAGCCGATCTTCACGACCTGGCCGCCGGTCGATGCCGATGCCGCCATGACGACGCCCGACATGGCCATTGCGACCACCAGCGTCAACGCCGAACGGGTCGATGCATGCGTGAATGCAGAAGGTATCGCAAATGGTTTCGCAGAAGGTTTCTTTTTACCTGGTATCACTTATGTCTTCCTCACAAAATAATAATCGGCCCGGCGCAGAGTGTCATCGCCTGCTCAAGATAAAACCTTTGGACGTTGGCGCGCGCCGGTTGCTTGATTAATACGCGTACTGACGTTTTAATGAGCGGTAATTTTATTTGGTGTCGGTGGATATGAGGTCTGCTAATCAATGCTAATTACAGAACAATCTTCGGCGAGAAGCCGTTTCACCTCGTTATATTTTTAAGACCTTCAATGCTCGATAAAATTAATAAGAAAATCCTTAATGAATTGCAAATCGACGGCCGCATCAGCAACGTCGACCTGTCGGCGCGCGTGAATTTATCGGCGGCGGCTTGCCTGGAGCGCGTCCGCAAGCTGCAGGAGGCCGGCTATATTCTCGGCTTCGCCGCGCACTTGAATCCGCGCCTGCTGGATGTGTCGCTGCTGGTATTTATCGAGGTCGTGCTGGATCGCACCACCCCGGATGTGTTCGAGGAATTCAGGCACAGCGTACAAAGCATCCGCGAAATCGTCGAATGCCATATGGTGGCCGGCGGCTTCGATTATCTGGTCAAGGCGCGCGTGAAGAACATGGAAGCCTACCGCGAATTTCTCGGAAAATCGCTGCTGCAGTTGAAAGGCGTGCGCGAAACGCATACCTATGCAGTGATGGAGGAAGTGAAGAGTACGATCAGGTTGCCGATCAATTAGGACTGCCAGGACTGCCGGGAAACCAATCGAACCATGCGCACGAATCGAGCGACTCGAACGAAGCTGCGGCCGGCGGCGGGGACGGCGCCGGCTTTCGCAGCGACCGCCGGAAGCCCGGCGATCGACGAATATTAATCGCCGTACAGTTTTTGCTTCAACTCGCGCCGCTGCTGCGCTTCCAGCGACAGCGTGGCGGTCGGCCGGGCCAGCAGGCGCGGCACGCCGATCGGCTCGCCGGTTTCTTCGCACCAGCCGTATTCGCCGGTGTCGATGCTGGCGATCGATTGCTGCACCTTCTTCAGCAGCTTGCGCTCGCGATCGCGCGTGCGCAGCTCCAGCGCGTGTTCCTCTTCGATCGTCGCACGGTCGGCAGGATCCGGCACCAGCACGGTTTCGCGCAGATGCTCGGTGGTTTCACCGGCATTCTTGACCAGCTCTCGTTCGAGTTGCTGCAGGCGAGCCTTGAAAAAAGCGAGCTGCGCTTCGTTCATGTAATCCTTCTCGCCCATCTTCAAAATCTGTGCTTCGGTCAACAAATCTTCGCCGGCTTTTGCGTCGGCGGTATTGGGAGAATTTTTAGCCACTTCGCTTACTTTCGATACCACGGGTTTTCTAAATTTATCCGAACCGGCAGTCGCCTGCTGAGCACGCGGACTGGATTTGGTCGCTTTGGCATCCTGGGCCTTGGCATTCGCCTTCGGCCCGGATAAGCCCTCGTTTGCCCGACCGGCGGTCTTGACGGCGCCGGCTTTGGCGGCCTTCTCGGGCAACGATTTTACAACACCGGCTGCTGCCTTCGGCGCCGGTTTGGCGGCAGGCGCAGCGATGTTTTTCTTTAATGCTGTCTTGCCGGCCTGCTCCGCTGCCTTGGCGGATTTTTTAACATTTGCAGCCATGACTGTCCCCTCATCAATGCCTGACCCACCATCCATTCAGCAAAACTGACACAGTTTATACCAGACATTGGTGATTTAATGTGCAAAACCGCCCCGCCCATCCATCCTTTTACATCGAGATTTCAATCCGGGCAGCTGAATAGTATATCAACTGCGGAGGATAACCACTACCCGCCCCGGCAACTCTCCGCGTCCTTGCCGCAGACCGGGCAAGCGAGGTTGCGCGGGACCTTGACGCTGTCCCACGTCATGCTGCGCGCATCCAGCATCAGCAGCCGGCCGGCCAGCGACACGCCGATGCCGCCGATCAATTTCAGGGCTTCGGCCGCCTGGGTGCTGCCGATAATGCCGACCAGGGGGGCGAATACGCCCATTTCCGAACAGAGTGTTTCCTCGAATTCAAGATCGGGCGCGAACAGGCAGGCATAACAGGGCGAAGCCGCGTCGCGCGGATCGAACACGCTGACCTGGCCGTCGAAGCGGATTGCCGCGCCGGATACCAGCGGCACCTTGTGGGACACACAAGCATGGTTGATCGCATGCCTGGTGGCGAAATTGTCGCTGCAGTCCAGCACCACGGTCGCCCCGGCGACCAGCGCCGCCAGACGCTCGCCGGCAACCCGTTCCGCCACGGTCTCGATCTCGATCTCGTCGTTGATCTGCAGCAACGCAGTGCGGCCCGATTCGACCTTCAGCATCCCGACGCGCGCCGTGCTGTGCATGATCTGGCGCTGCAGATTGGTCAGGTCGACGCGGTCGTCGTCGATCAGGGTCAGGCGGCCGACGCCGGCGGCGGCAAGATACAGCGCCGCGGCCGAACCCAATCCGCCCGCGCCCAGCACCACGACATGTGCGTCCAGCAGGGCCTGCTGGCCCTGGATGTCGATTTCATCGAGCAGGATATGCCGCGAATAGCGGAGCAACTGGTTATCGTTCATGGCGCGAATTCAAAAACGTGGTCGAAAAAAAGGCCGCAGCGATGCGGCCCTTGCTTGCGGCGACTCGATTATTTCTTGTCGTCCTTGGGCCTGTCGGTCTTTTGGTCCGATTTCTTGCCGGCCTTCGGATCGGCTTTCTTCTCGTCCTTCTGCTCCTTGATCGGCTTGTCGTCCTTCTCGCCTTCGGAACGCACTTCCGGCTTCACCTGCGAAACCTTGACCGGCTGGCCCTTCAGTTGATTCAGGGCCTGCGACAACTGGAAGTCGTCGGCGCTGCCGAATTCCATCGGCTTGCGTTTCTTTTCGATGGCCGCCAGGCGCTGTTCCTCTTCCGGATCGGCCACCACCGGCTTGACGATGTTGGCGTCCTTGTCCTTGTCGTTGCTCAGATGCTTGGTCAGGTCGGACTCGTGCAGGCGGAAGCCGTTCAGGCCGTCGCCGTCCGCATATTCGTCGACCATCACATCCGGCACGATGCCCTTGGCCTGGATCGAGCGGCCGTTAGGCGTGTAATAGCGGGCGGTGGTCAGCTTGACGGCGGTTTCCTTGTCCGGCGGCAACGAAATGACCGATTGCACCGATCCCTTGCCGAACGATTGCGTGCCCATCACGACGGCGCGCTTGTAGTCCTGCAATGCGCCGGCGACGATTTCGGACGCCGATGCCGAACCGGCGTTGACCAGCACCACCATCGGCACTTTTTTCACCGCCTCCGGCAATTTGGCCAGCGGATCGCTACCGCCCGCGCCGCTTGCATAGTATTCGCGCTTGGCGTAGAAGGTGGCCTTGGACGAAGCCAGTTGCCCGTTGGTGGAAACCACCGCCGCATCCTTCGGCAGGAATGCGCCGGCCACGCCGATGGCGCCCGGCAGCACGCCGCCCGGATCGTTGCGCAGATCCAGGATCAGGCCCTTCAGGTTGGGTTCCTGGACGTAGATGGCGGCGATCTTGGTCGCCAGGTCTTCGACCGTGCGGTCCTGGAATTGGGTCACGCGGATCCAGGCATAGCCGGGTTCGACGACCTTCGACTTGACGCTCTGCACGCGGATTTCCTGGCGCTGGACGGTCACTACCAGCGGCTTGTCTTCATTCTTGCGGGCAATGGTCAGGGTGATCTTGGTATTCGGTTCGCCGCGCATCTTCTTGACTGCTTCGTCCAGGGTCAGGCCCTTGACGGGAGTGCTGTCGAGCCGGGTGATCAGGTCGCCTGCCTTGAGGCCGGCGCGATAGGCCGGGGAATCCTCGATCGGCGAGATCACCTTGACGTAGCCGTCTTCCATGCCGACTTCGATGCCGAGGCCGACGAATTTACCCATCGTGCCTTCGCGCAGTTCCTTGAAGGCTTTCTTGTCGAGATAGGCGGAATGGGGATCGAGCGAGGCCACCATGCCGGAAATGGCTTCGGTCAGCAGTTTCTTGTCTTCGACCGGTTCGACGTAGTCGGTCTTGATCAGGCCGAAGACATCCGATAACTGCCTGAGTTCTTCGAGCGGCAAGGGCGCTGTCAGGGTTTTCTGCGCAATCGCATCGAACTGCAAGGTGACGCCGACGCCGGCGATCAAACCCAAACTGATCAAACTGAAATTCTTGAATTTGCTACCCATTTTTCACCTAGAAGTTACCCACCCGAGCGGGTCGAACGCACGGCCGTCATGCCGCATTTCGAAGTATAAACCCGATTGTTCATTACCGCCGCTATTACCTGCGCTGGCGATCACATCGCCGGCCTTGACCAGGTCGCCGGCGCGTTTCAGGACCGCCTGGTTGTTGCCGTAAATCGTCATGTACTGCTTGCCGTGGTCGACGATGATCAGGTTGCCGAAGCCGCGCAGCCAATCCGCGTAGACCACCCGGCCCGCCGCCACCGCCCGCACGTCGCTGCCTTCGGCGGCGCGGATGAACCAGCCTTTCCAGGACGGCCCCTCGCTGCGCTTGCTGCCGAATTTGGCGGTCAGCTCGCCGCGCAAGGGCATGCGCAGCTTGCCGCGCAGGCTGGCGAAGGATTGGCCGAAATTCTCGTCGCCGACGCTGCCGGCGTCGCTGTCGGCCGATTGCGCCGGCGCTTCATCGTCGTCGATCGCATCGGCCGCGGCCGGCGCCGCGGCAGCCCGTGCGTTCTGCGTATTCTGCGCGCTCTGCGACTCCGGCCCGCGCGCCTTGGCAGCCGCCGCCCGGCGCTCGCGTTCGGCGGCGCGTGCCTTGGCCCTGGCCTGCAATTCCTGCCGGCGCTTCTCGCGCGCGGCCGCATCGGCCTTTTTCTGCGCTTCGATCAAGGCCGTCAATTTGTCGACCAATCCTGTCAGGCGCTGGCCGTCGCGCTCGATATTGCCGGCTTCCTTGCGCTGCGCGGCCAGTTTCGACGACAGTTGCGACAGCAATGTGGCGCGTTTCGCCTTTTCCTGTTCCAGCACCGTCTTTTGGTCGCGTTGCTCGCCGGCGATTTCCTCGAGTTCGAACTTGGCGTTCTGGGTTTTCGCCTTGTTGTCGCGCACCGCCTGCAGATTGATGCGCAGGGTTTCGATCAGCCTGGCCTGGGCCTGCGAGACGTAGCCCATGTATTGCAGGTCGCGATTGATGCGATTGGGATTGTCGCCGGAGAGCAGCAGCTTGATGCGGTCTTCGTTGCCGGCCACATATTGCTGGCGCAGCAGCGTCGACAATTGTTCCTGCTGCTTGTTGACCACGCCGCTCAGCTCTTCCTGTTGCCGCACCAGTTGCGCCAGCGCTGTTTCCGATTGTTTCTGTTCGTCGGCCAGGTCGCGCAGCGAGCGGTTGGCCTTGGAAATGGCGCTCTCGGACGCGGCCAGGGCATCGGCCGCGCTGCCCTTGGCGACTTCGGTGCGGTCGATGTCGCGCTTGAGCAAATTGAGCTTCTGCTGCAATTCCTCGCGCTGCTTTTCGGCAGCCTGTTTCTGCTTGCTGCGTTCGGTCGCGGGCTGGGCCGCGGCCGGCGCGGCGACGCCGACGCTCGCCAGCAGCGCGGCGCATCCCAGCAGCAACGCCGGCAGGCAGGAACTTCGCAGGATATTTATTTGGCTTTTCCCTGGTTGGCCACGGCGCTCAGGGCGGCGGCGATGGCGGCCTTGTCGCCCAGGTAATAGCTGCGGATGGGCTTCAGGTCTGCATCCAGTTCATAGACCAGCGGCTGGCCGTTGGGCACATTGACGTCGACGATGCCTTCGTCGCTGATGCCGTCGAGCGACTTGATCAGCGCGCGCAGGCTGTTGCCGTGGGCCGAGATGATGATGCTCTTGCCGGCCTTGATGGCCGGCGCGATGGTGTCGTTCCAGGCCGGCATGACGCGGGCGACGGCATCCTTCAGGCATTCCGTCAGAGGAATCTGCTCGCGCTTGATGCCGGCATAGCGCGGGTCGTCGAAGGAGGCGCGGGGGTCGTTCGGCGCCAGCGGCTCCGGCGGCGTATCGTAGCTGCGGCGCCAGATCATGACCTGCTCCTCGCCGTACTGGGCGGCGGTTTCGGCCTTGTTCAGGCCGGTCAGGGCGCCATAATGGCGCTCGTTCAGGCGCCAGTCGTTCTTGACCGGGATGTACATCAGGTCCATTTCGTCAAGCGTGGTCCAGAGCGTGCGGATGGCGCGCTTGAGCACCGAGGTGAAAGCCAGGTCGAAGGTGAAGCCGGCTTCCTTGAGCAGTTTGCCGGCATGGCGGGCTTCGGCCACGCCCTGTTCGGTCAGGTCGACATCGACCCAGCCGGTGAAGCGGTTGGCCAGGTTCCAGGTGGATTCGCCATGGCGCATGAAAACGATTTTGTACATAATTGATTTTTTAGTAGGTTAGTGTGTGTGGAAAGCGTATTGCATGAATATCGGCGGGCTTGTCCTACGCCGGAATGGGAATGCCAAATGAGCGTCAAATGGATGCCGGACGGGAACGCCTTGAAAACCGGTACTGATGCAATGCCTTTCAATTACTTGCGTGGAATGCAATAGCAATCCCGCTTCTATTTTATAATGCCCGGATTGTACAAAACCATTGGAATCCTGTGAAATTCATTATCGACAATATTTTTCTGATCGGCCTGGTCATTTTGTCCGGCGGCGCGCTGATCTTACCGATGCTGCAACAGCGCGGCGGCAACAAGCTCAGCCTGCTGCAAGCCACCCAGTTGATCAACCAGAACAAGACCGTGATCCTCGACGTGCGCAACGAAGCCGCCTTCGCTGCCGGCCATATCCGCGACGCCCGCAATATTCCGGCCAAGGAACTGGCCAAGCGCGTCGGCGAACTGGACAAGCTCAAGACCCGCAATTTCCTGGTGGTGTGCCAGGGCGGCACCCAATCCGCGGGCGCCGCGGCAACCCTGGCCAAGGCCGGCATTCCCGAAGTGTTCTGCCTGACCGGCGGCATGAGCGCCTGGCAGGCCCAGTCGCTGCCGGTGGTGGGCGGCGCAACCCCGGCCGTGAAAGGTGCGGCATGACGACGGCAGCGGCCATCAAGGCCAAACTCATCATGTACTGCACCGGCACCTGCCCTTATTGCATCATGGCCGAACGCCTGTTGACGCAAAAGGGCGTGACCGAGATTGAAAAGATCCGCATCGATCTCGATCCTTCGCAACGCGAGGTCATGATGCAAAAGACCGGGCGCCGCACCGTGCCGCAGATCTACGTCGACAGCTTCCATGTCGGCGGGTTCGACGATCTGAACGCGCTGGACCGCGCCGGCAAGCTCGATCCGCTGCTCGCCGGGCAGCATTGAAGCACGCGGCAGGACGGTAGCATCGCCTGCAAGACAGCCGGGAATCATTGCACTCATTACGAATCATTGCGAATAATTACATTCCCCAGCCGAATTTAATCCATCCAACGAAATCAACGAAAGCCTTTATTTATGTCGGACGCAAATCAGCAAACAGAGCAAGCCGCTCAAACACAACCGGTATTTCAAATCCAGCGGGTTTATCTGAAAGACATGTCGCTGGAGCAACCGAATTCGCCGGCCATTTTCCTGGAACAGGAAGCCCCGAATATCGAAGTGGCGCTGGACGTGGGCGCGCAGCCGCTGGCTGACGGCATTTTCGAATCGACCGTGACAGCGACCGTCACCGCCAAGATCGGCGAGAAAGTCGCTTTCCTGGTCGAAGGCAAGCAGGCCGGCATCTTCGAAATCCGCAATATCCCTGCCGAACAGCTCGATCCGCTGCTGGGCATCGCCTGCCCGAACATCCTGTTCCCCTATCTGCGCGCCAATATCGCCGACCTGCTGACCCGTTCGGGCTTCCCGCCTATCCATCTGAGCGAAGTCAATTTCGAGGCTTTCTATCAGCAGCGCCTGCAGGCCATGGCCGAAAAGCAGACCGACAGCACTGTTGTGCCGGCGTCCAACAGCATCAACTAGGAATAAACGGATGAAACCTGCACGCCGCCTTTTGAATTTGTCGATATCGGCGTCGCTGCTGGCCGGCGCCACGCTGAGCTTCAGCGCGCATGCGCTCGATTACAAGACGGTCGGCGCCGCGCCGGCCATCATGTACGACGCGCCCTCCGAAAAGGGCCGCCGCGTCTTCGCCGCTCCGCGCGGCATGCCGCTGGAAGTGGTGCTGACTTACGGCGAATGGAGCAAGGTGCGGGATTCCGCAGGCAGCCTGTCCTGGGTGCAGTCCAAGATGCTGGCGGCCAAGCGCAATGTCGTGGTGACCGTGGCCAACGCCAAGGTCCACGCGGCTGCGCAGGAAACCAGCCCCATCGTCTTCAGCGCCGACAAGAATGTGCTGCTGGAGGTGGTCGAGCCGGCCGCGTCCGGCTGGCTGAAGGTCAAGCACCGCGACGGCCAGAGCGGCTACGTCAGGATCACTGAAGTCTGGGGCAGCTGACGCATGGGTTGCCGCGCCATCGCCGCCGCTGAAGGTTTGAACCAGCGGCTCCGCCCTTTTCCCGCATGAAAATCGCCATCCTCGGCGCAGGCGCATGGGGCACTGCATTGGCGTTGGCGCTTGCCAAACGTCACGACAACCGGCATGAAGTCGTGCTGTGGGGTCGCAATGAAGCCGTCTTGCATGCGATGCAGCGCGACCGCGAAAACAAACCTTATCTGCCCGGTTTTGCATTGCCGCCATCGCTGCAATGCACCTCCGATTTCGATGCGGCGCTGGCCCATGTCGCGACAACGACATCCGGGGCCGACGATTCCCTGTTGATTGCCGCAACTTCCGTTTCCGGCTTGCGCGCAATCTGTATGCAAATCGATGCCCAGCAGCGCACGATCCCAAATCTGGTATGGCTATGCAAGGGCCTGGAGGAGGAGACGCAGTTGCTGCCGCACCAGATCGTGCGCGAAGTCTTGGGCGGCAAGCTGCCCGCGGGCGCGCTATCGGGGCCATCCTTCGCACAGGAGGTCGCGCGTGGCCTGCCGTGCGCCCTGACCTTCGCCGGCACCGACGCCGGCTTGTGCGAACGCGTGGTCGAGGCGCTGCATGGCGAGCGCTTGCGAATCTATTCGAGCGACGATCTGATCGGCGTGGAAGTCGGCGGCGCGGTGAAGAATATCCTGGCGATCGCCACCGGGGCGGCCGACGGCCTGACGCTGGGCTTGAATGCGCGCGCCGCGCTGATCACGCGCGGACTGGCTGAAATCACGCGTTTCGGCGTTGCCCTGGGCGCACGGGCCGAAACCTTTACCGGATTGTCCGGCATGGGCGACCTGATCCTGACCTGCACCGGGGACCTGTCGCGCAACCGCCAGGTCGGTCTCGGATTGGCGCACGGCAAGGCGCTGCAGCAGATCGAGGCGGAATTGGGCCACGTCGCCGAAGGCGTACGCTGCGCCAGGGCGGTACGTGCGCTGGCGCGGCGGCATGGCGTTGAAATGCCGATTTCCGACGCCGTCGCCAGCGCGCTGTTCGACGGATTGCCGGTAAGCGAAATGGTGGCGCGCCTGCTGTCGCGGGAACCGCGCGAGGAACACCGCCGAGCCTAGGCCTAGGCCTTGGCCTTGCCGGCGGCTGCGGCAGTCGCGGTTACGCTAGGTGCCGCACGCGGCTTGGGCTTGCGGAACACCAATCTGGACAACAGCAACACGGCCACAATCGCCGTAAACAAGATCGGCTGCGCCAGCACGTTCTTGCCCGCCTTCATCCACCAGAAATGCAATACGCCCAGCGGCACGATCAGGTAGATCAGCCGGTGCAGCCATTGCCAGCGCTTGCCGCCGAGCCTGCGGATCATCTTGTTGGTGCTGGTCACCGCCAACGGGATCAGCAGCACAAAGGCGCTGAAACCCACGGTAATGAACGGCCGCTTGAGGACGTCTTTCCACATCTCGTTCAGGTCGAAAAAATGGTCGAACCAGAAGAACGTCATGAAGTGCAATGAAACGTAAAAGAACGCAAACAGGCCGAACATGCGGCGCAGCCGGAGCAGCCAGGCCCAGTTGCTGAGCTTGCGCAGCGGCGTCACTGCCAGCGTGATACAGAGAAAATACAAGGTCCAGTCGCCGGTATTGCGCGTGATGAATTCGATCGGATTGGCGCCCAGCTGATCGGTGAACGTAAACACGACGAGCCGCGCGAACGGCAGCAGCGCCAGCACGAACAGGATGCCCTTGATCCAGCCGATCTGTTTCGGCGTCGGGTTGCGCAGGTTCACGATGATTCCCTCTGAAATGAGTATGTCCGGACGTTAAAAGTAGCGTTTCAGGTCCATGCCGGCATACAGCGGCGCGACCTCGTTATAGCCGTTGAACAGCAAGGTCGGACGTTTCTTGGTGAAGAACCCGTCTTCGCCGATGCGGCGCTCGCTGGCTTGCGACCAGCGCGGATGATCGACCGCCGGGTTCACGTTGGAATAGAAGCCGTATTCGTTGGCGGCATAGCCGTTCCATGCGGTCTGCGGCTGCTCTTTCAGGAAGCGGATCTTGACGATCGACTTGGCCGACTTGAAACCGTATTTCCATGGCAGCACGATGCGCACCGGCGCGCCGTTCTGGTTCGGCAGCACTTCGCCGTACAGGCCGAACGTCAGCAACGCCAGTGGATGATTGGCTTCGTCCATGCGCAGGCCCTCGGTATAAGGCCAATGCAATATCGGCTCGGACAAGCCCGGCATCTGCCTGCTGTCTGCCAGGGTAACGAACTGCACGTATTTGGCGTTGGCGGTCGGCTGGACCTTCTTGATCAGCTCGGAAAAGGAGTAGCCGATCCATGGAATCACCATCGACCAGCCTTCGACGCAGCGCAGGCGATAGATGCGCTCTTCCAGCGGCGCGATCTTCATCAGGCTATCCAGGTCCAGCGTCATCGGCTGCTTGACCTCGCCTTCGATGGCCACGCTCCACGGACGGGTTTTCAGGGAGCCGGCGGTCTTCGCCGGATCGGCCTTGTCGGTGCCGAATTCATAGTAATTGTTGTAGGTCGTGATGTCCTTGTACGGCGTCACCTTGTCGGCGGCGACATACAAGGCATTGCGCTTGGCGGCCAGCTTCTGGGCGCCGGCGCTCTGGGCGAAGGCCTCGCGCGAGGCCATTTCCAGCAGGCCGGCGCCGGCGATGGAGCCGAGCGCCAATTGCTTGACGAAGGTGCGGCGCGACTCGAATATCTCGCGCGGCGTAATTTCAGAGGCAAGCGGATGATCGCTTACATTGGGCTGGCGTTTGATTAGCATGGCAGGTCCCTTGAGAGGTCGACGAGTCAACAGATTAGCATCAACCCGTGGTGTTTTTATGTCACAGTGTACGCGCGGTAACGTTTGGTAACGCCTTCCATTTGCCATCCGTCGCCCAGGGGAACGTATGGCAAATGCATTCCAGGATACGCTCTAATACCGCGGCCTTTCGAAGAATTCGGCCGTCATGAAACGACGCAAATCGGCCTCGTCCTTCTCGCGCGCCGACAGCACGACGATGCGGCCCAGGCGCTGCGAATCCCAATTGAAGTTCTCTTTGTAATGCTCGCGGATCAACTGGATCATGCGCTTGATGATGGCCTGCTCGACGTCGCCGCCGGAGCCGGCATCCACGGTAATGGTCTGACGCGTATTGTCGCTGGCGTCCGCGGTCCAGCCGATAAAGCGGAAGATGCCGATGCGCGGCCCCACGCTGAGCACCTCGAACACCCCGCTGATGCCCTTGTTCTTGCGCAGCGAGAAGTCGACGTTGGCCTGTGCCACTTCGTTGCCGGACGGCGCCTTGCCGCTATCGCGCGAAATCGCATTGTCGCTGGCGGATGCGTCCTGGGACGCCTGCCTGCGCGCGCGCGCAGCGTCCAGCATGGCGCTCATGTCGGCCGCGGGCGGCGCCCGCATGGCGCTGGGCGCCTGCGGCAAGGGCGGCGTATTCGGCTTGACGGCTTTCGGCGCCGATCGCTTGATCGCTTTCTGCGGTTTCGGCTTGGGCGGCGTATTCGAACGCACCGGCTCCGGCGGCAAGGGCGAGGGAGCGTCGGCCGAGGGCGCCTTCTGCGTATTCTTCAACAGCGTCACCATCAGCGGCGCCGGCACCGGCGAAGATGCGCCCAGCGGCGGCCGCGGCGGCACCGACAGCGCGTACCACAGGAACGCGGCGTGCAGCAGCACCGACAGCAGGATGCCGGTGGCGACCCGGAAACGGGTGCGCGTCCTTCGCTGAAGTTGGCTGTGCCCGACGAATGCGCGCACGGAAATCGGATTGAAAGAGATCATTTCCTGCAGGAATGAGAGCCGGAACCGAATACGCCAAATATGCGGCGATGTCTGTATGTGTGCAACAGGATAACCGGCGCCGATGCCGGCGCCGGCGTCATGTTACAGCTCGCCGTAGGAATGCAGGCCGGACAAGAACATGTTCACGCCGAGGAATGCGAAGGTGGTCACCAGCAGGCCGACCAGCGCCCACCAGGCGGCAACCTGCCCGCGCAGGCCCTTCATCAGGCGCATGTGCAGCCAGGCTGCGTAATTGAGCCAGACGATCAGGGCCCAGGTTTCCTTCGGATCCCAGGACCAGTAACCGCCCCAGGCCTCGGCGGCCCACAGCGCGCCCAGGATAGTGGCGATCGTGAAAAAGGTGAAGCCGACGGCGATCGATTTGTACATGACATCGTCCAGCACCTCCAGCGACGGCAGCCGATCGGCCAGATAGCCCTTGGATTTAAGGATATAAGCCAGTCCGACCATGGCTGCCAGCGAGAAGGTGCCGTAGCCGATGAAATTGGCCGGCACGTGGATTTTCATCCACCAGCTTTGCAGCGCCGGCACCAGCGGCTGGATTTCGGAAGCGTCGCGCGCCACGGTATACCACAGCAGAAAACCGACCGCGGCCGACACCACCAGCATCACGAAGGCGCCGAGCTGGCGGGTTTTGTAATGGGCTTCGTAGTAGAGATAGAACAAGGCCGTGATCATGCAGAACAGGATGAACACTTCATACAGGTTCGAGATCGGGATATGGCCGATGTCGGCGCCAAGCAGGTAGGACTCGTACCAGCGCACCAGCATGCCGGTGAAGCCGAAAATGACGCCGGCCCAGCACAGCTTGGAACCGATCGAAAAACCGGTGTCGGAACGCGCGATCATGCCGCCCCAGTAGAACAGCGTCGACAGGAAGAAGAACACGCTCATCCACAACACGGCGGATTGGCTGGACAACAGATATTTCAGGAAGAATTTCTGCTCCGCCATCTGCAGCGAACCCTGGTACATGGCGATCGCCGACAGCGACAGCACCGCCAGCACCGCCATCAGCGGGCGTACCGGCTTCCAGTGCCATCCCAGGCAGGCGAATACCGGCGCGGCCAGCAACAGCACGGCCTTTTCGTAATAATCCATGAAATCGCCATAGCGATACAGGCCGAACAGCGAGGCCGCCAGCAAGGCGGCGCCGTACAGCCAGTCGATGGCGCCCAGGCGCTTGAAATACCCGTGATCAGGGACGTAAGTTTGCGTTAATTCCATCATTTCTCCGATTTCCCGCTGCGCCCAGGCCTGTTGCCCGCGGCGATTGCGGGAGCTTACGCCGATTGTGTCAGTTGCGCTTTCAGCGATTCAAATTCTTTTTCAAAATCCAGCGTCTTGCGCTGCGAACTCATGGCCATCAGGGCATGGCTGCCGCCCTCTTCGTCGGCATCCGACCGGATCCAGACCCAGACCCGGCGTTCCCGTACGTACAACATCGAAAATACGCCCAGCACCAGCAGCAGGCAGCCCAGATACACCACTTTTTTACCCGGCGAACGCGTCAGTTGCAATACCGAAGCCTTGATTTCCTCGAAGCCGCGCAATTGCAGGTAAACCGGCGCGCCATAGAAACCGGCGTCCGACAGGGCATTGGTGGCGACCTGCACGAAGCGCGCATGCTGTTCGGTCGGCGTTACCGCCTTCAGGCCGGCCTTCTCGCGCGCCAGTTGCCACAAATCCCACATGCTGCCATTGAGGATTTTAATGAAAATATCGGCGGCGCGTTCCTGTTCCGCGGCAGGCACCTTTTCAAGGAAGCGCGACACTGCCAGATAACCGGAAACCTTGCCGTCGCCGGCAAACAGGTCCAGCCCCTTCTGCGCCGACTGCTGCAATTGCCCGCGCAGCGCATCGATGCCGGGGCGGTTGTCATGCATGGCGCGCTGTGCGTAGCGCCGCGCCGCTTCGGCACGCGCCTGCGGATCGGTCAGCGCGGCGCGCAGGCGCATCCATTCGTCGACCGAATCCTCATCGTCGGCCGGGATGCGCAGATAGCGGAACTGATCGCCCGGATTATCGCGCACGCCGGCCAGGAAGACATAGGTGCCGTCCATTTCGACCGGCCGCATATAGTTCAGGTATTCGCGCGCCTGGCCGGTCTTGTCGCGCAGCTTGTATTGCACGCTGGGGCCGACGTTTTTCAGATCCTTGTCGTTGGCGCTTTTGGCGGCAGAGCCCAGGTGATCCGACAAGTCCTGCGCCAGCCTGTTGTTCATGCTCTTGTTGACGGCCCGCACATCTTCGCCCGCTCCGCCGCCGTTGGCGCTGCCGGCCTTGTTCAGGTTTTCCACGTTGAAGGGACGGAAGCCGCTCCATTCCACGGTGTAGTCGCTGTCCTTGGCCAGCGCCGTGCTCTCGTTGATCTTGCCGTTGATCGGCGTGCTCTGGGTACCGCCGCCCTGCATCGGATAGGACGCCAGTTGCAGCAGGCTGCCGCCGTCTTCGAAACTCGATTGATAGATGGCGATGCCGTCGTAGAACATCGGCTGGTTGACCTTGATGGTGCCGTTGACGATCTCGCCGGTCTTGTGATCCTGCAGCACCACTTCGCTGGCGAACAGCTTGGGCATGCCGGTCGAATAGAATTCGATGACGAAACGCTTCAACTGAATCGTGAACGGCAGGTCCTGGATCATCACGCCGTCCTGCTGCGGGATGATGGCGGTGCTGCTGGCCGAGCCTTCCGGAATCAGCGTATTGCCGCGAAAGGTCGGATTGGCGATCGACAGCCGGTGTTCCGGCGCGATGTCGGCGATCAGGCCGCTGCCGGAAAACGGCGTCTTGCCGCCGATCCATTGCTGGAAGCGGATCGGCAGATTGGAATCGAGCAGCCCGCCGATGCAGATGATGATGATGGCGCTATGGGCAAAGACGTAACCCCACTTGTTGGCGGCGCCCTGCTTGGCGGTGATCAGGATGGCTTGGTCCTTTTCGACCACCCGGGCGCGGTAGCCCTTGCGGACAATGCGCGCGGACAACTGCTGCGCCAGCAGCGCCGGCGCGACGGCGGTCCGCCATTCGGCCTTGTGATGGAAGTTGCGCAGCGACTGTTCGCGCACGTTGAGTTTCCAGCTGCGCATATCCCGGATCATCTTGGGCGCGTTGCGCCAGATGCACAAGGAGGTCGAGACCACCAGGAAGGTCATGATCAGCAGGAACCACCAGGTTGAATACACGGCATACAGGCCGAGCTTGCCGAAGATGTCGAACCAGAACGGACCGAACTGGTTCACATAATTGGTCATCGGCTCGCTCTGCTTGAGCACTGTGCCGATCACCGAAGCGATCGCAATCAGGGTCAGCAGGCTGATGGCGAAGCGCATGGACGAAATCAGCTCGACCCCGCTTGCCAGCCAGCGGCGGGAGGTCTTCAGTTCGATGCCGGCGGTGCTAACACTCATAAACGTCGCTCACGGTTATTCAATTGCTGTTTCATTTCGGCGCCGCAACTTGTAACAGGATTTGTAACAAAGGCTGCCCGAAAAATGAAAAAAGGGGTGGCTGACTAGCCACCCCCCATATAATTATTTACTTATTTTTACTTCAATCCGGCGATGTAATCCGACACTGCCTTGATTTCGTTGTCGGACAGGCGCGCCGCGATTGTGGTCATAGGCGCACTGTTGTTACGCGCACCGCCGCGGAAATTGGTCAGCTCGGCCACTGTGTAATCCTGATGCTGGCCGGCCAGGCGCGGATATTGCGCCGGGATGCCGGCGCCGTTCGGGCCGTGGCAGGCAGCACAGGCCGGCACGTTCTTGTCGGCGATGCCGCCGCGATAGATTTGCTTGCCCAGGGCCAATGTTGCTTCGTTCTTCGCCGCGCCCGATTTCGGCGCCTGCGCGCTCAGATAGGCAGCCAGGTTGCGGATATCGTCGTCGGTCAGCAATTTTGCCAATGGCGACATGATCGGATTGTTGCGCTCGCCACCCTTGAAGTCTTTCAGTTCCTTCATGATGTAGGCATCGTGCTGGCCGGCCAGACGCGGGTTCTGCGTGATGGTCGAGTTGCCGGCGGCGCCGTGGCAGGAAACGCAAGCGGTCAGGTTACGGGCTGCGTCGCCGTTGGAATACAGTGCTTCGCCCTTGGCGGGGTCGGCCTTGACGGCTGGTGCCGCAGGGGCGTCCGCGGCATAGACGGCGGATACGGCGATGGACGAAAAGGCAATCCATGCAGTCAGCAAGGATTTCAGAAATGGCGAAAAGGCACGGTTCATTCAAACACCCTAAGACTTGATAATAAAATTCTGCCAGCGGCGGCGATACAGCGCCAGCGCAGCTGCTCCCCTTATTGTCCCCGCTTCAGGTCGAAAAAGGCTGTTGCGGACCACGGTAACATCCCGGATCGACTCTGCAACCGCCTCCAAGCAAGTCAACAAGCTATAACCCCTTATTGTACAATAGCTTTCCGGCATTTTTGCCCCCCGTCTTGCATTTTCTACCGATCCCCCTATGTCCCTACTTTGGCAAGCCCGCTTCTTTACAACAGTAAATCACCTGCGCGACCTGCCTAGACTGCACGTGCCCGAAATCGCCTTTGCCGGCCGTTCCAATGCCGGCAAATCGACCGCGATCAATATTCTGTGCAATCAGAAAAAACTGGCTTTTGCGTCCAAGACGCCTGGCCGCACCCAGCATATCAATTATTTTTCGATCGGCGGCGCGCACGTCGGCCAGCATCGCAAGGACGAAACCAAGACCGACGAGATCCGCGCCCTGCTGGTCGACCTGCCCGGCTACGGCTATGCCGAGGTATCGGGGTCGGCCAAACTGCATTGGCAGGAACTGCTGGGGGATTATGTAAGGGCTCGCGAACAATTGGCCGCGCTGGTGCTGATCGTCGATTCGCGCCGGCCGTTTACCGACCTGGATATCCAGATGATCGAGTGGTTTGCCCCTACCGGCAAGCCATTGCATTGCATCTTGAGCAAGGCCGACAAGCTCAATCGCAGCGAGCAGACCAATGCGCTGCGCATGGCCAATACCGTGTTGTCGAGCTATGTGGATGAAGAGGGCAAGCCGTTTCCGTTTACCGCGCAACTGTTTTCGGCACTCAAGCGCACCGGGCTGGAAGAAGCCGACGCCCGTATCCTGGCGCTGACCGGATTGGATCAGCCGGCCGCCATTGCGACGCCATCCGACCTCGCCGCCGACGCGCCGGACGCCGCGGGATAAAAAAATCCCGGAGAGCGCACTTGGCTCCCCGGGAGTAATATCGTGCCATGGAGCACGATCCCGCGTCATGAGGGATGAGCATGCGCGGGAGGTAATGAATACCTGCGCAATAGGAACCAGGCAGCGCAAAAAAGTTCTTGCCGACCGGAATTATTTTCTGACAATGTCGCGATAGATTAGCCGCCGCCTTCTTGCCGGGCTGCTGCGGCTCTTTTCCGAAAACTTTATAATCCTATCCCTATGATCCAGCTACCCAAATTCGCCCAATACCCCGCCATCCGGATGCGCCGCATGCGCCGGGATGCGTTTTCGCGCGCGATGATGCGCGAAAACGTGCTGACGCCGGCCGACCTGATTTACCCGGTATTTGTGCTGGACGGCCAGAACCGGCGCGAAACCGTCGGCTCGATGCCCGGCGTCGAACGGCTGTCGCTGGACCTGCTCTTGCCTGTGGCCGAGGAATGCGTGACATTGGGAATTCCGGTGATGGCATTGTTTCCCGTGATCGACGCCAGCCTGAAGACGCCCGACGGCGCGGAATCCGGCAATCCGAACGGCCTGGTGCCGCATATTGTGCGCGAACTCAAGCTGCGCTTTCCCGAACTCGGCATCCTGACCGACGTCGCGCTGGATCCTTATACCAGCCACGGCCAGGACGGCGTACTGGACGCCCGCGGTTACGTCGTCAACGACGAAACCTGTCGGCTGCTGGTGCAGCAGGCCCTGGCGCATGCGGACGCCGGTGTCGACATCGTCGCCCCATCGGACATGATGGACGGCCGTATCGGCGCCATCCGCGCCGCCCTCGAAGCGAACGGCTTCATCCATACCCGGATCATGGCCTATTCGGCCAAATACGCATCGGCATTCTACGGCCCGTTCCGCGATGCGGTCGGCTCCTCCGCCAATCTCGGCAAGAGCAACAAGAATACCTACCAGATGGATCCGGCCAACAGCAACGAGGCTTTGCGCGAGGTGGCGCTGGACCTGGCCGAAGGCGCCGACATGGTGATGGTCAAGCCGGGCATGCCGTACCTGGACATCGTCCGCCGCGTCAAGGATGAATTCCGGGTGCCGACCTTCGCCTATCAGGTCAGCGGCGAATACGCGATGATCAAGGCGGCCGCGCAGAACGGCTGGCTGGACCACGACAAGACCGTCATGGAAGCGATGATGGCCTTCAAGCGCGCCGGCGCGGATGGCGTGCTGACTTACTTCGCACGCGATGTCGCGCGTTATCTGAAGCACGCGTAGATCCAGGGCGATTGCGCCAAGGCAATCCCGTCATAAAAAAACGTCCCGGACATTGCTGTCCGGGACGTTTTGCTTTCTGTTGCAGCAACTGGCGGCGGTGCGCTTCGCCGCATTGGCGGCCGCCTCTTGCCGCGCGATTACTTGTTCGGCTGCGGCGTCAGGCGCAGGTAGGGCCGCTCGGCCTTGTAGCCCTTCGGATATTTCTGCTTGATCACTTCCTCGTCCTTGATCGTCAGCGGAATGATCACATCGTCGCCGTCCTTCCAGTTGCCCGGCGTGGCAACGGTGTGGGAATCGGTCAGTTGCAGTGCGTCGATGACGCGCAGGATTTCGTTGAAATTGCGGCCGGTGCTCATTGGATAGGTCAGCGTCAGGCGCACTTTCTTTTTCGGATCGATGATGAATACGGAGCGCACGGTGGCGGTTTCCGATTGATTCGGATGGATCATGTCGTACAGCGTCGAAACGGACTTGTCGACGTCCGCGACGATCGGGAAGCCGACCACGGTTTTCTGGGTCTCTTCGATGTCCTTGATCCAGCTATTGTGCTTGTCGGCAGGGTCGACCGACAACGCAATCGCCTTGACGTTGCGCTTGTCGAATTCCGGTTTCAGCTTGGCGGTCAGGCCGAGTTCCGTGGTGCAGACAGGGGTGAAGTCGGCGGGATGGGAAAACAGCACAACCCAGGAATCGCCTGCCCACTCGTGGAATTTGATCTTGCCGATCGAGGAATCTTGTTCGAAATCAGGGGCGGTATCGCCCAAACGTAAAGTCATGGTGAATCTCCTTGATGAACATTGGATAGCTGAGACGAACAACTATAGCGTTGACATCTTTGGCAACAAACAATTCTTAATGACTTTGCATATAGCGAAATTGCATGATGGCGCGCAGGGAGTGATTGTTATACGCATTAAGCCGGCGCAAGCCGCTTGGCGAATTGTTGCGCGTTCTCATAGCCGATCAGGGTCTTGTCGTCCTGCTTGCGGCCGTTGGCGTCATAGAAAATAATGCCGGGCGGACCGAACAGCGAGAAGCGCTTCAGCAAGGCCTTGTCGTCGGCGTCATTGGCGGTCACATCGGCCTTGAGCAGGATGAAGTTGGCCATTGCCGCCCGCACCTGGGGATCGGTGTAGGTGCTCTTTTCCATTTCGATGCAACTCACGCACCAATCCGCGTAGAAATCCAGCATGACCGGCTTGCCGCCGGTCTGGGCCAGCACGGCGTCGAGTTCGGCTTCCGATTTGACGCGACGGAATTCGAGCTTGGCCTGTGGCCCGCCGCTTAATTGCGCCAAGGGCGACAACGCATCGCGGCCGCCCGTGCTGACATTGACCAATTGCAGGCCGCCCAGAATCAGCGCAGCCACGCCGACGCCCTTGGCGATCCATCCGCCTTGCTGGCCCCACACCATGTAAGCACCGTAGCCAAGGCCCAATAGCGCCCAGCCGGCAACGGCGGCGGCGCCCGGCAATACCGGCATCACCATCCACAAGGCCGTGGCCAGCATCAGCACACCGAAGAAGCGCTTGACGCCTTCCATCCAGCCGCCGGCGCGCGGCAGCAAGGCGCCGGCCGACATGCCCACCAGCAACAGCGGCACGCTCATGCCGGCGGCCATCACGAACAAGGCGCTGCCGCCGATCAATACGTCGCGCGTCTGGCTGATATACAGCAGGGCGCCGGCCAACGGCGCGGCCACGCATGGACCGACGATGAGGGCCGAAATGGCTCCCATGATGAAGACGCCGATCAATTTGCCGCCGTCCTGGCCGCCCGATACCTGCGACAGCCGGGTCTGCCAGGATGCCGGCACCTGCAGTTCGTAGAAACCGAACATCGACAGCGAGAGGGTAATCAGCAGCAGCGCAAACAGGCTCAGCACCCATGGATTCTGCAAGGCGGCGGCGAGGCCCTGGCCGGCCAGCCCGGCAGCTACGCCCAGCGCGGTATACACCAGCGCCATGCCCAAGGCATATATCGCGGACAGCAACAGGCCGCGGCCGCGTGAAGAGCGTGCGCCTTCGCCCACAACGATCGACGACAGGATAGGCACCATCGGCAATACGCATGGCGTGAGCGACAATCCCAGGCCCAGCAGGAAGAACAGCGGCAGGATCAATTGCAGTTTGCGGCTTTGCAGGGCGCCCTGGATGCCGCCGATACCGGTATCGCTGCCGCCGGCATCGGCGCTATTCGACGAGGTTGTCGCGTTGCTCGCCGGGGCCGCAGCCACTGTGACGCTCATGGTATTGCCGGCGGCGGTGCTGATCGGTGTCAGTTGCGCGAACGAATCCATCGGCGAATAGCACAGCCCCTTGTCGGTGCAGCCCTGCGCGGTCGACGTCAGGCGAAATGGGGCGTCGCCGACGATGGGGATGCGGATGCTGACCTGTCCGCGATAGGTCTCGACATTTTTCTGGAAAGTCTGATCGAATTTTATTGTTCCTGCCGGGAATACCGGCTCGCCGAGCTTGGCGCCGTTATCCGCCTTGAAATGGAAGCGTTCGCGGTACATATAGTAGCCGTCGGCAATCTTGTAACTGATCTCCAGCGTCTTCGCATCGGTCATTTGCGCGGAGAATTTGAATGCCTGTTCCGGCTCGAGAAAATTGTCTTCGGCATGCGCCCGCGTTGCAAATAGCGCAAACATCAGCAGCAGCAACGGCAACAGTATCAGCCAAGTCCGGATGGCGCGGCCGCGCACGCACGAAAATGACTGGCGCTTGCATAAGGGATTTGAAACAGGGGCGAGCATCGATGTTCTTTCAGTGTTCGGCGGGGTGGAGACCGGCCAAAAATATACCACAGGCAGATAATGCTGTTCGGTGTCGGCGGTGTTAAGTTAAGTTGCCGCCAGGCGCGGGGCGCTGTGGGGTATTGCGCGCAGTGAAGTAGAGACACCGTTGTGTTTGTCAAGCGGCGGCCTGCCTCAGGTGGTCCGGATCGAATGGTTTTCCAGAACGCAGCACACCGTAGACGATAGCAAGCAGCTTATGCATGCAGGCCACCACGATCACCTTGCCCGGCTTGTTCTGC
>DASYEK010000004.1:0-29284 GCA_036499085.1 Herbaspirillum sp. | reverse complement strand
CCCCCCCACCTGCACCGCCCGGATCGGCCGCCCCGACGCGCTGCCGCCGCCGAAGTCGTACAGCAATTCGCGCAGCGTCACCCCGAAGGCCTTCTCCACCAGCCCGCCCTGCTTCAGGTTGCCGGCCAGTTGCATCGGCAGCGAACCGCGCGAGCGGCCCATGCCGTGGTGCTGGTAAAACGCGGCGCCGCGCGCCAATATGATCGGCACCGATGCCAGCGAAATCACGTTGTTGATAACGGTCGGCTGGCCGAACAAGCCTTGCAAGGCCGGCAGCGGCGGCTTGGCGCGCACCACGCCGCGCTTGCCTTCGATACTGTCCAGCAGCGCGGTTTCCTCGCCGCAGATATAGGCGCCGGCGCCCTTGCGCACTTCCAGTTCGAAGGTCTTGCCGGAGCCGCGGATATTGGGGCCAAGATAGCCGTCCTGCCTGGCGACCGCGATCGCTTCGTTCAAGGCGGCGATTGCGTGCGGGTACTCCGAGCGGCAATAAATATAGCCCTGCGTGGCGCCGACCGCGATGCCGGCAATGGTCATGCCTTCGATCAGCACGAAGGGATCGTCCTCCATCACCATGCGGTCGGAGAAAGTACCCGAATCGCCTTCGTCGGCATTGCAGACCACATACTTTTGCGCGGCTGCCGCGCCCAGCACGGTCTTCCACTTGATGCCGGTCGGGAATGCCGCGCCGCCGCGTCCGCGCAGGCCGGAATCGGTGACCTGCTGCACGATCGCGGCGCCGTTCATCGACAGCGCCACCTTCAGTCCGGCATAGCCTTCATGCGCCAGGTAATCGTCGAGCGAAACCGGATCGGTGATGCCGACACGCGCAAACGTCAGCCGTTCCTGGTTCTTCAGATACGGGATGGCGTCGGTCAGGCCGTGCGCCAGCGGATGCGCGCCGTCCTTGGGAAAACTGGCGTCGGCAAATCCGACATCGAACAGGCCGGCGACATCGGATGCCTCGACCGGGCCGAATGCGATGCGTCCGTTCGGCGTCGCCACTTCGACCATCGGTTCCAGCCAGAACATGCCGCGCGAACCGTTGCGGATCAATTTGATATCGATGCCGCGGCGCTCTGCTTCTTCACGGATCGCGGCTGCCGTTTCGTCGGCGCCGAGGGCCAGCGCGGTGGAATCGCGCGGCACATAGATGGTTACCGGTGTCATGGTCATGATTGGCTGCTCCGCTTGTCGTCGAGCAGGCGATCCAGCTTGTCGTTGCCGACCCGCGCATACAATTTATCGTCGAGCATGATGTTCGGTCCGCAGGCGCATTGGCCCAGGCAAAATACTTGCTCCAGCGAGAATTGGCCGTCGTCCGTGGTTTCGTGGAAACCGCAGCCGAGCGCGCTCTGCGCATGCGCGACCAGCGCATCGGCGCCGCGCGCCTGGCAGGCTTCGGCGCGGCAGATCTGCACTACGTGCTTGCCGGGCGGATGCTGGCGGAAGAAGTGATAGAAACTGACCACGCCATGCACTTCGGCGCGCGAAAGATTGAGGCCTGAAGCAATCATCGGCACCGACTCGGAAGGAATGAAGCCGACCTTTTCCTGAACCGCGTGCAATATCGGCAGCAAGGCACCGGGCAGCGTTAAATGTCTGGTGATAATGGCCTGGACTGCCGCCATATCGAACGGCTGCTGCATATTCATTAAGAAATCTCCGTCTTAATTATTGTATGCAGGCATCTTATCGATCAGCACTCACTAGGGGCATTGACCCCGGTCAATTTGTCCGACATCGGTTTACAACGTTTTTTCGACCCCTTTTATCTATGAAAAATGGCCATATTTCCTTGTGATTGAAACGCTTTAAGACATTCAACAGGCAGATATCTCTTATCCAAACTCTAAATTGGGAATCGATTCGATACATCCCTATACTGCAATGCATCGGGAAAGAATTTTTTATATCAAAAGGAGTACTACCATGACTTCAGCTACAAAGAGCTTCAACGAATCGGGTTCGACCACACTGGGCGCAAAGCTGGCTCAAGCAGCATATACAGTCGCAGCAACAGTTTTGATGCTGGAAACACGTGAAATCCTGAACGCAAAGGCAACCGGCGATCAGTCCGATGCAGCGTTCACATACGGCCTGTAATTCTACTGCAACCGCGTTCGATCGTCGCTTTCAGTCCTGCATTGCAGGCGGCATTCCAGCAGTAAAAGTATCGACCGCAGCGAGCATCGGTATCGGGCAGTACGCATCAGGCAATCGTTTCAGGCAGTACGCTTCAAGCAGCACGTTTCGCGCAATCATAACAGCCAACCTTGTGTTGGCTGTTTTCATTTGGGGCGACATGCTCTTTGTTCCGCCTCTTTGCATCGCCATTTTTTAGTTCCTTCCCTTTGCACCACCATTCTTTACGTGCCTGGCGGGAGCGCTCAGGCGCCCGGGTGGCGGTATTGCGTTCCGTTCATGTCCTCCGTCGGCCTTCGGCCTCCCCCCTGTACTTCACTGCACGCAATACCGCCACCCAGGCACCTGAGCGCTCCCGCCAAGCACGTCCGCGTCGCATTTAGTTATATTTTTCAGTGATAACTTCCCGACGTTTTTTCGTGAAAATTGACGCGGGTCAATGCAGTTTTTTTTATGCTTCATACACTGGAATGCATTTGGAAGAATCCAGCCAAATGCGCGCTATCCACATCAGTCAACCTGGCGGTCCGGAAGTCCTGCAAATCGGCGAACAGCCGATGCCCATCTGCAAATCCGGCGAAGTATTGATCAAGGTCCACGCCGCCGGCGTCAATCGTCCCGACACATTGCAACGCAGCGGCAACTATCCGGTGCCGCCCGGCGCTTCCGCATTGCCCGGCCTCGAAATCGCCGGTGAAATCGTCGACGGCGATTTCGCGAATACGACATGGAAAAAAGGCGATCGGGTCTGCGCATTGGTGCAAGGCGGCGGCTATGCCGAATACTGCACCGCGCCCGCGGCCACCTGCCTGCCGATTCCAAAAGGCCTGAGCATGACCGAGGCCGCCTCGCTGCCGGAAACCTGTTTCACCGTCTGGAGCAACGTGTTCGACCGCGGCCGCCTCGGCGGCGATGAAACCTTCCTGATCCAGGGCGGCACTTCCGGCATCGGCGTCACCGCGATCCAGATCGCGGCGGCGCTCGGGCATCGCGTCTTCGCTACCGCTGGCTCCGACGAAAAATGCCGCGCCTGCGAAACCTTGGGCGCCGAACGCGGCATCAACTACCGCAATGAAGATTTCGTCGAGGTCGTCAAGGGCGCGACTGCCGGCAAAGGCGTCGACGTGATCCTCGACATGGTCGCGGGCGAATATATCCAACGCGAACTGAATTGCCTGGCCGACGACGGCCGCCTGGTGTTCATCGCCATGCTGGGCGGATCCAAGGCGCCGATCAATTTCGGCCAGGTGCTGCTGCGTCGCCTGACCATCACCGGTTCTACCCTGCGGCCAAGGCCGGTGCCGTTCAAGGCCGCGATCGCCGCACAGTTGCGTGAAAAAGTCTGGCCGCTGATCGATGCCGGCAAGGTCAAGCCGGTAATCTACAAAACCTTCCCGCTGGAACAGGCCGCCGAAGCGCATACGCTGATGGAAAGCAATGCACATATCGGGAAGATCGTTCTGACGCTGTAAGCGCATACGGCAAGGTGATCCGTCCTTCGACACGCTACGCTACTCAGGACGGTCGGAAAGGCAGACGGCGGCCTACTCAGGACGAACGGACTTTGGTGATGATTCAAGAAAACCGTTCGTCCTGAGTAGGCCGCAGGCCGTATCGAAGGATCACCGCTGCACTCAAATAATCAAACGCCAATAAACCCCAGCCCTCGCCACCTTGCGAAAGGCCCGTTGCATAAAGTCTCTCCCACATAAAAAAAGCCTGGCGCATCCCGTCACCGGAACGCGCCAGACCTTTGCTTTCCCGCGGCTTGCGCCACGGGGAATTACCTGGTTACTTCTTGCCGATCGAGCTGACAATGTTCAGGTTGCCGATACGGCCCGATTCAACGCCGGCCGCCGGATCGATGATGGCTTCGATCAGGGTCGGCTTGCCGGACTTGATCGACGCTTCCAGCGCCTTGGCCAGTTGTTCCGAAGTGGTGACCCGAACGCCTTCGCCGCCGAGCGAAATGCCGAACTGGTCGTAACGGGTATTCGGATTGAACGACATGCACGTGAACTGATGCGCCGGACTTGCTTCGTCGCCGCGGTAGATGCCGCCGTTGTTCATGATGATCACGGTAACCGGCAGGTTGTAACGGGTGATGGTTTCGAATTCCATCGCGCTGAAGCCGAATGCGCTGTCGCCGCAAATCGCGACAACCGGCTTGCCGGTTTCAACCGCCGAGGCAACAGCCGAACCCATGCCTACACCCATGACGCCCCAGGTGCCGGTGTCGACGCGCTTGCGCGGCAGGTATTGATCGATGACCATGCGCGCATTGTCCAGCGCATTTGCACCTTCGTTGACCAAAGTGATGTCCGGGTAGTTTTTCAGCACGTCGCGGATTGCGCCCAGCGAATTGTGATAGTTCATCACAGGGGTCTGGGTGGACAGCTTGGCGGCCAGCTTGTCGCGGCTGCCGGCTGCGCGCTCGGCAACGGCGTTCATCCACTCGGTCGGCTTGGCCATGCCTTTCAGGCCGGCGCGCAATGCATTGACGCAGGATTGGACATCGCCGACCAGCGGCGCGGCGATAGGCACGTTGCTGTCCATTTCGTTGGCCTGGATATCGATCTGAACGAACTTCTTCGGCCCGCCCCAGGTCTTGCCCTTGCCGTGCGACAGCAACCAGTTCAGGCGCGCGCCGATCAGGACGACAACGTCGGAGTCCTGCAGAATCATCGAACGGGCGGCCGCGCCGCATTGCGGGTGGGTATCGGAAACCAGGCCTTTGGCCATCGACATCGGTGTGAAAGGAATGCCGGTTTCTTCAATCAGCGCCTTGATGTCGGCATCGCATTGCGCATAGGCAGCGCCTTTGCCCAGCAGGATCAACGGCTTCTTGGCGCCCTTGATCAGATCCACCGCGCGTTGCACCGCGTCAGGGCCTGGAATTTGCGCCGGGGCCGGATCGACCGGGACGAATACCGTCTTCTTGCCTTCTTCGGCAGGCATCGTGGTGCTGAACAGACGCGCCGGGATGTCCAGATAGACACCGCCCGGACGGCCCGACAAGGCAGTACGGATGGCGCGGGCGACCGCTACGCCGATATCTTCGACACGGTTGATACGGAAGGAAGCCTTGCAATGAGGACGCGCGATATTGAGCTGATCCATTTCTTCATAGTCGCCCTGCTGCAGGTCGACAATCTCGCGCTCCGACGAACCGGAAATCATGATCATCGGGAAGCAGTTGGTCGTGGCGTTCGCCAGCGCGGTCAGGCCGTTCAAAAAGCCTGGCGCGGATACGGTCACGCAAACACCCGGCCTTTTTGTCAGATAACCGGCCACCGACGCTGCGTAGCCGGCGTTTTGTTCGTTACGGAAGCTGAAGAATTTATTGCCGCGTGCTTGCCAAAGGCGACCAACTTCGGTCACCGGGATGCCCAGCAGACCGTATATGTTCGTGACACCGTTCATTTCCAGCGCGTCCATCAGGAGATGGAAGCCGTCAGTCAGTTCGACGCCCGCTGCTACTTGAATGTCGTTTTTCATAGTTATATTCTCTTCATAAGTTTCGATTGATGCCGAATTGTCTCGAGCTTTTTTTGGTCATTTTCATACTTGAAGGCAAGATTTTCCTATGCGCGCCACGAAGCGCATCGCGACTCAAGTAGACATATCATATCGATTTGATCCCGCTTGTATCATTGACCATGGTCAAGAATGAATAAGGGGCAGGCACCAAAAATTCAATCGGATCGAATTAAACAATATATATCGAATAATCCATATCGGCCGGGCGCCGGCGATCCGGAATGGATCGCCGGCGCCCGCCAAATCATGCCGCCTTTTGCAAACGCACCTGGCCGCGGTCGTCTTCGATGGTCTTGCCGAGCAGCTTCACCAGGGCATAGACGGTGTCCAGATGCGGCGTCGGGGTCTCGGTCAGGCGCGCCAGTTCGATCACCGAACCGACCAGGGCGTCGATTTCCAGCGCCCTGCCCGCTTCCACGTCCTTGAGCATCGAAGTCTTGTGCTTGCCGACCTTCTCGGCGCCGGCGATGCGCTTGTCCAGCGGCACCCGGAATTCGATGTTGAGCTTGTTGGCGATGACCTGCGCTTCCGTCATCAGCGCCGCCACCAGGGTGCGCGACAGCGGATATTGGCAGATATCGACCAGGGTCGAATGCGTCAGCGCGCTGATCGGGTTGAAACTGAGGTTGCCCCACAGCTTAAGCCAGATTTCGGCGCGGATATTGTCCAGCACCGGCGCCTTGAAGCCGGCATTGATGAAACATTCCGAAATGCGCGTGACGCGTTCGCTGGCGGAACCGTCCAGTTCGCCCAGCGGGAAGCGTTCGCCTTCGAAATGGCGCACCACGCCCGGCGCGATCAGTTCCGAGGCCGGATAGACCACGCAGCCGATGACGCGCGAGGCCGGGATCTTTTCCCAGATCACGCCGGTCGGATCGACCGTCTGCAACTGGCTGCCGTCGAGCGCGCCGCCGGTCTTGTAAAAGTACCAGTAAGGGATGCCGTTTTGCATGGTGACGATCGGCGTATCCGGTCCCAGCAGATGATGCAACTGGTCGGCGATGGCTTCCAGCTGATTCGCCTTGAGCGCCAGGATCACCAGATCCTGCGGGCCGGCCGCGGCATAATCGTCGGTTGCCTTGACATTGGCGGCGACATGTTCCGAACCGTCCTCCAAGATCAGCTTGAATCCGTTGCGGCCGATCGCATCGCGATTGGCGCCGCGCACGATAAACGTCACATCTTCACCCGCCAGCGCCAGTTTGGCGCCGACGTAGCCCCCAATGGCTCCCGCCCCTACTATTGCGATTTTCATGATTACTCCGTACTGATTAGAAATGCGGTCTACTCGAAGCGATTACTGAGTTTTCCAATGCCCTCAATCTCGACTTCCACTGTGCTTCCCGGCTTCATCGACCCGACGCCGACCGAAGTGCCGCACAAGATGATGTCGCCGCAATTCAAAGTCATGTCCTGAGAAATCTTGCTGACCAGCTGCGCCGCGGAAAACAGCATGTCGCTGATCGGATAGTCCTGCCTGACGTCGCCGTTCAAAATGGTCCTGACCGTCAGCGTGGCCGGGTCCAGTCCGCTGGCCACCACCGGGCCGAACGGACAGAATGTATCGAAGCCCTTGGCCCGCACCCATTGCGCAAACGACGGGTCGCGATTCAGGATATCGGCCAGCGTCACATCGTTGGCGCAGGTGTAGCCGAATATGTATTGCGGCGCATCGGCTTCCGACACATGCTTGGCGGCGCGGCCGATCACGATGCCCAATTCACCCTCGAATACCACCTTGCCTTCGGACGACGGCTTGCGGATCACCTCGCCCGGATTCAGGTACGAATTCGGCGACTTGATCAAATACAGCGGCTCGGGCGGCCGTCCCAGGTTCAGCTTGGCCCCGAGCGCGCCGAAGTTATTCCATAACGCGATGATCTTGCTGGGCTGGGTCGGCATCAATAGCCTGGCCTGGTCCAGTCCGACATAGGATCCGGAAGCGGCAGGGGCATCGAACATGTCGCCCTTCCAGATCTGAATCCCTTGCTCTTCCAGCGTCCCGAAATGTGTTTCGCCATCATGTATAAAACGTACCCAACGCTGTGTCATTTTTACCTTTTTTTCCGGAACGAAGGCCGAGATTGTCCCGATCGGCGCCATACGGACCATCCGCATGGCGCTGACCTCTAAAAAACTACGATTGACTGCTGTTAAATTATTGCTGGACTACTGCAGAGACTTCGATCAGTTCGCCGTGCGCGGCACACCCGCTGCGTCGACTGCTTCGATCCTTCTTTCGGCGGCTTCGCCGTCCATGAATTTCTTGCGCATCGGCCTGAGGACGTACCAGGCCATCAACGCGGCCACGGCATTCAGTCCGCACCCCACGAAGAACACGGCTTCCCAACTGCCGGTCATGGCGGTAATGACGCTCGATACCGGCACGAACAGCGATGCCGTACCCTTGGCCGTATATAACAGCCCCGCATTGCCGGCGGCATTCTTGGTGCCGAAGGTATCGGCGCAAGTGGCCGGGAACAGACTGTAGATTTCACCCCAGGCGAAGAACACCAGGCCGGTCAGGATCACGAACATGATCGGGTCGCGGCCCCAGTAGTACAGCGCCAGGATGCCGACTGCTTCCAGGGCGAAAGCGATGAACATGGTTTTTTCGCGCCCGATCTGATCCGAAACCCAGCCGAAGAACGGCCGCGTCAATCCATTCAGCACACGGTCGATGGCGAGTGCGAACGTCAGCGCCGGCAGCATCATTCCCATCACATTGAACTTGACGCCGTCGATCTTGAAGTCGGTGGCGATCGGGCCCATTTGCGCGGTTGCCATCAGTCCGCCCGCAGCGACCAGGGTGAACATCAGGTACATGACCCAGAATACCGGCTTGCGGATGATCTGCGTCGGCGAATAATCGGCCTTGGTTTGCTGCACGTTGGCTTTTTTCGCGGACGTGCCGGGAACATGCGCAGGCGGCCGCACCATCAGCAGCGCCAGCAGCATGACGATGGCGCCCTGGCCGATGCCGAAGGTGATGAAGGTCGATTCATAGCCGCTCTTGGCGATCATGAACGAGATCGGGATGATGGTCGCTGCCGAACCGGCGCCGAAACCGGCCGCCGTCAGCCCGGCCGCCAGACCGCGGCGATCCGGGAACCATTTCAGTGCGGAACCGACGCAAGTGCCGTACACCGCACCGGCGCCGATACCGCTGATTGCCGCTGCGATGTACAGCATGGTCAAGGTATCCGCGTAGCCGTTCATCAACCAGCCAAGGCCGCACAGCGCCCCGCCGAGCAGCACCACCGGCCGCGGGCCGAATTTATCGACCGCCCAGCCTTCGATCGGCACGAGCCATGTTTCCGTCAGGACAAAAATGGTAAACGCCACCTGAATCGCGGCCTTGGACCAGCCGTGCTTGTCCGCGATCGGGTTGACGAACAGTGTCCAGCCGTATTGCAGATTGGCGATCATTGCCATACAAACAATACCCATCAGCAATTGCATCCAGCGATAGGATGGCGGCCGGCCGACCGTAGGTAAGGTGTTCTCATGAATCATTTTGATATCTCCATTGATTTTTTTAATATTTCGCTACTTACTGCGTTACAGAGTCAAACTCCGGGGGACCAACACCACGAGTGAAACGCCGCAGGTAAAGCATCGCTTTCAAAATATGAAGATCTGATTCGCTTTCGTTTCGGTTCGCTGGAAATTCTATGCTTTCCATGTCGATCCGAGGCCGCCGGGCCTTGGCGAATTTACTGCGAATAATTACGGACTAATGCGACACACTTTCGGGCTTGCCGTCATTCCAGGGAAAGGCGGCAGTAAGGAGATTGTGAAAGAAGCGTTTCCCGATATCCTTGACCACGGTTAAGAATCGAACTCGCCGACCGATTGATTTATTTGAATATCCGACCAAATATCATCGATTTACGCACATCGCCGCCAAAGCGATCTTCGGAGCGCGGCCGGCCTGTTCTTCGAGTCCTTGCCGCGTCCTTTTGCGCCAGCGATCTGTCCGATTCGGACACCTTCGAATATTGCCGAAGGACATCGCCTCGGATACCTGCTCCAGGCACAATCTCAGACGCCGACCTCGTGCTGATGTATTTCCGCCCAATTGACCTGCACGCCCGGCGTACCGCGCTGGCTGCCGGCGGCGCTCATGGTTTCGTAGCAGCGCGCCTTGGCGGCCTGCACCGCGTCGACCAGGAATTCCGCGTCGTACGCTTTCAGCAGATGGGACTGGTGGGTTTCCAGATAGGCGCGCAGACGTGCCCGTTCGTCGTCCTGGCACAGCACGTCAGGATAGATCTTGCCGTCCCAATGCCACTTCAGGCCCAGTTCGTAAAACGCCGCGTTGTAGGCGTTGCGATGGATGTCCGCGGCATCGGCGGCGGTCAGTGCAGCGGCGGCAGCTTCGCTGATAATTTTCTTGTCGAACATTTTAGTCTCCTCAAATCAAGAACGTGAAAACACGGATGAAATTTTTCCTCGATACTCGTTCGCCAGCGCCGGCAACAAGCTTTACCGAACCCTGGAACACGACGCTATCGTATGACTGAAAAACAATTAGGTATAGTTAATGTTTTTATGCATAATCATTACTTATCATTAATACACGGAGCGCAATGCGATGAAGAACGCTACCCTGCGGCAATTAAAGGTTTTCGAGACGGTTGCGCGCCATCTCAGCTACTCGCGCGCGGCCGAGGAATTGCACCTCACGCAGCCTGCCGTATCGATCCAGATCAAGACCCTGGAAGGCCACGTCGGGCTCGCCTTGCTGGAACAGCTCGGCAAGAAAATCTTCCTCACGCCGGGCGGCGCCGAACTGTTGCATCACAGCCGCGCCATCATCCAGCAGTTCCAGGAAGCCGAAGAAGCGCTGACGCAGTTCAAGGGCATTTCCGGCGGCAAGCTCAATGTCGCCGTGATCAGCGCCGGCGATTACTTCTTCCCTCGCCTGCTGGTCGAATTCGCGCGCCGCAATCCGGGCGTGAAACTGAACCTGACCGTGCACAACCGCGAACAGTTGCTGGGGCAACTGGCCAACAACCTGACCGATATCGCCGTGATGGTGCGGCCGCCGCTCGAAATGGACACGCTCAACGAATCGTTCGCGCCGCATCCCTACGTCATCGTGGCGCCGCCGGATCATCACCTGGCCGGCAAGAAAAAGATTCCGATGTCGGTATTGAAGCGCGAACCTTTCGTGGTGCGCGAAAAAGGCTCCGACACCTGGAATTCGATGGAAGACGGTTTCGGCCGCCATCTGCAGGACTTGAATGTCGCAATGGAAATCAAGAGCACAGAAACCATCAAGCAGGCCGTGATCGCCGGCATGGGCGTCGGCTTCCTGTCGGCCCATACCATCAGCCTGGAATTGCAGGCAGGCAGCCTGACGGTGCTCGACGTGGAAGACTTTCCGGTGATGCTGAACTGGTATGTGGTCCATCGCAAAAACAAGCGCCTGCCGCCGGTCGCGCTGGCATTCAAGAATTTCCTGATGAGCGACGGCGCCGCGCTGATCCAGAAAATCATTTCGGCCAAACCGCCCGCCAAGGAAAAAAAAGGCCGGCAAAAGCCGGCCATCAAGGAGGACACACACTAACGCGTTACACAAACAACTACAGACAACTAAGAAGCTACTACCAACAACAAACTACTACTACACCTGCAACTACAAAACAACGCGGCACGACTGCAATTCATTAGCGGCAAGCCGACGCATCGGCCAACTCGTCAGGCCGATGCGATCTCATGATTGGACATGATTTCGATCGCCCGGCACAGCGCCGAATGATCGAGTCCGCTCATGCCGTGGGCGGCGCAAGCATTCATCAATTCCTGCGCGCTGGCGGTATTGGGCAGCGAGATGCCGAGCGACTTGGCGCCCTGCAATGCCAAATTCAAATCCTTCTGGTGCAATTCGATGCGGAAGCCCGGATTGAAGGTGCGCTTGACCATGCGCTCGCCGTGCACTTCCAGGATGCGCGACGCCGCGAAGCCGCCCATCAGAGCCTGCCGCACCTTGGCCGGATCGGCGCCCGCCTTGGACGCGAACAGCAGCGCTTCGGCCACCGCCTGGATGTTCAGCGCGACGATGATCTGGTTGGCGACCTTGGTGGTCTGCCCGTCGCCGTTGCCGCCGACCAGCGTGATGTTCTTTCCCATCAGGTCGAACAGCGGCTTGACCTTGGCGAATGCGCCTTCCGGTCCGCCCACCATGATGGTCAGCGAAGCGGCCTTGGCGCCGACTTCGCCGCCGGAGACCGGCGCATCGAGGTAATCGCAACCCAGCTTGTTGATCTTCTTGGCGAATTCCTTGGTCGCCATCGGCGAGATCGAGCTCATGTCGACCACGATCTTGCCGCTGCTCAGGCCGCCGGCCACGCCATTGTCGCCGAACAGCGCCGCCTCGACGTGCGGGGTATCCGGCACCATGACGATGATGATGTCGGAACGCTTGGCCACTTCGGCCGCCGACGCGCAGGCCGTGGCGCCGCCGTCGACCAGCACTTGCGGCGGCTTCTTGATGTCATGCAGGTACAGCTTGTGGCCGCCGCCCTGCAGATTGGCCGCCATCGGCGCACCCATGATGCCCAGTCCAATAAATCCTATATTCATCATAATGCTCTCCATGTTCCAACATTCCGTACTGGTTTGATTTAAGAATATTTCGTATGCAATGTCGGCGCCGGTATCAAGTCCGATGCCGGGTCCGGTATCAGGCCAGGCCGTGCGCCGCGCGCCAGCCCAGGCCTTCGACCGTGCCGGCCTTCGGCTTGTATTCGCAGCCGATCCAGCCGTCGTAGCCGATCTCGTCGAGCATCGAGAACAGGTAGCGGTAATTGATTTCGCCGGTGCCGGGTTCGAAGCGGCCCGGATTGTCGGCCAGCTGAATATGCTTGATCATCGGCAGATTGGCCTTGATGGTCGCCGCCAGTTCGCCTTCCATGCGCTGCATGTGATAGATGTCGTATTGCACGAACAGATTGCGGGATCCGGTCTGCGCGATCAGGTCCAGCGCCTGCTTGGTGCCCGACAGGCTGAAGCCGGGAATGTCGAAGGTATTGATCGGTTCGATCAGCAGGCGGATACCCTCTTTCTGCAGCTCGCCGGCGGCGAATTGCAGATTGCGCACCAGTGTCGCGGCGGCCAGTTCCTTGCCCACGCCCGCAGGCGCGATGCCGGCCAGGCAGTTCAGTTGCTTCACGCCCAGCACCTTGGCATAGCGAATCGCTTCGCCGACGCCGTCCTGGAATTCGCCGGCCCGGTCGGGATGACAGGCAATGCCGCGCTCGCCGGCGTCCCAATTGCCTGCCGGCAGATTATGCAAGACCAGGTCGAGCTGATAGGAATTGAGTTTGTCGGCGATCTGGTCCGCATGGAACGCATACGGAAACAGGAATTCGACGCCGCGAAAGCCGGCGGTGGCGGCTGCCTTGAAGCGTTCCATGAAGGGCACTTCGTTGAACAGCATGGTCAGGTTTGCAGCGAGTTTCGGCATGGTTTCTTTCCCCTTCGAAATGATCGACCCGATTATTTGACGTCGAGCACTTCGTTGAATTCATTGATGGCGTCGATGTCGGTGCCCATTGCGATATTGGTGACGCGTTCGAGAATCACCTCGACCACCACCGGCACGCTGAATTCCTTCATCAACGCCCGCGCTTTTTCGAACGCGGGAATGATATCAGCCGGATTGAAGACCCGGATCGCCTTGCAGCCCAGGCCTTCCACGACCTTGACGTGATCCACGCCATAGCCTTCGATTTCGGGCGCATTGACGTTATCGAACGCCAGCTGCACGCAATAATCCATTTCGAAGCCGCGCTGCGCCTGGCGGATCAGGCCGAGGTAGGAATTGTTCACCAGCACGTGGATGTAAGGCAGCTTGAACTGGGCGCCGACGGCCAGTTCCTCGATCATGAACTGGAAGTCGTAATCGCCGGAAATCGCCACGATGTCGCCGGTCGGATCCGAGGCGCGCACGCCGAGCGCGGCGGAAATCGTCCAGCCCAACGGACCTGCCTGGCCGCAATTGATCCAGTGGCGCGGATGATAAACGTGCAGGAACTGCGCCGCCGCGATCTGCGACAGGCCGATGCTGGACACATAGCGCACGTCCTTGCCGAAGAAATTGTTCATCTCTTCATACACGCGCAGCGGCTTGACCGGCACCTCGTCGAAATGGGTCTTGCGCAGCATGGTGCGTTTGCGCTCCTGGCACTCGCCCAGCCATTTGGAGCGGTCCTGCAGCTTGCCGGCGGCCTTCCATTCGCGCGCCACTTCGACGAACAGCTTGAGTGCTTCGCCGGCGTCGGAGACGATGCCGTAATCGGGACCGAACACGCGGCCGATCTGGGTCGGCTCGATGTCGACATGCACGAATTTGCGATCCTTGGTGAACACTTCCACGCTGCCGGTGTGGCGATTGGCCCAGCGGTTGCCGATGCCGAGCATGAAATCCGAGGCCAGCACGGTGGCGTTGCCGTAGCGATGGCTGGTCTGCAGGCCGGCCATGCCCGCCATCTGCGGGTGATCGTCGGGAATCGTGCCCCAGCCCATCAAGGTCGGGATCACCGGCAGGCCGACGATTTCGGCGAACTCGACCAGCAGCTCCGACGCATTGGCGTTGATGATGCCGCCGCCGGCGGTAATCAGCGGCCGTTGCGCTTCATTGAGCATGGACAGCGCTTTTTCGATCTGGGCGCGCGACGCTTTCGGCTTGTAGGTCGCCATCGGTTCGTAGGTATCGGGATCGAATTCGATCTGCGCCACCTGGACGTCGAACGGCAAGTCGATCAGCACCGGACCCGGACGGCCGGAGCGCATCAGGTGAAAGGCTTGCTGGAACACGTGCGGCACCAGCGCCGGCTCGCGCACGGTGACGGCCCATTTGGTGACCGTCTTGGCGATCGATTCGATATCGACCGCCTGGAAGTCTTCCTTGTAGAGGCGCGAGCGCGGCGCCTGGCCGGTGATGCAGAGGATAGGCACCGAATCGGCCTGGGCCGAATACATGCCGGTGATCATGTCGCAGCCGGCGGGGCCGGAAGTGCCGATGCACACGCCGATATTGCCGGCCTTGGCGCGGGTGTAGCCTTCGGCCATATGCGAGGCGCCTTCGACGTGGCGCGCCAGGAAATGCTTGATGCTGTCGTGCTTCCTGAGCGCCGCGTACAGCGGATTGATGGCTGCGCCCGGCACGCCGAACGCATTCAGCACGCCTTCTTTTTCCATCACGTACACGGCGGCTTCCGCAGCAGTCATCTTGGCCATTTGTCTCTCTCCAATAAAAATTACAGGATTCGCAGAACCGAATCGATGTTGAATCGTAGAGGGAAACTCGACCGATGATAAGAAGACAAAAGATCGTTTTATTCCGTACTTAAAGTATGGAATAATAAAACCATGGATAAGCTAAAACAAATAGAAGCATTCGTTGAAGTGGTCGAGAAAGGCAGCCTCGCGCGCGCCGCCCTCGAGCAGAAAATCACGCCCGTCATGCTGGGACGGCGCATCGACGCGCTGGAAAAGCGGCTCGGCGTCAAGCTGATGCACCGCACTACGCGCCACCTGACGCTGACCGACCAGGGCTCGATCTTCCTGGAGTATTGCCGCAAGCTGCTGGGCGAGCTCGAGTTCGCGGAAAAAATTGTATCGGAAGGCCGCCACAAGGCCACCGGCCATCTGATCGTCTCGGCCCCGGCGGCCTTCGGCCGCCTGCACGTGGCGCCCCACGCGCCGGCCTTCCTGGCCGCGCATCCGGATGTGCAGATTTCCTTCAACCTGACCGACCATGTGATCGACCTGGTGCGCGAAGGCTACCAGCTCGGCATTCGCATCGGCGGCGTACTCGATCCCAATTTCGTCGCCGTCAAGCTGGCCAGCAACCGCCGCGTGGTATGCGGCACGCCGGATTATTTCGATCGCCACGGCATCCCGCGCACACTGGAAGACCTGGCGCAGCACAATTGCCTGGCGTTCAACCTGCAGGGCGGCCAGCAGCGCGGCTGGTACTTCCAGAAAGACGGCAAGCCGGTCACCATCAAGGTCGAGGGCAACCTGGACTGCAACGACGGCGAACTGCTGCACCGCTGGGCCTGCGAAGGCATTGGCCTGGCATGGCGCTCGACATGGGAGATCCAGGCCCAGTTGCAGGCGGGGGAATTGATTACCGTGCTGGACGACTATGCCCTGCCCGACTACGACATCGTCGCGGTCTACATGCAGCAGCGGCACTTGCCGGCCAAGGTACGGTTCTTTATCGATACCCTGAAGGCTGTGTATGCACAGCCCGGGTACTGGACGCAGGCGCGTTGAAAACAGGCGGTGTAAAACCGACTCCCAAAGGAGCCGGCGGTGGTAAGCCGGGTCGCAGTGAAGGCGCCTGCCAAGCCCGTTTGCCGGCGCCTTCACTGCGCCTGCCAAGCCCTCCTGCCCGCGTATTCACTAAGATTGCCTGCCAAGCCCGCCTGCCGGCACCTACGCTTCTTTGCTAGATCACCCGCTCTTCACGCATCGCTGCGATCTGCGACGGGTTGTAGCCCAATTGCTCCAGCACTTCGTCCGTATGCTCGCCCAGCAGCGGCGAACGCGTGACATCGGTGGCGCTATCGGACAGCTTGATCGGATTGCCGACCGTCAGATACTTGCCGCGCTCCGGATGATCGACTTCGACGATGGTGCCGGTGGCGCGCAGCGACGGCTCGGCGGCGATTTCCTTCATCGACAGAATCGGACCGCACGGGATATGGTATTTGTTGAGGATATCCATGATCTCGAATTTGGTCTTGGTCTTGGTCCAATGCTCGATCGTCTCGAAAATCGCGGCCAGCCGCGGCAGGCGCGCTTTCGGCGTCGCATAATCGGGATGCGTGATCCAGTCCTCGCGGCCGATCACATTGCAGATCGCCGGCCAGGCCTGCCCCTGCGTGATGAAATAAATATAAGCGTTCGGATCGTGCTCCCAACCCTTGCACTTCAGGATGGAACCCGGCTGTCCGCCGCCCGACGCATTGCCGGCGCGCGGCACGGCATCGCCGAATTCGCGGTTCGGAAACTGCGGATACTCTTCCATGATGCCGGTGCGCTCCAGCCGCTGCTGATCGCGCAGCTTGACGCGGCACAGATTGAGCACCGCATCCTGCATCGACGCATCGACCTTCTGGCCGCGCCCGGTATGGGTGCGCTGGTACAAGGCTGTCACAATGCCCAGGGCCAGATGCAGGCCGGTGCCGCTGTCGCCGATCTGCGCCCCGCTCACCATCGGCGGGCCGTCGTCGAAACCGGTGGTGGATGCGGCGCCGCCGGTGCATTGCGCGACATTCTCATAAACCTTGCAATCGGCATACGGACCGGGGCCGAAACCCTTGACCGAGGCCACCACCATCTTCGGATTCAGCTCCTGGATGCGCTCCCAGGTGAAACCCATGCGATCCAGCGCGCCCGGGGCGAAATTTTCGACCAGCACGTCGCATTGCTTGATCAGGGTTTCCAGCACTTCCTTGCCTTTCGGCGTCTTGGTGTCCAGCGTCATCGAGCGCTTGTTGTGGTTCAGCATCGTGAAATACAGGCTGTCGACACCGGGAATGTCGCGCAACTGCCCGCGCGTGGCGTCGCCTTCGCCGGCGCGCTCGACCTTGATCACATCGGCGCCGAACCAGGCCAGCAATTGCGTGCAGGTCGGCCCCGATTGCACATGCGTGAAATCGAGAATGCGGACACCGTCCAGGGCTTTACTCATGTTGATTGTCTCCGAATCTCTCTAGATGAATTTGTTGGATTTTTTACGATTATGCGCCAGGTTCCCGTAATTATTCGGCGAAATTTTTTTGGCATAATCATTTAGGATGACTTATGGATCAGGCGTTATGCGCCATCAAATACATCCAAAAGATCGACTAATAAAGGATCCCTAAAATAGTAGGCTCATCATAGCGAAAACGGCTTAAACCCCTCATTGACCATGGTCAATTTTCATCACATCACCGCTTGCTGAAGCCTTCCATCGCGGCCGAGACCTGGCGAAAGACCTCGCGGCCGAAATTTTCCGGGATCTGCGCCGCCATGGCCGATTCATCCTGCGCATGCCAGGCTTCGCCGCCGATGCGCATGGCACCGATCACAATCATGGCCACCAGCCGCGCACGGAACTGTTCGCCCGCATCGTCGCCGACGCGCTGGAGCAAGGCGTCGGCCAGCTTGGCTTCCAGGTTGGCGTATTTCACATGATCGCGCGCGCACAGCGACGGCGTCTCGCGCTTCAGCCGGCCCAGCGCGATAGCCTGCGGCGTCATAGTCAGCGCCACCATCGACAGCACGGCTTCCTCGGCCACCTTGGCCAGCGGTTCGCCGCCCCCGCGCGCCAGCACCGCCGCGGCCAGGTCGTCGCCGAAAGTGTCCTGCCAGGCAAAGATCAGGTCTTCCTTGGACGGGAAATAACCGAAGAAGGTACGCTTGGAAACATCCGCCGCTTCGGTGATGTCTTCAATGGTGGTGCCGTCGAAGCCGTTCTTGAGAAACAGCTTCTTGGCCGCTTCGGCAATCCGTTCGCGCGTCTCGCGCCGCTTGCGTTCGCGCCGGCCTTCGACCGGAACCTTCTCTTCCGATTTCAAATTATCCATAAATTCTTCGTTTATATTGCTGGAGTTGCAAACCTGTAGAGATTGAAGGTATTTGTTGCATATTAATTATTGCATTCATTGAAAAACTATACCAAGTGCATATATACTCGAATACTACATAAATTCAAGACTAACCGAAAATACACGTTCATGTCTTCCCTTCCTGCATCCGGCGTTCCTGCTATCCGCCTGTCCATGGCGCCGGCGCTCTCCCTCGTCGTCGCCTTGAGCATGTCCCTGGCCGCATGCAGCACGCAACCGGCATACCGCCAGCCCGAACTGGCCTTGCCGGCGGCCTGGGCCAACGCCGGCGATGGCGCGACTTCTGCTGCCGCGGCAGCCGATGCGACGCTGGCCGTCGATGAAGCATGGTGGAAGCAATTGCACGATCCCGCCATCGATGCGCTGACCGCCGCGGCCTATGTCGACAATCCAACCCTGGCGCAAGCCGCCGCGCGCGTGGACGAGGCCGGTGCCACGCTCGGCGTCAATCGCGCCCAGCGCCTGCCGCAGGCGCAGCTCAACGCCAACGCGCAGCGCGCCAGCGGCCAGAGCATCGCATCGGCCAATTCGCCCTACACCATGATCAGCAATTCGGCCTCGATCGGCCCCACCCTGGGCTGGGAGCTGGATCTGTGGGGCCGCGTGCGCGAATCCGCCAATGCCGCGCAGCGCCGCCTCGACGCGCGCGACGCCGATGCGCAAGGCGCCCGGCTTTCGATAGCGGCGCAGATCGCCGACGGCGTGCTGGCGCTGCGGGCCTGCAACTACGCCCTCCAGGTGCGCGACAACGACATCGCATCGCGCGATACCGAACTCGGCATCACCCGGCGCCGGGTGGCGGTCGGCAATGTCGCGCCGGTCGACGAAGCCAATGCCGGCAGCAACCTGGCCAATGCCCGCACCAATCGCATCAGCCAACAGGAGCAATGCACGCGCACCGTCGATGCGCTGGTGGCCTTGAGCGGGCTCGATGCCGCCGGCGTGCGCGACCGGGTGGCGCAGCCGCTGCCGGCGGGCGCCGCCACCGCCGTCCAGACCGCGGATGCGGATCTGATGATGCCGGCGCCGCCGCCGTTCCAGCCCGCATTGCCGGCCAAGGTATTGCTGGGCCATCCGGACGTGATTTCGGCCGAACGCGAAGCAGCCGCGAGCTGGGCCGAGATCGGCGTGGCGCGCGCCAACCGGCTGCCGCGCATCGACCTGAGCGCGATGCTGACCGGGCAATGGCTGTCGGCGCTGGGCCAGTCGGCCCATTTCGATACCTGGTCGGTCGGCGCCGGCCTGAGCACGCCCTTGTTCGACGGCGGCAGCGGCGCGGCCAATGTGCGCGGCGCCGAAGCGCGCTATCGGCAGGCCGTGGCGACGCTGCGTTCGACCGTGCGCACAACGGTGCAGAACATCGAAGACGCACTGGCCGCGAGGCAATCGGCCGAACAGCGCGTGATCACCTCGCGACAGGCGACCGATGCCGCGCGCTTCGCCTTGCGCGCCAATGAAGCGCGCTGGCAGGCCGGCGCCATCAGCCGCTTCGAACTGGAAGATACGCGACGCCTGTTCAACAGCGCCCAGGAAAGCGCGATTGCCGCCGCGCGCGACCGCGCCCAGGCCTGGGTCGACCTGGTGCGCGCCTGCGGCAATCGTGCCGACGCCGGCGCTGCTGCAACTGCCTCGAATGCCGTCGGCGCCGCCGATGCCCAACACACTCAGATACGGTAACAGCATGCCTCTTCGCTTCCCGCCCGCTTCCCCTTCCGAAAACCCGTCGCGCCGACGCTCGCGCATCGTCGTCATCGGCGCAATCGCGCTGGCCGTCATCGTGATCGCCGGTGCGGCGGCGCTCGTCGTGCAGCGCTCGAACCCCGCCGCAAAAACGGCGGCGCCAGCCACGGCGCCTGCCCTGACCGTCACCAGCGCCGCACCGCGCCGGCTGCAGTGGCCGACCACGCTGGAAGCTTCGGGCGCGATCGCCGCCTGGCAGGAAGCCAGCATCGGCACGCAGATCGGCGGCTATCAGTTGATCGACGTGCGCGTCAATGTCGGCGACCAGGTCCAAAAGGGACAAATCCTGGCGCGGCTCGATCCGGCCTTGCTGCTGGCTGAGCAGACGCAACTGCAGGCCAATCTCGACCAGGCCGAAGCAAACCGCAAGCGCATGCAGTCGCTGCAAGGCAGCGGCGGCGTCAGCGACCAGGATATCCTGCAATTCGTCACGCAAGCCAAGACCGCTGCCGCGCAACTGGCCTCCAAGCAATTACAGTTGCGCTACACCAATGTGGTGGCGCCCGACGACGGCGTGATCAGCTCGCGCACCGCCACGCTGGGCGCGGTCGCGCCCGTCGGCCAGGAACTGTTCCGCCTGATCCGGCGCAACCGCCTGGAATGGCGCGGCGAACTGACCGCCGCGCAATTGCCGCACATCGGCATCGGCCAGCAGATCGCGCTGACCTTGCCGGACGGCAGCAGCGCCGCAGCCAGGGTGCGCCAGACCGCGCCGTCGCTGGATGCGCAATCGCGGCTCGGCATCGTCTATGCCGACCTGGTCGCCGGCAGCCTGGCGCGCGCCGGCATGTACGCCAGCGGCCGCATCGAACTCGGCCAAAGTCCGGCGCTGGCCATTCCGGCGCAGAGTGTGGTGATCCGCGACGGCCGCAGTTACGTGCTGAAGCTGGCCGACGACAGCGCCACGCCGAAAGTCGTGCAGCAGGCCGTTACCGTGGGCCGCCGCAATGGCGCCGACGCCGAAATCGTGCAGGGCCTGAACGAGGCCGACCGCATCGTGGTGCAGGGCGCCGGCTTCCTCAATGACGGCGATACCGTGCGTTTGGCTGCATCCGCGCAATCTGCAAAACCCGCCTCCGCCGCAAAACCGACGGCACCTGCCTCGGTTGCCGCCACCGGAAAATAAGCCATGAATTTCGCCACCTGGTCGATCCGCAATCCGATTCCCTCCATCCTGCTGTTCGTGCTGCTGACGCTGGCCGGCCTGTGGGGCTTCCACAAGCTGCCGATCCAGAACATGCCGGACATCGAACTGCCGACCATCAATGTCACGCTGGTGCAGCCCGGCGCGGCGCCGGCCCAGTTGGAGACCGAAGTCGCGCGCAAGGTCGAGGACTCGCTCGCCACGCTGTCCGGCCTCAAGCATCAGTACACCACCATCACCGACAGCCAGGTCGCCATCTCGGTCCAGTTCGAACTGGAAAAGAACCTTTCCGACGCGTTGATCGAAACCAAGAATGCGGTCGACCGCGTGCGTTCCGACCTGCCGGTCGATCTGCAGCAGCCGACGGTGAGTTCGGTCACCTCGGCCGGCGAGGCGATCCTGGTGTATTCGGTGGCGTCCTCACGCATGGATGAGGAAGCGCTGTCATGGTATGCCGACGACACGCTGGCCAAGACCGTGCTCGGCATCCAGGGCGTGGCGCGTTTCGAACGCGTCGGCGGCGTGCAGCGCGAAGTGCGCATTGAAGTCGATCCGGCGCGCCTGAATGCGCTCGGCGTCACCGCGGCCGATGTCTCGCGCGCGCTGCGCCAGGTGCAGCAGGAATCGTCCGGCGGACGCGGCCAGCTGGGCCGGGCCGAACAGTCGGTGCGCACTATCGCCACGGTGCGCCAGGCGGCCGACCTGGCCGCGTTCCCGATCGCGCTGGCCGACGGCCGCGAAGTGCGGCTGGACCAGTTGGCGACGGTGCACGACGGCATCGCCGAACGCACCCAGATGGCCATGCTGGACGGCAAGCCGGTGGTCGGCTTCAAGATCTACCGCGCCAAGGGCTTCGACGAAACCCAGATCGCCGCCGGCGTCAAGCAACTGCTGGCGCAATTGCAGAAGGACGATCCGACGCTGCGCTTCACGCCGGTATCGGGCACGGTCGACTACACCCTGGAGCAATACCAGGGATCGATGGACATGCTGTACGAAGGCGCCCTGCTGGCGGTGCTGGTGGTATGGGCCTTCCTGCGCGACTGGCGCGCCACGCTGGTGTCGGCCGCCGCGCTGCCCCTGTCCATCCTGCCCACCTTCGCCGCGATGTACTGGCTCGGCTATTCCCTGAACACGCTGACCCTGCTGGCGCTGGCGGTCATTGTCGGCATCCTGGTCGACGACGCCATTGTCGAAATCGAAAACATCGAACGCCATGGCCACATGGGCAAACCGATCCTGCAGGCCGCCGGCGATGCGGTCACCGAAATCGCGCTGGCGGTGATCGCCACCACCATGAGCCTGGTGGTGGTGTTCCTGCCGACGGCGATGATGAGCGGCATACCCGGCCTGTTTTTCAAGCAGTTCGGCTGGACCGCGGTGATCGCGGTGCTGGCCTCGCTGCTGGTGGCGCGGCTGCTCACGCCGATGATGGCCGCTTATCTGCTCAAGTCGCGGCCGCCCAGGGAACATGAAGACGGCCGCGTGATGGCCTGGTATCTGGCGGCGGTGGCCTGGTGCATGCGGCATCGCAGGTTCACCGCTTTCGGCGCGGCGCTGTTCTTCGCCGGCTCGATCGCTCTGGTGCCGCTGATTCCATCGGGGCTGGTGCCGCCGGCCGACCGCGGCTTCACCACGGTCAACATCGAATTGCCGCCCGGCAGCTCGGTCGACAACACCCGCGACGTGGCCGAAGCCGCGCGCCTGGCATTGGCCGATGTGGCCGGCATCCAGAGCGTGTTCACCACCATCGGCAATGCACTGCAGGCCGGCAACGGCATCCAGCAGGCGGGCGAAGTACGCAAGGGCGCGCTGGTGCTGACGCTGAAGCCGCGCGAGGAGCGCGAGAAACAGACCGCCATCGAAATCGCGATCCGCAAGAAACTGCTGGCCGTACCCGGCGCGCGCTTTACCGTGGGCAGCGGCGGCATCGGCGAAAAGATGTCCCTGATCCTGACCAGCGACAACGCCGATGTCCTCAAGAACCGCGCGCAGATGCTGGAACGCGAACTGCGCAGCGTCGGCCGCCTGTCGAACATCAATTCGACCGCCAGCCTGGAGCGGCCCGAAATCATTGTCCGTCCCGATGCCGAACGCGCTGCCGAGCGCGGCGTGACCACCGCCAATATCGGCTCGGTGGTGCGCATCGCCACCAGCGGCGACTTCGACACCAACGTGGCGCGGCTGAACCTCGACAACCGCCAGGTCTATATGCGGGTGCGCATCGCCGACGCCGCGCGGCAGGATATCGATACGCTGGCCAACATGCGCGTCAACGGCCGCGACGGCCTGGTGCCGCTGTCCAGCGTCGCCAGCCTGTCGGTCGAAAGCGGCCCGTCGCAGATCAGCCGCTACGATCGCCACCGCTACGTCACGGTCAACGCCGATCTCGGCGGCCTGCCGCTGGGCGCCGCATTGTCGGCGGCCTCCGCCCTGCCCTCGGTCAAGGGCCTGCCGTCCAGCGTGCGCCTGATCCAGACCGGCGACGCCGAAATCGCGGCCGAGTTGGCGTCCGGCTTCGGCATGGCGATCGTGGTCGGCATCTTGTGCGTGTATTGCGTGCTGACGCTGCTGTTCAAGGATTTCCTGCAGCCGGTGACGATCCTGTCGGCGATTCCATTGTCGCTGGGCGGCGCCTTCGTCGCGCTGCTGGCCGCGCACAGCGAACTCGACATCCCGGCCATGATCGGGCTGGTGATGCTGATGGGCATCGTGACCAAGAACTCGATCCTGCTGGTGGAATATGCGGTGGTCGGCGTGCACGAGCGCGGCATGTCGCTGCAGGACGCCCTGCTCGACGCCTGCCACAAACGCGCGCGGCCGATCGTGATGACCACCGTGGCGATGATCGCGGGCATGCTGCCGATCGCCATGGGCCTGGGCGCCGACGCCAGCTTCCGCCAGCCGATGGCGACCGCCGTGATCGGCGGCTTGCTGACCTCGACCGCGCTGAGCCTGCTGGTGGTGCCGGTGGTGTTTACTTATGTCGACGGTTTTGAAGGCTGGATCGTGCGGGCCGTGATGAAGCGCCGGCGCAAGGACCGCCATGAAAGCGCGGCGCCGGCCGCCTTGCGGGGGCCGGCGAAGGATTCGACTTGATTCGACTTGATTCGGCTTGATTCGACTGATTCGGGCTAATTCGGCCCGATCCGCCGCGCTCGCTTTTTTTTGGCTCAGGCCGATGCCGGCCATTCCCTCAGCAACTTGCCGAAGTTGGCAATCGAATGATCGCGATGGCCCAGCCGCGACAGGATGCACCAGATCATCGCCGGGTTGCTGGCGATGACCGTGGTGTTCAGTTCGCTTTCGATGCGGTCCAGGATTTTCAGCGGATCCAGCACCGCGCCCTGGAAGTAGATCGCGTCGACCGGCCCCACTTCGGCCAGGGCCTTTTTGGTATGCTCGAACACCTGGTCCGGCGTCAGCTTGATGGCGTCGCCGAGCAGTTCGAACGGGCTCGGCGCCACCGCCGACACGCCCAGCGTCTCCAGGTGCGCGACGATCAATTCATTGAGCCGCGCGTCGAAGGGCGTGAGCAGCAGCACGCGCCGCGCACGATAGGCTTCCAATGCCGCCACGCAGGCGTCCAGCGCGGTCGTCACGGGAATATCCAGCGCCGCCTTCAGGTCCGCCAGCAGGCCGGGATTGAGCACCTCGGTCGGCGCGGCCACCAGCATGACGCCGTCCCATCGATGTTCGGCGACCAGTTCCTTGATCTGCCCCAGAATCTGCGACTTCTTGTTTTCGATGGTGTACAGGCTGTCGCTGTAGATTTCCAGCGCTTCGATATCCACCGTCACACCCGGCGGCGCCAGCGGCCCTACCCCGGAAAAATGCGAACGCGTTTTCGGGCCGCAACTGATCAGGGCGATTCTGCCCGCTTGCTTGACTGGATTTGCTTCACTCATTTCTTGCTGCTCTCCGCTGTTATTGTTGCTGCCTGCTTTTATTCGCCGTCGGGATGGTTGTAGTTATCGTCGAAATGGCGCGGCTCGTAGCCGACGCCGCCCGGCGCCGGTTCCGTCGGACGCGGCGTGACCACCACCTGGAACAGCATGTTCATGAAAAGCATCATCGGCTTGGGCTTCAACACCAATGCGCGCGCCGGCTTCAGCGGATCGGCGTTGAAATGCTGGTGCACGCAGTTGTTGTGCACGATCGCCACGTCGCCGGCAGACCAGTCGTAGCGAATGCCGTCGTGGATTTCATAACCGGTGCCGTCCAGGATATAAAACGCCGCCTCATTGACATGCCCGTGCTGCGAGGTGCGGCCGCCCGGCGCGTACTCTTCCAGGTGGATATGGAAGGTCTGCGTGATGCCGTCCTTGGGCTCGACGAAATGCTTGCTGAACGACTGCACGCCCTTGTTGAATTTCTTGGTCGATCCCTTGACCACGCGCGGCATCGAACGCAGCCGGGTCAGCTCGTCCTTCAGGTTGTAGGCGCCCGCGATCGGGCGCACGAACATGCGGTTCTTGTTGGTATGGTAATTGGCGCTTTCGTCTTCGACGGTCTTCTCAACATTGTCCATGTCGCTCATCCTCTTTCAGGTATCAAATCGCTTTGCGGTTCTCGGCGCGCCGCGGCTCAGCCCTTCGGCATCTCCGCCAGCAAGCGGCCGTAGCCGCGCACCGGCTGCCGGATCACCAGGCGCTGCTGGATTTCCCAGCTGCGTGCGGGCACCGGATGAATCACCGGCACGCCCAGGTCCTGTTCCAGCAGATCGATCACTTCCATCACGCGCCAGCCGGAACCGAGCAGATAGATCGCTTCGGCGTCGGGCTGTTTCAGAAAGGCCTTCTTGATGTGCGCATACACTTCCTGGGCCGACAGATTGCCGACCTGCTGGAACGGCACGTCGATGCCGTCCATGCCCAATACCTCGAAACCGGCCTGGCGGAAGTAATTCGCGAAAATGTCGTTGATCTCGCCGGTGAAATAGGTGGCGCCGACAAAGCGCTTGACGTTCAATGCCTTCAGCGCGCGGATATGGTTGGTGCCGGAGGTAAAGATCGGCACCCCGTATTCCTTTTCCCAGCGCGCAATCAATTCCGCTTCCTTTTCGTAGCCCAGCACCATGAACGGCGGCGCGCCTTCCGGGTGGATCAGGTCACAGCCCGCTTCGGCCAGCCGCGCGATATGCGGTTCATAACCGCCGACGGCGCGCTCGAATGCGGCCACCTTGGAGTCACGGATATCGAGGAACAGCGGAATCATGCCGATGCCTTCCGGCAGGATGCGGATCAGCTCCTCGCATGAACCGGGCCGCATGGTGGGCTTGATGCAACCGATGACGCCGCGCCAGCTTGTATAAGACATAGCTTCTCCAACCTGATGATGAAATTAAAAAATGGAAACGGGGTTCAGGCAAGCAGCGCGCTCGGCGCACTGCCGCGCCGGGCCGCACGGTGGCCCGCGATGCCGCCCTCCGGAATCATGGATTCTTCGGCGCAACGATCACATCCTGGTAAAGCTTCTCCCACTTCCCGCTTTGATTGAGCAGGCCCGCCGAATCGATCATGACGATCCTGCCGTCGTCCTTGCTTTGATATTTCTTCGCGGCGGCTTCCCGGCCCAGGTCATGCAGCACGGTCTGGCCGTCGGTCAGCATGAAATCCATGAACAGCGCGGCGGCATTCGGATGCGGCGCATTGCGATGCAGCGCCATGCCGTTCATCATGCCGACGCCGAATTCCAGGAAAAAACAGCCCACCGGCGCGCCGGTCTTCTGCAGTTTGCCCATGGCCTGCTTGTTGACGGTCAGCGCCATCGGCACTTCGCCGGAAGCCACCATATTGGCCAGCAGGTTGTGCCCCTTGCGCACCGAGATGCCATTGGTCTTGACGATGTCCTTGAACAGCTGCAGGCCTTCCTTCTCGCCCAGCGCCTGGACCACCGTCGCGAACCATGGATAGTTGGTGGCCTCGATGCCGATCTTGCCCTTCCACATCGGATTGAGCAGGTCCTTGTAGGTCTTCGGCAGGTCTTCCTTTTTGATGGCGCCGGTGTTGTAGCCGACGCAATACAGATGCATGCGCGTGGCGATCCAGTCGCCGCGGACCGCTTCGGGAATCATGCCGGCCAGATAGGGCGACTGGAATTGCTGCAGCATTTTTTCCTGCTGCAGGGCTTCCAGTTCCATGCCGTTGGTTTCCAGCACGTCGACGCCGTAATGATTGGCGCGGGTCTCGGTCATGACACGATTGAGGATGGTGTCCGAACCGGCGCGCCACAACTCCAGCTTGATGCCGTATTTTTTCTCGAACACCGCCTTGAGCTTGGTGGCGTCGGCGTTTTCCAGCGAGGTATAGAGCGACACCACGCCTTCCTTCTTGGCCGCCGCGAGAATCTTCTGGTCGCGATCGGCGCCCTTGTAGGTGGCAACGGCCTGCACGGCGGCCGATTGGGCCATGGCGGCCGGCGCCGCGAAGGCAAGGGCCGCGCTCATCGCCGCAACGATGCCTAGCGCGCGCAAGACCTTATATAGCGGCCGCAAGCTTCGGCCCGTCGCAGCGGGCGCTGGATGAATAGATGGAAATGGTGAAAGACGCGTGGCAAGGCCGGTGGAACAAAATGCAGAATAACGTCGCATGATTGCGGTTTCCTCTTTTGTTGATATGTCTCGATGTTTTTAGTTTTAATGTGCTGCCGCCATATGCTGTACCGCTTTGTCGCATATGCCTTGCCGCCATCATCATTCTTTTATACGGAACAATGTTCCACTTTTAAAAAACGATGATGTTTGCTACTATTTACCGATGTTGCCTCCGTTCCGCCTCTATTCAGTTTCCTGGGCAAAATCGGGAATCCCGCCAATGATTTTTATCACGGTCGGATACAACAGTTGAATGCTTAATGTCTGGACAACAATCGCATTTTATACTCAAATGAGTATTTTTAGACGAATCAAATATCTATTTCAGTATTATTTTTAATAGATAATCACTAAAATGCATAAAAATCAAAGACTTGAGCAGAAAATCATCTATTTGAACGGATATTTTCCGCGGCCATATCCCATTCACCGCAAGGGGCAGGCATGGTGAGCGCCAAATTACCCGCCGATATCTTCCGCTTGCGTCTCAAGGAAGCGATCGCGCCTGAAAACCTGAAGCAATGGTGCGCGCGGGTGGGCATTCCCTTGTCCACCCTGACCGGCGCGGCGCAGCGCAAGACCGTGCCGGCGGGCACCACCCTGATCGAGATCGCCAATGCCGCCAATTGCTCCATCGACTGGCTGCTGGGATTGAGCGAACAGCCACGGCGCAGCATGCCGACGCGAAGCATGGAGCCGGCGACCTTGCACCTGCCGCGCGTGACCAAGGAACAGTTCATGGAACGGCGGCTGGTGAACACCGCGCTGATGACGCCATCGCGCGACGGCAAGGACTGGTCCGGCTTCGTCCAGATCCCGGTCTACGCAATGAAGGCCCCCGAAGAGCACGGCGCCTTTATCGACGAAAAGAATCTCAAATACATGCTCGCCTTCCGCGACGAATTCATTCGCGGCCAATTGCAGGTATCGCACAACAACCTGTATTGCGTCGAGGTAAAAGGCATCTCGATGGAACCGCTGCTGCGCCACGGGCATCCGGCGCTGATCAAGCCGCACAGCAGCGAGACCCTGCGCGAAGGGCCTTACCTGTTGCGCATGGAAGGCTACCTGATGCTCAAGCATGTGCAGCGCTTGCCGGGCGGCCGGCTGCGCATCTGGTCGGAGAATCAATCGACTTCGGCCTATCAGGCGCTGGAGGTGGAATGGCCGCCGGCCAAGGGCGTGGATTTTCAGATCCTGGGACGCGTGCTCTGGTCGGATCGGATTTTTTGAGTGTGGATTTCGGCTTGAATTAGCCCAGTGCCAGAGCGGATGCAGGATGCAGGATGCAAAAAGCCCAGCGCTGAGGCTGGGCTAAATGACCGAACTGGTACTTGATTCTGTTGGTGGGGCGTGAGTGGCTCGAACACTCGACCTACGGATTAAGAGTCCGCTGCTCTACCAACTGAGCTAACGCCCCAACAGGGGTCGAATTATAGCGGCACTTCCCGGTTTTCGCCAGCTTTTCTCCAGAATTTTTCT
>DASYEK010000003.1:0-56804 GCA_036499085.1 Herbaspirillum sp. | reverse complement strand
CCGAAGGAAGCGGAAAGCGCGCCTGCCTTTAACTTAAACAAGCTAAATTATTTCCGAAGACAAAAGAATGCACGGCCATAATTTATAAGCATTCACTACAGAAAACGAAATACGAAAAGCGCAAAAAAAATGTGGTTGTTTCTCCCATTAAAGATAGACCATACTCATCCGTCGTAATTGGAATGCCTGATTTTCGCTTTCAAATTTCAGGCGATTCCCGCACGTATCGAACCAAGCCGGCCACAGAATTCATTAAGCTTCAAATTCATTAAGAGCTTCATAAGCAGACCAAACATGTTGAATCGCAAATCCACGTACAAAATCGTCGTTGCCGACGATCATTCCATTGTCACTTCAGGTGTCAGCCAGGTGATTTCCAGCTATCCCAATATCGAAATCGTCGGCGCGGCAAAAACCATCGAGAGTCTCTTTTCTCTATTGGAAAAACAGGAGTGCGATGTATTGATCTGCGATTACGCCTTCGCCGACGACAACAAGCCGGACGGCCTGCTCCTGTTCGATCGGCTGCTGCGCAGCTTTCCGAACATCAAGGTCATCGCATACACCATGCACGATAATTTCCCGTCTGTGAAACGGGCGCTCGATCTCGGCCTGCACGGGTTTGTCAGCAAGGCTTCCGATCTGGACTGCCTGGTGGCGGCGATCAATGCCGTCATGCTGGGCGAGATTTATACCGATCCGAAAACGACGCAGGTATTGTTGAAGCGCATTCTGGCCGGCACTTCCTTTTCCCTTCAGAAACCGCTTTCGGCCAGGGAAACCGAAGTGGTGCGCATGCTCGCCAACGGCATGAAGGTAGGTCAGATCGCCAGCATCACCAACCGCAGCCTGAAGACCATCAGCACGCAAAAAAAGTCCGCGATGAAAAAACTGGGAACGGATACCAATGTGCAGTTGATCGAGGAATTCAAAAAAATGTTCAACAGTTGATCGCCTCGTGGCCTTTCCGTGACAGATAACACGTCCACCGGCAGTTTTTCCCGCGACGATTGCGATGTGCCTTTCTATAACCGCCGCATGCTGCATGCGGTTGGGCTGGCATTGTCGATTGCCGTATTGACGGTTTCCGCCGCATTGGCCTTGGACCAGATGGGCCTGGTCATCGACAGCGTCCAGCGGCGCAATTATGTCGAACAACTGGATATCCTGAAAAACAGCCAGCGCAAGCTGGTCTATAGCCTGGACCAAACCGCAAAGCTGCATAGCCGCTTGCTGGTGGAACAACACCGCTCTCACATCTGCAACGCCGATATTGTCTTTCCCGGCGATCTCAGCGCCGCCCCGCGGGCATATGCGGATCATGCAAAAACCATGCTGCATATCACTTCCACGCTTGACGACACCGGTTGCGGCTCCCGCTTTCGACTGCTGAGACGACTGTCGCACAGCCTGGCGATTTCGATCCACAATTTATGGAATTACCCGGAAATCAGCAGCTACACATTCGATCCGACCGGCAATTTCCTGGCGCAAAGCCACGGCATCGCAGACATGCCGAGCGCATCGTCGCATAGCGCACAGAAACGCATTTTCCTTGCGACGGCCGCGTTGCAGACCGGCGTACGCCGCTTGCGCAAAGCGCATGCGTCGACCCTGCCGTTCTTTACCGACGTGCATCCCAGGGATGCCGATTCGCGCGAAGTATTCAGCGTCGGCGTACCGATCTACAGCAAGGAAAAATTGTTTGCGATCACTGCCATCGATATCGAACGAAACGCCTTCAACCAAGTGTTCCTGCAGGATGGCAGGCTTGCGGGATTCTTCGTATTCGACACCAGCCACGCTTCGCCGAAATTGCTGAATGACATTTCAAGCGAAGAACGCCCGCTGGTACAGTCCATCCTCAAGCACTGGGCCGATATCCATATGGTTGCGCATGACATGACCGCTACCAAGATCGGCCACCGCTTCTATCTGGCCGAAACAATCGCCGGCACGCCATGGGTCGCGATCTACAGTTTCAGCTTCGGCGATATTTTCCTGGCTTCCGAATCCTTGTGGATGTGGGTCGGTTTTTCGATGTTCGGCGCATTGCTGCTGCTGTGGAGCGGAATTTACATCATCGACCGCTATATGCTGCGGGCGCGCAACAGCGCCAAGGAAGCCAATGCGGCAAAGGCGATGTTCCTGGCGACCGTCAGCCATGAAATCCGTACGCCGCTGCATGGCGCGATGGGCAATCTCGAGTTGCTGGAAAAGACGCCGTTGTCGCCGGCGCAGCACAGCACGATCGATACGATCAATCGCGCCTTCTTCTCGCTGCTGCAGATCGTCAATAACGTACTGGATCTTTCCAAGGCCGGCGCCGGTCAATTGCATTTGCGCCGCGAGACATTCGATCTTACCGGCCTGCTGGAGGACGTCGCCCGCACCTTCGCCCCCTGCATCGCCAAGAAACAGGTGGATTTTTTCTGCCTGCTCGATTGCCGCTTGCCGCAACGCCTGGCCGGCGATGAAACGCGATTGCGCCAGATATTCAATAATCTTCTGTCGAATGCACTCAAGTTCACCAGCAACGGCAGGATCGTGATGCGGGCCGACCTGAAGGAATTCCACGCTCGCGCCTGCAGCTTTACCGTACGGATCGTCGACAGCGGCATCGGCATTTCCGAGCACGACCAGAAAAAACTGTTCATGCCGTTCCAGCAGGCCAACAAATCCATCGCGGGCAATTTCGGCGGCACGGGGCTCGGCCTTTCGCTGGCCAGGAACCTGTGCGAAGCGATGGGCGGCACCATTGAAGTCGATAGCCGCGAATATCAAGGAGCGAGCTTTACCGTCGCATTGACGTTGCCGATAGCAAAAGATCCTGAAGAAAGCGGCGCCGCAGCCCCGGCATCCGCATTGAGCGGCATTGTCATCGCATTATGTTGCGACGATCACGCATGGCGCGGGCATTTGCGTCGGCAACTGGAAGCAGCCGGCGCAACCGTGCTGAAAGCCGACGAGTTCAAGGCAAGTTCCGCCGCCGCAATCCGGCCCGCACCGCCTTGCGACACCGTCCTGATCGCTTGCCAGGACAATCAGGCCGCGATCCATTTGCCGCGCCTGGCAGCGTCTCCACATGCGCGACACGTCATCGTAACGCCTCTAGGCCCCCTGCCGCCGGAACGGCAGGACGATTGCATCCGGGTGTCGGCGTTGTCCCGGCACGGATTGCTGGCAGCAGTCGATCCGCGCTTGCCGGTTGCACCCATGCCCGGCCGCTCCTGCAGCGGACTCGTCCCGCCGACGGCAAGCGTCCGCGCCGCGAATAGCCGCCCGCTCCCGGCGCATCCCGCCGCAGATGCCGCGCGCCTCAATATCCTGCTGGTGGACGACGACCTGACCAATGTCACCTTGGCGCAGCAGCAATTGGCCATGCTGGGATATCACCGGATCGACCTGGCGAACAATGGCCTGGATGCGCTGGAAAAGTGCAATGAACAAGCCTATCAATTGGTACTGACCGATCAATTCATGCCGGGCATGGACGGCAATCGGCTGGCCGCGACGCTGCGCAAACAGTCGTATCCGGCCAGGATCATCATGATCACAGCCAGCCGGCCCAGTGCGCAAGATCGTCAAAACCTGGATGCGGTTTTGCTCAAGCCGGCCTCGCTGGATCAACTGAAAAGCGTGCTGGCCAGCCATTGCGGCCCTGCGCCGCAGGCCAAGGCAGATGCAGAGACAGATGCAAAGACAGACGCAGAGCCGGCATCGATACCGGCAACAATGCCGGCAACCGTGCCCTCGGGCCACGCCATCTTGTGGAATGCCTTCCTGCAGGATTATGAAAATACGATGCAGACGCTGGAACTGGCGGCGCGCCACGGCGAACGAGCCCAATGCCTGGCACAGCTGCATAAATTAAAAGGCGCCCTGGAAATCTTGCGGCAACCGCTTGCCAAACAGGTGGCGATCCTCGAACAGCACAGCAAAACGGCATCCTTCAACGCGCTGGAGCAGGCCTACCGCGAATTGCGGCAAGCGCTGGACGGCCTGATCGCGGCCCGTAACCGGGGCGTCGATTGAATCATGCTTGAACCATGCAGGGCGCCCCGGCAGCATTACCTCGGCGCAGCGCGCTCGCCGACCGCCGGGCGTTTCGTTTCCGGACGCTGCGCAGCCACCTTGCAGGCGTCATCGGCATTCGCGTCCCACAAGGTCTGGCCTACCGCCGTCAGGCCGAAACTCAAAACGGCGGCGCCGACCCTGGCCGCCGTGCCCAGCACGCCGCGTGCATCCAGACGGAAACGCGGCTTGACCAGTTTGCCGCTGATATTCACATCGCCGGCAAACATCGACAGGCCGAGCCGCGCGCCATCGACCCCGGTCACCCTGCCGTGCAGGTCCAGCGTCTGGTCGCGCAAATCGACCACGCCATCCGTGAGCAACTGGCTGGATTCGCTACGCGCGCCGGCGATCGAAGCCGCGGCGGCGCGGCCGTTATCGAACGGCAGGCTGGCGACCAGGCAGACTACGTTCATGTGGTCGGCGCGTTTGCCGCCCAACGCGGGGACCAATCCGGTCAATAAGGTTTCGGCATCGCTGCCGCGCGTCGAATGCACCGCAGTGCGGCCCATGCGCAGGCTGACCGGGCCGGTCATCGTCGCGGCCAACTGATTCATCGATGCGCCGCTGGCGCTGACGCTGGCATTCACCGCCAGCGGCGCGCCGCTGAAGAGCTTCGGCTTGTTCAACAGATCGCGCCATTGTTCGATCGAAACTCCCGAGGCCTTCAAATTCAATTTGACGCGACGGTCGTGTCCGGTAAACAACGCATCGGCGGTCGCTGTGCCACCTGCAAAATTCGCCGAAAATGCGGGGATGCGCATTTGATCCGTTTGCAATTGCACCTTGGCCTTGACGTTTTGCAGCGGCAATCCGGATCGCAGTTTAAGCATGTCCAGTTGCAGTTCGAGATCCACGGTATAGCCTTTTATGTCCTGCAACAATGGCCATGCCAGCGGCACATCCCGAAACAGGGCGCCCGGCGGCTTTGGCGGCGGTTGCGGCAAGCCGGCGTCGCGCGTCATCTGCACCCAGTCGAGTGCGGCGGTGCGCAGTTGGCCTTCCACGCGCCAGGGCGCTTGTCCGGTATGGATCACCCCCTGCCCGCTCACGCGCAAATCGCCCAGGCCAAACGCCAATTGCGATATCTGCAAATCGCTGTCCCGGCCGCGTAATGCAACATCCAGCTTGATCGCCGCAAGCTTGCGCTGCGCCGATCCCATCAGGAATTGCCATGGGCTGTCGGTGGGCGCATCGATATGCACGCGCAAATCGGTGCCGCCAAGATCCCGCGCCAGTCCAAGCGCTCCCTTTATATCGATATTGCCGGCGCCCGCCTGCCCCGGCACCTCGGCATGCATTGCGATCTGCGTCGTTTCGCCCTTCTGCAAAGCGGGCAGATCATCGGTGCGCATGCCCAGATGCATGGTGCGATTGTCGGCCGCCAGTTGTATATCGACCTGCGCCTGCCGCCCGTTCGCGTCCAGCGTCATGGCCGGCAGTTGCCAGCGGCGCGGTTTGCCGATGTCCTTGCCATCGGCGCCGATGGTGCGGTATTGCACCGCTGCCTGACGCATCGAAACATGTTCCGGCAGGACCAGCGCACCGCCTTTCCTGGCGGCTGGCGCGCCTTTTTCTTCCGTGCCAGATTGGAAATGCCAATTGTCCGTCGCGACGCCCCGCGCCAGGAACAGCTGGACACCGTCCAGTTGCGCCTGCGCCACCCGCACCCTGCCGATCAGCAAGGGCAGCAACCGGATCTTCAGCGAAGCCGATTGCACGCGTAAAAAATCCGGTTCTTGTTCAGTGCGCGCCCATTCCGGATTGGATATGCCGAGCCCAGTCGCGTCGATGCGCAAGGCCGGGGTCAGCCGCAATGTCAGGGCATCCGCGTGCAAGCGGCGGCCGCTGGCCGTTTCGATTTTCCGGACCAGGTATTGACGCGCCCAGTCGCTGCCGACAATCGCCGAGGCGCCGAATGCAGCAGCGATGCCGAGCGCCAGCAACGCCGCAATCGCCCAGGCTATCCATCCACGCTTGTATTTTCCATTCCACATTCGCAGCCCCTCTCTTGCCAAGGATCATACACGGTGGAGGCGCAGCATCCTGAAGCATGAATTCGAACAAAGCCAGAACGCAAGCCGCGAATTTGCAACAGGAAATGGCAGATGAATGGACATCTTTTATTTTTACTGTATATTTATACAGTATATTATCGAATCATTGTCACTGCCTTACCTATATAGAACACCAGCCATGCATTCGCCCGAAAGCATTCATCCATCGCTCTGGCGCGCCTCGCAATTGGCGCGCGGGATGAATCGATGCATCGATACCGGGCATGCCGCCTTGTCCGCCGAATTGCCCGGCGGCGGCTGGCCGGTCGGCAGCCTGATCGAGTTGCTGCTCCAGCAGAACGGCATCGGCGAACTTAGCCTGTTGCAGCCGGCGCTGCGCCATCTGGGACAGCGCCGCATCGTGCTGCTGCAACCGCCGTATCCGCCGCAGACACTGGCGTTTGCGGCGCTTGGACTGGCGCCTTCGCAATTGCTCTGGATCGCGCCGGCCCGCAACGCCGATGCCCTATGGGCCGCCGAGCAGATATTGCGCGCCGACAGTTGCGGCGCGCTGCTGTGCTGGCAAAACCAGGTGCGCAACGAATCGCTGCGCCGGCTGCATCTGGCGGCGCAAGGCGGCAGCGCCCTGTTTTGCATGCTGCGGCCGCTGGCGTGCGCGCCGGATGCATCGCCGGCTACCCTGCGCCTGCGCGTAACGCCGGCGACCGGCGGGGTGCAAATCGGTTTCGCCAAGCGGCGCGGTCCGCAACGCGACACGCCCTTATTTATCGCGCTGCCTTTTGCGCATCCTTCCTTGCCGTCACATCATGTCTCTGTGGATCGCCCTGCACCTGCCCCTGCTGCCGCTCGAAGTGTTTCGCCCACGCTGGTCGAGTGAGGCCGCGGCAATCGTCTTCGAACACGATCGCGTGCTGGCGCTGTCGGCGCCGGCCGCCGCGCTCGGGATCCGGCGCGATATGCGCCGCGCCGGTGTGTTGCTGCTGGCCGGCGAAGTGCTGTCCCACGAACGCGATGCGCGGCGCGAAGCGCAAACCTTGCAGGAGGCGGCGCTGGCGCTGCTGCAATATTCGCCGATGCTGGCCGAAGCCGAAGAAGCCACGCTGCTCATCGATATCACTGCCAGCCTGCGCCTGTTCGGCGGCATTCGCCGCCTCTGCCGACGCATCCGGCAGACTGTCGGCCAATTGGGACTCAGCGTGCATTTGAGCTGCGCGCCGACCGCGCAAGGCGCCTGGCTGCTGGCCCAAAGCGGCGGCGCCGGAAACAGCGGCAAGGCCTTGCGGGCGCTATCGCCGGCCACGCTGCAACGGCGCCTCGACCGCCTGCCGCTGCATCTGCTGCCGGCGGCAAGATTGCATGAGGACTGGCTGCATGGCGTCGGCTGCCGTTCGCTGGGGGAATTGCGGCGTCTGCCGCGCGCCCCCTTGCAGCGGCGTTGCGGCCGGCCATTGCTGCAGGCGCTGGACCGCGCCCATGGCGATGCGCCGGAATTATTCGACTGGATCGTCGCACCGCCTGCGTTTCATGCGCGCATCGAACTGCCGGATCGGGTCGAGCATGCGGAAGCCCTGCTGTTCGCGGCGCGCCATTTGCTCACGCAGATGGCCGGCTGGCTCAACGCCCGGCAGTTGGCGGTACGCCGCATCGCGTTCCAGATGGAACATGAACGCGGACGCCAGGCAATCGCGCCGACGCCGTTGGAAATCCTGCTGGCCGAAGCGAGTTGGCGCGAGGAGCATTTGCTGCGTTTGCTCAAGGAACGCCTGGCGCAATTGACGCTGGCGGGGCCGGTGATTGCCGTCAGCCTGGCCGCGTTGCAGGTCGAAGCCATGGACGCTCCCAGCCAGGCCCTGTTCCCGGAACCCGGCGGCTCGCCGGAAGAACATGCGCGCCTGATCGAATTGCTGACGGCGCGGCTCGGCCCGGATGCCGTGTTGCAGGCCGCGCCGCAAGCCGATCATCGTCCCGAAATCGCCAATGCCTGGACCCCCGTGCTACAGCAGGCAAGGACCGGCCCGGCAGTTTCCCTGCCGGACTATCTGCCGCGTCCCATCTGGCTGCTGCAATCGGCGCTGCCCTTGTCCGTGCGCGACCATCGCCCCTTCTATCGTTCGGCGCTCAAGGTGATTTCACCGCCGGAACGAATCGAGGCCGGCTGGTGGAACGAGCAAACCGTCACGCGCGATTACTTCGTCGCAGAAGACCGCGAGCATGTGCGCTACTGGATTTACCGCGAACGCATCGGCGATCAATCCGGCGCGCGGGCGCCCTGGTTTTTGCATGGGCTGTTCGGCTGATGGACGCGCCGCTGCCCCTTCCCCCGATGCCGCCGGCGGCGTTGCCCGGGCTGTTGCCCGATTACGCGGAACTGTTCTGCATGAGCAATTTCAGCTTCCTGCAGGGCGCCTCGCATGCGGAGGAACTGGTCGAACGCGCCGCGCAACTGGGTTACAGCGCGCTCGCTGTCACCGACGAATGCTCCCTGGCCGGCGTGGTGCGGGCGCATGCAGCGGCGCTGAAAGCCGAACTGCCCTTGCTGATCGGCTCCTGTTTCAAACTGACGCCGCCTGGCGACTGCGAGACCGGCGAGCCCGCCATCTCGTTCATTGCACTCGCGCAAAACCGCGAAGGCTACGGCAATCTATGCGAACTGATTACGCTCGGACGCACCCGCAGCGCCGCGAAAGGCGAATATTTCCTGAGCACCGACGACCTGGCCAATCCGGATGCCTCGCATCGCCATCTGCGCGGTTTGCCGGATTGCCTGATCATCCTGATGCCGGACTATCCCGCCACGCCGCAACAACTGGCGCAGCAAGCCGCCTGGCTGATCGACACCTTCCCGCAGCGCGGCTGGATCGGCCTGAGCCTGCTGCACCGGGCCATGGACGATGCGCACCGCGCCGCCATCGAACAGGTTGCCGCCGCCTGCCGTTTGCCGCTGGTCGCCGTCGGCCAGGTCTGCATGCACGTGCGCAGCCGCAAGCCGCTGCAGGACACCCTGACCGCGATCCGCCTGAAGCTGCCGATCGCGGCTTGCGGCTATGCGCTGGCGCCGAATGCCGAACAGCATTTGCGCTCCCGGCTGCGGCTGGCCAATATCTATCCGGCGGCGGCGCTGGCCGAAACCGTCCGCATTGCAAGCCTGTGCACGTTTTCGCTGAACGAGCTGCGCTACGAATATCCGGAAGAACTGATTCCTCCCGGCTTCACGCCGGCGGCCTATCTGCGCCAGCAAACCGAACTGGGCGCGCGCGCCCGCTTTCCGCAAGGGGTGCCGCCGAAGATCGCCGCACAGATCGAGCGCGAACTGACGCTGATTAACGATATGGCTTACGAGCCGTTCTTCCTGACGGTCTACGACATCGTCCGCTTCGCGCGTTCGCAGCGCATCCTGTGCCAGGGGCGCGGCTCGGCCGCCAATTCGGTGGTCTGCTATTGCCTCGGCGTGACCGAAGTCGATCCGGAAAACAGCAAACTGCTGTTCGAACGCTTCATCAGCAAGGAGCGCAACGAGCCGCCCGATATCGACGTCGATTTCGAACATCAGCGGCGCGAGGAAGTGATCCAGTACATCTACCGCAAATACGGCCGCAACCGCGCCGCGCTGGCGGCCGCCGTGCATACTTACCGGCCGCGCGGCGCGCTGCGCGAGGCCGGCAAGGCGCTCGGCGTCGACAGCGCCATCATCGATCAGGTCGCCAAGTCGCACCGCTGGTTCGACGGCAAGCGGGATTTGCTGGCGCGCTTCCGGGAATGCGGCCTGGACCCGGACAGTTCCCTGAGCCTGCAATGGGCCGCGCTGGCCAGCCAGTTGCTCGGTTTCCCGCGCCATCTGTCGCAGCACACCGGCGGCTTCGTCATCGCGCGCGACAAACTGTCGCGCCTGGTGCCGATCGAAAACGCGGCCATGGAAGGACGCTCCGTCATCCAGTGGGACAAGGACGACCTGGAATCGCTGCGCCTGCTGAAAGTCGACGTGCTGGCGCTGGGCATGCTGTCGGCGCTGCGGCGTGCGCTGGACATGGTCGGCCGGCGGCGCGGCGCGGCATTCGAACTGGCCGACATTCCGCAAGGCGATCAAGCCACCTACGAGATGATCTGCAAGGCCGACACCATCGGCGTATTCCAGATCGAATCACGGGCGCAGATGAGCATGCTGCCGCGCCTGCAGCCGCGCAGATATTACGACCTGGTGATCCAGGTGGCGATCGTGCGGCCGGGGCCGATCCAGGGCGGCATGGTGCATCCCTTCCTGCGCCGCCGCCAGGGCAAGGAGGCCATCGATACCCCGAAAGGCTTGGAAGAGGCGCTGGAACGAACGCTGGGCGTGCCGATTTTCCAGGAACAGGTGATGCAGATCGCCATCACCGCGGCCGGCTTCACCCCGGGCGAAGCCGATGAGTTGCGGCGCGCAATGGCGGCATGGAAACGCAAGGGCGGGCTGGAGCACTATCGCGATCGCATCGTCGGCACCATGAAGGCCAACGGCTATGGCGAAGACTTTCCCCAGCGTGTATTCGAGCAGATGAAGGGCTTCGGCGAATACGGTTTCCCGGAAAGCCATGCGGCCAGCTTCGCGCTGCTGGTATATGCCAGCAGCTGGCTCAAATGCCATGAACCGGAAGCCTTCCTGTGCGCGATGCTCAATAGCCAGCCGATGGGATTCTATTCGCCGTCGCAACTGGTGCAGGACGCCAGGCGCCATGGCGTCGTCGTATTGCCGGTCGATATCCTGCAAAGCGACTGGGAATCGACGCTGCAAAACGTAGCGGACAACCACGGCCGTCCGGCGGTGCGGCTCGGCATGTCGCTGCTGCGCGGCATGCGCGGCGAGGCGGCGCAGCGCATCGAAACCGCGCGCGCCCGCGGCGCCTTTGCCGATGTCGACGACCTGGCGCGCCAGGCCGTGCTCGAACGCCGCGATCTGCAAGTGCTGGCCGCCGCCAATGCATTGGCGCCGCTGGCCGGCAACCGGCACCAGGCATTGTGGCAGGCCATCGGCGCCGCGCCGGACAAGGATCTGCTGCGGCCGACCGCGATCCGCGAAACGGCGCCGCAATTGCGCCTGCCCTCGGAAGCGGAAGATATCGCAGGCGATTACCGCAGCATCGGCATGACGCTGCAACGCCATCCGCTGGCCCTGCTGCGGACGCGATTGCATGCGCAACGCTTCTTGCCGGCCGAATCGCTCAATGCCTGCCAGGACGGCCAATTCGCGCGCGGCTGCGGCATCGTCACCATGCGCCAGCGGCCGCCGACCGCCAAGGGCGTGATCTTCCTGACCATCGAAGATGAAACCGGTGCCGCCAATGTCATCGTCTGGCCGGCGCTGGTCGATAGGCAGCGCCGCGAACTGCTGGGCGCGCATCTGCTGGGCGTATACGGCATCTGGCAATGCAAGGACAAGGTGCGGCACCTGGTCGCCAAACGGCTGGTCGATCTGTCGCACCTGCTCGGCAGTCTCGATACGCCAAGCCGGGATTTCTTTTAGCGCTTGTGCAAAATCAAGATGGCCAGGCGCGCCGAGGCAGACAGCCCGATTGCACGGCAAGGAAACCGCAACAATGCCGGTTAATCCGGCAACAAGCTCTTGGCGGCAGTCCGGAAGCGGTCCCCTGTTCCGAACAAATTATAAGCAGCCGGAATATGGTAACGTGAGCCATATTCATTCACCGGAGGCCACCATGCTTGACAACAATACAACGCCGCCAAATGACACGCGCTCCTCGTTCAACCTGGAACGCATCCATGCGCTGATCGCGGAACTGGAAATCGAATTGGCCAACGCGCCGCCGGGCGCCGATCTGCAGGATGTGCGCGACGAAATCGAAACATTAAAGAATGTGCTGAAATCGCCGAAAGTAAAGGAAGGATGGATACGCGAAAGCCTGCAATCGGTGCGCAACGGCATCGAGGACATGACGCAAACGGTGGAAGGAACTGTTTTGAAGGACAGCCCCTCCATTGCTGAAATAGGCCGCATTCTTGGACTAATGTAAAAACCTGCTCATCGAGGAGATATGTATTGGAAACCGATCTGATTCCGGACGAGCAATTAAAGATCGTACAGGAACTGAAGGTGGTGCACGCGTTCAACAGCGCCGCCGAAGTGGTGCGCCGTTCGACCTTCCTGGCCGACCAGTTGATCAATCACGACCGCCATGCGCTGGTGCTGGGCATCAGTGGCGGCGTCGATTCGCTGGTCGCCGGCTACCTGGTGCATAACGCGGTCGAACGCGCCCGCAGCCGCGGCCATCATGCGCAATTCATCGCCGTGCGCCTGCCCTACGGCGTGCAGCATGACGAAGCCGATGCGCAACTGGCGCTCAAGCTGCTGCATCCCGACCAGATCATGACAATCGATATCAAGCCCGCCACTGACGCCATGGTGCAAACGCTGCGCCAGGTCGAGTTGCCGTTCGTCGACGCCGCGCATGAAGATTTCGTGATCGGCAAGCTCAAGGTGCGGCAACGCATGGTGGCGCAATACGCCATCGCGGGCGCGCTGGACGGCCTGGTGGTCGGCACCGATCACGCCGCCGATGCATTGATGGGATTTTTCACCAAGTACGGCGACGGCGCATGCGATGTGGCGCCGCTGTCGGGCTTGATCAAGCAGCAGGTGCGGCAGCTCGGGCTGGCATTCGGCGCGCCGGAGTCGCTGGTCATGAAGCCGCCTACCGCCGACCTGGAAAGCCTGGTCCCGGGCAAGCTGGTGGAGGACCTGTTCGGCGTCAGTTACGCGCAAATCGATGAATTCCTGAAGGGCAATCGCGTCGACCAGCCCATCTACGACGTCATCGTCAAGCAATATCGCGCTACCGCCCACAAGCGCGGGCTGCCGACCGACCCGTTCGCCGCCGATCCTTCCGTGCCGCCACATGCAGTGGAAGGCGCCAATGCGCCGCATGCGGACGCACCGCATGCTGCAACGCCGCATGCCTAGACGCTTATCTAAAATGAAAATAACAGAAATAAGTAAATTACATAGGATTTGTCTTATAGATCACTCTCACTAATTCCTACCCAACAAAGCGCACTACTCCTATATTTTCTTTGTCTGTGCGGAAATAAGCTTCTTGCAAGCCCATTTCCGTGAAGACAAATCATGCCGAAAATTACCAAAGCCGTTTTTCCTGTCGCCGGTCTGGGAAGCCGATTTTTGCCCGCCACCAAGGCCCAACCGAAAGAAATGCTGCCCATCGTCGACAAGCCGCTGATTCAATATGCCGTGGAAGAAGCGGTCGCCGCCGGTATCACCGAGCTGATTTTCATCACCGGACGCAACAAGCGCGCCATCGAAGACCATTTCGATAAGGCCTACGAACTGGAAGCCGAACTCGAAGCCGCCGGCAAAACGCGCCTGCTCGACTTCGTCCAGAATGTCATCCCCAAACACGTCAATTGCATCTTCATCCGCCAATCCGCGCCGCTGGGTCTGGGCCATGCCGTGCTGTGCGCCAAGCCGGTGGTCGGCGACGAACCGTTCGCGGTGCTGCTGGCCGACGATTTCATGGATGTCGACGAAGGCGAACGCCCTGTACTCAGGCAAATGACCGATATCTTCGCCAAGGAAGGCCGCAGCCTGTTGGCGGTGCAGGATGTGCCGCGCGGCGAAACCAAGCAATACGGGATTGTCAGTGTCGCGTCGTCCGACGACGACCTGAACCAGATCGACGCCATCGTCGAAAAACCGGCGCCGGATGTCGCGCCGTCGACCCTGGCGGTAGTTGGCCGTTATGTGCTGACCAATGACATCTTTACGCATCTGGAAGGCCTGGGCCAGGGCGCCGGCGGCGAAATCCAGCTTACCGACGGCATCGCGGCGCTGCTCAAGGCCGAACCGGTATATGCCTATCGCTTCCAGGGCCGTCGTTACGACTGCGGTTCCAAGCTCGGCTACCTGAAGGCCACATTGGCCATGGGCCTGAAACATGACGAAGTCGGCGCCGAATTCACCGCGCACGTCAAGCTGACGCACATGATGCCGGAACCGGTGGCCAGCGCGGTCGACGCGACAAGAGTGGTCGCGATTCGCTGATCGTTTCATTCGTTCCATAAAAAATGCGCCCTTCGAGGCGCATTTTTTGTTTCCATCGATACCGGTGCTGACTCGTTATACGTTTATTCGTTTTATCTGTGATTCATCTGTTGTACACGTACGCAAGTTCACGCGGCCTTCACCGGCGCCTGCCAGGCCTGTATCCAGGCCGGCAATGCCGCTACCGGCATCGGTTTGCCCATGAAATATCCTTGCGCCTGGTCGCAACCCATCTGCGCCAGCAAATGCCAGACCGCTTCGTTTTCGACGCCCTCCGCCACCACGCGCAATCCCATGTTGTGACCGAGATCGATGGTCGACCTGACGATCTTGGCGTCGTCCAGGTCGCTCTCCATATTCATCACGAAGGACTTGTCGATTTTCAGTTCATGCACCGGCAGCCGCTTCAAATAGGCCAGCGACGAATAGCCGGTGCCGAAATCGTCGATCGACAGATCCGCGCCCATTTCGCACAGGCGCTCCAGCGTGGTTTGCGCCCGTCCCGGATCACCCATGATCGCGCTCTCGGTGATTTCCAGGCAAAACGAGGCCGCGCCGACACCGTGGCGCTTGAGGATGTCGGCGAATTTGGCCGGTAAATCCTGGTCCAGCAAATCCCGGGTCGATAAATTCACCGATATCTTCAATGCAATGCCCTGCGCTTGCAGATTGCGGCATAACACGGCGCCCTGCTCCAGCATCCAGCAAGTCAGCAGGCGAATGAAGCCGGTGCTTTCGGCGAAGCTGATGAAGCTGTCCGGAAAAATCAGATTGCGCTCGGGATGCTGCCAGCGCACCAGCGCCTCCACGCCGACCACACGGCCGCTGGACAATTCCAGCTTGGGTTGCGCATACAGGCGGAATTCGTCGCGATCCAGGGCGCGCCGCAGTTCGCCCAGCAGCGACAGGCTTTCCTGGCTGCTGCGATCGAAGGCGGCATCGTAGACCAGGAGTTCATGCCCCATGCTCTTGGCGCCGTACATCGCCACTTCCACCCGGCTCATCAGGAGTTCGGCATTATCGCCATGCAGCGGAAAACCGGCCACGCCGATGCCGGCGCCGAGGTCGACGGTCTGGTCTTCCAGTTGAATCGGCTGTTCCAGCGATTCGCTGAGGCGCCTGGCTTCGCGTTTGGCGCCGGCCAGATCGATATTGGGCAGCAGGATCGCGAACTCGTCGCCGCCCAGCCGCGCCACCTTGTCGGCATCGCGCCGCAGTTGCTGCTGCAGGCGCTGCCCGACTTCGCGCAGCAGCAGATCGCCGAAGCGATGGCCGAGCACATCGTTGACCTGCTGGAAGCGATGCAAATCGAGCATCAGCACGAAGCAATTGCCGCCGCTGGCGCGCGCTTCCGAAATCGCCGCCTTCAACAGATCGGCGAATTGCACGCGATTGGCCAGGTCGGTCAACGGGTCCCAGTACGCCAGCCGCAGGATTTCCGCCTGGCGATTGGAAATGCCGACGCGCATGCTTTCGAAGGCCTGCGCCAGCTTGCCGATTTCGTCGTCGCGCTTGACGCGGATATGGGCGGCGTAGTCGCCGTCGCCGAGGCGCTTGGCGATATCCGTGAGTTGCCGCAACGGACTGGTGATGCGTTTGACGGTATAGGTGCTGCCGACGATGGCGATCAGCACGCCGATGCCGGTAATGAACAGCAGCACCAATTGCAATTGCCGGTACGGCGCGATGGCTTCGCTGATCGAACGCTGCAGTACGGCCGCCGCGCTGGCGCTGCCGTCGCGCGCCAGGATCACCATGCGCCCGCTGTAATCGTTATCGCCGACCAGCAATTGCGGCAGGAAGATGTCGGCCGGCGCCTGTCCGTCCAGTTGCTGCGCCAGCATGCCGGTGCCTGCGACCGGCATGGTCGACACGTCGCTCTTCCAGTTGCCGTCGGCGCTGCGCACCATGATCGATACCTGCAGCGAAGACAGCGCTTTCATGTCCGCCACCAGTCCGCTGTCGATCGGAAAGCCCATCACGACCCAGCCGATGGTGAGTGGCGCCTTGACCGGCGCCGCCACGATCTGGAACAGATGATGATTGATCAGCACGGTATCGGCCGCATTGCCGCCCATCTGCGCGCGTTCGACCAGCGCCGCCGCATTGCGCGCCAGGTCCGGCACGTCTTCGTGCAGGGTCGAGGCCTTGATCGCGCCGCCGGTGTCCAGCCATAGCGCCACCGAAGCACCGATGCGGGCGCCGTGATTGCCCAACACCGAGACGATGGTTTCACGATCGTCGCTGCCGATGGCGGCGCGGAAGCCGTAGTCCGATGCCAGCAACCGCGCGCCCTGCGTCAGTTTTTGCGCGTTCTGGTCCAGCAGGCGCAGGAACACACGTTCGCCGACCATCAATTCGTTGCGGATCGCCGCGCGCGCATTGTTTTCGATCGCGCTGCGGATCACGACGAAACCGGCCAGTTGCAACAGCAACAGCAAAACGATGAAAAGCACGACGATGCGGCTTTCCAGGCTTTTAAAACGGGGCATGCCTATTCCGCCGCGACTTTGGTGTTGAGTTTGACCGCGACATTCATATCCGCCGCTTCCGCGTTCAACGGCTGCTCAAGCGCGGGCGTGTTGGGCGGCATCGTGTAATACCAGGTCTTGAGCGTATATTTGCCGGCCGGCAGGTCGTCCAGCCGGGCCACACCGGCGGCATCGGTCTTGGCAAAGTACGGCGTGTTCACGATCTGGACATAGGCGATCATCTGGTCGTGGATATTGCAGCCGAGCACTACGGTGCCCGCCTTGTCGAACAACACCGGCGGCGCATCGCCCTTGGCATACAATTTCAGCTCGAAAACCTTGGCCGGCGAAAACGAATACACCTGGTGCCGCACCTTATCGTGATTCGGGAAAGTGATCTGGCTGCCGGCCTGCACCACCGTCACCAGCGGCGTGAATTGCTGGCCCTGCTGTGCGATTTCGGCCGGCTTCATTACCTTCGACAGCGCCTGGCCGCCCGCTGCTTCGACATAGACCACCGCATCCGGCGCCGGCTTGCCTGCCGCATCGATCACTTTTACATTGAGGGAATACGCCGTGGCGAAAGGCGTCGTCGTCGCCAGCAAGCCGCCGCAAAGCCATGCGATGGCGCGCGCGCCTTTAAGGAAAATCATGTGAGCCCCGGTGAAAGATCAAGCAATATTTTGCGTATTATGAAAACGGCAATGTGGCGCGGCTATATTAGCCGACACGCATGGCGCGCGACGCATTTTATCGTTAAATATGGGAGCCTGTTGTAGGACTGGCAAGTACGATCCGGCAGACGTTTTCAAGGGGTAGCGCAGGCCATGGCGCCGGATCATGTCGGCTGTGTCGGCCTTTGTTGGCTTTTTAGACTTTTTTCAGCCCGCGGCCGATTTTGCGTCAGCGATTTTGAGTAAGCGATTTTGCGTCAAATAACTCAGCACAGCCGGCAGGATTTCCGCCTGCAGTTTCGACGCATCGATCCCGTCGGGCAAGTCCAGGACCAGCGTTTTGATCAGTACTTTCAGGATGCGCGTCACGACAAACGCGGCCAGATCGATATCGTCGATCGCGATTTCGGCGCGATGGCGACGCAGCAGCACCTTGGCTTCCTCCGCGAATCTGTGCCGCACATCGCTGCCCGGCAGATTGCAGGGCGAGATTTCTTCTTCCAGGATGCGATTCAGTTCCGGTTCCAGCAAATGCGCCCCGACCAGCGCGTTGATCAGTGCCTGCAAGTCGCCGGCCAACGACCCGTCGGGCGACATGTTCGCGGTAATATCGGAAAACACTCCGAGCATTTGCGCTACGTGCCGCTCCTGCAGCGCGGTGATCAGCGCATTTTTATTCGGGTAATAACGATACAGTGAACCGACGCTGATGCCGGCCAGTTCGGCCACCACATTGGTATTGGTCTTGGCATAGCCGCGTTCGACCAGCACGCGGGCGGTGGCGTCGAGGATGGTATCGACCATGGCCTTGGAACGGGCCTGGCGCGGCATTTTTCGGGGTTCTAGCTTCATGATGTGCGCAGCATACGCTAAAAAATAACAAAATGAATAAAAGATGAGTTTTTATTCGCTTTCGCGAGTATAATCCAAAAACCTCGCGAAACTGAGCTTTTACTCGCGTCAAGTCTACTATGCCGGAGCTGTTAATGCCCTCCCTGAAGCCCACTGCCACGTCCTGTCTTGCCGCACGCCGCAATTCCTCCATCGCGCAGCCGTTCTGCACAGTTTCGCCTGTCCAGCCTGCCTCTCGTCCGAGATCGGCCGGCCTGCTTGCCGCCGCCGGCCTGCTGGCGCTGGCGCTGTCCGGCTGCGCCAGCTTCAAGGGCATCGGCGACGGCAATCATCCGGCCCAGCCTGCGGATTTCGCGACCGCGCAGAGCCTGGCCGGCCAAGGCGGCAACTGGCCCGGCGTGGACTGGATCGCCCAGTTCGGCGATCCGCAACTGAGCGCGCTGATCGACGAGGCCATGGCCGGCAGCCCTACCCTGCAACAGGCGCAAGCCCGCATCGAAGCCGCCAATGCCGCCGCGGAAGGCCGCGGCGCGGCGCTGCTGCCTTCGGTCGATGCGCAGGCGTCCTTCATGCGCAATCGCTTTTCCGAAACCTCGATCTATCCGCCCCCTTACGGCGGCGGCTGGTACAACATGAAAACCGCGTTGATCGGCCTGCGCTACGAACTCGATCTGTGGGGTAAAAACCAGGCCATGCTGACCCAGGCCGTATCGCAGCAAAAAGCCGCCCAGGCCGGCGCCCAGCAGGCCCGCCTGGCGCTGGCCAGCTCGATTGCCGCCGCCTATAACCAACTTGCCGCCGAATATGCGCTGCAAGACATTCTGCAACGCACCCTCACGCAGCGGAATACCTTGCAGAAAATCACCGCCAACCGCGTGCAAAACGGACTCGACAGCCAGGTCGAACGCAATCAGTCGGTCGGCAGCGAAGCCGACGCCCGCGCGCAACTGGCCGAGAACCAGGGCCAGATCGTCCTGACGCGCCAGCAGCTTGGCGCCTTGCTGGGCAAGGGACCGGATCGCGGCATGCAGATCGAGCGTCCGCGCATCGAAACCCTGGCCACGCCCGCGCTGCCTGACGATGTGCCGCTCAATCTCCTGGGACGCCGCCCCGATATCGTCGCCGCGCGCTGGGAAGTCGAAGCCGCCGGCAGCGGCATCAAGGCCGCCAAGGCGCGCTTCTATCCGGACATCAATCTGTCGGCCAGCATCGGTTTCGAATCGCTGTCCGAGGCCAATCCATTCACCGCCGCCAGCCGCGCCATCAGTTTCGGCCCGGCGATCAGCCTACCGATCTTCGATGCCGGCGCCTTGCGCGCCAACCTGAAGGGCCAGGTCGCCTCGTATGACCTGGCGGTCGCCAACTACAATCAAACGCTCAACGAGGCGTATGCCGATGTGGCGCGCCAGATCGCCGCGATCCATTCGATCGATGCGCAACTGCCGATCCGGCGCGAGGCATTGGCCGCCGCGCAGCGCGGCTTCGCGCTGGCGCAGGAACGCTACCGGCTCGGCCTGACCTCGCAACTGGTCACGGTCAGCGCCGAATCCACGCTGCTCGGCCAGCAGCAGATATTGCTCGGCCTGGAAGTCAATCGGCGCAACCAGCAGATCGGCCTGTTCAAGGCGCTGGGCGGCGGCTTCGACGCCCAGCGCGCGGGCCTCGACCAGAACGCCGCGGCCCAATAACGCAGCATGCGCCTCACCAGGCAAACGACATCATTCAAGTTAAATCATCGCGGAGTCATCATTCATGAGCGCCACTAATTCAACAGAACAAATCGCCGCACCTGCCAACGGCAATGGCAATGGTAACGGCAAGCGCAAGCGCCAACTGATCGTGCTGACCCTGCTGATCCTGGCCGTCGCCGTGCTGCTGTTCCTGTACTGGTTCCTGCATTCCCGCTTCTACGAAGAGACCGACGACGCCTATGTCGGCGGCAACGTGGTCCAGATTTCGTCGCAGGTCGGCGGCACCGTCACTTCGGTGAAAACGGACGACACGCAAGTCGTGCAGGTCGGCCAGCCTCTGGTGACGCTCGATGCGTCCGATGCGCAAGTGGCGATGGCGCAAGCCGAAGCGGCCCTGGCGCAGGCTGTGCGCCAGACACGCCAGATATTCCTGAACAACGACAACCTGGAAGCGGCGCTCACCACCGCGCAAACCAATCTGGCGCGTGCGCAAGAGGATCTGCGCCGGCGCCAGGGCGGCGTCCAGTCCGGCGCGGTTTCGCAGGAAGACGTCACCCATGCGCAGGACGTGGTCAAGACCGCGACCGCCGCGCTGAAACAGGCCCGCACCGCACTGGCCGCCAACCGGGCGCTGACCGACAAGACCAGCGTGACCGAGCATCCCAACGTGCAACAGGCGGCCGCCCAGGTACGCAATGCCTACCTGAATTTCTCGCGCGTCAATGTGTCCGCACCGATCACCGGCTTCGTCTCCAAGCGTTCGGTGCAGGTCGGCCAGCGCATCGCCGCCGGCACCCCGCTGATGGCGATCGTGCCGCTGGAGCAGATCTGGATCGATGCCAATTTCAAGGAAAGCCAGTTGAAGCATATCCATGTCGGCCAGGCGGTTGAAGTGGTGGCCGACGCCTACGGCTCGGACGTGACCTATCACGGCGTGATACAGGGGTTCTCGGCCGGCACCGGCAGCGCCTTTTCGCTGCTGCCGGCGCAGAATGCGACCGGCAACTGGATCAAGGTGGTGCAGCGCGTCCCCGTGCGGGTCGCGCTCGATCCTAAGGAAGTCCAGGCGCATCCGCTGCGGATCGGCCTTTCCACCACCGCCACGGTCGACCTGCGCAGCGAGAGCCAGGTCAAGCCGGTGGTCACCAATTACCAGACCGATATCTATAAAGATGTGAGCGCCCAGGCCGACGCCGTGGTGCGCAGGATCATCAGCCAGAACGCCGGATCGGCTGGCGGCGCCAGCGACGACATGTCCGACAACGCCAGTACGAAGCAGGGCCGTCACGCTGCCGCCGCGCCGCGCACCTGAACCGGACCCATCCATGGCAACCACGCCTCCTGTTTCCTTTACACCGCCACCGCCGCTCTCCGGCGCCAACCTGGTGCTGGGCACGCTCGCAGTATCGCTGGCGGTGTTCATGAACGTGCTCGACACCTCGATCGCCAACGTCGCCATTCCGACCATCTCCGGCGACCTCGGCGTGTCGATCGATGAAGGTACCTGGGTCATTACCTCGTTCGCCGCCGCGAATGCAATTTCGATTCCACTGACCGGCTGGCTGACCCAGCGCATCGGCCAGGTCAAGCTGTTCGTATCCTCGATCATTCTGTTCGTGATCGCCTCCTGGCTGTGCGGCCTGGCGCCGACCTTGCCGATCCTGCTCGGCGCGCGCGTCATGCAGGGTCTGGTGGCGGGGCCGATGGTGCCGTTGTCGCAGGCGCTGCTGCTCGGCTCGTATCCGAAATCGCGCTCATCGTTCGCGCTGGCCTTGTGGGCCATCACTGCGGTGGTGGCGCCGGTGGTCGGGCCGGCGTTGGGCGGCTGGATCACCGACGAATATAAATGGCCGTGGATTTTCTATATCAATATCCCGGTCGGGCTGCTGGCGGCAGGGATTACCTGGGCGCTTTACCGCGCGCGCGAAACGCCGACCGTCAAGCGGCCGATCGACAGTCTCGGCCTGGTGCTGCTGGTGACCTGGGTCGCCTCGCTGCAGATCATGCTCGACAAAGGCAAGGATCTGGACTGGTTCGCCTCGCCGACCATCGTGATCCTGGGCATCGTGGCGGCAATCAGTTTCTCGTATTTCCTGATCTGGGAATTGAACAACGACCATCCCATCGTCGACCTGCGGCTGTTTTCCAGACGCAATTTCGCCGGCGGCACGCTGGCCATCTCGATCGGCTACGGCGTCTTCTTCGGCAACCTGGTGCTGCTGCCGCAATGGATGCAGCAATATCTGGGCTACCGTTCCATCGACGCCGGACTGGCCACCGCGCCGATCGGCATTTTCGCGATCCTGGTGACGCCGTTCGTCGGCAAATTCCTGCCGCGTTCGGATGCGCGCTGGATGGCGACCGCCGCCTTTTTCGGCTTTGCACTGGTGTTCTACCTGCGCTCGCGCTACAACCTGCAGGTCGATCAATGGATGGTGATCATGCCGACGCTGCTGCAAGGCATTCCGATGGCTTTGTTCTTTGTGCCGCTGACCGTGATCCTGTTGTCCGGCCTGCCGCCGGAGCGCATTCCGGCGGCGGCGGGATTGTCGAATTTCGTGCGCGTCTTCTGCGGCGCGGTCGGCACTTCCGTCGCGACCACCGCCTGGAACAACCGCACCATCATGCATCATGCGCAGTTGACGGAAAAAGCCACGGTCTACAGTCCCGCCCTGCAGCAATCGGTCAGCGACATCCATAACGCGCTGGGGCTCAACCAGGGGCAAATCGTTGCGATGATCGAACGCAACCTGTCCGCGCAAGCGGCCATGCTGGGCATCAACGACGTCTTCTGGATCTCGGCCGTCATTTTCATCGTGATCATTCCGTTCATCTGGATCACCAAGCCGGTCAAGAGCGCGGGCGGCAGCAATGCGGAGGCGGCAGCCGCGGCGCATTGACGAATAATCAACGACATGAAAAAAGGCGCTGCCGGTATTTTTCCGGCAGCGCCTTTTTTATTCGACTTTCGACAGGCTATTTCAATTGCGCGGCATGAAACGCCACATGATCCTGCATGAACGTAGAGATGAAATAGTAGCCGTGATCGTAGCCTTCATGGCGGCGCAAGGTCAGCGGCTGGCCGGCCTTGACGCAGGCGGCTTCGAAATGTTCCGGCATCAGTTGCTGCTGGCGCAGGAACTGGTCGGCCAGGCCCTGGTCGATCAATATTTCCGGCGTCAGCGGCGACGTGCGTTGCGACATCAGTTGCGAGGCATCGTGTGCGCGCCAGGTTTCCTGGTCGCTGCCCAGATAATTTTCGAATGCCTTCTGGCCCCATCCGCATTGCATCGGCGAGCTGATCGGCGCGAACGCGGAAACCGAGCGGAACACGTCAGGATGACGCAGAGCCAGCGTCAGCGCGCCGTGGCCGCCCATCGAATGCCCGAAAATGCCGACATTGCCGAAGCTGCCGACATGCGCGGCGAATTCTTCCTTGATCAGCGACAGCAATTCGTCGACCAGATAGCTTTCCATGCGGAAGCGCTGATCCCATGGCGCCTGCGTGGCATCCAGGTAGAAGCCGGCGCCGTCGCCGAAGTCCCATTTCTCCGCGACCCCGGCAATGCCGGTATTGCGCGGGCTGGTATCCGGCGCCACCAGCATGATGCCGTGCTCGGCCGCATAACGCTGCGCGCCGGCCTTGGTCATGAAGGTTTCCTCGGTGCAGGTCAGGCCGGCCAGGAAAAACAAAATCGGTACCGGCTGATCCGTGCGCGGCGGCCGATACACCGAAAATTTCATCGACAGGCCGATCACCGCCGAATCGTGCTGGTGGAAGCCCTGCACGCCGCCGAAGCATTTGGTTTGCGAGATGGTCCGCATGGCGCTTAGAACTCGACCACGGAGCGGATCGATTCGCCGCTCTTCATCAATTCGAAGCCCTTGTTGATATCCGCCAGCTTCAGCTTGTGCGTAATCAGGTCGTCGATATTGAGCTTGCCGTCCATGTACCAATCGACGATTTTCGGGACATCGGTGCGGCCGCGCGCGCCGCCGAACGCCGAGCCTTTCCACACGCGTCCGGTCACCAACTGGAACGGCCGGGTGCTGATTTCCTGTCCGGCGGCCGCCACACCGATCACGATCGACTGGCCCCAGCCCTTGTGGCAGCATTCCAGCGCCTGGCGCATGGTGTTGACGTTGCCGATGCATTCGAAGCTGTAATCGGCGCCGCCGTCGGTGAGGCCGATGATTTCATCGACCACGTTCTTGCTCTCGGCGGCGTTGATGAAATGCGTCATGCCGAATTTGCGCGCCATGGCTTCGCGCCCGGGGTTCAGGTCGACCCCGATGATCTTGTCGGCGCCGACCATGCGCGCGGCCTGGATCACATTCAGGCCGATGCCGCCCAGGCCGAATACCACCACGTTGGCGCCCGCCTCCACCTTGGCCGTGAACAGCACCGCGCCGACGCCGGTCGTCACGCCGCAGCCGATGTAGCAGACCTTGTCGAACGGCGCGTCTTCGCGGATTTTCGCCAGGGCGATTTCCGGCACCACGATGTAATTGGAGAAGGTGGAGGTGCCCATGTAATGGAAAATCGGCTTGCCGTCGATCGAGAAGCGGCTGGTCGCATCCGGCATCAGGCCGCGCCCTTGCGTGCCGCGGATCGATTGGCACAGATTGGTTTTCTGCGACAGGCAGAATTTGCATTCGCGGCATTCCGGGGTGTACAGCGGAATCACATGATCGTCTTTCTTCAGCGTCTTCACGCCCGGGCCGACCTCGACCACCACGCCGGCGCCTTCATGGCCCAGGATCGAGGGAAAAATCCCTTCGGGATCGGCGCCCGACAGAGTGTAGTAATCGGTATGGCAAATGCCGGTGGCCTTGATCTCGACCAGCACTTCGCCGGCGCGCGGACCGCCCAGTTCGACTTCCTCGATCGTCAGCGGCTGGCCCGCTTTCCATGCAATGGCTGCTTTTGTTTTCATAGGACTCCTCATTGAATTGAATGCGCGAATGTGCGGGGATTATCGCATTGCTCCGAAAACCGCGCAGCCGACTTTTTCGGGATAGCGAAGGATACCGACGAACGGACAAAAAAAAATTATCCGCGATCAAGAACCTTATCCACCGGCAATGATCGCCGGCAATTAATCCTGAAAAATGCCGCCGCGCACTTTAGAATGACGTCTGCGCTTTTCACGGAGTCATTCATGCCTACAGCAACGTCGATAGTAGAACATCCGGTAAGACACCTCTTTCGCAAGCGCCTGGCCATGCTGGCCCTGGCCCTGGCGCTGGCGCCGGTCCTGGCTGTTACCGCGCTGGCCGGCCTGGCGCCTGCCGCAGCCGATGCCGCCGAATTGAAGATCGGCCTGTTCGCCGACATCTCGACACTCGATCCGCACTTCAACAATATCGCGCCCAATGTCGCCATGTCCACGCATCTGTTCGATGCCCTGGTGAACGTCGATGCCGACGGCCATCTGGTGCCGGGGCTGGCGACGTCCTGGAAAACGATCAATCCGACCACCTGGGAATTCAAGCTGCGACACGGCGTGAAGTTTCACGACGGCTCCGAAATGACGGCGGAAGACGTGGTGTTTTCGCTGGACCGCCCGGCCACGCTGACCAATAGCCCGGGCCCGTTCACCAGCTACACCAAGCAGATCGTGGCCAAGCAGATCGTCGATCCCTACACCGTGCGCCTGAAGACCGCGACGCCGTACGGCCCGCTGGCGCTGGACGTCAGCACCATCTTCATCGTCTCGAAAAAGGCCGCGCTGCATGCGACCCAGGAAGACTTCAACAGCGGCAAGGCGCTGATCGGCACCGGCCCGTTCAAGTTCTCCAAGTTCACGCGCGGCGACCGGGTCGAACTGGTGCGCAACGATGCCTATTGGGGACCGAAGAGCGACTGGGACAAGGTAACATTCCGCATCCTGACTTCGGACGGCGCGCGCCTGGCCGCATTGCTGGCCGGCGAAGTCGACGCGATCGACAATGTGCCGCCGGCCGACGTGGCGGACGTCAGGAAGAATCCGAAATTCACGCTGGTGCAGAAAACCTCCTGGCGCACCATTTTCTGGACGCTGGATCAATCGCGCGACGTCTCGCCCGATATCACCGGCAAGGACGGCAAGCCGCTGGCAAAGAATCCCCTGAAAGACATCCGCGTGCGGCAGGCCATTTCCAAGGCCATCAACCGCCAGGCGCTGACCTCGCGCACGCTGGACGGCCTCGGCGTGCCGGCATCGAACATCGTCGCGCCAGGCATCCTGGGTTATGCCGGTGCGTTGAAGGTCGAACAGTTCGATCCCGAAGGCGCCAAGAAACTGTTGGCTGCGGCCGGCTATCCGAACGGCTTCAACCTGACGCTGCACGGCCCCAACAACCGCTATATCAACGACGAACGCGTGGTGCAGACCGTGGCGCAATTCCTGAGCCGCGTCGGCATCGCCAGCAAGGTCGAAACACTGCCGCTGTCGGTCTATTTCGGCAAGGCGCGCACCGGCGCCTTCAGCATGGCCTTGCTGGGCTGGGGCACGCTGGCCGGCGATTTCGGCCTGCGCACGCTGGTCGGCACCGCCAATCCGGATACCGGCTGGGGCACATGGAACTGGGGGCATTACAGCAATCCGAAGGTGGACAAACTGGTGCAGTCATCGCTGGCATCGGTCGATCCCAAGGACCGCGAGCAATTCGCCGAACAGGCCGCCGTGGCCGCGTTGCAGGACTATGCCCTGATTCCGCTGCACCACCAGTACGCGACCTGGGCCTTGCGCAAAGGCCTGCAATATACGCCGCGCATTGATGAATTCACGCTGGCGCAGCAGTTTCATCCGCAAAAATGACGCGCGGCGGTGCCCAAAATGCGGCGCGAATGACGTATGAATGAGGTGCGATACGCTATTGCGCCGCCACATCGTCGGCCGGGACCAGCTTGTCGACCTTGTACAGATCCGGGAACAGCCTGATCCACAGCCCGACCACGCACAAGGTGCCCAGGCCGCCGATCACCACGGCGGGCACGGTGCCGAACAAGGATGCGGTAATGCCGGACTCGAATTCGCCCAACTGATTCGAGGTGCCGATAAACACCGAATTGACGGCATTGACCCGGCCGCGCATTTCGTCCGGCGTCTGCAATTGCACGAAGGACGAACGGATCACCACGCTGACCATGTCCGAAGCCCCCAGCACCACCAGCATCAGCAGCGACAGCACGAACCAGTGCGAAACCGCGAATATCAGCGTGGCCAGCCCGTAGCACCCGACCGCGGCGAACATGGTGCGACCGACCTTGTTCCTCAGGGGATAGCGCGACAGCAGCAGGCCGGTCGCCAATGCGCCGATCGCGGGCGCCGATCGCAACATGCCGAGCCCGACCGAATCGGTATGCAGGATGTCATGCGCATAGATCGGCAGCAATGCCGTGGCGCCGCCCAGCAGCACCGCGAACAGGTCCAGCGAAATCGCGCCCATCACCGCGGGCCTGCTGCGGATGAAGGCGATACCGGCAAACAGGGTCTTCAACGTCACGGCCGGCTTGGCCGTCACCGGACGATTGATGCGCACCAGCCAGACCAGGAAGGCCGACAGCGTGAACATCGCGAAACTGCTGAAATACACCGCATCCGGCCCGGCCACGTACAGCAGCCCGCCCAGCGCCGGCCCGACGATGATGGCGATCTGCGTCACCGAGGCGAAAGCGGCGATTGCGCGCGGCAGCATCGGCGCCGGCACAGTGGCCGATACCATGACCTGCATCAGCGGCGAACTGAATGCGCGTCCGATGCCGATCAGGAATACGGCGATGAAGATCACTTCCTTGGTCAGCCAGCCGCCGGCGCTGCCCACCCCCAGCAGCAAGGCGCAAAAGGCTTCCAGCAGCACGCACAGCATGAGGATGAGACGCCGGTCGTAACGGTCGGCCACATGCCCGACCACGAACACCAGGAATAGCGACGGCACGAACTGCACCAGCCCGATCATGCCCAGATTGAACGCGCTGCCGGTCAATTGATAGATTTGCCATCCGACCGCCACCACTTGCATCTGCAATGCCAGCGTGGAGGCGACCCGCGCCAGCGAAAAAAAACAGAAAGGCCGCTGCTGCAGCAGTGATTCGGAAACGGGATCGGCGATAGATGACATAAAAAAGGAAGGCGAGACGGATGGAACAAAGGATGGCTGGCAGGATCATGCGTGGCTGATTGCGCGTAATCTTACTTGATTGGCATAAATTCCGCGTAAAAACCGAACAATCGATCCGGCCCGTGGAACAGCCCGGAAGGCGTCCTGTTATTTTTCGAAATTGAAATCCTGTTGAATCTGTTTTGCGTTCTTCTCGGGCAAGCCCGCCATCGCGGCGAATTCGGGCCAGCGCGCCACTGCCGCGGCGACCTCGCGATACACCTCGCGCTTGGACGGAATGCCGAAACGTTCGCCGGCCTGCTCCATATCGCGCCATTGAATGTCTTTGAATTTGCCGTTGACCGACATCAGATGCTGGTAAGTCCACATGCCCTGCGGATTGTAGGCATGCGTGATGTCATAGGCCGGCGACAAGCGCCACGCGCCATCCTGGCCCATCACGAACGAAAAATTCTTGGTGTGGTCGTCGCAATTGGCGGCCAGAACATTGAATACCATGCGCCGGAAACCCTGGACCAGGTCGGCTTCCGGCAAGCCCAGCGCCTGGATAGTCTGGAAGAACTGGCTGTAGTCGTGCGTGGCGGCCTGCTTGAAATCGAGATGCGCCATCGCGCACAGGGTCTGCATATGCAGGCGCTCGCCGTCGCGCCGGTCGAAACGCCGGGTCATGAAATGGGCGCGATGATTTTCTTCCAGCAGGCGGCATTCGGTCATGTCGATGCCGGCCGCGGACGCCATCAGGGAATACGCATATTCGATGCGGCCGTAGAAGCCGCCGGCGCCGAGTTCGCTGTCCTTGCCGACGCCGTCGAATTTCAACAACCAATAATCGAAGCCCGGCGGCGCCTTGAGCTGGCCGGAACGGATTTCATTGGTCTCGGCATTCCATGCAATGACGGCCTTGGCGCGCGCGCCGCCGGCCGAGGTGCCGACCTGGATCAGGTTCATGATGGCGGCCTCGATCTCGCGATCGCCTTCGAACCTGCCCGACAGCGCATCGCGCGAACTGGTCACCAGGTCGGCGATTTCGACCGCGGTCGGTTTGATATTGCGGGGGCCGCGCGAAGGCTTGAAGGTCAGCGCGCCCATGCCCCGCCCCGCCATATAGGCCAGGCGGTCCAAAGGCGTGATGGCCGCCTTGGCCACGCCCTCGCGCGCCAGGTAGGCATCGATCAGGGCATTGCCGAAATCGTCCGGCAAGGCGTCGGCCAGCAGCGCCGGCAGGCGCTTGTAGGTGATTTCAGGCAGCAATGGAAACAGATGCACAGGCTGCGCCACCGGCATCTGCAACGGCGCCAGTTCGATGCCCTTGCGCATCCACCTGGGCGCATATTCGAATGCGTAGTAGCCGGATGCCGGGTCCAGGCTGACCGCGCCGACCAGCTCGCCCCAGGCGTGCACGGAAATGACTTCGACGGGCTTGTACATCAGGACTCGCCGCCGGTATCGTCATCGGCCCTGGACTTGGCCGAACGCCTGCTGCGGAATACCTTCAGGCGGGGTTTGTAGGCGGCCTGCGCTTGCATCACCTGCAGCGGACTGACGGCGATATGCGGCGCCAGCGCTTCCAGCCAGTCAGGCCGGCCCAAGGTCTGGATGACCTTGATCAGCGTCTTCAACGACGATCCCTTGCCGCCTTCCAGGTTCTTCAGCGCGCCGAGACTGATATCGGCCCGTCCGGCCAATTGGATCTGGTCCAGGTTGGCACGGATGCGCAGGTTGCGGACCTGCTCTCCAAGATAGGCTTCCCACTCTTCGACGGTCTTGAGCGGCACCCGTGACGCGATGGCTTCCATATGACCTCCATTACAGAAGCCATAATTATGCATGAAAAAAGGATTTTTGCTTATATATCCATATTTATATATTTTTTATTGTTGTTTTAATTTATACATAAATACAACTTTACAATTAGAAAACAAACTTTAAAGATATTATTATGTCTTTATTAATTAATTATTTTTAGTATTTCGATTGGCATTCGCTTAGCATTTCGATATGGCAACGGCCTTGCGTTTCGCATAACGACTGGCCAACACGGCGCAAACCAGGAGCTGGATCTGATGGAACAGCATGAGCGGCAGCAACACCATGCTGACCGTACTGCTGGTCAGCAGCACCTTGGCCATCGGCACGCCGGTCGCCAGGCTCTTCTTGGAACCGCAAAAAACCATGGTGATTTCATCCTCCTTGCTGAAACCGAAGCGCCGGCTGCTCCACGAAATGCCGATCATCATCAGTCCCAGCAGCAGGCAGCACACCAGGATCAGATTCACTACGGTGGCCGCCGGCACCTGGCGCCACAAACCCTGCCGCACCGCTTCGCTGAATGCCGCGTACACCACCAGCAGGATCGAACCCTGGTCGACCACTTTCAGCAAACCCTTATGGCTATCGACCCAGCCGCCGATCCAGCGCCGCGCCAGTTGGCCGGCCACGAACGGCAGCAGCAATTGGTAGACGATCTTCAGGATCGATTCCAGCGAGGAATGGCTGCCATGCGACGAAATCACCACCAGTCCGACCAGCACCGGCGTGATGAAGATGCCCAGCAGATTGGAAGCCGAGGCGCTGCAAATGGCCGCCGGCACATTGCCGCGCGCCACGGCGGTAAACGCGATCGACGATTGCACCGTGGAAGGCAGGACGCAGAGAAAGAGAATGCCGAGGTACAGCTCGGGCGTCAGCACGGTCAGCAGGGCCGGCTTGAGCACCAGCCCCAGCAACGGGAACAGGACGAATGTGCAGCACAGCACCGCCAGATGCAGCCGCCAGTGCGTGGCCCCGGCGATCACCGCCTCGCGCGAAAGCTTGGCGCCGTGCAGGAAGAACAGCAAACCGATCATCAGCACCGTCAGGAGATCGAGATCCGGCGCGATATGCACGCCGGCGGGAAAGAAACTTGCGGTCAGGACGACCGCGAGCAACATCATGGTCATATTGTCTGGCAAAAAACGGGGGCGCTGCGGCATAGTCAATTCGTCAATTCAATTGCAGGGGATTGCGGAGGCCCTGGATAGAGCAGAAAACCGGAAACGGGCATCAGGCCGACATTGTACGACGTTCGGCAAAATCATGCGGCGACGCACCAAAATCGTGGGACGGCAATTGCCGCGCAATATGGCTTGCAGACCGTTGCCTGCACCACCATCCGGCTTCTCTGTCAAAATACGCCCATGAATACAGAACACATTTCCACTACAGGCGCCGCGGCGGACCTGAATGCCGGACTGGGCAATCGCTTCGCCGAACTGCCTCCCGCTTTTTTCACGCGATTGCAGCCGACCCCGCTGCCAACGCCCTATCCCGTCGCCTTCAGCGCGCCCGCCGCCGCCGCGATCGGCCTGCCTGCCGACGCCCTGGGCGATCCGGCCCTGCTGGAAACCCTGGCCGGCAATCGCATATTGCCCGCATCCAAGCCGCTGGCCGCGGTCTATTCCGGCCATCAATTCGGCGTCTGGGCCGGCCAATTGGGCGACGGCCGCGCGATATTGCTGGGCGATGTCGCGGCCGTATCGCAAGAAGGCGCGGCTGCCATCGAAGGCGGCCGCATCGAGCTGCAATTGAAAGGCGCCGGCCTGACGCCTTATTCGCGCATGGGCGACGGCCGCGCCGTATTGCGCTCGTCGATCCGCGAATTCCTGTGTTCGGAAGCCATGGCCGCACTCGGCATCCCGACCACGCGCGCCCTGGCCATCGTCGGTTCGGATGCGATCGTCATGCGCGAAACCCCGGAAACCGCCGCGGTCGTGCTGCGCATGGCGCCGAGTTTCATCCGTTTCGGCTCCTTCGAGCATTGGTATTACAAGGGCGACAACGACACGCTGAAAATCCTGGCCGACACCGTGATCGCCCAGTTCTACCCGGCATTGCAGGCGGCCGCCAATCCTTATCAGGCGCTGCTGGCCGAAGTCGTGCGCCGCACCGCCGAACTGGTGGCGCAATGGCAGGCGGTCGGCTTCATGCATGGCGTATTGAATACCGACAATATGTCCATCCTGGGACTGACGCTGGACTACGGCCCGTTCGGCTTCATGGAGGCCTTCGACGCGCGCCATATCTGCAATCACACCGACCAGCAGGGGCGTTATGCCTACAACAACCAGCCGCGGATCGGCGAATGGAATTGCTATGCGCTGGGCCAGGCGCTGCTGCCGCTGATCGGCGACGTCGAAGCGACCAAGGCCGCCCTGGCGGCTTACCAGCCGGCTTTCGCCGCCAAACAGGATGTATTGCTGCATGCCAAGCTGGGCCTGCAGACCGCTCGCCCGGAAGACGGCGCGTTGTTCGATGCCTTGTTCGGCATCCTGCCCGGCGTCGATTTCACGCTGTTTTTCCGGCGCCTCGGCGACCTGCGCCTGCAGCCGGCCGCCGCCGTCGAACAGGCCGATGCGCCACTGCGCGACATGTTCATCGATCGTGTCGCGTTCGACCATTGGGCGCAACGCTATCGCGCCCGCCTGCAGGCGGAAAACAGCAGCGATGCAGTGCGTCGCCTTGCAATGCACGCGGTCAACCCCAAATACATCCTTCGGAATTACCTGGCGCAAGCCGCCATCGAGCGCGCCCAGGCCAAGGATTTTTCGGAATTGGCGCGCTTGCAGCAGGTATTGCAAAAACCATTCGACGAGCAGCCGGAATTCGCGCACTATGCAGCCCTGCCGCCCGACTGGGCCAGCCATCTTGAAGTCAGTTGTTCTTCCTGAAATACGATTTTTACAGGAACCTTTACAGGAGCCCAAAATGGATAAAGCCTCTTCAGCCGGAGCGCCAGACGCCCCCGCCAAGGTCAGCAAAACCGACGCCGAATGGCGCACGCAGCTCGATGCCATGGAATACCAGGTCACCCGGCATGCCGCCACCGAACGCGCCTTCACCGGCCGCTACTGGGATCATCACGAGGCCGGCGTCTATACTTGCGTCTGCTGCAATACGCCGCTGTTCGCCTCCGACGCCAAATTCGACTCCGGCTGTGGCTGGCCCAGTTACTTCAAGGCGCTCGATCCGGCCAACGTGCGCGAAATTGTCGACCGCACGCACGGCATGATCCGCACCGAAATCGTCTGCAATGTCTGCGATGCGCACCTGGGCCATGTCTTTCCCGACGGGCCGCCGCCGACCGGCTTGCGCTATTGCATCAACTCGGCGTCGCTGCGCTTTGATTCGGTCTGATCCGGTCTGATCCGTCCTGATCCGACTCGATGCAGCCCCGCTGCCGGCAATCGCAAGAACCATTTGAATCGACTCAAGAAAACACCCAAGCAATAATCCAAGAAACAACCGAGAAGCGATTAACCATGAAATTCCTGTTCGACCTGTTCCCGGTGCTGCTGTTTTTCAGCGTCTACAAATGGGCCGAAGGCCACACCGCGGCCTCGCAAGACTTGGTCTCGCACTATCTGTCGGGATTGGTAGCCGGCGGCGCGGTGGGTCCTGGCCAGGCGCCGATCCTGCTGGCGACAGCGGTGGCGATCCTTGCCACCCTGTGCCAGATCGGCTACCTGCTGGCGCGCCGGCGCAAGGTCGATACGATGCTGTGGATTTCGCTGGTCATCATCACTGTGTTCGGCGGCGCCACGATTTACTTTCATGACGAGACCTTCATCAAGTGGAAGCCTACCGTGCTGTACTGGTGTTTCGCGAGCGTCCTGCTGGTCAGCCAGGTCTTCATGAAGAAAAACCTGATCCGCGTCATGATGGAAAAACAGATGGTGCTGCCGGACCCGTTATGGGCGCGGGTCGGCCTGGCCTGGGTCGGATTCTTCCTGAGCATGGGCTTGCTGAACCTGTACGTGGCCTTCAACTACACCACCGATCAATGGGTCACGTTCAAGATGTTCGGCGGCATGGGATTGATGTTCGCCTTCATCGTGGCGCAGAGCCTCCTGTTGTCAAAATACGTAAAGGAATCCGAATGAGCAAACCCGACGTCGCCACCATCGAACAGCGCCTGCGCGAAACTTTTGCGCCCACGCGCTGTCTGGTCGAGGATGAATCGGCGCAGCACGCCGGTCATCCCGGCGCCGCCAGCGGCGGCGGCCACTACCGAATCGAGCTGATTTCCAGCATTTTCGAAGGCAAAAACCGTTTGGCGCGGCATCGTCTGGTGTATGATTGCCTCAACGATATGATGCAAAGTGATATTCATGCGCTGGCCATCGTTGCCAGGACGCCATCCGAAACAGGCGCCTGACCGATTATTCACCTTATTTTCCGCTACGCTTTTCAATATTTTTCATATTTCTCCCCACTTCCTATTAGGATCGAATAATGACATTTAAACCCGCTAAAGCGCTGGTTGCGCCTCTTTTTGCATTGCTGGCTATCGCCGCCATTCCTGCCATGGCCCAGAACATCGCCGTGGTCAACGGCAAGCCGGTGCCATCCGCGCGCGCCGACGCTCTGGTCAAGCAACTGGCAACACAAGGCCAGGCCGATACGCCGCAATTGCGCGCCGCCGTCAAGGAAGAGCTGATCAACCGCGAAATCCTGATGCAGGAAGCCGATAAGCGCGGCCTGAGCAATACAGCGGATGTCAAATCGCAAATGGAACAGGCTCGCCAAATGATCGTGATCCGTTCGCTGATCGCCGATTTCGGCAAGAAGCATCCAATCACCGACGATGAAATCAAGGCCGAGTACGACAAGTTCAAGGCCACCACCGGCGACAAGGAATATCACGTGCACCATATCCTGGTTGAAACCGAAGACCAGGCCAAGGCCATCATCGCCAAGCTGAAGGCCGGCACCAAGTTCGAAGACCTGGCCAAGCAATCGAAGGATCCGGGTTCGGCGGCCAATGGCGGCGATCTGGACTGGGCAACGCCTGGCGCGTTCGTCAAGCCGTTTTCCGATGCCATGATCGCCCTGAAAAAAGGCGAGATCACAGAAACGCCGGTCAAGACCCAATTCGGCTATCACGTGATTCGCCTGGACGACGTCCGCGCGGCCAAGGTACCGACACTGGAAGAACTCAAGCCGCAAATCACGGAAGCATTGCAGCAACGCAAGATCCAGGCTTACCAGGAAGATCTGCGCTCGAAGGCCAAGATCCAGTAATTGCATCGACGCCCTGGCTTTGGCCTCGGCGTTGAATCGTTCGTGTGCCGGCCTGCCGGCGGCGGATGCAAAAATGTCCATGCGACCCAAATCGCATGGACATTTTTTTATCGCCGGCGCTACCCTTCAGCGCTTGCTTTCGTGCTTTTTTCCGTGCCTGCTTCCGCGCTTTTCCTGCAACGCGTTCCCATGACGCTTTCCCTTTAGAACTCTTCCCAATCGTCTACCTCTCCCGAGGCCGGCTTCGAGCCCGCCTTGGAAACCGGTTTCGATGCGGCGCGCGGCGGCGCCTCGACCCTGGATGCCGGCGCGGCTGCCCTGGCAACCGCCCGCAACGGCACGCGCTGGACAGGTTCCGGCGCGGCCGCGCTCAAGACCGGCGCCGGCGGCCGCGCGGCGACGGCCGCCGGCAACGCGGCAAGCCCCTGTTCATTATCGAGCCGGAAACCCGCTACCACATGCGCCAGGCCAACCGCCTGTTCCTGCAGCGATGCCGCGGCGGCGGCGGCCTGTTCGACCAGCGCCGCGTTCTGTTGCGTGGCTTCATCCATCTGGACGATGGCGCGGTTGACCTCTTCGATGCCGACGCTCTGTTCCTGTCCGGCGGCGCTGATTTCGCTGACGATATCGGTCACGCGCTTGACGCTGTCGACGATCTCGCCCATGGTGCCGCCGGCCTGGCTGACCAGCTTGCTGCCGACCTCCACCTTTTCAACCGAATCGCTGATCAAGGTATTGATTTCCTTGGCGGCGGCCGCCGAACGTTGCGCCAGGCTGCGCACTTCGCTGGCCACCACCGCAAAGCCGCGGCCCTGCTCGCCGGCGCGCGCCGCTTCCACCGCTGCATTCAGCGCCAGGATATTGGTCTGGAACGCGATGCCGTCGATGACGCTGATGATCTCGACGATCTTTTTCGACGAATCGTTGATGGCGCTCATGGTGTCGACCACCTGCCCTACCACGGCGCCGCCCTCGGTCGCGATGGTCGATGCGGAAATCGCCAATTGGCTGGCGGCGCGCGCGTTGTCCGCATTCTGCTTGACCGTCGATGTCAGCTGTTCCATCGCAGAGGCAGTCTCTTCCAGCGATCCGGCCTGTTGTTCGGTGCGATTCGACAAATCCAGGTTGCCGACCGCGATTTCGTTGGACGATACCTTGACCGATTCGCTGGCCTGCTGGATATCGCGCAGCACTGATGCGATCTTGTCGGTAAAGCGATTGAATGCAAGAGCGATCTGCGCCAACTCATCCTTGCCGTCGGCGCCGAGCCGGCGCGTCAGGTCGCCATCGCCGGACGATATCTCTTCGAGCGCGTCGCGCACCAGCCCAAGCCGTCGCAGAATGCTGGCGATCGCCGTGGTCAACAGGAATGCCGCGATCAGAATCATCGCGATAGTGGCCATCGCGGACACCTTGATGAGCGAATTGATCGAAGCGGTCGCTTCGGCCCGGTCCAGGCAGATCACCAGGAACCAGTCGGACCCGGCGACTTTCCTGACGAACAGGATATCGTCCTTGCCGGCAACGCGCGCCGCGCCGCTCTGCTTTTTCTTTTCGAGATCAAGCAGCATCGGCATCGTCAGATTGGGGTCGATGTCGGCGACCGGCTTGAGCTCCAGCGCCTGTTTCCGATGCGTGATGACAATCCCGCTGCGATCGATCAGGAAGGCATAGCTGGATGGCGTCGGCTTGATCGAAGTGACATTACGCACCACGTTATCCAGTTGCACATCCGCGCCCACCACCGCCGTGGCGGCGCCCTTGGGGCCGATCGGTTCGGCGAAAGTGACCACCAGTTTCTTGGTGGTGGCGTCGGCATAGGGCAAGGTGATAACCGCGGCGCCGGCCTGATCGGCCTGCAGGTACCAGGGCCGCTTGGAGGCGACGTAGCCCTCGGGCATCGGATGCACGAAAAATCCGGGGGTTCCCGGCACGCCGATATAGGCGTCGTCGAAGGACCCGGCCGCCATCGCCGCCTTGACGAACGGCAACGGATCGCTCTGTTCCATTGCCAGTTTCATGGAAGACGCAATGGTCTGCCTGGTATGTACCCACTCGGCAATATTGTCGGCGCGGCTATCCGCCAACTGCCCCATTTCCTGGTCCAGGGCCCGATAGGTATCGCTTCTTACCTTGAGAAAGTTGGCGCCCGTCAATACCAGCATTGCCAACGCCACGATGGCGACACAGATGACAATCAGTCGCGTGCGAATGGATGAAAACATGAGACTCCCCCTGGAAGACACTGTTCTAATGCATTGATGTATGTGCGAGCTTTTGTTTCTTTCCCCGGTTCGCCAATATAACGACAAATCCAATAAAAAAAAAATTTATCGAATAATATTTTTCCGCGTTCATCGTCAGTGCTAATCTATCTTCAAGCGAGATACCGCTTTGGCAACACACAAATAATTCCCGCATTGCAACTTGTCCACGCCCGCAGATGTTTCACCGTCATGCAGTTTGCTATTTGTGTTGCATAAATAAAATAAGGAGGGGAATCTCATGAGCACAGTCATGCAGGAAGTCGACGAACGCACCAACCTGACCGCCAATAACAAATTCGAATTGCTGTTGTTTCGCCTCGGGCAGGACGGCAATTCCGACCGCCGCGAGTTGTTCGGCATCAACGTTTTCAAGGTACGCGAAATCATGGTCATGCCGACCGTCACGTCGGTGGCGGGCGCGCCGCCATTCATGATGGGCGTGACCAATATCCGCGGCCAGATCATTCCCGTGATCAATCTTGCCGGCGCGGTCGGATGTTCGCCCACCAATGGCTTGAATATCCTGATGGTGACCGAATACGCGCGCTCGACGCAGGGCTTCGCGGTCGAGGAAGTCGACGAGATCGTGCGCCTGGACTGGAGCCAGGTATTGTCGGCGGAAGCCAGCAACGCGGGCGGCATGGTCACCAGCATTGCCCGGCTGGACGGCGATGTGCATGGCACGCGCTTGGCGCAGGTCCTCGATGTCGAAAAAATCCTGCGCGATGTCCTGCCCGGCGAAGACCCTGTCATCACGCCGGAATCCGTCGGTCCCGGATTCAGCCTGCCGCACGGCACGCAGATTCTGGCCGCCGACGATTCGCCGCTGGCGCGCATGCTGATCACCAAGGGGCTGGATGCGATGGGCACGCCGTTCATCATGACCAAGAGCGGCAAGGAAGCCTGGGACCGGCTGCAAAGTGTTGCCGACACCGCCGCCGCCGAGGGCAAAAAGGTCAAGGACAAAATCTCTCTGGTGCTGACCGACCTTGAAATGCCGGAAATGGATGGCTTCACGCTGACCCGGAAAATCAAGCAGGACGTGCGCTTCGAAGGCATTCCGGTGGTGATCCACTCATCGCTTTCCGGTTCGGCCAACGAGGATCACGTCAAGAGTGTTGGCGCCGACGCCTATGTCGCGAAATTCCTGGCAGAGGACCTGGCGGCCACCATTCGCCGGGTTTTGCATCAGTAGTGCCGACAGTCATGGCGCGGATCCATTCCGAACATGATGAACATGCCGCGCAATAAAAAGGCCTGCCGTTTTTTTACGGCAGGCCTTTTTATTGCATTGCGGACTTGCGAACAGCGGAATCGGGAACCGATTCCTAGCCGACCCATTTACGCGCATTGCGGAACATGCGCATCCACGGCGCATCTTCGCCGGCGTCGTCCGGGCGCCAGGATTGCAGCACGCTGCGGAACACCCGTTCGCCATGCGGCATCAGCGCGGTGCAGCGGCCGTCCGGCGTGGTGACCGCCGTAATCCCGCCCGGGGAGCCGTTCGGATTGTAGGGATAGGCTTCCGTCACCGCGCCGCGATGATCGACGAAGCGCATCGCCACGATCGCCTGGTCGAGATCGCCGGTCTGCGAGAAATCCGCATAGCCTTCGCCGTGCGCGACCACGATCGGCGCGCGCGAACCGGCCATGCCTTGCAGGAAGACCGACGGCGAATCCGCCACTTCGACCATCACGAAACGCGCTTCGAACTGCTCCGACTTGTTGCGCGTGAATTTCGGCCAGGCTTGCGCGCCCGGAATGATCGTCTTCAGGTTGCTCAGCATCTGGCAGCCGTTGCAGATTCCCAGCGAGAAGGTATCCTCGCGCTGGAAGAACCGGGCGAACTGCTGCTGCATCGCATCGTTGAACAGAATGGTCTTGGCCCAGCCCTCGCCGGCGCCGAGCACGTCGCCGTACGAAAAACCGCCGACCGCGATCAATCCCTTGAAATCGTCCAGTTGCGCACGGCCCGCGATCAAGTCGCTCATGTGCACGTCGACCGCAGTGAAGCCCGCCTTGTGCATGCCGTAAGCGGTTTCGACATGCGAATTGACGCCCTGCTCGCGCAGGATCGCCACGCGTGGACGAGCGCCGCTGTTGATGTATGGCGCGGCGATATCCTGCTGCGCATCGAAAGTCAGTATCTGCGAGCGGCCGGGATCGGCGGTGTCGAGGATGCTGTCGTATTCGGCATCGGCGCAAGCCGGATTGTCGCGCAGCCGCGCAATGCGCCAGCTGGTTTCGCTCCACAGGCGCTGCAACGCCGAACGCGGCTGGCTGTAGATGGTCTTGGTGTCGCGCGCGAATTCGATGACATCGCGATTGTTCGGCTTGCCGATGATATGGCTGCAAGCGCCCAGATCGTATTCGCGCAGCACATTCATGACTTCCGATTTCTGCTCGGCGCGCACCTGGATCACTGCGCCCAGTTCTTCATTGAACAGCGCCGCCAATGTGGCTTCGTTGCGGCGCTCGGATACCTGCGCCGTCCAGTTCTTGGCGTCGCCCCAGTCCGCGCCGTGGCCGCTTTCCATGGTCAGGATATCCAGGTTCAGAGACATGCCGCTGTGGCCGGCGAACGCCATCTCGCACAAGGTCACGAACAGGCCGCCGTCGGAACGGTCGTGATAGGCCAGCAATTTTCCTTCGTCGTTCAAACGCTGGATAGCCTTGAAAAATCCTTTCAGGTCGTCGGCGCTGTCGACATCCGGCGTGCGGTTGCCGATCTGCTGCATGACATGCGTGAGCACCGATGCGCCCATGCGGTTCTTGCCGCGCCCCAGGTCGATCGCGATCAGCACGGTATCGCCGGCATCGGTGCGCAATTGCGGCGTCAGCGTGGCGCGTACGTCGCTCACCGGCGAGAAGGCGGAAACGATCAGCGATACCGGCGAGGTTACCGCCTTGGCCTGTCCGGCATCGTTCCAGGTGGTGCGCATGGACAGCGAATCCTTGCCGACCGGAATGCTGATGCCCAGCGCCGGACACAACTCCATGCCGACCGCCTTGACCGTGTCGAACAGGGCCGCATCCTGGCCCGGCTGCCCGCAAGCGGCCATCCAGTTGGCGGACAGCTTGATGTCCGAAATATCGGCGATGCGCGCGGCCGCGATGTTGGTCAGCGCCTCGCCCACCGCCATGCGGCCCGACGCGGCGGCGTCGATCACGGCCAGCGGCGTGCGTTCGCCCATCGCCATGGCTTCACCGAGATAACCGTCGAAACTCATGGTGGTCACCGCGCAATCGGCCACCGGCACCTGCCACGGACCGACCATCTGGTCGCGCGCCGTGGTGGCGCCGACGCTGCGGTCGCCGATGGTGATCAGGAACGACTTGTCGCCGACCGTAGGCTGGCGCAAGACGCGCGCGGCGACTTCGGCCAGGTCCATGCCGGTCAGATCGACCGCGGGCAGATCCGGTGCCGCATGCCGGACGTCGCGATGCATCTTCGGCGGTTTGCCGAGCAGCACGTCCATCGGCATGTCGACCGGCTTGTTGTCGTGCGCCGGATCGATCACCTGCAACTGGCGTTCCTCAGTGGCCGTGCCGACCACGGCGAACAGGCAGCGCTCGCGCAGGCAAAGGTATTGGAACAGGCTCAGATGCTCGGGCGCGATGGCCAGCACATAGCGTTCCTGCGATTCGTTGCTCCAGATTTCCTTGGGCGCCATGCCGGACTCTTCCAGCGGAATCTGGCGCAAATCGAAAATCGCGCCGCGCTTGGCATCGTTGGTGATTTCGGGAAAGGCGTTCGACAGGCCGCCGGCGCCGACGTCGTGAATCGAAAGAATAGGATTGGCTTCGCCCATCGCCCAGCAGGCATTGATGACTTCCTGCCCGCGCCGCTCCATTTCGGGATTGCCGCGCTGCACCGAATCGAAATCCAGGTCGGCGGTATTGGCGCCGGTGGCCATCGACGAGGCTGCGCTGCCGCCCATGCCGATCCGCATGCCGGGGCCGCCGAGCTGGATCAGCAGGCTGCCGACCGGCAATGCATGCTTGCTGGTGTGTCCGGCCGAGATGCTGCCGATGCCGCCGGCGATCATGATCGGCTTGTGATAACCCTGCACATTGCCGCCGACGTTCTGTTCGTAGGCACGGAAAAAACCGCCCAGGTTGGGCCGTCCGAATTCGTTGTTGAAGGCAGCGCCGCCTAGCGGGCCGTCGATCATGATCTGCAACGGCGAAGCGATACGGTCGGGCTTGCCGTAAGCGGCGCCGGCAGCGGCGGCCGCTGCGTCCTGTTGCGCGCGCATCGACGGCAACTGGGTCACATCCTGCGCGTTTTCCCAAGGCTGCACGGCCTGCGGCAAATGCAGATTGGAAACGGTGAAGCCGGCCAGCCCGGCTTTCGGCTTGGCGCCGCGCCCGGTCGCGCCTTCGTCGCGGATTTCGCCGCCGGCGCCGGTCGATGCGCCGGGGAATGGCGAAATCGCGGTCGGATGATTATGCGTCTCGACCTTCATCAGGATATGCGTCAATTCCTCGGAAGGCCGGTATTCGTTGTTGCCGCCCTCGCCGCGCGCATAAAAGCGCATCACGCTGGCGCCTTCGATGATCGATGAATTGTCGCTGTACGCCACCACGGTGCCGCGCGGCGCCAGTTGGTGGGTGTTCTTGATCATGGCGAACAGGGATTTGTCCTGCGCCACGCCGTCGATGGTCCAGTCGGCATTGAAAATCTTGTGGCGGCAATGTTCGCTGTTGGCCTGCGCGAACATCATCAATTCGACGTCGGTCGGATTGCGGCCGGCGCGGGTGAATGCCTCCACCAGGTAATCGATTTCGTCATCCGACAACGCCAGGCCCAGTTCGCTGTTGGCCGCGGCCAGCGCCGCCTTGCCGCCCGCCGCCAGATCGATGAACGCCAAGGGCTTGGCATGCAATTCCTGGAACAGGCCGGCGGCTTCGTCGGCATGGCGCAAGACGGTTTCGGTCATGCGGTCGTGCAACAGCGCGGCGACGGCCGCGACGCTGGTTTCCGACAGGCTGCGCGCGCCGCCCAGCAGGCCGGATTTGACATGCACCCGGTAGCGCACGCCGCGTTCGATGCGCTTGATCTGGGCCAGGCCGCAGTTATGCGCGATATCGGTTGCCTTGCTGGCCCAGGGAGAAATGGTGCCGAAACGCGGTATCACCACGAAATCGTCGCCCTCCGCCGCATTCGGCTTGCCTGCATCGAATACCTCGCCGTAAGTCAGCAAGCCGTCCAGGCGCGCGGCGTCGGCGGCCGACAGTTCGGCGATGGTGTCGACAAAATGATAATAGCGCCCGTCGATGCCCGTGATCGAGGCATCGATCGCTTGCAATTGAGACAATAAGTTTTGGGTACGAAATGCGGAAAGGGCATTGGAGCCCAGCAAAATCAACATGGCGAGATGGGAGTCGAGGCGGCAAAGCCGGGATTATACCGCGATGCGGGAATAATCATCGGCGTCGACGCAGGCGAAAACACGCAAAATCGGCGAATAAAGCGTCAAAAAAGACGAAAAAAACAGCGAAAAGATATGCAAAAAAACGAAAAAGGACGAAAAAAAGCCGTTGCTTGCACAACGGCCTTGTTTTATCCGCGAAAACCGGAATGGCAACGCCGGCCCATTCCGGCAATTACGCCTATTTGAGGCGCAAGTCGTTTTTCACCGACTGCACGCCCTTGACGCCGCGTGCGACTTCAGCGGCCTTGGCAGCGGCCGCGGTGGAGCTGACGAAACCGCTCAACTGCACGGTGCCCTTGTATGTTTCAACGTTGATTTCAGTGGCTTTCAGGGTCGGTTCTCCGACGATGGCGGCCTTCACCTTGGTGGTGATGACGGCGTCATCGACATACTCGCCGGTTCCTTCATGCTTGGCCGTGGATGCGCAGCCTGCCAACGACAGCATGAACGCGGCGAAAAACAATGTGACGATACGTTTGGACAAAGTCATGGCAACTCCTAGTAATTATTAAAATGAAAACGCTTTTGGCGCACAAATCCGTGCTGTTGAATCAGATTCCGGCCGAATGCTTAAGTTTCTTGCTGGGAGAAAATAAATCCCGGCCCAAAATTGTGGCCATGCGCTTTTCAATGGCCGATTCGATGTATCATTCACGCCGCTCGAAAGGGACGAGCGGACCGTCGCGGGCAGCTCGCCTTCGTACCGCACGGCAATCATTTCCAAACCTAGAACGACATCGTGACGCAACGACAATATCAAAAAATAGCCGTTATCGGCGCCGGACTGAGCGGTATCTGTACTGCGTATTTCCTGGCGCAGGCAGGTTGCCGGGTCACCCTGATCGAACAGCACGGCAATGTGGCCGAACAAGCCAGCCTGGGCAATTCCGGCCTGATCGCCGCCGGCGGCCAGATGCCTTCGGCCGCGCCCGGCCTGCGCAAGAAAATACTGTCCAGCCTGTTCAACGCCGATTCGCCGATCCTGCTGTCGCCGACGCTGAGCCCGGCGCTGTGGGGCTGGCTGCGCAAATGGATGGCGCAATCGCAACTGGAGCGCTACCGGCTCAACAAGACCCGCATGACGCAGGCCGCCTTGTATGGACAAGAATTATTGCTGCAATTGCAGCAGCAACACATGATCGATTACCAGGCCAGCGCCGGCGTGGTACAGATTTTCCGCACCGAGGCGCAACTGGCCGCGGCAACCAGGTTGCGCGCCATTCTGGTCGACCTGAATATTGCCCATAGCTTGCTCGACGCCAAACAATTGCGCCAGCTCGAACCGAATCTGAATCCGGCGGCGACGCTTGCCGGCGGCTGGCATTTCCCACAGGACGGCGCCGGCAATTGCCTGTTCTTCATCAAGCAGATGAAAGCGATCCTGCAAGCCATGGGCGTGCAATCGCAATTCATGCAGACCGTGACAGCCGTGCAGTCGAACGAAGAAGGCGCCTTGCTGACGATAGCCGGCGAGGCATGTGCATTCGATGCGGTGGTGGTAGCCGCCGGCGCGGGCAGCAACACACTGCTGAAGCCGCTTGGCATACGGATTCCGACCACCATCGCCAACAGCTACGCGGCGGTGGCTGCCATCAAGAACCCCGAATTCGCGCCGCGCGGCGCCGTGCTCGATGCGCAATACAAGACGGCGATCGTGCGCATCGACGAACGCATCCGCATTACCGGCATGATCGATCTGCAGCCGGGCCGGCGCGCGCGCGCCATGCATCCGCAGGCGATGAAGAACCTGTTGAAGATTGCCGACGATTGGTATCCCGACGCTGCCAATTACAACCAGGCCAGTTTCTGGAGCGGCAATGTGGCGATGTTGCCGGACGGCCCGCCGCTGATCGGCGCGACGCCGGCGCCGAATGTATTCCTGCATATCGACGGCAGCAGCGACGGTTGGGCCGGCACGGTCGGCGCGGCGGCGGCATTGGCCGACCTGATCGGCGGCCGCCAGCCGGAAATCGACGTCAGCGGCCTGCAGTTGAGCCGTTACCACTAGGATCGCCAGTACCGCTAGACGATATCGATATCGGCAGCGGCGCTGTCCCTGATCAACTTGCCGGCCGCGATCGTCATGGTGCGCTGGCAGCGCGCCGCGATCGAGATGTCATGCGTAACCAGCACCAGGGTCGAGCGATGCGCCTGGTTCAACTCGAACATCAACTGAATCACCGCTTCGCCCGTGACCGCATCGAGGCTGCCGGTAGGCTCGTCGGCGAACAGCAACGGCGGTTCGGTAACGAATGCCCGCGCCAGGGCCACGCGCTGTTGTTCGCCGCCGGACAGGAATTTGGGATAATGCTTCAGGCGCGCCGCCAGCCCGACCCGTTCCAGCATATGCAGCGCTTTCTCGCGGGCATCGCGATCGCCGCGCAATTCCAGCGGCAGCATCACGTTTTCCAGCGCGTTCAAATGCCCCAATAACTGAAATGACTGAAATACAAAACCGAGTTGCGCCTTGCGCAGCGCCGCCCTGCCGTCTTCGTCCAGGGAGAAAATATCGGTCCCGCCGAGTTTGACCACGCCGCTCGACGGCATATCCAGGCCCGCCAGCAAACCGAGCAAGGTCGACTTGCCGGAACCGGATGCGCCGACGATTGCCAGGGTAGTGCCGGCTTGCACTGTAAAATCGATATGCTCGAGAATCGTCAGGCGGCCGGACGGCGCGCTGCTGTCGTTCACGGTCTTGCCCAGGCGCGCGACTTCGATGGCGGGATGCGTGGCATTCGCTAAACGCGCGGCAGGACCTGGAATACCATCCGAAACAACTGTAGAGGATTCAAACATGCAATTAAACGAACTCCGGCGTAGGGTAATCGGACTGGCGCTGGGAATGGCCATGGCGGCCACGGCGATGCTGGCTGCGGGCGATGCCTATTCTGCCCCAAAAACCGTGCTTGTGCTCGGCGACAGCCTGTCCGCCGAATACGGCCTGGCGCGCGGCACCGGCTGGGTCGCGCTGCTGCAGCAACGCCTGAAGGATCAGAAAATCGACGCCACCGTGGTCAACGCCAGCATCAGCGGCGACACCACCAGCGGCGGCAAATCCAGGCTGGGGCCGCTGCTGGCGGCGCATCGTCCGGACGTGCTGGTGCTGGAACTGGGCGCCAACGACGGCCTGCGCGGCCTGCCCTTGTCGGAGACCGAGAACAACCTGGGCGCCATGCTGAGCGCGGCCAGGAACGACAAGGCGCGCACGCTGCTGGTCGGCATGCGGATTCCGCCGAATTACGGCACGGTCTACGCGCGCCAGTTCGCCGAGCTGTTCGGCAAGGTGGCGAAGACCAACAAGTCTGCGCTGGCGCCGTTCCTGCTGGACGGCGTGGCGCAGCAGCCGGCGCTGTTCCAGGCCGACCGCCTGCATCCGACCGAGCAGGCACAAGCCAGGCTGCTGGAGAACGTCTGGCCTTACCTGAAACCGCTATTGCAGAAATGATGCATAAAAAAAACGGCGGACAAATAGTCCGCCGTTTTTATCGATTGCCCGAATTCGAGGCTGAATTCAAGGCTGCCCTTCCTCGGTCTTCTGCGGCTTGTCGGCGGCCTTCAGTATCTTCACCTTGGCTTTTTCCTTCAGCACGCCCAGATACGCCAGCATTTCCTGCTGCGCCAGGGCTTCCACCACCTGCTGCTGCTCGGTCTTGCGGCGCGCGGCGTCCGGCGTCGCCGGCTGCGTCACCTTGTTGATGCGGAAGATACTGTAGCCCTGCCCCGGCAACACCAGCCCGACGTAGGCCGGCAGCTTGGTGGTATCGGCCTTCATCACCGCGTCCAGCACGTCGGCGCCCAGATCCTGGCTCTTGACCCGCGAGATCGACTTTGAATCGGCGAAGCCGCTGGCGTCATCCTTCTGTTTCAGCGCCGCCAGCCTGGCTTCGCCGGCCTTCTGCGACAGCGCGGCTTCCTGCGACTGCAGCACCAGCTCGCGCACCGCCGCCTTCACTTCCTCGAACGGCTTCTTCGATTGCGGCTTGTATTCGACGATGCGGCCCGCGACCAATACGTTCGGCGCCACTTCCACGGCTTCCGTATTGTGCTTGTTCTTGATCACGTCGTCGGTAAACAGTGCGGTCAGGAACTTCGGATTGTTGTACGGCACGGTCGCCGCCAGCGCGCGGTTCGGCGAACGGGTGACATTCGATGCCGTCTCGATCTTCAGGTGCAGCTTGTCGGCCGCCGGCTTCAGGCTGTCGCCTTGCTCATACACGGTATTGTTGAACGTATCGGCCAGTTCGCCGAATTTCTTCGCCGCCAACTGCCCCTTGATGGTGTCAGAGATTTCCGCCTTGACCTGGTCCAGCGTCTTGCCTTGTGCCGGCTTGATGCCGGTCAGCTGGATGATATGGTAGCCGAAATCGGATTGCACCGGCTGGCTGATTTCGCCCTGCTTCATCTTGAATGCGGCATCCTCGAACTGCTTGACCATCATGCCCGGGCCGAAATAGCCGAGATCGCCGCCATGCTCGGCGGAACCCGGATCGTCGGAGTTGGCCTTGGCCAGTTTGGCGAAATCGGCCGGATTGGCGATCAGCTGCGCCGACAGTTTATCGGCCTTGGCCTTGGCGGCGGCCTTGTCGGCGGCGCTGGCGTCCTTCTTGACCGCGATCAGGATATGGCTGGCGCGGCGCTCTTCCGTGCCGGCGTATTGCTTCTGGTTCTGATCGTAATAGGATTTGATGTCGGCATCGCTGACCGTGACCTGGGACGCCGCCGCGGCGCTATCGAGCACAACGTATTCGATGCGGGCCTGTTCCGGCACCTGGAATTGCGCGCTGTTCTTGTCGTAATAGGTTTTCAGCATGTCGTCGCTGACCTTGACCTGGTCGGCATAGGCGCTGTTCTTGAAGAGGATCTGCTGCACCACGCGTTCCTGGTCGTTCAGGTCGGACATGCGCGCCGCCACCGTTTTCGGCGCAAAGGCGCTGCCCTGCACCGCGCCGTTCAATTGCTGCAGGGCCAAGTCCTGGCGCAGCCGCGCTTCATACAGCGCCGGCGTCATGCCCTGGGCGCCCAGCAGCATCTTGTATTGGTCGTTGTCGAAGCTGCCGTCCGGCTTCACCAGGCCAGGAATTGTCAGCAGATTCTGCGCCAGCGACTGGTCGGACACCTGCAGGTTTTCGCGCTTGACTTCGGCCAGCATGGAGCGCTGCGCGATCAGGTTATCCAGCGAGGCGCGCCTGGTTTCCGGCGTATCCAGCAATTTCGTGTCGATCTGGTCGCCGAACATCTGGCGCATGCGGTCCAGTTGCTGCCGCTGCGCGGCGTCCCAGTCCTGTTGCGAAATGTTTTCGCCCGCGACCTTCGCCACCGTATCGTCGCCGCCATTCATGCGGGTATAACTTTCCAATCCGAAAAATGCGAACGACGGGAAAATAAACAGCAGCAACAACAATTGCATTAAACGCTGATGGTTACGAATAAAATCAAACATGGTCAACCGATCCCGGGAGAAATTGCAAAAAATGACATTATCGGCTCGCCGACCTATAAAAAAAGGCGAACGCTTGTTCGCCTCGATTCCGCGCCTTTGCCTTTACTTCACGCTTTTTTCTTCGCGCCTTTGCTTCGATTCCGAGGACGTTTTTGACAACAAATACGCCAGCCTCGGACATGCGCGCCCGATTATACACAGTGAATCGGGGGCTGTCATTACGGCAAGCCCGGCTGCATAACGTACGACTGAGCTTCGGCATTCCTGGCAAAGGTCGCCAGCCGCATGTAGAAACTTCGCCAAAAGGCTGATGCTCTCGCGCAACATTAACCCATTGCGCGGAGTTCTTGCAGATCACTATGTTGCTTGATGGCATTTATCTTGATAGGCAAGAAATCGATGTCGATTATACAATTGCCACAAACAAACAGTTCTGCACGGAAATTAAATTTCGCATACTATCTGCGCGATCGCGAAAAAAATAATTAAATCAAGACCAGGGTAAAACGTGTTTTTTATCAATAGAGTCAGGGGTTGGCTGGGGTTGCTATGTCTGTTGCATATTGTTGCGATACCGGCATACGCTCAATCAAATGCGGAACGCGCAGCAGAACAATTACGGCGTCAGGAACAGCGCGAACGGGCCGTCTCGGATCAATTGAACAATGCGCGTCCCGACGTCCGCTTGCCGCGCGCAACCGCGGTAGTACCGGCGCCAGCCGATCAATCCGATACACCGTGCTTTCCCATTTCCAGATTGAAACTGGTTGGCGATAGCGCTGCGCGATTTGCATGGGCGCTGCGCTCGGCCGACGGTTTACTGTCTGCCTGCATTGGTAGCCATGGCGTAAATGCGATTATCGGCGCCTTGCAAAACACACTGATTTCCGCCGGTTACGTCACCACCCGCGTGGTCGCCGCGCCGCAGGATCTACGCAACGGCGAACTGACGCTGACGGTTGTGCCGGGCCGCATCCGCGCCATTCGTTTCGTCGTGCCGAAGGACGGTTCGCGCCAATGGCTGGGACCGACCTACAGCAGCAGCCTCCCCACATCTCCTGGCAATATTCTGAATCTGCGCGATATCGAACAGGCGCTGGAGAATTTCAAACGCGTGCCTACCGCCGAAGCGGATATCCAGATCGCGCCCGGCGACCAGCCCGGCCAGAGCGATCTGATGATCCAGTGGCATGAAAGCTTGCCGCTGCGTCTGAGCTTGAGCATGGACGATAGCGGCAGCAAGGCCACCGGCAAATACCAGGGCAATGCGACGCTGTTTATCGACAACCCGTTCGGCATCAACGATTTGTTCTACGTCAATGTCAGCCATGACCTGCAAGCCCACGGAAACGGCCGCGGCACGCATAATCTGGCGGTCTCTTATTCGCTGCCAATCGGTTATTGGGAACTGGCGGCGACAGCAAGCAAATACCGTTATTACCAGTCCGTGGCCGGCGCCAATCAAAGCTATGTCTATGGTGGCACCAGCAGCAATGCGGATCTGAAACTGACCCGCGTCGTCTATCGCGATACTTCGCGCAAGATCAGCGCATCGATAGACGGCTATCAGCGCATCAACCGGAATTTCATCGACGACACCGAGGTCGAGGTGCAACACCGGCGCATGGGCGGCTTCGTGTATACCCTGGCGGATAAAGAATTTATCGGCGATGCGACGCTGGAGGGCACGCTTTCCTATAAGCAGGGAACCGGCGCTTTCGGTTCCATGGCGGCGCCGGAAGAGTTGTTCGGTGAAGGCACGGCTCGGCCGCGCATCGTCAATGCAGATATCGAACTATCGCTGCCGTTTACCGTCGAGTCCTCCCATTTCCAGTATCAAGGCAGTTGGCGCGCGCAATGGAATCGCACTCCCCTCATCCTGCAGGATCAGTTCTCCATCGGCGGCCGCTATACAGTGCGGGGCTTCGACGGCGAATCCGGCCTGCTGGCCGAACGCGGCCAATTGCTGCGCAATGATATCGGCTGGAATATCGGCAACACCGGACAGCAACCTTATGCCGGCATCGATTATGCCTATGTCAACGGCCCAGGCGCGGCACAACTGATCGGCACGCATCTGGCGGGCGCCGTCATCGGCTTGCGCGGCCAGTATCAACGACTCCAATACGATTTCTTTGTCGGCATTCCGCTCAGCAGGCCCGCCGGTTTCGAGACCGCGGCAGTCACCGGCGGTTTCAGTCTGAGCTACGGGCTCTGATCAAATTCCATTCAATCCAACTCCGAGTCCACGCCATGAACCAGCAACGATATCGCATCATTTTCAGCAAATCCCGCGGACAATGCATCGTCGTTGCAGAGACTGCCCGCAGCCATGGCGGCGCTTCTTCCGCCCCGCCCGGCGGTGCAGTGCTGGCGGCGCCATCTTCCACCTTCGGATTGCGTCTGTGCCGCATCGCCGGGTTGATGCTGGGCGCGATGGGACTGACAGGTGGCCTGTTGGCAAGCGGTGCGGCCATGGCGCAGATCGTGGCCGATCCCGGCGCGCCGGGGCGTCAGCGCCCGACGGTCGTCAATACGGCCAACGGCACACTGCAAGTCAATATCCAGACGCCAAGCGCAGCAGGTGTGTCACGCAATAGCTACAGTCGGTTCGATGTCCCCAACACCGGCGTAGTGCTGAACAACTCGCGCTTGAATACGCAAAGCCAACTGGGCGGCGCGGTACAGGCCAATCCATGGCTTACCGCCCGCGAAGCGCGAGTCATCCTCAACGAAGTCAACTCAACCTCGCCCAGCCAACTTCGCGGATTCATTGAAGTCGCGGGATCGCGTGCGGAAGTCATCATCGCCAATCCTGCCGGGATCAATGTGGACGGCGGCGGCTTCATCAATGTCAGCCGCGCCACGCTGACCACCGGTACGCCGATACTCAACGCGGGCAATGGCGGCAGTCTGGACGGCTATACCGTCGATCGCGGACAAATCGGCATCAACGGCGCGGGACTGGATGCACGGCAAACCGACTACGCCATGTTGATCGCCCGGTCGGTCGCCATCAACGCCGGCATCTGGGCGCAGCAGCTTGCCGTGACCGCGGGCGCCAATCAGGTCGGCATCGATCAGGCCAGCATGGCCTCTCCCTTGTCCGCCGCGCCGATCGGCGGCAACGGCGCAGCGCCGCAATACGGCATCGATGTCAGCCAACTTGGCGGCATGTATGCCAACAAGATCGTCCTGCTGGGTACCGAGGCAGGTGTCGGCGTGCATAACGCCGGCAGCATCGGCGCGTCCGCCGGCGAAGTCATCGTTACCAGCGAAGGCCGCCTGGAAAACAGCGGCGGCATGGCCGCCAAACTGGCGCTGCAGATTAACGCCAAAGGCGATATCGACAACAGCGGCAGCCTGTCCGCCGAGACCGCCATCACGCTTGCCGGCAATGCCGTTGCCAACAGCGGCACCGTCGCAGCAACGGATTCGCTGACCGTGAGCGCCGCCGGCAGCCTGCAAAACAGCGGCACGCTCAACGGCCAGAACGCCATCCGGCTCAGCGCCGGCAGTCTGGCGAATCAGGGCATCATTAACAGCGCAGGCCAGGCGGAGATCGATATCCAAGGCGCGGTCAGCAATGTGGACGGCACGATCCAGGGCCAGCGCATCGCCCTGTCCAGCGCAACGGCGGGCATCGACAACCAGCGCGGCAAGATCACCCAAACCGCCATGGCCGATCTCGACCTGACGGCGGCAGCGCTGGTCAATACCGGCGGCGGCATTGTCGGCGCGCCTGCGCCCGCAGCGGACAACGGCAATACGGGATCGGGGTCGGATTCCGGTTCCGGTCCAGGCGCCGATGGAGGGTCCGCATCGCCTCCTCCTACTTCGGGCAGCGGCACAGGGGCCGGCAATACAGACGGCAACACACCAGGTAACACAGCGAACAATGCACCACCGCCTGCGATAGTGCCGAGCGGTTACATCCGAGCAGCCGGGGCAATTGGCAACGACGGCGGAACGATCACTGCCGGCGGCACGCTGGCTGCAAACGTCGCCGCACTCGACAACAGCGGCGGCAATCTGAATCTGCGGGCATTGAGAGTCGATGGCGGCGGCGTGATCAACCGCCAGGGCGGCATCAACGTTACCGGCGATCTGACTGCCGGCGGCAACGCATTCGACAATCAGGGCGGCAAAATCCTGGTCGGCGGCCACCTGCAAGGAAATGCCGGCAATCTGGATAATCGCTCCGGCGCAATCCAGGCGGACCGCCTGGACCTGACTGTCGCGCAGGATCTCGACAATACCAGCGGTTCGCTGCGTCAAAGCGGCAGCCAGGACATGCTGCTCAAGGTCGGCGGCACATTCGACAATCAGGACGGCTCGCTCGAAACGCCCGGCAATCTTGCACTGCAGGCAGCGTCGGTCACAGGAGACGGCGGCAAGATCACCGCGCTGGGCAATCTGCAAATCGACAGCGGCGACGCCAGCGTGCGCAGCGGAGCCTGGGTCAGCGGCGGCAATGCCACGATCAATACCGCGGCGCTGGACAATCATGCCGGCACGATTGCGGCCGGCGGCGCCGCGGCCATTCATGCCGACGGCGTCATCGACAATAGCCTCGGCACGATCCAGACGGCCGCCAATCTCGATTTGCAGGCAGCCGCAATGCTGAATAATGATGGCGGCGTTATCGCGGCAATCGGCGCAGCCGGCAATTTACAAGCGCAAGCTGCCGCGATCAGCAACATCGGCGGCAAGATCGTCTCTGACGGCAATCTGGACATCCATGCCGGCGGCGCAGTCGACAACACGCTCGGCATATTGCATGGTGGCGGCAATACGCAATTGTCCGCCGGAGCGGCACTGACCAATGACAACGGCATCATCGAAGCGACCGGTCCTGCCGGGACCCTCGGCGTCAGTGCCGGAAGCATTGCCAGCGACGGCGGCCGCATCGTCAATATCGGCAGCGGCCTGACCAGCATCGCCAGCGCGGGCGACATCGCCAATGCCGGCAACGGCGTGATTGCCGGCAACGGCGCCGTCGATGTCCGCGCATCGAGCTTGCATAACAACGCTGGCGGCACAATCGCATCGGGCGCCGACCTGACCCTTGGCGCGACCCAGGCGCTGGTCAACCTTGGCACGATCAACAGCAGCGGCGCATTCACTTTCGACAGTACAGGCGCCGGATTCAGCAACGGCGGGCAGATTGCCAGCGGCGGCAATATCGTCATCGCCGCCAATGCGTTCGACAACATCGGCGGCAGCATCGAAACCGGCCAGGGATCGGCCAGCGATTTCTCGCTGACGTCGCAGAGCATGAACAACGCCCTCGGCCATATCGTCACCGACCGCGACCTGAGCATCCGGACGCAGCAACTTGGAACGGCCGGCGGCTTGTCGTCCGGACGCGACCTGTCGCTGTCATTCAACGGCGACGCCCTGCTCGACGGCAATTCGCAACTGCATGCCAATCGCGATCTCAACCTCACGTTGACCGGTACGCTGACCAACACCTCGACGCTGGCGGCGGTAAACACCTTGACCGTTTCCGCCGGCGCGCTCGACAACGTCGCCGGCGGCATCATCGAAGCGCAGAACATTGCGCTGACGATGCCCGGCGTGCTCAATAATGCCGGCCAGATCAATGGCGCCGGCAATGTCACTATCGCAGCGGGAGAAATCGATAACAGCAACAGCATCGTCGGCGGCGACCTGGTCGTCAGCACGCAAAACCTCAACAACACCGGCGCCGCCGCGTTGATTGGATCGACGGGCAATATGTCGCTGTGGATCGCCGGGCAGCTAAACAATGCCGACGGCGCCACGATCTACAGCGCAGGCAGCATGGCCGTCGCCGGCAATGCTGCCCGCACGGATGGCGTGCTGGTTGGACGCACCGCCGTTATCAACAACACCGGATCCACCATCGAGGCGGCCGGCGATCTGGAAATGGCTGCCAATACAGTCAACAATATTCGTTCTGGCGTGGCTGTCGATAAGGTGACGACAGTGGATGAGACCACGGCGATGCACACTGCGTCCTGGTGGACCAACGGTAACAACAACGATGTTTATTCTCCGCACTCCAGCAACTTCGACGCGAATGAAATTTATTACGTCAATCCTGCGGATATCATTGAAGACGGAACATACATCACACCGGACGGCTATACAATCGGCCGCGCCGTCATCAAAACCCATGCCAACGACTCTGTATTTTTCAGCGGGGTAAGCTCCCATTTCAACACTTTCGGAGAAACCGATCGACTAGCCGGCAGCGACGGTACGCAAGTCATCTACTATCTGCTGAAACAGGATAATCAAAGCAATCCCGACCAAGTGGCAGGCACCGACGGCGGACTGGAAACGAGCCCCGGGACGTGGAACGCCTTGCCCAGTTTTTCCACTCAATACGGCAGTTGCAGCACAGATTGCATACGCCTGGTGGCGCAGTACGATTACACCGATCCCACGACAACGATTCTGCGCAGCACCGCACGTTATCTGGCTCCGTCCAAGGAAGCCCTGGAAGCCAGCCGCACCGCGCATCATGTGGCGATAGACGATGTCCTGTCGCCAACCGCAGGCACCGAAGCCAGGATCCAGTCCGGCGGCAACATGCGCATTTCCGTCGACCAGGCCCTGAACAACCAGTATGCCAGCATCATGGCCGGCGGCGGGCTTCAGATCGACGGCGGCACTACCGCCGCCGTCAGCAATGTCGGCGAAACCCTGTACCGCACACACACGTTCGACGGCACCTGGTACACCTACGGCGGCTCCGCCGTTCACTACGACATGCCATCGATTTCGGAAGTCATCGGCAGCGTCGGCGGCGTCATGTCCGGCAACCAGGGCGTCGCCATCAGCGGCCACAGCTTCAGCAACGTGGATGTATCCGCGGGGACTGCCGCCAACATCCGTTCGTCGGTCACTGTGCTGGGCAGCGGCGCGAATGGTCCGGGCCTGGGCGGCAGCGGCGCGGCCGCCGATGTCGGCAATGCCGCCGCGGTTTCGCAGGCAAACGGCACGGGCGCTACCGTCAAGGTTTCCGCCAGCGGCCTGTTCGAGCAAAGTCAAAGCGGCGACTTCCTGTTCGCCACGCGTTCGGCATTTACCCGGGACAATGCCGCCGCACAGACCAGCAGCGACTTTTTCCTGAATGCGCTGGGCATCGACCCGAACGCCGCGCAGAAGCGTATCGGCGACGGTTATTACGAGCAGGAAATGGTGCGCGACCAAATGGCAGAACTGACCGGCCGCGTAACCGGCAGCGCCAACGACGACAGCCAGTACAAGGCGCTCATGACCGCCGGCGTCGGCTTCGCAGAGCAATGGAACCTGACGCCGGGCATCGCGCTGACAGCCGATCAGGTCGCCCATCTCACCAGCGACATCGTCTGGATGGAAAGCGAAACCGTGGTCCTGCCCGACGGCACCACCCAGACCGTGCTGGCGCCGAAAGTCTATCTGGCGCATGTGGACGACGATGCCGTTAAAACCAATGGCGCGCTGGTCACCGGCGACAACGTCATCATCAGTGCGGGCGATATCGTCAACAAGGGCGGCCTGATCGACGGCAGCAACGGCAGCGGCGACGGCCGCACCATCCTGCTGGCCGCCAACGACATTAGCAACCTCGGCGGCAGCATCCAGGGCGACAACATCGCCCTGAACGCCGGCGGCGACATTCGCAACGAAACGCTGGCCGTCACCGAAACGCATGCCGATGGACAAGTCAGCGACAGCTTCACCTCGTTGTCCAATCAGGCGACGATTGCCGCCGGCGACAGCCTGCTCATCCAGGCCGGGCGCGATGTCGTCGACATCGCCGGCCAGATCAGCGCCGGCCTCGGCAAGCCGGAAGGCATCGGCGATGTACAAATCAGCGCCGGGCGCGACATCAGCCTATCCACCGTCCAGACCGGCAGCGACTACACCGCCCATACCGCGGGTTACAGCGACACCGCCAGCAGCGTCGTTCACCAATCCAGTCAGCTCGCTGCCGGCGGCGACCTGACCCTGAGCGCCGGGCAAGACATCGCTCTCAGCGGCGCGCAACTGGCCATCGGCGTCAATGGCAGCGGCAGCGGCGTACTGGTCGCAGGACGCGACCTCAGCGTCACCGCCGTCACCAACCAGAGCAACATCGACGCCGGCAACGATTCCGGGGCCAAAGGCTATAACAGGCTCACCAGCGAAAACCAGACTGTCGTCGGCACGCATATTGCCGCTTCTGACGATCTGACGCTCAAGGCGGGCGCAGGCCAGACGGGGGATCTCGCCCTGACCGGCAGCGGCGTTGCGGCGGGCGGCGACGTCACGCTGGCGGCCAGCGGCGATGTCGCCATCCAGCAAGCGATGGAAACCCATCAGTGGGATCTGGAATCGCATAACTCGTCGAAGGGATTTTTATCGAGCAGCAGTTCAAGCAGCAGCGACGCAAGCAACAAGAATCTGGTTGTCGGGAGTAGCGTTTCGGGGAATTCGGTCAGTATTGTTGCGGGGAACGATATTGCTATCGGCGCCAGCCAGATTACAGCGCAGCATGATCTGGGGCTTGTTGCTGGGCATGACTTGACGATTTCCAGTGCGGCGGAGAGCGATGATGAAAAGCATGCGCATGAGGAGAGCAAGAGCGGGTTCTCCGCAAGCCTGATGAGCGGCATCAGCTATGGCAGCGGCAGCCAGAATCAGTCGCAGACCGTC
>DASYEK010000002.1:0-3911 GCA_036499085.1 Herbaspirillum sp. | reverse complement strand
GGCCATGGACGGCATGGAAATGAGCGCGGAGAACAAGAAGGCCTTCTTCCAGACCAATGCGGAGAAGGTGTTCAAGCTCAAGTAATGGCTACGGCCGGCTAGCCTTCGATACGGCCTTTGGCCTACTCAGGCCGAACGGGGATTTATGGTTTTATGAAATTCAAAATCTAAAAACCGTTCAGCCTGAGCAGCGTAGCGTGTCGAAGGGCGGATAAAGAATTTGCAGTTGTCGCATCGAAGCAAGCTAAACGAAGTAAACCAGAAAATTTACGGGAGAACCGGAATCATGAACATAACAATGACTCGTACCAAATCACTGGCCGCCGCCGCAATCGGCCTGCTGTGCGCCTTTGCATTGCCGACCGCGGCGCAAGCGCAGACCTATCCTTCGCATCCGATCACCTTCGTCGTACCTTACACGCCGGGCACCACCGCCGACGTGCTGGCGCGCCTGCTCGGCGCCAAGATCACGCAGCAATGGAAAGTGCCGGTGATTGTCGACAACCGCACCGGCGCCAGCGGCATCATCGGCACCCAGTATGCGTTCAAGGCAGCGCCGGACGGCTATACCTTCCTGTTCGCCGCGACCTCCTACGGCACGCTGGCGGCGACCACCAAGCTGCCTTACGACGCCGCCAAGGGCTTCACGCCGGTCTCGCTGCTCGGCACCAGCGCCTTCACGCTGCTGGTCAACAACAAGTTTCCGGCCAAGGACCTGAAGGAATTCATCGCCCAGATCAAGAAACAACCCGGCGTGGTCAACTACGCGTCGCCCGGCCCGGGCAGCTCGCAGCATCTGGCGATGGAACTGTTCAAGCAGGAAACCGGCACCGACATGACGCACGTGCCTTACAAGGGTAGCGCCGGCGCGCTGAACGATCTGCTGGGCGGCCATGTGCAGGCCAGCGTCGTGGCATTGCAGACCGCCACCCCGCTGGCCAAGGGCGGCGAAGTGCGCATGCTGGCGACAATGGGCCGCACCCGCGCGCCGACTTTCCCGCAAGTGCCGACCATGGTCGAACTCGGTTATCCGAACCTGGTGGTGGAAACCTGGTACGGCGTGATGGCGCCGGCCGGCATGCCTGCGCCGCTGGCCGCCAAGATGAGCGCGGAAATCGACCAACTGCTCAAGCTGCCCGAAATCAAGGACGCCATGGCCAAGCAGGGCGTGGATCCGGCCGGCGGCACCCCCGACAAGCTGGCCGCACTGGTGGCGCGCGAGCTGAAGCTGTGGAACCAGGTGGTGGCGCGCGGCAAGATCGAGCTGAATTAATCAACGCAGATCCGATTCAATCAACTTTTAAGGAAAACAAATGAGCCTGCTACAGGATTTAGTGATCGCTTACCGCGTCCTCGCCGATCACGGCATCATCGACGCCTACGGCCATATCAGCGTGCGTTCGCCGACCGATCCGAACCGCTTCTTCATGGCGCGTTCGATCGCGCCGGAACTGGTGACCGAAGCCGACATGATGGAATTCGGCATGGACAGCGAACCGATCAATGCGCCGAAGGGTTTCAGCCCCGTGCTGGAGCGCTTCATCCACGGCGAAGTGTACAAGGCGCGGCCTGAAGTCATGGCGGTGGTGCACAACCATTCGCCGTCCGTGATTCCATTCTGCTGCACCAATACCGGCCTGAAGCCGATCTTCCACATGTCCGCGTTCATCGGCCAGGGCGTGCCGAACTGGGAAATCCGCGAAGCGCGCGAAGGCACCGACATGCTGGTGCGCGATGCGCAACTGGGCGGCTCGCTGGCCAGGAAGCTGGGCGCTCATCCGGCGGCGCTGATGCGCGGCCATGGCGCGGTGGTGGTCGGCGAAGCGCTGGGCGTGGCGGTTGGCCGCAGCGTGTATCTGGAACAGAACGCGCGCATGCAATTCCAGGCCGAAATGCTGAAAGGCCCGAACGGGACGATCACGTTCATGGACGACAAGGAAGTCGCCGCGAATATTTCCTGGCAGGAATACGGCCGTTTCTGGAACCTGGTCCGCACCAAGACACTGAAGCTGCTGGAAGCGGAAAAGCAGGGCTGAATCGGCATGGCCTGAGGGAAGACGGGATGCGTATCCTACAAAAGCGTGGCAAAAGCGTATCGAAAAGCGCTGGAAAAACCGCAAAAAGTACGCGTCCCGTCTAAACAGATAGTTTATTATTGAAAGTAATAAAGTAAGAATATAAATGGGAGACACTGTGAAACCACATCGCAGAATGATATTGAAGGGCATCGCCGCAGGCGCGATGGCGGTCCGCTTCGGCGCCGTGCTGGCGCAGCAGAAATTGCTGAAGATGATCGTCCCGTTGACGCCGGGCACCACGCCCGACCTGATCGGACGCGCGATCGGTCCCGCCATGCAGGCCAAGCTGGACATGAATTACATGGTCGACAATCGTCCCGGCGCATCGGGCATGATCGGCATGGGTTACGTGGCCAAGTCCACCGATCCAGGCACCTTGATGATCGTCCCGGCCACCACGCTGACGCTGCCGATGTTCTACAAGAAAGTCGATTTCGATGTGCTGAACGGTTTCACGCCGATTACGCAAGTGTCGTCGACCTCGTTCGTGCTGGTGGTGCACAAGGACGTGCCGGCCAGGAATCTGCCCGAATTCATTACCTGGGCCAAATCGACCAAGAATAATTTCTATGCCTCGCCCGGCGTCGGCACGCATCATCATCTGTGCATGCTGATGCTGCAGCAGTCGGTCGGCATTTCGCTGGAGCATGTGCCGTACAAGGGATCGTCGCAGGCCTTCACCGATCTGGTGGGCGGCCAGGTGCCGACCATGTTCATGCCGATCCAGGTCGCGACGCCGCTGGCCAAGGCCGGCCAGCTGAAAATCATCGGCGGCTCGCTGCGCTACCGGCATCCGGCCTTCCCGGATATTCCGACGCTGGCCGAGCAGGGCGCCACCAATTACCACGTCGATCCATGGTATGCGGTCTGGGGTCCGCCGAAGATGCCGCCCGCGCTGGTGGCGCAATATCGCGGCGCCATCATGGCCGCGCTGCAGGATCCTGCCGTCAAGGACAGCCTGACCAAGGAAGGCCTGATTTTGAAAACCACCACGCCGGAAGAATTGCTGACGCTGGCGAAAAACGAAACACAGATGTGGCGCAAGGTAACGCTTGCCGCCAACGTCAAGCCGGAATAATCGTCCTGAGGACAGGACGATGGAACACCCGGACCGCCATGGCGGTCCGGCCGCATTTTGAAACAGGAGAACGACTGATGGAAAACGAGAAGCAGTACGGCTTCATCAATAAACATAACCGGGACTATTACGGCGGTGGGCTGATGCTGCTGCTGGGACTGGGCGCGATCTGGGAAGGCATGTCTTACCGCATCGGCTCGCTGGTCCATATGGGGCCGGGGTTCTTTCCGGTGGCGCTCGGCGCCATCCTGGCGCTGACCGGCGCGCTGATCATGATCGGCGCGGCGGCTGCTGCAGCCGAGCCGGGCGAGAAAGAAGAGAACCTGCGGCCGGAATGGCGCGGCTGGATCTGCATCTCGCTCTCCATCATCGCATTCGTGGTTTTCGGGCAATACGGCGGGCTGATCCCGGCGACCTTCGCGGTGGTCTTCATTTCCGCATTGGGCGATCGGCAAAATACCGTGAAGAGCGCATTCATACTGGCAGTGGTCATGTGCGCCGTGTGCGTCGCGGTCTTCTCGTATGGCCTGCAAGTGCAGTTTCCGTTGTTTCAGTGGGGTTAAGCAATGATTTACCAGGCTTTGATGGATTTATGGGCGGGCTTCGGCGTCGCCCTCCAGCCGCATAATTTGATGTGGTCTTTTTTCGGCGTGCTGATCGGCAACCTGATCGGCGTGCTGCCGGGCATGGGCGCGCTGTCGGCGATTTCGATGCTGCTGCCGTTGACCTATACCATGCACGCGATTCCCGCGATC
>DASYEK010000001.1:0-11462 GCA_036499085.1 Herbaspirillum sp. | reverse complement strand
ATTACTCCATGATCTTGGCAACAACACCGGCGCCGACGGTACGGCCGCCTTCGCGAATCGCGAAACGCAGGCCTTCTTCCATCGCGATCGGGTTGATCAGCATCACTGTGATCGACACGTTATCGCCAGGCATCACCATTTCTTTGTCTGCCGGCAACTCGATCGAGCCAGTCACGTCCGTGGTACGGAAGTAGAACTGCGGACGATAGTTGTTGAAGAACGGCGTATGGCGGCCGCCTTCGTCTTTCGACAGCACATAGATCTCGCCTGTGAAATGCTTGTGCGGCTTGATCGAACCCGGCTTGGCCAGCACTTGGCCCCGCTCCACGTCTTCACGCTTGGTGCCGCGCAGCAGCACGCCGACGTTGTCGCCCGCTTGACCTTGGTCCAGCAGCTTGCGGAACATTTCCACGCCGGTGCAAGTGGTCTTGGCTGTATCGCGGATACCCACGATTTCCAGCTCTTCGCCAACCTTCACGATGCCGCGCTCGATACGGCCTGTCACCACGGTGCCGCGGCCCGAGATCGAGAACACGTCTTCCACCGGCAGCAGGAACGCGCCGTCAACTGCGCGCTCTGGTGTTGGAATATAAGTATCCAATGCTTCGGCCAGTGCCATGATCGCCTGTTCGCCCAACGGACCAGTGTCGCCTTCCAGCGCCAGCTTGGCCGAACCCTTGATGATCGGCAGGTCGTCGCCCGGGAAGTCGTACTTCGACAACAGCTCGCGCACTTCCATTTCAACCAGTTCCAGCAACTCTTCGTCATCGACCATGTCGGCCTTGTTCAGGAACACGATGATGTATGGCACGCCAACCTGGCGCGACAGCAGGATGTGTTCGCGTGTTTGCGGCATCGGACCGTCGGCTGCCGAGCACACCAGGATCGCGCCGTCCATCTGCGCTGCGCCCGTGATCATGTTCTTCACATAGTCGGCGTGGCCTGGGCAGTCAACGTGCGCATAGTGGCGGTTCGCTGTTTCATATTCAACGTGCGCTGTGTTGATCGTGATGCCGCGTGCCTTTTCTTCCGGCGCCGCATCGATCTGGTCGTAGGCCTTGGCTTCGCCGCCGAACTTCTTCGACAATACCGTCGCAATCGCCGCTGTCAGCGTGGTTTTACCATGATCGACGTGACCGATTGTGCCCACGTTTACGTGGGGCTTGGTCCGTTCAAACTTGCCTTTTGCCATTTTGGACTCCTAACGATTTTGATGAGAATGCTCAGGCAAAACGCCCGACCTAACCTGATGCGACACTATTGCGCGAACTGCATTTGGTGCCCTTGACGTGGATTGAACACGTGGCCTCTCCCTTACCAAGGGAGTGCTCTACCACTGAGCTACAAGGGCGACAGACTAAAAGCCGCTGCAAAATCAATCTGGCGTTATGCGCCTCTTGCCTCCCCGCAGTACTGCCTGCGTCGGCGCCTGGCCAGCCCAACCAACTTTGCAACAACCGCGATTTGCACCAACAGCCGAACGATGCAAACCGAAAACTGGAGCGGGTGAAGGGAATCGAACCCTCGTCATAAGCTTGGAAGGCTTCAGCTCTACCATTGAGCTACACCCGCGAGACCGGTTCAAAACCACATACGACACCGACAACCGCAAGCCGGTCATTCCTGCCCGACTTGCCACTAAACCGGTAAAAACCTTAATTGCAACCTACTGCCAACCCGACAAACTATCGGCCAAACTGCGCCAACTCCAGGCTTTTGCGTCGCTATTACTTTTAATTCTCTGGTGGAGAGGGCTGGATTCGAACCAGCGTACTCGCAAGAGGGCAGATTTACAGTCTGCTGCCATTAACCACTCGGCCACCTCTCCACGGGGAACCCAAAACTATATTGGAACACCTTTGCCTTGTCAACAAAAAGCTACGGAAACTTGCCAAGTTTTCTTTATTTTTTCTTCAGCCGAAACACCGCCAGGCTGCCGCGCCAGTTCGGCAGCACCGAAACCGGCTTGCCGTCGTCCAGCGCCACCCGTTCCAGCACCTCCAGCCCCACTTCATTGGCCAGCGCTTCGAAGTCGGTAATGGTTGCGCAACGCAGGTTGGGCGTGTCGTACCAGTCGTAGGGGAGCGATTTGGAAACCGGCATGTGTCCGCGCAGCAACGCCAGCCGGTGCGGCCAATAGGCGAAATTGGGGAACGAGACGATCGCCTGCCGTCCAACGCGGGCGATTTCGCGCAAGGTACCTTCGACATCCTTCATCATCTGCAGCGCCGACAGACACAACACGGTGTCGAACGCGTTGTCGGTGAACATGGCCAGCCCCGCTTCCATATCCTGCTGGATTACGGATACCTCGCGCGCCACGCATTGCGGAATCTGGCCGTCGTCGATTTCGATGCCGTAACCGCTGCAGCCTTTGTCGCTTTGCAGGTAATCCAGCATCACGCCGTCGCCGCAACCCAGGTCGAGGACATGCGACTGTACGCGCACCCAGTGCGCAATAAATGCCAGATCCGGACGCAATTGGCGCAATTCGGAGAATTTCATGCCGCCACCTCGTTCAATTCATTCCAGATGCGTTGGTAATATTCACGCACCAGCTTCATATAGCGGGCATCGTCCAGCAGGAAGGCGTCGTGGCCATGCGGCGCATCGATTTCGGCATAGCTGACGCGGCGCTTGTTCTTGACCAGGGCCTGCACCATGTCTCGGCTGCGCTCGGGCGCGAAACGCCAGTCGGTCATGAAGGAAATCACCAGGAATTTGGCCTGGATGCCATGGAACGCCGCGCTCAGGTCGCCGCCGAATTCCTTGGCAGGATCGAAATAATCGAGCGCCTTGGTGATCAGCAGATAGGTATTGGCGTCGAAATAGGTTGAAAACTTGTCTCCCTGGTAGCGCAGATAGGATTCGATCTCGAAATCGACCCCGTAGCCGAACTGGTAGGCGCCATTGCGCAGCTCTCGTCCGAATTTGGCCGCCATGTCGTCGTCAGACAGGTAAGTGATGTGGCCGACCATGCGCGCCACGCGCAGGCCGTTTTTCGGCACCACCCCGTAGGCGTAGTAATCGCCGCCGTGGAAATCGGGGTCGGTCAGGATCGCCTGCCGCGCGACATCGTTGAAGGCGATATTCTGCGCCGACAGCTTGGGGGTGGAGGCGATCACGACGCAATGGCGCAGGCGCTGCGGAAACAGCATGCTCCAGGCCAGGGCCTGCATGCCGCCCAGCGATCCGCCCATCACCGCCGCGAATTGCTCGATGCCGAGCGCGTCGGCCAGCAGCGCCTGGGCGTGCACCCAATCGTCCACGGTGACCACGGGGAAGCCGGCGCCGTAAGGCTTGCCGGTGGCGGCATTGATGTGCATCGGTCCGGTCGAACCGAAACAGGAGCCGAGATTATTGACGCCGATCACGAAGAAGCGATCGGTATCCAGCGGCTTGCCGGGGCCGACCATGTTGTCCCACCAGCCCACGCTGTCCGGGTCGTCGCCGTAGCGCCCGGCCACGTGGTGCGAGGCATTGAGCGCATGGCACACCAGCACGGCGTTCGAACACGCGGCGTTCAGCGTGCCGTAGGTCTCGTACACCAGGTCGTAATTGGAGAGCGTCGCCCCGCTCTGCAATTGCAGGGGCTTGTCAAAATGCATGGTTTGCGGCGCAACGATTCCAAGCGGCATAGACGACAATTCTCAGTTCAAAATAAAAAAGCCCGCGAAAATCGGCGGGCTAAATTCGGGGCTTATGATCAAGCTCGCTTTAGCCGTATTTATTTGGAGACCGCGGAAGCAATGCGCTTCCATTGGAGTCTTCCTGCGCCCGCAAGCTGAGATTGATGCAAATCACTCAAATCGGCGCAATGCTGCAAGAATAACCAAGTCGGCCTGCCGCGTCAAACCGGCGCGGCGGGCCGGCCGTGTTCAGACCGCCATTTTGATGCGGCGCGCCGGCGGCGAGGCCGGCGCCGGCGCGCTGCCGGCGCTCCCCCCGCGCAAGTCGGCCACTGCGGCGGCAATCGCCATGGGTTCCGTATTGCGCAGGATTTTCTTGACCCGCGGCGTGAGCAGGCTGAGGTCGCTGTTCAGGATTTCCTGCTTGACCGAGAGCAACTGCGCCGGGTGCATCGAGAATTCCGTCAGCCCCATGCCCAGCAGCAAGCGCGTCAGCTTGATGTCGCCCGCCATTTCGCCGCAGACCGCCACCGGCACGTTTGCCTTCTTGCCGATCGCGATGACGCTGGACAGCAGATACAGGATGGCCGGATGCAGCGGATTGTAAAGATGCGCGACTTCGTGGTCGACGCGGTCGATCGCCAGCGTGTACTGGATCAGGTCGTTGGTGCCGATCGACAGGAAATCCAGGCGCTTGATGAACATCGGGAGCGCCAATGCAGCGGCCGGGATTTCGATCATCGCGCCGATCGGAATGGCCGCATCGAACTTTTGCCCACGCGCCTGCAACTGCGATTTGGCCTGCGCCACCAGCGCCAGCGTCTGGTCGATCTCGAAGGCATGCGCCAGCATCGGAATCAGCAGCTTGATCGGGCCGTATGCCGAAGCGCGCAGGATGGCGCGCAACTGCGTCAGGAAAATCTGCGGTTCCGCCAGGCAATAGCGGATCGCGCGCAAACCCAGCGCGGGATTCAACGCGGTCTGCTCCTCCGCATCCAGCGGCTTGTCGGCGCCGACATCCAGCGTGCGAATGGTGACCGGCCGTCCTTTCATTGCCGTCACGGTGCTGCGGTAACCTTCGAATTGCTCGTCTTCGGTCGGGAATTTTTCCAGGAATCCACCGCGCCCCATGAACAGGAATTCGGAACGGAACAAGCCCACGCCGTTGGCGCCGGCATCCATCGCGGCGCGGCTATCGTCGGGCAGCTCGATGTTGGCCAGCAATTCGATATGCACGCCATCCTGCGTCACAGCCGGCGTCTTTTTCAGGCGCCCCAGTTTCTTGCGGTCGCGCAGCAGGCGGGCCTGGCATTCGCGGTATTGCGCCAGCACCAGCGGCGCGGGATCGACGATGACCACGCCGGCGTCGCCGTCGATGATCAGCAGGTCGTCCTGCTTGACCAGGCCGGACGCGTTGTGCATGCCGACCGCGGCCGGAATATCCAGGCTGCGCGCGACGATGGCGGTATGCGAGTTCTGCCCGCCCAAGTCGGTCACGAAACCGCCGAAGGCGCGGTCGCGGAACTGCAGCATGTCGGCCGGGGAGATATCGTGCGCCACGACGATGATGTTGGCCGACGCGGATTCGCCGTCGGCCCCCGGCAGCACCGTGGCCGATCCGGTCAGCACTTTCAGGATGCGCTCGCCGACCTGCTGGATATCGGCCTTGCGTTCGCGCAGGTAAGCGTCCTCGATCTCGTCGAACTGGGCCGACAATTCATCGATCTGCGTGACCAGCGCCCATTCGGCATTGTAATAACGGTTGCGGATGATTTCGAGCGGCATTTCGGACAGCATGGTGTCCGACAGGATCAGCGCATGCACGTCCAGAAAGGCCGCCAGCTCGGTCGGCGCGTCTTTCGGCAACGCATGGCGGATGGTGTGCAGTTCCTGGTGCACGGCGATGATCGCGTCCTTCAGGCGCTGCACTTCGGCCTCGACCTGTTCTTGTGCGATCAGGTAATGCTCGACGTCCAGCGCTGCCGGTTTCAGCAGATGCGCGCGTCCGATCGCAATGCCTTGCGAAACAGAAATGCCGTGTAAGGTGAAGGATGCCATCGCGAGTCTCCGTTTTTACTTTTTATCCGCGTCGATCCATTGTGTCAACACGCCATGCCGCGTTATTCGCCCTCGCCGAAGCGGTCGCCGATCAGCGCTGTCAGCGCATCGATGGCGGCCTGCTCGTCGGCGCCGTCGGTCTCCAGCATCACCACGCTGCCCTTGCCGGCGGCCAGCATCATGACACCCATGATCGATTTGGCGTTGACGCGCCGCTTGTTGTAACTCAACCAGACTTCACTCTGATATTTGCCGGCGGTCTGCGTCAGTTTGGCCGAAGCGCGCGCATGCAGACCCAGCTTGTTGATTATTTCCAGTTCTTTTTCGATCATTTTTATTTTTAAGCAGAAGAGAGACGAATTCGATTATCCACGCGCACCGCGCCATTGTGTCCGCCGGCCAGGGCCATTTCCACCACCACATCCAGCGTATCTTCCCGATAGGTAATGGCACGCAGCAGCATCGGCAGGCTGATACCGGCAATCACCTCCACATCCGGCATCGCGCAAAGCGGGCCGGTGCAGTTCGAAGGCGTGCCGCCCATGATGTCCGTGATGACCAGTACGCCGCTGCCGTCGTTGAGGCGATGAATCGCCTGGTCCGCCAGCGTCTGGATCTCGGCAGGATTCTGGTCGGCCTGCATATCGATCGCCTCGAAGCGGTCCGGCTGGGTGCGAAACACATGCGTTGCGGCAGCGACGAAAGCCTGTCCCAGCGGTGCATGTGTCAAGAGAAGTATACCGACCATATATTTGAACAGACTTATCCGAAAATTAAATGCGTCGCCCAAACATCGGGTAAATGACGAATATTGCTAAGACAAACTACTTTACCGCAGCTTCCACCGCGTCGATGAACATTTCGGCGACGTCGAAGCCGGCCTGTTGCCTGATTTCCTGGAAGCAGGTCGGGCTGGTGACGTTGATTTCGGTCAGGTAGTCGCCGATCGCATCCAATCCCACCAGAAGCAGGCCGCGCGCATCGAGCACCGGCGCCAGGGCTTCCGCCATTTTCAGGTTCGCCGCGCTGATCGGCTGCGCCACGCCCAGGCCGCCAGCCGCCAGGTTGCCGCGCACTTCGCTGCCTTGCGGGATGCGCGCCAACACGAAAGGCACCACTTTGCCGCCGATGAGCAGGATACGCTTGTCGCCTTCGGTAATCTGCGGAATGAATTTCTGCACCATGATTGTGCGATTGCCGTTATCGGTCAGCGTTTCGACGATCGAACCCAGGTTCATGCCGTCTTCGCCCACCCGGAAAATGCCGGCGCCGCCCATCCCGTCCAGGGGCTTCAGGATCACGTCCTTGTGCTCGGCGTGGAAAGCGCGCAGGCGCTTGGCGTCGCGCGTGACCAGGGTGGGCGCGGTGTATTGCGAAAATTGCGCGATCGCCAGTTTCTCGTTGTGGTCGCGGATCGCGGCCGGCTTGTTGAAGACGCGGGCGCCCTGCTTTTCCGCGATTTCCAGCAAATACGTGGTGTAGATGTATTCCATGTCGAACGGCGGGTCCTTGCGCACCACGATCGCATCGAATTCGGACAGATACATCTCGCTGTACTTGCCGAGGCGATACCAGTCGGCGGAGCCGTCCGTGACGCCGGTCAGCGCCACCGGCGCGGCGAACGCCGTCACCAGGCCCGACTGCAGCACCATGTCCTGCTGCTCGAAGGCGAACACCTGATGGCTGCGGCGCGCGGCCTCGACCATCATGGAGTAAGTCGAATCCTTGTAGATCTTGAATTGGGAAAGCGGGTCCGCCAGGAATGCAATTTTCATTTTGTTGTCGCTTGCTGCCTTGATTGTCACTACTTAATAGATTTCAGGATTCGGATCGGTGCGCTCCATTTCCAGCGACGCCGCCACGGCCGCCAGACGCGCCACCACACCATACATGTAAAACCGGTTCGGCGCCGTGGTGCCGGCCTTGGCCAGCAAGTCGGGCAGGGCGTGCTGCTGCGCGAAGGCCAGCGGCACGAAATGCGCGCCCGGCGCATTCAGATTTTCGTTCGCCGCGCGATCCGCATGCACGCGATAGAAACCGCCGACCACATAGCGGTCGATCATGTACACCACCGGCTCGGCCACGGCGTCGTTGATGCGTTCGAACGAATGCACGCCTTCCTGGATAATGATTTCACTGGTTTCCAAGCCCTCCTTGCCCAGCGCCATGTTGTTGCGCTGCACGCGGCTGAGTTCCTTGATTTCGCTGGAATGGCGCACGGTCATGATGCCCATGCCGTAGGTGCCGGCATCGGCCTTGATGATGACGAACGGGGTTTCCTTGATGCCGTATTCCTTGTATTTCTTGCGGATCTTGGCCAGCAGCGAGTCGACGTTGGCGATCAGGCGCTCTTCGTCGGCTGCCGCGTGGAAATCGACTTCGCCGCAGACCTTGAAGAAGGGATTGAGCATCCATGGATCGACGTCGATCAGCTTGGAAAACTTCTTGACCACTTCGTCATAGGCCGTGAAATGATTGCTCTTGCGGCGCACCGACCAGCCGGCATGCAGCGGCGGCAGCACGTTCTGTTCGTGCAGGTTTTCCAGCACGTCCGGGATGCCGATCGACAGATCGTTGTTCAACAGCACCGTGCAGGGATCGAAATTCTTCAGGCCGAGGCGGCGGCCGTTCTTGGAGCGTTCCAGCGGTTCCAGCGTGATCATGCTGCCGTCGGGCAATTCGAGCGGCGTCGGCTTTTTCAGGTCCGGCGACAACGACCCCAGGCGCACATTCAGCCCGGTCTGGCGGAAAATCTGGATCAGGCGCGCCAGATTCTGCAAATAAAAGGTATTGCGCGTGTTTTGTTCCGGGATCAGCAGCAAATTCCTGGCATCCGGACAATATTTGTCGATCGCGGCCATGGCGGCCTGCACGGCCAGCGGCAGCATCTCCGGCGACAGATTGTTGAAGCCGCCCGGAAACAGATTGGTATCGACCGGCGCCAGCTTGAAGCCGGCGTTGCGCAGATCGACGGAACAATAGAAAGGCGGGGTATGTTCCTGCCACTCAAGCCGGAACCAGCGTTCGATAGCAGGCGTTGCCGCCAGGATCTTGTTTTCGAGATCGAGCAACGGTCCGTTCAGGGCGGTAACGAGATGGGGCACCATGGTATTGACAACTTTCTTCTTTGCAAGAGGGCAGCAGCAGGCAACGGCAAACGCGGCCGACACCAATTTTAGCGTTTATCGTCCGACAGCGTCGGGCGCCGCATCGGAAAACGCCAGAGAACGACAGTATCCGGATTGATAGATAGCGACAACCCGGCATATTTAAAGGCTGCCCATCATATATAAAAGCGCGGCGCCGCGAAAATCCGTCCTTGCCCAATAAAAAATGCCCCACCTGATTCCAGGCGGGGCATAAAGGATGTCCAAACAAATTGTTGTAGCAACCGCCCTTGTTACGGGGCGGCGATCACCGATTAAGGATGATAAGCAGATTCGCCGTGGCTGGAGATGTCCAGGCCTTCGCGTTCTTCTTCCTCGGTAACGCGCAGGCCGATGACGATGTCGACCAGCTTGTAGGCAATCAGCGAAACGATGCCTGAGACGACCACGGTGGTCAGCACGCCCTGGAATTGAATCCAGACCTGGCTGCCGATCGAGTAGTCGGGGGCGACCGCATTTGCAACGTAGTCGTAGATACCGACGCCGCCGAGGCTAGGCGAAGTGAACACGCCGGTCAGCAACGCACCCAGGATACCGCCGATGCCATGCACGCCGAACACGTCCAGCGCATCGTCCGCTCCCAGCAGCTTTTTCAGGCCGGTAACACCCCACAAGCACAGCAGGCCAGCCAGCAGGCCCATCACAACCGCACCGATCGGACCGACAAAACCGGCCGCAGGCGTAATCGCAACCAGGCCGGCAACCGCACCGGAAGCACCGCCCAGCATCGAAGGCTTGCCCTTGCCGATCCACTCAGCGAAGCTCCACGACAGCACGGCAGCAGCTGTTGCCAGGATGGTATTGACGAAGGCCAGTGCGGCGCCGCCGTTGGCTTCCAGGCCGGAACCTGCGTTGAAACCGAACCAGCCGAACCACAGCAACGACGCGCCGACCATGGTCAATGTCAGGCTATGCGGCTTCATTGCTTCCTTGCCGTAACCGAGGCGAGGCTTGATCATGTACGCACCGACCAGGCCCGCGATCGCGGCGTTGATATGCACGACAGTGCCGCCGGCATAATCCAGGGCGCCCTTCTGGAACAACCAGCCTGCGGTTGCGGTCGCTGCATCGCCTGCGGCAGCGTCGGTATAGGCATCAGGGCCGGCCCAGAACCAGACCATGTGCGCCATCGGCAGGTAGGCGAATGTGAACCACAGCACCACGAATGCCAGGATCGCGGAGAACTTCGCGCGTTCCGCGAACGAACCGATGATCAGTGCGCAGGTGATGGCCGCGAATGCGCCCTGGAAGGCAACGAAGGACAGCTCGGGAATCACGACGCCCTTGCTGAAGGTCGCTGTATTCGAGTCGCCGGTCATGCCGTGCAGAAGCAGGCGATCGAAGCCGCCGAAGAACGAACCGCCTTGGGTGAACGCAATGCTGTAGCCGTAGACGAACCACAGGATATAAATGATCGAAAAGATCACGAAGCATTGCATCAGCACCGACAGCATGTTCTTGCTGCGGACCAGGCCGCCGTAGAACAGGCCCAGGCCCGGCAGTGTCATCAGAATCACCAGTGCGGTACAGGTCAGCATCCACGATGTATCGCCCTTGTTCGGCGTTGGCGCTGGCGCAGCAGCAGCCGCTGGTGCGGCGGCGGCAGCAGCTGCAGGCGCGGCTGGGGTCGCGGCGGCTGGCGCTGCATCGGCTGGTGCCGTTGCAGCGGGCGCGTCCGCCTTGGGAGCGGCATCTTGCGCGCCCGCGGGCGCGGCAAATCCTACTGCGAATAACAAAGCGCCGATTGCCAGGGCCTTTGTCAGCATATTTTTCATACTCATGTAATTTCCCCTTAAAGCGCTTCTTTGCCGGTTTCACCGGTACGGATACGGATCACCTCTTGCAAGTCCTGGACGAAAATCTTTCCGTCGCCGATCTTGCCGGTGCGCGCGGCGGTCTCGATTGCCTCCAGTGCACGTTCCACGATGGAGTCGTCAACCGCTGCTTCGATTTTTGTCTTCGGCAAGAAGTCGACCACGTATTCGGCGCCGCGATACAACTCGGTGTGCCCCTTCTGGCGACCGAAGCCTTTGACTTCCGTTACCGTAATCCCTTGCACACCGATAGCGGACAAGGCCTCACGGACCTCATCGAGCTTAAAGGGCTTGATAATCGCTGTAATCAATTTCATGCTCGACCTCGATTAGAATGTTTTTGCGATAGAGACGACCACGCCGCCTCGGCCGGTGTTCTTGCCGTCGGGTGTCACGTAAGCACCTGCTGCGGCATCGGTGCCGACATAAGCGATGCCTGCGGTAATGCCGGCCAGGCTGTCGAATGTCTTGCTGATGCCGACTTTCCAGTCGTTGTAGCTATAGAAGCTATTGGACGCGCCGCTAGTCTGGGTGCCGTTGATGGTCTGGTGGCCGACATGCAGGCCCAGGGTCACGCCGCCGGCCAGGGCCGGATTCCAGCTCAGGTCGTAGTAGCGGCTGTTCTTGCTGTCGACGTTGCCGAAGGCATTGGTCAGCGAGTTCGACACTTTGAAATACGCAGTGTCGTAGCCGATCTGGCCGTACAGTTCGAAGGTATTGGCATTCTTCAGGCCGATGGTCGACAGGTTGTTGTCCGGATAATAGTAGTACAGGCCGCCGACGTCGTAAGTGAA